>NZ_JBEXMW010000008.1:0-195649 GCF_040610775.1 Nonomuraea sp. NPDC003709 | reverse complement strand
CGTTGGGTTTTTTGGGTAGCGTTTGGTTGTGATGGTGGGGGGGTGGCAACCGCATCGCGGCCGGGCGCGCGGGGGGGGCGGCCCGGCGCGCCCCCCGGCTCAGCGGCGGAACACCTCCAGCAGTTCCTCCGCGCGCTGCGTGCGGGTGATCCACACCTCGCGCCCGCGCCGCTCCCTGGTGATCAGCTGGGCGGCGCTCAACCGGTCGCAGTGGTACGTGATGCTGCTCGGCGCGACCTGCATGCCGGCCGCCAGCATGCTCATGGTCATGGGCTGCCCGATCGCGGCGAGCAGGTCCGCGCGCACCGGCCCGACCAGCGCCGACAAGTCGTCGAGCGCCGGCGCGACGGGCCGCTGCCACAGCGTCTCCGCTCCGGGCACCGGGTAGGCGATCCAGACGGCCTCGTCGTGGTCCAGGCTGACGATCACCGCGTCCTTGCCCGCCAGCATCGGCACCAGGACGATCCTGCGGTTGCCCAGCTCGAACGTGCTCGACTCCACGTCGGCGATGAGCAGCCCGCGCTCGCCGTACATGATGCGGCTGTTGAGGGCGCCGAGCAGCAGCTCGGGGCCGCCGCGGACGGCGGCGACGCCGACCCGCCGGACCTCCCTGTCCAGCAGCGCGCGGGCCCGCCTCCACACGGGCTCGGTGGTGTTCCAGACGGAGCCGAGGGCGGCGGTGTAGCCGTGCATCCAGCGGGCGGGCCGCTCGGCCGCCGAGCGCCAGTGCGCGGGCAGCGGTCCCTGGCCGAACGCCTGCTCCAGGTCCTTGATCAGGTTGTCGGGTGGAAGGTCGCGCAGGGCGCCGATCTGGGCCTGCACGGAGATGTCCCCGCCGATGGGGGTACGCGGCACGATGCTGTCGGGGACCACGGAGTAGCCGGGGGCGGCGAGTGGGCGTACCGCCTGGTGCCCCTGCGGGCTGACTCGTGAGCTGATCGCCTTGCGCCAGAGCTCCGGAAGGCCGCGGCGGCGGCCCGCGAGGGCGTCGGCGATCATGGCGAGCGCGGTCAGGTGAGGCGAGATCGAGATCGACAGCTGCGGCGCGGAGGTGATGCGCAGTTCGCTCCACATAGTGGTGCTGATTACGTCGGCTCCTTCAGATCGGAATCGATCGGATAACGATCTTCAATCTATCGCCGAGGCTTTCGTCCCACTTACAGCCTGGTTGCACGGTTACGATCACGGAGCGCTTCGCCTTGGGCACCCGGCGCGGCCTGCGACGACCGGGGTGCCGGTCGCCGCAGGAGCCGCGCTAAGGGGTCACCAGTCGCCGCCCTCGTCGTCGTCCCCCTCGAAGATCTCCTCGACGATCTCGCCCGCGACGAGGCCACCCACGACGCCCGCGGCACCGGCGGCGGCCACCGTGCCCCAGCCCGGACCGCCGCGGTGCTCGTCGTGGTGCCCACCGTGGTGCCCGCCGTGGTGGTGCGGGTCGTAGTGGCCGCCGTGGTGCGGGTCGTAGTGGCCGCCGTGGTGCGGGTCGTAGTGCCCGCCGTGGTGGGCCGGCCCGTACTGCGACAGGCCGTCCAGCCAGCGGCCCAGCTCCCCCGTCCAGTCGGTACGCAGCGCGTCGTCGTGGCTGACGTGGAAGCGGCCGATGGCGTCGTTCGACGAGAAGCGGCCGGCGCGCTTGTCCGCCTCCAGCACCACCTCGAGCCCCGCGGGGTCGGCCACGAACGTCACCTCGACCTCGCCCACCTGGCCGGCGTAGTGGCCGGTCGGGTAGAACTCGATCTCCTGGTAGAACGGCAGCTGCTGGTGCACCCCGTACAGGTGACCCGCCTCCAGGTCGGCCGACCTGAACCCGAACCCGAGCCCCAGGAACGCCTCCAGGATGCGGAGCTGCGACGGCAGCGGCTCGATCGCGATCATGTCGAGGTCGCCCTTGTCGACGGCCTTGGCGATGGCCAACTCCGTACGAACGCCGACCGCCATCCCGGTCAGCGGCTGCCCGCCGATCTCGCTGATCGGCGCCTCCCACGGCACCGGCAGCTCGAACCCGATGATGCGGTCCTCCCCCTTGCGCAGCGTAAACGGCCCGGAGACCCGCGAACTGGCGAACTCGCCGAGCCCGCCGTGCTCGCCGTCGCCGTGCTCGATCTCGACCCTCGCCACCAGGCCGAGGGTGACGTGCTCGATCTCGGCGTCGAAGTCGCCGCCCTTGAGCCGTACCTCTCCTCGCAGCGTGCCGCCCGGCTGGGTCCGCGGGGTGGACAGCACGGTGTCCACCGAGGGCGCGCCGACGCCGAACGCTCCCAGCATCCGTTTGAAGACCACGGCTCTGTTCTCCCTGTTGAAGATCGGGTTGGGTTGTCTGCCGCTGGCCACAACGATCAACGCCGTCCCTGGAGTTCCGGAGCCCCGCTTCCCTGGGCGCTTTGCCCCGCTTTACCCCAAAGCAACCCCTTTCGGAACGCGGAGGACGGACGATGGTCAGGGGGTGAGACCGCCGGAGGCGTGGACGCGGTCGCTGAAATTCTCCCGTCGGCCGCGGACACGTAGGAATTGAAACCCCCGCTCTGACGAGGACGACGCGTGAATGAAGAAGATGACCGATCCCGATTCGAGGCGGTCTACCGGCGAACTCACGAGCAGATCCTCGGCTACGCCGTACGGCGGTGCTCCTCTCCGGAGGACGCCGCCGACGTCGTGGCCGAGACCTACGTGATCGCCTGGCGGCGGATCGCCGAGCTCCCGGACGGCGAGTCCGGCAGGTTATGGCTGTACGGCGTGGCCCGGCGGGTCCTGGCCAACCACCGCCGGGGCGAGCGACGCCGCCTCACCCGGCACACCGAGCTCACGGAAGAGATCGAATATCTCTACGCCGCTCCTTCCCCCGAGAGCGGGCACGACGGCGTGGACGAGGCCATGAGCATGCTCTCCGACGCCGATCGCGAGCTGCTCGCCCTGGCCCTGTGGGAAGGGCTCGACCCCGGCGAGATCGCCCAGGTGCTGGACTGCTCCCGCAACGCCGCCCGCATCCGCCTGCACCGGGCCCGCAAACGCTTCGCCAAGGCGCTGGAGCAGGCCGGGCCGCCGGCCCGTTTCGCATCGCAACCGCTCGTCGAGAAGGAGGCACGGTGAACAACGACCAGATCTTCAGGAGCCGGGCGAGGGTGCTGGACGACGACCTGACCGGCCGGGCGTCCACCGCGGGGGCGGACGCGCTGCTGGCCCGGATCGTCACGCTGGAACCCGCACTGGAACCCGCACTGGAACCCGCTCCGGCCCGGCGCCGGTTCATGCCCTCCCCGCGCCGCGCCCTGCTCGGCCTGGCCGTGGCCGCCGCCCTGGCGGGAGCCGTCGTCGTCGGGCCGTCCCTGATCGGACGGTCCGAGCAGGTGTACGCCAGCCAGGCCGTGACGATCGACCGCGTCGGCGACGAGTACGCCTTCTACTTCACCGAAGGCGACCCCGATCCCGCCGAGCTGCAGAAGGCCTTCCACAAGGTCGGCCTGGACAACCTCACGGTGACGTTGTTCCCCGTTTCGCCGCGAATGCCGGCAGGCTCCGTCTTCGGATTCGAGAAGTCCGACCCCGACGCAATAGCGACGTTCGCCGGGGACAGCTGCCCTGAGCGGGTCGAAGACTGCATTACGGCCTTCCGTGTCACCGCGGACATCAAGGGGCCCGCGGAGGTCAGGCTGGGCCGCCCGGCGAAGCCCGGGGAGAAGTACGACTTCCCCGTCGACGCCAGTTGGCCGGGCGAGGCGCTGGCCGGGGTGAACCTCCGGGGACGCTCGGCGGCCGAGGCGGCAGGCGTCGTGCGCGAGCACCACCTGAAGGTGGCCTACGAGCTCGACTGGCCGCTGCCGAACGACGAAAAGGGCGTTCGTTTCGAGGCCGACGTGCCCGCCTCCCGCATCGATCCGGGCTGGCAGGTGGCGACGGCGGAGTCCTACAACGACGGCGTGATCGTCCTGCACGTGGTGCCGGGCCCGTCGGCCACCCCGCCTCCCGGATTCTGACCCGACCCGATGTCACACTCCGGTCGCCCGCTCACCTCTCAGGGGGCATGACACAGAACACGATCCTGGTGACCGGTGCGACCGGCGCCATCGGGCGCCCCCTGGTCGAGCTGCTTCTCGCCGAAGGCGCCGAGGTCCGGGCCGTCAGCCGCGCCCCGCACGGGGCACGGCTCCCGGCCGGGGCGCAGGTCGTCGAGGGCGACCCGGCCAGGCCGGGCACGCTGGCCCGGCACCTGGACGGCGTCACCGCCGTCTTCCTGCACTCGCGCGCCATCGGCGACGCGGCCGGCGAGCTGCTCTCCCTGGCCAAGGAGCGCGGCGCGACGCGCGTGGCCGCCCTGTCGGCGATGAACATCGACGACCCGCTCGACCAGCAGCCCTCCCGCTACCGCGGCGACCGGAACAAGGAGGCCGAGACCGCCGCCGCCGGCAGCGGGCTGAGCTGGACCAGCCTGCGGGCCGGATCGTTCGCGTCCAACGCGGTCAACTCCTGGGGCGCCCAGATCCGCGCCGGCGACACCGTCCGGTACGTGCACGCGTCGTTCCAGGAGGCGCCGCTCGACGACCGGGACCTGGTCGAGGTGGCCGCCCGCGCGCTGCTCACCGGCGACCTGGCCGGGCGCCGGGTCGAGCTGACCGGCCCGCGGTCGCTGACCCACGAGGAGATGGTGCGGGTCATCGGCGAGGCGATCGGCCGGCCGCTGCGCTTCCAGGAGATCCCGCCGGAGGCTGCCGAGCGGGCCATGGTCGGGAACGGCCTGCCGCAGCCGTTCGTACGGGCCCTCATGGACAGGTACGCCAGGGGCGGCTCCCGGCCCCATCCCGTGACGGAGGAGGTGACGAAGATCCTCGGCCGCCCCGCGCGGACGTTCGCCGAGTGGGCGCGGGACCACGCCGGTCTCTTCGTGGATAACAATTAGCTGTGAACCCCGCTCCCGATGTGCCCCTTTTTGGCCACCCATGGAACGCTACAGACGGTATACCAGTGGCGAGGATCAGGTGAGAACCGGGTGGCATCGACTAGCGGGGGATCGATCTTGCGGAGGCTCGGCAGAGCGAGCGTCTTAGCGGCCGTGACGGCACTGGCCATGACCGGCTGTTCCACCGCCGGGCCCGCGGAGAAGGGGACCACGGGCGCCCAGCAGGAGCAGCAGCAGCAGGCTCCCGCCACGTCCCAGCCGGCGCCCGAGGCGCCGCCGAAGGTGGACGACGGCTGGCCGCGCTGGGGCTTCACCCATACGGGTGTCAGCGCCAACAACATCACCCCCCAGTTCGAGCGCGACGTCGCCGGACGGCTCTCGCAGACCCCGATGCTGCAGAACCAGCACATCATGGGGTTCGGGGCGCTCAACCCCGAGCCCTACCCGGGGCAGTACTTCTGGGAGGACCTCGACAGCCGGATCAACCTGATGAGGGAGTCCGGCGGCGTCCCCGTCCTCACGCTCTGCTGCGCCCCCGACTGGATGAAGGGCGGCCCCCAGGGTCCCACCGAGGAGTCGGCCTGGAAGGAGCATCTGGAGGACGCCCCCTACCCCGAGCACTTCGACGACTTCGCCAAGCTGGCGGCGGCCGTGGCCACGCGGTACAAGGACGTCAAGTACTTCATGGTCTGGAACGAGTTCAAGGGCTTCTGGCGCGACCACTCCAAGCCCGCGGACTACAAGGGCTACACCGAGCTGTACAACAAGGTGTACGCCGCGGTGAAGCAGGCCCGGCCCGACGCCAAGGTCGGCGGCCCGTACCTCGGCTTCGACAGCAACGAGCGCGGCGACTCCGAGCTGCGCGGCGACTGGGGGGTCGTCAACCAGAACGTCCTGGACGCCTTCAACTACTGGTTCGAGAACAAGAAGGGCGCCGACTTCGTCGTGGTCGACGGCGCCTCGCCCACGGACGCGCACGAGCTGCTGCCCGACGAGTTCGGGGCGCTGGCGAAGTTCGGCGCGGTCACCAAGTGGTTGCGGGACAAGGTCGGCGACCTGCCGGTCTGGTGGTCGGAGTGGTACTTCGTGCCCGAGGACGGCACCACCTGGCCCGAGAACAAGCGGCTCGCGGTGCAGGCCGCCTCGATGATCGAGTTCGCGCGCAGCGGCGCCGCCACGGCCCTGTACTGGAACCCGCAGGCCAAGGACCGCGACTGCCGGCCGTGCCTGTGGGACACGCGCAGCGGCGCCGAGACGGACACCGGCCGGCTGCTGGCGAACTTCGTCAAGTGGTTCCCCGCCGGGGCCGAGCTGGACCAGGTCACCTCGTCGGACGCCAAGGTCAGGGTGCTGGCGCAGCCGCAGCAGCTGCTGCTGGTCAACACCGCGGACTCCGACGTGACCACGACCGTGGACGGCAAGGAGTACGCGCTCAAGGCGTACGAGATCAAGTGGACCGGCCGCTGAGGGTCGCAACCCCAGGGTAATCCCTGGGCCGTTCCCTGTGTCGCGGCGTGCCCCGCGGGCGGAGCCTGAGGGCATGGCCGCTGAGGGTGACATCGTCTCGGCCGAGGTCGAAGCGGCGCCCGGCCGGCAGCGCCAGGCGGCTGCCGCTCTGGCGCGGCTCGGCCTCAAGGTGCTCCACATCGGGACGACGATCAGCGTCAGCGCGCCCAGGGACGTGTGGGAGCGGGTGTTCGGCCTGCCTCAGCCGGCGGTGCCCGCCGAGCTGAGCGGAGACGTGGTCGCCGTGCACCGGGTGGAGCCGCCCGACTTCCACGCCCTCTGACGACCCGTCCACCGGTCTCATCTCGCAAAGGAGCGACATGACCACGATGACCGAGCGACGTGAGGACACCGTCTACTTCGAAGCGGCCCTGCGGCCGGAGAGCGGCGCCTCGATGTTCGCCGAATCCTCGGCGGCGCAGACCGCGAGCCTCGACCAGCTCAAACCGGCCCCCGGCCTCGCCGAGCGCACCGCGAACGCGCTGCAGGCCAAGGGCTTCACGGTACGGCACGTCGGCACGTACTCCATCAGCGGCGAGGGACCCCGGTCGCTGTGGGAGAGCACGTTCGGCACCCACGTCGAGGTGCGCCAGGCCGAGCTGACCGGCCGGCCGCCGGACGTGACCTCCACGACCGGCGCCCAGGTGTCCTATCTGTCGCACGTGAGCGGCGAGCCGTTCTCGATCCCGCCGGACCTGGAGCCGTACATCGAGCGGGCCTATCCGCAGGCCCCGCCGCGCTTCTTCGGGCCCTCCCCCATCCCGCCCCGCGTCGGCTACCACCACCTGCGGGTGCCCGACGACGTGGCGCTCCTCCTGCGCGCGCACCAGGTGCACGACCGCGGGGTGACGGGCCGCGGCGTGCTGGTCGCGATGCCCGACACGGGCTTCTACCGGCACCCCTTCTACGACCACCACGGCTACAACTACAACGCCACGCTCGCTCCCGACGCCACCGCGGTGCAGCACGACGAGTACGGGCACGGCACCGCCGAGGCCGCGAACATCTTCGCCAGCGCCCGCGACATCGACTTCGTCGGCGTCAAGATGGGGGCCAACCCCACGCTCGCCTTCAAGACGGCCTCCGACCTGTCGCCGGCGGTCATGACCAACAGCTGGGGCTTCCACCTGCCCGGCGTGGCCTCCCTGCCGAACGCGCTGCGCCCGCTGGAGCTGGCGGTCATCGAGGCGGTACGCGAGCGCGGCATCGTCGTCTGCTTCTCGGCGGGCAACGGCCACGTCGCCTTCCCGGCGATGATGCCGGACGTCATCGCGGTCGGCGGCGTCTTCGTGGACGAGACGATGGCCAGCGGCGAGTTCAGGATGGAGGCCTCCGACTACGCCAGCAGCTTCGACAGCCTCATCTACGCCGGGCGGCACGTGCCCGACGTGTGCGGCCTGGTCGGCAAGCAGCCGCGGGCCATCTACATCATGTTGCCCGTCGAGCCGGGCGACGAGATCGACACGAGCCTGGCCGGACCCGGCTACCCGAACAAGGACGGCACGGGCAAGGACGACGGCTGGGCCGTGATCAGCGGCACCAGCGCGGCCTCACCGCAGATCGCCGGGGTGTGCGCGCTGCTCAAGCAGGCGCAGCCGGGGCTGTCGCCGAGCCTGGTCAAGGCCGTGCTCAAGGCGTCGGCGCGGGACGTGGTCGACGGCAAGAGCGCGATGGGCGAGGTGGCCACCGACGGTTACGACGGGCCGACCGGGTCCGGGCTCGTGAACGCGGAGGCCGCGTACCGGCTGGCCCGCTCGGTCACGCCGCGCAACCTCCACACCCTCCCGCCGCCGCGCTGACGGCTATCCGGCGCTGCCCTCGCTCTGCCCTCGCAGCAGGGCGAGGGCCGCCTGCTTGGCCGTGGCGGCGGCGTCGCGCTCGCCGTGGTGGTCGGCCAGCACGGTGGCGCCCTCCACCAGCATCAGCAGCTGCCTGCCCAGGACCTCCGGCTGCCGGGCCCCGGCCCGGCGGGCGATGCCGGTCAGCAGGTCGAGGTGGCGGTCGAGGTGCCGGGCGGCGACGGTGCGCGGGACGCCGTCGTGCCACTGGGCGGACGCGTTGACGATCGCGCAGCCGCGGAAGGCGGGCTCGGCGTACCAGCCGGCGAGCGCGTCGAAGACCGCGGCGAGCTGAGCGGCCGGGTCGTCGCCGGCCGCCTCCGCGGCCTCGCGCAGCCAGCGTACGACGTGGTCGCTGCGGGCCTCGAGCACGGCCTCGACCAGCCCGTCCTTGGAGCCGAAGTGCCGGTAGAGGGTCTCCTTGGACGCGCCGACGGTCGCGCACAGCTCGGCCACGCCGATGCCGTCGAGGCCGCGCTCGTACAGCAGGCCGGTGGCGGCGCGCAGGATGGTCGCCCGGGTCTGGACGGGGTCGAGGGACGCGCCTTTGGGTACGGGCATGGGTCAGATGGTACCGGCCGGTTCCAAGTCTCTGCTAAGTTTCACGTCGAAACGACCGGTTCGATGACGTACGGAGACCCGCGTGACCGACGTGTACGACCCTCCCGCCACCCTCGAGCCGCCGGCCGGCACGCCCGCGGTCACGTTCGAGAGCGGCGGCCACCGGCTGCTCGGCGTCCTGCACCTCCCGGCCGGGCCCGGACCCCATCCGATCGTGGTGCTGCTGCACGGGTTCCCGGGCAACGAGCGCAACTTCGACCTGGCCCAGGCGCTGCGCCGGGCCGGCTACGCGGCGCTGGTCTTCCACTACCGGGGGTCGTGGGGCGTGGGCGGGACCTACTCATGGCGCCACGTACTGGAGGACGCGGCCCGCGTGGTGGAGTCGGTACGCCTGGACGCCCGGTTGGATCCGGCGCGGCTGGGCGTGGTGGGGCACAGCATGGGCGGGTTCGCGGCGTTGATGACGGCCGCCGCCGACCCCGCGGTCCGCGCGGTCGCCTCGGTGGCGGCGTTCGACGTGGGCGCGGGCGCGGCGGCCTGCCTGGCAGACCCGGCGGCGCGGACGGGGTACCTGCGGGACTGGGAGGGCGAGCTGCTGCCGCTCCAGGGCACCAGCGCCGCGGCACTGGTGGCCGAGATGGAGGCGGCGGGACAGGAGTGGAGCCTGGCGACGCTCGCGCCGCGCCTGGCCGACCGGCCCGTGCTGCTCGTCGGGACGGGACGCGACCCCGTCACGCCCGCCGAGACGCACCACCATCCGCTGGTCCGGGCCTACGAGGCGCATCCGGTGCCGCGGCTGGAGCACCACCTCTTCCCCACCGACCACGCCCTGTCCGATCACCGGCTGACCCTGGCCCGCACGGTCGTGGACTTCCTGGACCGCACGCTCCACTCTTGATGCCCTATGGTGAGGTTTCGGAAAAGATCTATACTTTTGTCCGAAACTCTCCCGGCACCCACCCTTCACCCCTCAGGAGGGCATCACCGTGGCAAGCAAGACGAAGACCCGTGTCGGACTGGTCGCCGGCGGGCTGGGCGCATATTGGCCGCAGTTCCCCGACCTGCTCCCCCAGCTCCAACGATCGGCCGACCGGGTCTCCGAACGGATGCGGGAGCTGGACGCGGAGATCGTGGACGTCGGGTTCATCTCCGACGCCCAGGAGGGCGCGGTCGCGGCCGAGAAGCTGCGGGCCGCGGACTGCGACCTCATCGTCGGGTTCCTCACCACGTACATGACGGCCACCATGCTCGTGCCCATTGCGCAGCGCAGCGGCGCGCCCGTGCTGCTGATCAACCTGCAGCCGACCGAGTCGATGGAGCACGCCACGTTCGACACCGGCCAGTGGCTCGCCTACTGCGGCGCCTGCCCGCTGCCCGAGATGGCCAACGCCTTCCAGCGGTGCGGCATCCCGTTCCGGTCGGTGTCGGGCTACCTGGAGGACGAGCGCGCCTGGGCCCGCATCACGAGCTGGGTGCGGGCCGCCGGGGCCCGCGCGGCCCTGCGGCACGGCCGGCACGGCCTGATGGGGCACCTCTACCCCGGCATGCTGGATGTCTCCACCGACCTCACGCTCGTCTCGGCGAACTTCGGCGGGCACGTCGAGGTGCTGGAGTTCGACGACCTGCGGGTACGCGTGGAGAAGGTCACCGACGCCGAGGTCGCCGCCAAGCGCGCCGAGACCGAGAAGATCTTCGAGCTGGCCGACAGCGTCAACGCCGTCGACCTCGAGTGGGCCTGCCGCGTCTCCGTCGGCCTGGACCGGCTGGTGGAGGACTTCTCGCTGGACAGCCTGGCGTACTATCACCGCGGCCTGGACGGGGAGACGCACGAGCGGCTGGGGGCCGGGATGATCCTGGGCGCGTCCCTGCTCACCGCGCGCGGCATCCCGGCGGCCGGCGAGTTCGAGCTGCGCACCAGCCTGGCCATGCTGATCATGGACCGGATGGGCGCGGGCGGGTCGTTCACCGAGCTCCAGGCGCTGGACTTCCACCGGGGCCACGTCGAGATGGGCCACGACGGCCCCGCCCACCTGGCCATCAGCGCCCGCAGGCCGCTGCTGCGCGGGCTCGGCGTGTACCACGGGAAGCGGGGCTGGGGCGTCTCCGTGGAGTTCGACGTCAAGCACGGGCCGGTGACGGCGTTCGGGATCATCCAGCGCCGCGACGGCCGCTTCGCGCTGGTGGCCTCGGAGGGCGAGACCGTGGACGGGCCGCACCTGCAGATCGGGAACACGACGTCTCGCGTGGACTTCGGCCGGGACCCCGGCGAGTGGACCGACGACTGGAGCGCGACCGGCATGTCCCACCACTGGGCCCTCGGCACCGGCCACCGCGGCGCCGAGCTCAAGGCCCTGGCCCACCTGCTGGAAACGGACTACATCCAGGTGTGACCCCGGGCGCCCCTGCCGGGCCCGGGCCGCCGGGGCCCGGCAAGGGCGTTCGAGGGACTACTTTTACCTCCGCTTGTCGATCGATTAACGGGCAGCATGCCGCTCCGGATCTAGGGTCGCGTCCATGGGCACTCCAGAAGGCGGCGAGCGGGAGTTGATCCTGCGTACGGCAACCAGGTTGTTCGCCGCGCTCGGTTACGACGGCACCTCCACCGAGCAGATCGCGGAGGCCGCGGGGCTGGACACGGCGGCCCTCAGCGCTCATTTCCCCACCAAACGGGGGCTCTACCTCACGGTCATGGAGGAGGCCCACCGGGTGCTGTCCGAGGTCATCGTGGCCAGGGCCGACGAGTTGCGGGACACGCCGCCCGAGCGGCGGGCGGAGGCGCTGCACCGGTTCGTGGACGGGTACATCGACCTGTGCGCCGAGCATCCGGAGGTGCCCGCGCTGTGGATGCACCGCTGGCTGTCCGACGCCAGCGACATCGATCTGGAGCCGCTCAACGCCCAGCCGCTGACCCAGCGCGCCATCGACAGCATCGACGCGATCGCCAAGCCCGCGGACGCCGACGCGCAGTTCACCACGTACACGATGATCTGGTGCATTCACGGGTTCACGCTGAGCGGGGTGCTCGACGGGACCGGGCAGCGCCGCAACACCGACGATCCCCGCACGTTGCGGCGCTTCCGCGCGCACATGCATCAGCTGCTCGACCGGGCGCTCAAGCTGTCCGCGTGATCGTCGCCGCCCCGCGGAGAGGGCTTCAAGAATCTCCGAACGGGAGGGCCGCTTCATGACGAACATTTCGCGAGCACGTCAAGCGAGATCTTCCTCGGCGCCCCTCCGCTAGATCTACACCCTGGCACACCGTAAGCAATCTGCTCCATACGTGCGTGTATTCTGCCCATATGCGAGGTTTCAGGCAATTCGGGCGCTCGCACGTCGTGAGCGAGACGGGCTGAGGCGGTGCGGGGGAACGGCGCCCTGACGACCGGTTCGTCCCTCCTGGACGAGCTGCTGGTCGAAGCCGTCGTCAGCACACGGGCGCACATCGGCAACCTCTACCTCCTGGACGAGGACGGCGACGTCCTGAAGATGGACAGTCAGCTGGGGCTTCCCCCCATGATCGCCAAGGCGTGGGCCAGGGTCAGGACGAACGACCGCGCGCCGATCGCCACGTCGGTGTGCGAGCAGCGGCTGGTCTGGGTCCCCGACAGGGAGGGCCTGGCGCGCGAGTTCCCGTCGGCGGCGCTGTCCGTGCCGTACGACTTCGCGTCCGCCGCGCACCCCCTCATCTCCGACGGCACCGTCTGGGGCGGCTTCGTGCTGTTGTGGCCGGCGGGGCGGGTGAGCCGGCTGACCCAGCGCCAGCTCGACCGGATCGAGGACATCAGCGGCCAGATGGCCGAGGTGCTCCAGGAGGCCGCCGAGCAGGGGCAGCCGATCAAGCCGGGGCCGCGGCCCCGGATGCTGGACCCGAGGCGCAAGGCCGACCCGCGGCCCGACCTGATCGCGCTCGACTGCCTGAACCGGCTGCCCGAGGGCCACGGCTCGCTGGACGTGAACGGGCGCGTGACCCTCCTCAGCGCCCCGGCCGCCGACCTGCTGCTCAGCTCCGCGTCCGAGCTGCTCGGCAAACGCCTGGACCAGGCGCTGCCGTGGATGAACGACCCCGCGTACGAGGACGCCTACCGCGCCGCGGTCGTCGGCCGCCAGGTCACCCACTTCACGATACGCAACCCCGCCGGGCGCCAGCTGTCGCTCCGGTTCTTCCCCGGCCTGTCCGGGATCACCGTGCGCATCACGCCGGCCGTCGGCGCCCGCGGCCCGGGCCACCTGGCGGCCGGCGCCGAGCGGCCGGCCCCGAACGTCGCGCTGCACGAGGTCCTGTACCTGGCGACCAAGCTCTCGCGGGCGGTGACCGCGCAGGAGGTGGTCGACCTGGTGGCCGACCACGTCATGCCCGTCTACAACGTCCAGGCCCTGGCCATCCTGACCTCGAAGGGCGGCCGGCTGCGCGTGGACGCCTCGCGCGGCTACAGCCCGCAGGCCATCCAGGAGTTCGACGGCCGTCCCGTGATCCCGCCGGACCCGGCCAACCACTCCTTCGACGCCGGCCAGCCGACGTTCTTCTCCACCTGGGACGAGCTGCGCAAGGCGTACCCGGGCGCCGTCCGCTCGGACGACATGTCCGCCTGGGCCTTCCTGCCGCTGGTCATCTCGGGTCATCCGATCGGCACGTGCGTCCTCGCCTACAACCGGCCGCACCAGTTCAGTACGAGCGAGCGGGCCACGCTGACGGCGCTCGCGGGGCTGATCGCGCAGGCGTACGAGCGGGCCCGGCTGTACGACGTCAAGCACCAGCTCGCCCAGTGCCTGCAGAAGAGCCTGCTGCCGCGCAGGCTGCCCGAGATCTCCGGCCTCGAACTGGCCGCCCACTACCTGCCCGCCACCCCGGGAATGGACATCGGCGGCGACTTCTACGACCTCATCCGCCTGACCGACACCATGGCCGCGGCGGTCATCGGCGACGTGCAGGGCCACGACGTGACCGCGGCCGCCCTCATGGGCCAGGTGCGCACCGCCATCCACGCCCACGCCACCTCCGGGGCCAGCCCGGGCGAGGTGCTCGCGCGCACCAACCGGCTGCTCAGCGAGCTGTCCCCCGACCGGTTCACCAGCTGCCTGTACGTCAACATCGACCTGCGCAAGCGCATCGCCTGCCTGGCCAGCGCGGGGCACCTGCCGCCGCTGTTCGGCCGGCCCGGGTGGCGTACCGAGGCCATCGACTCCTCCCCCGGGCTGCTGCTCGGTGTGGACCCCGACTCCGAGTACGCCACCACGGAGGTGCCGATGCCGCCCGGCTCCGTCCTGGCCCTCTACACCGACGGCCTCATCGAGGAGCCGGGCCGCAGCATCGGCGAGGCCATCGACGACCTGGCCGAGCGCTTCACACCCTCGCCCGGCCAGCCCCTGCACGACCTGGCCGAGTCGCTCATCAAGCAGGCCACGGCCGAGCAGCGCATGGACGACATCGCGGTGCTCCTCTGCAGGACGTGAGGCTGTCAGAGTTCGCGCACCGCGCGACCCATCCTGGACAGCGCCTCGCGCAGGATGTCCGGCGACGTGGCGAAGTTGAGCCGCACGCAGCCGGCCCCGCCGGAGCCGAACACGTGCCCTGAGCTCACGGCGACGCGGGCGCGGTCGAGGAACAGCTTCGCCGGTCCCGCGACGTCGCTGACGACGCCGAGCTCGTCGCTCTGCCCCTCCTCGTGCAGGCCGAGCCAGGTGCAGTCGAGCCAGGCGAGGTAGGTGCCCTCGGGCGGTCGATAGCGCGCCTCAGGGAGGTGTTCTGCGATGAGTTGACCCAGGAGGGTGCGATTCGCGTCGAGGCCGAGTATGAGCTCGTCGAGCCAGGTTCCGCCCGCGCGGAACGCCGCGGTGTGCGCGATGACGCCCAGGTGGCTGGGGCCGTGACCGACTTCCTCGGGCATGCGCCGGAGGTCGTCGGCGGCGTCGGCGCCCGCGATGACCAGGGCGGCTTTGAGACCGGCGAGGTTCCAGGCCTTGGACGCTGAGGTCAGCGCGAAGCCGTTCTCGGATCCTTCGATGCCGAGAAACGGGACGAAGGTGGCTCCGGGCAACACGAGCGGGGCGTGGATCTCATCGGATATCACCCGGACGCCGTGCTTTCTGGCGAGCTGGGCGATCGCCTGCAACTCATCACGGGTGTGGACGACGCCGGTCGGGTTGTGCGGGTTGCTCATGAGGAACGCCGCGCGACGGCCCTGGCTCCGCGCGCGGACGAACGCCTCTTCCAGGGTGTCGAGGTCGACCCGCAGATCCGGGCCGAGCCGCGCCTCGACGATCTTCCTCGCGTCGTGCGTGACGAACGCGTAGAAGGGCGGATAGACCGGCGAGCACACGACGACCGCGTCCCCGGGGCCGGTGATCAGGCGGAGGACCTCGACGATGCCCATCATGACGTCGGGCACGACGGCCGTGTGCTCGATGCGCAGGCCGTCCCACCGCCATCGTCGGCGGGCGAACTCCGCGAGAGCCTCGGCGTAGGCGGTCCCGTACGGGTATCCGGTGTCGCCGAGGTCGATCGCTCGGTGCAGCGCGTCGGCGATGGGACGGGCCAGCGGCACGTCCATCTCCGCCACCCAGAGCGGGAGCACGTCATCGGGGTGCGCGCGCCACTTCATGCTCATGCGCTCGCGCAGCTGTTCGAGCGACAGCTGCACGAGAGGATCGGCCCGCCCTTCGGAACCTGCCCTCTTCATCCGATCACCTCGTGACCCTCTCCCGCTCGATGACTGACCAGCAAGGGTAGGCGAGTGCCGACGGCCCGACCAGAGGCTCCTGCTGAATGCGGCAATAAGCAGCGTGAATGGCCGGCGCGAGGCGGCCGGCGTGGTCGTGACGGAGCCGAACGGCCCGCTGACCCCGTCGTCGCAGCGGCGCCTACGGTTCGAACCTGACCCGTCCGACGACGGACGGCGTGGCGCGGCTGACCATCACCTCCCCGCGCTCGACGGCGGTCTCCCGCACCCCGAACCGGGCCCCGAGGCTCTCCTGAACCCCGATCACCGCGCTCTCGGCGCGGGAGGCCGCCTCCGCGTCCCCGAACATCGTGATCGTCATCACGGTTCCCCCGCCGGTGTCGACGGCGGTGTACAGGACCGACCCCACCTGCTCGGGGACGCGGTCGGCGAACTCCCGGTCCACGTGCTTCACCATCTCGGTGATCGCGCTCGCGTCCGCGCTGTAGTGCCTGACTATCGCATACATGAGGATCACGCTATATCCCCATATGAGGACTTTCAAGTCCCCACATAAGGACTTAAACTACGGCCCCCGAGACGCGCCGGCGCTTGACGGGCGGCCCCGGAGGCGGCTTGCGGTCGAACCGGGCCAGCCAGACGGCCAGCGGGCCGGCCACGAAGGCGGACGACAGCGTGCCCGTCACGATCCCGGTCACCAGCGCCAGCGCGAAGTCCCGCAGGGAGTCCCCGCCGAAGGCCATGAGCGCGAGCAGGATGAACAGCGCGCCGAGGCCGGTGTTGACCGTGCGCGGCATGGTCTGCAGGATGGCCGAGTTCACCGCCGTGACGAACGGGCTGCGGGACGACCACAGCTCGCGTACCCGGTCGAAGACCACGACCTTGTCGTTGACCGAGTAGCCGACGATGGTCAGCATCGCGGCCAGGAAGATCCCGTCGACCGGCTTGCCGAGCCACGCGAACATGCCCGCCACCACGGTCACGTCCACCAGCAGCGCCAGCACCGCCGCCGCGCCGAACGTCCACCTGAACCGGATCGCCAGGTAGGCCAGCTGCATGGACACGGCCACGCCGAGCGCGACGAGGGCGTTGCGGCGCAGCTCCTCTCCCAGGCTCGGGCCGACGAACTCCTCGCTCCGCTTGGTCACCTCCCCCGCCTGCCGCTCCAGCTCCTGCTCGATCCTGGCCACGTCGTCCAGGCCGAGCTGCCCGGCGCGTACGGTGACGCCGTCGCCGCCGGCCTGCACGACCGCCGAGGGGAACCCGGCACGCGAGACGGCCTGCCCCGCCGCGTCGGCCGACAGGGGCTTGGCGGTGGCGAACTCGACGAGCCGCCCGCCGGTGAACTCCACGCCGAAGTTCAGCCCGCGGGCGAGCAGCCCGGCGACGGCCGCCGCCACCAGCGTGCCCGCGATCGCCAGCCACAGCCTCCTGGCCTTCATGAGCTGGGGGTTCCTGCGCGTCAGCCAGGTCCTTACGGCTCCAGGCGAGCCCAGGCCCGACAGGCGCGGCCCGACCCGGCCGATGACGGCGTGGGCGAGCACGCGAGTGATCAGCATGGCCGAGACCAGCGAGGCCAGCACGCCGACGGCCAGCGTCACGCCGAAGCCCTTGACCGGCCCCGAGGCCAGCCAGAACAGCAGGCCCGCGGCGATGAGGGTGGTGACGTTGGAGTCGGCGATGGCGCTCCAGGCGTTCCTGAACCCCCGGTCCAGGGCCGCCTTCAGCCCGCGGCGGCCGCGACCCTGGTCGTACTCCTCCCTGGCGCGCTCGAAGACCAGCACGTTGGCGTCGATGGCCATGCCGATCGCCAGCACGAACCCGGCCAGCCCGGGCAGCGTGAACGTCGCCCCCATCGCCACCAGCGCCGCGTACGAGATCAGGCCGTAGCAGGCGAGCGCGAGTGTCGAGAGCAGCCCGGACATCCGGTAGACCGCGACGATGAAGGCGGCCGTCAGGACCAGCCCGGCGACCGCCGCCTTGGCGCTCGCGTCGATGGCCGCCGCGCCGAGCGTCGGGCCGACCGTACGCTGCTCGACGATGGTGAGCGGCACGGGCAGCGCGCCACCCTTGATCAGCACGGCCAGGTCGCGGGCCTCGTCGTGGGTGAACGAGCCCGTGATGTCCGCGCTCCCGCCGGCGATGCCGGTACGGCACGGGATCGACGGGTCGAGCGGCGGCGAGGAGATGACCTCGTCGTCGAGCACGATCGCGATCCGGCGCTTGGGGTCGCCCACCGGCTCGCACGCCGCCGCGCCGCTCATCCGCTGCCAGGCGCCGGCGTCGCGGAAGTCGATGCTCACCCACCAGCCGGGGCCGCGCTGGGGGTCGCTCTGCTGGACGGCGTCGGCGATGCCGTCGCCGGTGATGGCGGCGGGCCCGAGCCGCAACTTCCCGCCGTTCTCGTCACGTACGTCACCCTCGTTGCCGAGGACGGGGTGGAAGGCGAGCTGCGCGGTACGGCCGATGACCTCGGCCGCTTGCCGCGGGTCGAGCACGCCGGGCAGCTCGACGATGATCCGCCGCTCGCCGGAGCGGACCAGGGTGGGATCGACCACGCCGAGCGCGTCCGCCCGCTGGCGGAGCACGTCGAGGGCGCGGTCGGTGGCGGCCGAGTCGGCCTTGACGGTGGGCGAGTCCCTCGTCTCGAAGACGAGCTGGGTGCCACCGCGTAGATCCAGGCCCAGGCGCGGGGCGCTGACCAGGGCCAGGATCAAGGAGATCGCGATGACGGCAAGGGCCGTCACCGCACGCCAAACAGGCGCACGGAACATGAAAGCCTCCACAGGCTCAGATGTGCGAAAAGGGGATCTTCAGCACTCTGTGGAGGGAGGCCCCCGCGCGGGGGCCGCCACCGGCCGGCGGTCGGCGGGGACGTCGGCGGCCGGGCTCGCGACCACGGCCGCCCAGCCCCGCCGCGACTGCGGCAGGACCGACGGCAGCACAGCCGGCCCCGCGGGCGGGGCGGTGCCGAGCAGGCCGTGCCGGGCCTGGCCCACGGTCTCCCGGTACGGCTCCCGCTGGAGCCCCGGCTGTTCCTGGACCCTGGCGTGCACCGCCACGACGTGCGAGGCGACCTGGGCATGGGCGGAGGCCGGCAGGAACCACGACAGGAGAAGAAGCAACGCCGCAGGCAGCGTCGTGCGCATGTCGCCTCCTTCTCCTCGAGCCTCAACCTAGCCCAGGAAAGACGTCACCGGGTCAAGGACAAGGGCTGAGCTGGAAGTGCCAGACGACCGCGACCGGCATGCCGCTCATGGCCGCGTCCGCGGCCTCCGGGCACCAGTACATGATCTCGTAGGAGCCCTGCGGCGGGAGCGGGTCCGGCGGGCGGGTGCCGGGGACCAGCGGCAGGGGCGGGCGGCGCGGCTCCTCGCAGTGGCGCACCTGGAAGCCGAGCGGGAGTGCGGCGGCGAGGTAGTCGCTGAGCGAGCGGGGCCGGTCGGCCGGCAGCGCGGGACGGCCGTCCGGACCCGGGCTGGGCGCGGCCGGGGCCAGGTAGGTCGCCATCGGGTGCGGGTCGGTGATGATCAGGTGACCGCCCGTACGCAGCACCCGCGCGAACTCCGCCAGCACCGGCGCCAGATCCGGCACCTGCACCAGCGCGAGGGCGCACACGACGGTGTCGACCGCGTCGTCGGGCAACGGCAGCCGATGCAGATCACCCATGGCCAGCCCCACGGCGGGCAGGCCGCGCACGACCTGACCCAACCGCTCAGCCGAAACGTCCGCTTCCGAGCCCCACCGGCGCCGCGCGGGCGAAACGTCCGCTTCCAGACGCCTCGGGCCCTCCACGGGCGAAACGCCCGTGTCCGGACGCCGCCGGGCCTGGGCGAGCATCTCGGGTGAGGTGTCGACGCCGATGACGCGGTGGCCGAGCTCGGCCAGGTACGCGGCGTGCCTGCCGGTGCCGCAGGCGGCGTCCAGCGCGATGCCGACCGGGAGGCCGTCGAGGATGCGGCGGACCACGGGCTGCTCGGAGTCGATCATCTGGTTGCCGCCCGCGTCGTAGTGCGGCGCCCACGTACGGTACACCTCCCGCGACCCGATCGCGCCGACCTCGGCCGTCACCCCGTCCGCGTCGGCCAGGGCGGGCGCGTCGAGCAGCGCGCGGACCTCGGCGATCCGGGCCCGCACGAACGCTCGGTCCGAGCGGCCCTCCCTGAAGGCCCGCAGCAAGGCCACACCCTCCAGGCCCAGTAGGTAGCCCAACGGGCTCAGATAGGTCACCGCCCGACGATAACGACCCGGCTCCGGACGGCTCCACGGATTATCCCCGGCACCGATGCGTCCTGCGGCGACCGCTCACATGGAGAGCTCCCAGGTCACCGGCAGCGCCACCGGTCCCCGTACGACCATCCCGCTCTTCCAGACCAGTTCCTCGTCCGCGACCGCCGCCCGCAACCCGGGGAGACGCCGTAGCAGGGCATGGAGCGCCACCTGGAGCTCCATCCGTGCCAGCGCGGCACCGGCGCAGAAGTGCGCTCCGTGGCCGAAGGCGAGGTGGGGCCGGGGCGGGCGGGTCAGGTCGAGCCGCTCCGGGTCGGCGTACACGCGCGGGTCCCGGTTGGCGGCGTAGAACGCGGCGAACACCGGCTCCCCGGCCCGCACGGTCCCGCCGCTCAGCTCGACGTCCTCCGTCGCGTACCGGGGGATGAACGTCGATCCGGTCGCCATCACCGGGACGTGCCGCAGCAGCTCCTCCACCGCCCCCGCCACGTCCGCCTTCCCGCCCCTGACCAGCAGAAGCTGGGCGGGGTCGGACACCAGCGCGTAGGCGAAGTTGGCGATCTGGCCGGCGGTCGTCTCGTACCCGGCCGCGAGCAGCGTCATCAGGAACCCGATCAGCTCCTCCTCCGACAGGCCGTCCCGCTCGTCCCGCGCCTGCGTCAGCGCGCTGATCAGGTCGTCCGACGGGGTCTCGCGCCGCCGCGCCACCAGCCCGGCGAAGTAGGCGCCGAGCTCGCCCAGCCGCGCCGTCTTCTCCTCCAGGGGGATCGCCGTCGTCGTCATGTACGCGTCGGCCCAGGTCTGGAACGTCGGGCGGTCCTCGTACGGGACGCCGAGCAGCTCGCAGATGATGACGGCGGGCAGCGGCACGGCGTACGCCTCGACGAGGTCGGCGGGCGGCCCCTCGCACACCATCCGGTCCAGGAGCTCGTCGGCGATCCCCTCGGCCCGCGGGCGCAGCAGCTCCACCCGGCGGGCGGTGAAGGCCGTGCCGATCAGCCGCCGCATCCTGGTGTGCTCGGGCGGGTCGAGGTCGGTGATCCCGCCGGGCACCGGCTCGGGGTACATGCGCGGCGGGTCCCGCGTGGCCGCGGCCGCCCGGCCGAAGCGGGAGTCGCCGAGGACCGTGCGGACGTCCTCGTAGCGGGTCACCAGCCAGGCGGGTTCGCCGTACGGCATGGCGATCCTGGCCAGCGGCTCGTGCTCGCGCAGCCAGGCGTACCCGGCGTCGAGCTCCAGCCGGTCCGGCGGGCCCAGCGGGTAGGACCGCGCCTCGGGATCGCTCATGGCCGCCCTGGCCCGGTGGCGAACGAGAACACAGGTGGTGCATGAGACTCGGCCATCGCGGCACTCCTCATCGCTTGCACCCAAGCTGACACCCATGCCGCCCGCTGTCCAGCGCCGGGAGAGCGCTCAGGGGGCGGGCGGCGCGCACAGGCCGAGCTCGACCAGAGCCTGAGCGATCTTGACGGCCTCGCCGGGGTCCCCGGAGAGCTCGCCGACCTTCACCGGGCCGCTCATGAGGAGTTCGCAGGCCGCCGCGACCGCGTCCGGCACGCGGAAGGTCTCCTTCAGGAACCGGTCGTTCATCGGGTAGAAGACCGTCAGCATCATCTTCGTGAAGCGCTCGAAGTCGAAGCCGGGGTAGCCGCGCATGATCTCGGCGACGTTGGCGAGCTGCCAGCCCAGGATCCCGGCCGCCAGGTAGCGGTCGGCGTTGCCGGTCACCGTCTTGAGCGCGGCCGACCAGGCGTTGAGGATGTCGCGGGCGGCGTCGCCGTGCGCCTTCTCCCCGCTGATCTTCCAGCGCAGCGCGTTCTGGTAGGCGGCGGCCACGTCGATGGCGAGCTGGACGTGGTTCGCGCCCGTGCCGCCCCTGACCACCGTCTCGAGCGGGCGCGGCTTCCAGGTGCCCCTGGAGCGCCCGTTGGCCGTCAGCTTGTCCCAGCCGGCCTTCCAGGGCTGGGCGCCGGCGTTCACCTGGGCCCGCATCCGGTCGAAGTCGGCCTGCGTGTGCAGCAGGCCGGGGTGCTTGAAGGCCGCCGCGGCCGCGGGCCCGATGGGGAGCGCGGCGGGCAGTACGGCGGCGGCGCCCGCGGTCGCGGCCGCCTTCAGCACGCTCCGGCGGGAGGGCTGCGTGGTCATGTGAATCCTTCCTCAGGGGCCACTCTCGTCACAGAAGACCCCCTGGCCGGGCCCGGATAACACAAATCTCAGACCCGGCTTCGCTGCGGGACCCGCTCCGGGTTCGCCGCCCTGGTGACGTACTGGGGGACGGGGGCGCGGTCGTCGCCGGTGTCGCGGGTCAGGCCGTACCGGACGATGCCCTTGGCCGGGTCGGGCCTGGCCGAGAGGTCGGCCCAGACCTCCTGCCAGGACTTGGGCGCGACGGTGAGGTCGATGTCCGTGCCGCTCTCGTTGTTGTGGAAGGTGACGCGGCCGTCGAGGTAGTAGAACTCGTTCTGCCACATCTGCTGCTGGCCGCGCGGCAGCCGGGCGAAGCCGGTCTCGGGCGAGCCCATCCAGGTGACGCCGGGCGCCTGCTCGTCGTCCATCCGCCGGCCGCCGCCCGACGCGACGTGGAACAGCTTGCCCTTGAGCCCGGTCCAGGTCGCGGGCGGGAAGGGGCCGACGCGGTTGCGGTAGAGGATGCCCCAGCGGACCTGGACGTAGCCGCGGCCGGTGACGGTGACGTAGTCGCCCCTGTGGGTGATCGACGGGGCTCCGCCGTACCTGGAGTATCCGTGCTTGCCGCCGATGGCGAGCGTGCCGGCGGGGCGCCGGGGCAGCGGGGCGGGCGGCCGGTTCTTCGGCGGCGCCTGGTCCACGGCGTCGACCGTCAGTCCGTACGGGCTCCGCGCGGGCCTCGCCGGGCGGCGCGACGAAGGGGGCGAAGAAGCGGGCGAGGAGGCAGGCGAGGACGACACGACCGCCGGTGTGGCCCGCCGGGGCGGCGCGGGCTCGGGCAGGAGGGTCTGGACGACCACCGCTCCCCCGGCGATCAGCGTGACGCCGGCCGCGGTGACCGCGATCGGCTTGGCGGCCAGCGCCGAACCCGCCGCCGCCTTGCCCTTGGCCAGCAGGCCGCCCTTGACGATCGGCGCGGCGGCCGTACGCGCGATCTCCAGCAGACCGGCGGCGATGCCGGCGGGGACGGCCACCAGGCCGAGCCCCGCCAGCAGCCGCTCGGCCGGCACCAGGTCGGAGACGTGCTCGCCGCAGACCGGGCAGTCGCGCACGTGCCGGGACAGCCGCTTGCGCCACAGGTCGGACGGGGCGCCGTTCCAGGTCTGCGCCACGGCGGCCAGCTCGCGGCAGGGCGGGCGGGCGGCCAGCGCGCGCACCACCGCGCGGGCGGTCTCCAGGCGGCCTTTGGTGCGCTGGACGCGTACGGCGGCGTGCTGCTCGTTCGTCCCCAGCGCGGCGGCCAGCTCGGTCCTGGCCAGCTCGCCGGCCACCTCCATCCACCACAGCGCGAGCACCTCGCGGTCGTCGGCGTCGAGCCAGCGGGCCGCCTCGGTGGCCTCCTTGCGCTGCCCGGACAGGCCGAGCCGGGTGACGGTGAGGGTGGCGAAGTCGGAGGCCGCGTCGGCCAGGCCCATCGCCTCGTCGATGGCGGCGAGCGCGGCGCCCGGCGCCTGCCGCCACTCGCGAACCTGGTTCAGGGCGATGGCGACGAGCCAGGAGCGGAAGCTGCCCGGGTCGCGCAGCCCGGACAGGCCGGTCACGACCCTGGCCATCGTCTCCTGAACGACGTCGTCCACGTCCGGGTGGCCGTTCATGGCGCGGCCCACGATGTTGTACACGAGCGGCAGGTGGCTCCTGACCAGTTCGTCGATCGCGTCACGGTCGCCCGCCATGGCGGCGAGCACCGTTTCGACCTCGTACGTCGGCCGCGCGTACATCCAGCACCTCGATCCGGAGCCTCCGCTGCTCCGATCAGGAGACAGGAGTGTCACCGTTCCGATAACACAAAACGCGCATTGTTCCACTTATCGCCTACGAGGTGTCAATGCTCGCGTCAACCTGGCGTACAACCGCGGCTCAGCCCACCGTGGTTCGCAGTGCCTCCGCGTTGGCCGCCAGGAACTCCCCGAACGTCCGGGGCTCGCGACCCGTCAGGTCCCTCACCGCGGTCGTCGTGGCGGCCAGCGAGCCGCTCGCCACCTGCCGGGAGAGCTCGGCCAGGTCGTCGGCGAACCGCGCGGGCAGCCCCTGCGCGCGCACCCCGGCGGCCAGTTCGTCCGGGGACAGCTCGGCGTGCTCGACCCTCCGGCCCAGCGCGGCCGAGAACTCCTGCGCGAGCTCGGCGTAGGTGAGCGCCCGGGGGCCCGTGAGCTCATACGTCTCGCCGAGGCCGCCCGATCCGGTGAGCAGGGCGGCGGCGCAGGCGGCGATGTCGTGGCAGTCGATGTACGAGACCGGCGCGCCTCCGTAAACGTCGAGGAGCTTGCCGTCGGCGGTGAAGGCCACCGTCCCGGTGATGAAGTTCTGCATGAATCCGCCGGGCCGCAGCATCGACCAGCCGAGCCCCGACGCCTTGAGGTACTCCTCGATCTCCCAGTGCGCGCCCTGGGCCAGGCGGCCGCCCCGCTGGGCTCCTGAGACCGACACCTTCACCACGCTCGACACCCCGGCGGCCCGCGCCGCGTCAATAGCCGCCCTCTGCTGGCGGACCATCGGCTGCTCGCCGTCCACCGGCTGGGCGCCGCCGGCGTTGAGGAAGAGCCGGTCGACGCCCTCCATGGCGGCGGTGAGCGAGCCGGGGTCGTCGAAGTCTCCGATCACGATGTCGCAGCCCAGGGCCCGCCCCTTGTCCTCGTCGCGGACGAGCGCCCTGAACGCCACCCCCTTCTCCCCCAGGAGCCGCACGAGGTGCGTGCCGATGGATCCGGTGGCTCCGGTAACCAAGATCATGACAAGCCTTCCGCTAAGCTGAGGCGACCTCGACTAAGGCTATATCGAGGCAGCCTCGAATTACTAGGGAAGCCCGCATGACCACGACCCGACGGCCCCGCGCCGACGCCCGCCGCAATTACGAGCGCCTGCTCGCCGAGGCCGACGCCGCCTTCAGGGAGCAGGGCGTGGAGTCCAGCCTGGAGGGCATCGCCCGGCGCGCCGGGGTGGCCATCGGCACGCTCTACGGCCATTTCCCCAGCCGCCGCGCCCTGATCGGCGCGCTGCTCAGGGACCGCAACGCGGCCCTGTTCGAGCTCGGTGAGCGGCTCCTGACCGGCCCGGCGCCGGACGCGCTCGCCGCCTGGGTCCGCGCGGCCACGGCGCACGCCGCCACCTATCGCGGCCTGGCCGCGTTGATCGCCGGCGGCCTGGACGACGAGGCGTCGGAGCTGCACGCCTCGTGCGTGCGCATGGCCGAGATCGGCGAGCGGCTCGTCGCGCGGGGGCGCGAATCGGGCGCCCTGCGCGCCGACGCGACCGGCGCGGACGTGACCGCCCTCACGTCCGCCGCCGCCTGGCTCCACGAGCAGGTGTCGCCCGCCGCCGCCGACCGCCACATCACCGTCACCCTGGACGGCCTCGCCGCCTCTCCCTGACGACCGATCTCACGAGTCCATCGGGTCGTGCTGCAGCGCCTTGGGGCGCTCGGCGTCCTCGCCGGGCTCGGCGTCGTCGGCGCGCCGGCCGGCGTACAGGCTGGTGAGCGTGACGGTGACCAGGACCCCGACGATGACGCCGAGCGAGGCGAGGGTGGGGATCTCGGGCACCCACGCCCAGATGCCGTGCGCCCAGTGCAGGACCAGCTTGACGCCGATGAAGGCCAGGATGACGGCCAGGCCGTGGTTGAGGTGCCGCAGCTTGGCCAGCGCGTCCCGCAGCACGAAGTACAGCGCCCGCAGGCCCAGCAGCGCGAAGGCGTTGGTGGCGAAGACGAGGAAGGGGTCCTCGGTCACCCCGTAGACGGCGGGCACCGAGTCGACGGCGAAGACGATGTCGGTGGCGAACACCGCCACGGTGGCCAGGGCCAGCGGGGTGATCGCCAGGCGGCCGTGCTCGCGCACCATCAGGCGGAAGCCGCGGTAGTCGGGGGTGACCTGGACGAACCGGCGCAGCAGCCGGACGCTGCGCATGGAGGAGACGTCGACGTGCTGCTCCTCCCCCTTCAGCGCCTCCTTGAGCACCTTGCCCGCGGTGACGATCAGGACCGCCCCGAACAGCAGGAACGCCCACGTGCCGCTCTGCAGCGCCGCCGCACCCAGCGCGATGAAGATCACGCGCAGCACGAGCGCCCCGATGATGCCGTACAGCAGCACTCGCTGGGCCAGCTCGTTCGGCACGGCGAAGGCCGTCAGCAGCAGCATGAACACGAACAGGTTGTCGACCGACAGCGACTTCTCCACCACGTACCCGGTGAAGAACTCCACCGCCACCCCGGTGCCGAAGGAGCCCCACAGGTACGCGCCGAAGCCCAGCGGGAGCACCAGGTAGAACGCGGACCAAGCCAGGGCCTCGCGCATGTGGACCTCGTGCGGGCGCCGGGTCAGCAGGATGTCGATCACCAACAGCAGGACCAGGGCGGCCACAGTGACCGCCCACAGGGTGACGGACGCGATGCTGCCCTGTTCGGGCACAGCCAGAAATGTCCCCGCGGACATGAAACCTCCTCGAACGTGCTCAGCCGTTCGAGGTCTCCTTCACCCGGGGGTAGCGGGCGGCCGTCCGGGGACGCATGGTACGTCCGTACTGACCGGATCGGCACTTGGGAAGTACTCCCCTCGCAGCCCCAGAGTAGGACATATCCCGCCAAGGCTCCACTATGGTGCCCGGATCAGGTGATGGGGACGTCCTTGAACTCCCCGAGCCCCAGCAGGTCGAGGTCCGCCCTCTTCGCCGTCCACGGCACGTTGTCGAACTCCGCGACGAGGAATTGGGATTTGGCCGGGGCGATGTTGTTGACCGAGGTCCAACTGGAGCAGACGCAGAAGCCGTCCTTCTCGATGAAGGGGCGGAGCGTCCTCGGCGCGCCTTTGTAGGTCAGGCCGATGCTCGAGAGATCCTCCGAGTCCCGGCCCAGGATCGTGTACAGGTCCGCGTACGCGCCGTCCTTGGCGTCGTTCCGCACGGTCAGCTCAAGCCGGAGGTCTCCGTCCACGCGGTACAGGTTGTCGATCGTGATGTGGACGGGAACCCGCTGGCCGTCCAGGTTCCGCACGGACGTGTCCTGCTGCGCGAGCGGAGGGACGCCGCCGTCGTACACCGCCGGGGAGGTTGCGGTGACCGGGGACGCTCCCCCGCCGTGGGCGGCCGTCTCCCAGGGACGCCAGGCCGCGGTGACCGTGACCCCGGTCACCATGAGCGCGGCCGCGACCGCCACCGGGGCCTTCCAGCGGCCGGTCGCCGGCGCGTCCCGGCGGCGGGCACGCGAGGCGGCCCACGAGCTGCTCACCGTGCGGACCCCGGTGTCCACCGACACCGACTCCCGGCCGAGCAGGCGGTCGAGGATCTGCTGCGCCGTGGGCCGCCGCGCCGGGTCCTTGTCCAGCGCCTGCTCCACCAGGGGCCTGAGCCGCTCGTCCAGGCCCGTCAGCTCGGGCGCGTAGTGCACCACCCTGAACAGCACCTCGGGCGCGCCGCCCGACCCGAACGGCGGCCGGCCGGTCGCCGCGTACGCCACGACGCCGCCCCAGGCGAACACGTCGCTCGCGGCCGTGATCCGGCCTTCGGTGGCCTGCTCCGGCGACATGTACGCGGGCGTCCCCACGATCCCGGTGGACCGGCTCGCGTCCGGCTCCACGAGCTGCGCGATACCGAAGTCGATCACCCGCGGGCCGACGGGGCTGAGCAGGATGTTCTGCGGCTTCAGGTCGCGGTGCACGACCCCGGCCTGGTGGATGGCGGTGAGCGCGGTCGCCACGCCGACGGACAGGGCCTCCAGGTCGGCCCCGGCCATCGGACCGCGTTTCCTGATGGCGGTGGCCAGGTCGGGGCCGTCCACGTACTCGGTGACGATGTACGCGCTCTCGCCGTCGATACCCGCGTCCAGCACCGGCGCCGTGCAGAAGCGGGCCACGCTGCGCGCCGCCTCGACCTCCCTGGTGAACCGGCGGCGGAAGCCCGCGTCACCGGCCGGTCCCTCGCGCAGCCTCTTCAGCGCGACGAGCCGGGATCCCTGGTCCCGGGCCAGGTAGACGACCCCCATACCGCCCTGACCCAAGGGACGGATGATGGTGTATAGGCCTATTTGCTGGGGTTCAGGGCTCACCCGAGGATTGTGATCGTCGATGCATGACATTCGATAGCAGATCGCTTGAAAAGACCGCCGGAGACCACGCAGCGTCCATGATTCAAGACACCCCGTACACTTTCCTCTTGCCATGACGGGCGCTTTGCGTGATGCTTTCAGATCTCTTGAGCGAACCGGCCCAAAGCTCCCAGAGAGGTAGTTCATCCCCGTGACCCACGGCCCATGGGCCCAGCAGCCCGCAGAACCCTTGCTGTCGATGTCCGTAGAACCGCTGCTGACCAGGGACTACGACGCGGACCCCGCCTTCGTCCACGAACGCCTGCGCAAGAGGTACGGTCCGGTCGCTCCGGTCGACGTCCTCGGCGTGCCGGTCTGGTTCGTCCTCGGCTACGAGGAGGTGCTCCGCGTCCTGCAGAACTCGGGCGGCATCTGGACCAAGAGCGTGGACAGATGGCGGATGAACGTCGAGGGCCGGATCCCCGCGGACTGGCCGCTGCTGCCCGTCTTCCAGATCAACAACTCGGCCTTCTCCGAGGGCGCCGCGCAGCGCCGGTTCCGCAATGCGTGGACGCAGGCGCTGGCGCCGTTCCAGGACCACACCCAGCCGCAGGCCCAGCTGCTCGAACAGGCCGTCGTGCAGTACGCCGACGACCTCATCGGCGTGCTGGCCGAGGGCGGCTCCATGGGCTGGGCCGACCTGGCCGCCCAGTACGCCCGGCCGCTCCCGCTCATGGTCGCCAACCGCATGCTCGGCTTCTCCGCGGCACGCGGCGAAGAGGTCGTGATGGACATCTGGCGGATGATCGACGCCGGGCCCGACGCGGCCGCGGCGTTCGAGCGGCTGTACGCGGCCATGACGGAGCTCGCGGCCGCCAAGCGGGAGCGGCCCGGCGAGGACCTGCCCTCCTACATGATCGCGGCCGCTCCGGACCTCACGCTGGACGAGCTGGCCCGCGAGCTGCTCATGCTTCCCGGCCTGCTCGACTTCACCGCCAGCCTCGTCTGCAACGTCGTCGTCGAGGTCGTCTCCAACCGGGACGTGCGGGCGAGCCTGTCGGTGGGCGCGATCGACGAGACGGTCAACCGGGTCGCGCTGCTCAACCCGCCGATGGCCAACCTGACCTTCCGTTTCCCCAAGACCGACGTGAAGATGGGCCACTACACGATCGCCGCCGGCGATCCGGTGATGCTCTCCGTCGCGGGCGCCCACGCCGATCCGCGCTTCGCCGGGGCGCTCGACCACGAGGCCATCCGCAGCACCCGCGCGCACCTGGCGTGGGGCGCGGGGCCGCACAGCTGCCTGGGGCACCGGTTGGCGACCCAGATGACGACGATCGCCGTGCGCCGGCTGTTCAGCCGGCTCACCAAGATCAAGCTCGCGCTCCCGGCCGACCAGCTGCCCTGGCGCCCCTCCCCCTTTATGCGCGCCCTGCGGTCCCTGCCGGTCCAGTTCGAGCTCGCCGAGGGCTACGTACCGGCGGGCGAGCGCGCCGCCGACGGCGCCGACGCGCCCGCGGCGCAGCCGTCCGCGGCGGGCGAGGCCCAGGCCGGGCCGGACTCGTCCCGGTCCGGCGGGTTGTGGGGCTTCCTGCGCGGCCTGCGCCTCAAGCGCTGACCGGCCGGGTCCGCCTCGGTGTCAGGCCGGGTCCTTGATCTCGCAGATCACGGTCCCGGCCGCCACCGTGGCCCCGACCTGGGCGGACATCCCGACGATGGTCCCGGCCTTGTGAGCGGTGAGCGGCTGCTCCATCTTCATGGCCTCCAGCACCACGATGGTGGCCCCGGCGGTCACGTCGTCGCCGTCGGTGGCCATCACCTTGACGATGGTGCCCTGCATCGGGCTGACCAGGGCGTTCCCACTGGCTGCGGCCTTGGCCGCGCCTCTCTTCTCGCGCCGGGGAGCGGCCTTGGCGGCCGCGCGCGGCTTCGCGGTGCCGGCGGGGAGCACGACCTCCAGGCGCTTGCCCGCCACCTCGACGGTGATCCGCTCGCGCTCGCCCTGCTCCGGGGCCTCGCCGGGCACGCCGTCGTAGGGAGCGATCAGGTTGTCGAACTCGGTCTCGATCCACCTGGTGTGCACGGTGAAGGGGACGGCGGTGAACGCCTCCTCCGCCACCACGGCCCGGTGGAACGGCAGCACGGTCGGCATGCCGTCGATCCCGAACTCCGCCAGCGCCCGGCCGGCCCGCTGGAGGGCCTGCTCGCGGGTGGCGCCGGTGACGACCAGCTTGGCGATCAGCGAGTCGAAGGCGCCCGGCACGGTCTCGCCCTGCTCATACCCGGCGTCGAGGCGGACACCGGGGCCGGAGGGGGCCTGCCAGCCGGTGATGGTGCCGGGGGCGGGCAGGAAGTTGCGTCCCGCGTCCTCGGCGTTGATCCGGAACTCGATCGAGTGGCCGCGCGGCTCGGGATCGTCGTAGCCGAGCTCCTCCCCCGCCGCGATCCGGAACATCTCGCGCACCAGGTCGATGCCGGTGACCTCCTCGGTGACCGGGTGCTCCACCTGCAGGCGGGTGTTGACCTCCAGGAAGGAGATCGTGCCGTCCTGGCCGACCAGGAACTCGCACGTCCCGGCGCCGACGTAGCCGGCCTCGCGCAGGATCGCCTTGGAGCTCCGGCGCAGCAGGGCCTCCTGCTCGCCGGTGAGGAACGGCGCGGGCGCCTCCTCGACGAGCTTCTGGTGGCGGCGCTGCAGCGAGCAGTCGCGGGTCGAGACCACGACCACGTTGCCGTACGCGTCAGCCAGGCACTGGGTCTCCACGTGGCGGGGCCGGTCCAGGTAGCGCTCCACGAAGCACTCGCCCCGCCCGAACGCGGTCACGGCCTCGCGCACGGCGCTGTCGTACAGGTCGGGGATCTCCTCCAGGGTGCGGGCGACCTTGAGCCCGCGCCCGCCGCCGCCGAAGGCCGCCTTGATCGCGATCGGCAGGCCGTGCTGCTCGGCGAAGCGCAGGACCTCGTCCACGCCGGACACCGGGTCGGGGGTCCCGGCCACCAGGGGCGCGCCGACCTTCTGGGCGATGTGCCGGGCCTGCACCTTGTCGCCGAGCGCGGTGATCGCCGCGGGGGGCGGCCCGATCCACACCAGCCCGGCGTCGATGACCGCCTGGGCGAAGCCGGAGTTCTCGGCCAGGAAGCCGTACCCGGGGTGCACCGCGTCGGCGCCCGACCGCGCGGCCACCTCGATGATCTTCTCGATCGACAGGTACGTCTCCCCCGGCGTGGCGCCGCCCAGCGCGTACGCCTCGTCGGCCATCCGGACGAAGAGCGCGTCGCGGTCCTGGTCGGCGTAGACCGCCACGCAGGCGATCCCCGCGTCGCGGCAGGCCCGGACGATCCGGACGGCGATCTCGCCGCGGTTGGCGACGAGCACCTTGCGCAAGGTCGTGCTCACAGGGATCCTCCAAGACTCCAGCTCGACTCCCGCCATCCGCGGGGGCCGTTCACCAACGGGCGGCGCAGCACACGGCGGCGCGCAGACGAGCCACCGACGGGCGGCTCGGGAACGTCGTCATCTGCGAGAGCGCGCAGCGCCACGACCAGCGCGGCCAGCTCTTCCGGCGAAGGATCGCCCTTGATCACGTTCATAGCGGGATGTTCCCGTGCTTCTTGGGCGGCAGGGCGTCGCGCTTGCCGCGCAGCAGCCGCAGCGCGCGGGTGACCTCGCGCCGGGTCTCGCTCGGCGCGATCACCGCGTCCACATAGCCGCGCTCGGCCGCCAGGTAGGGGGTGGCGAGGGTGTCCTCGTACTCGCGCACCAGCTCGGCCCGCAGCGCGTCCGGGTCGTCGGCGGCGGCCAGCCGCTTGCGGTGCAGGATGTTGACCGCGCCCTGGGCGCCCATCACCGCGATCTGCGCGGTCGACCAGGCCAGGTTCACGTCCGCGCCCAGGTGCTTGGAGCCCATCACGTCGTACGCCCCGCCGTACGCCTTGCGGGTGATCACCGTGACCAGCGGGACCGTGGCCTCGCCGTAGGCGTACAGGAGCTTGGCCCCACGCCGGATGATGCCGTTCCACTCCTGCTCGGTACCGGGCAGGAAGCCGGGCACGTCCACGAGCGTGAGCACCGGGATGCTGAACGCGTCACACGTGCGCACGAACCGGGCGGCCTTCTCGGAGGCGTCGATGTCGAGCGTGCCCGCCAGCCGCATCGGCTGGTTGGCCACCACACCCACCGACCGGCCCTCCACGCGCCCGAAGCCGACCACGATGTTCGGCGCGAACAGCGGCTGCACCTCCAGGAACTCGCCGTCGTCCAGCAGGGCCGCGATGACCTCGTGCATGTCGTACGGCTGGTTCGGCGAGTCCGGCACCAGCTCGTCCAGCGCCAGATCGTCGGCGCCGAGCTCCAGATCGGCCTCGAACTCGGGGTGCGGCGCGTCGTCCAGGTTGTTCTGCGGCAGGTACGACAGCAACGCCCGGGCGTAGTCGAGCGCGTCGTCCTCGTCATGGGCCAGGTAGTGGGCGATGCCGCTGCGGCTGTTGTGCACCCGGCCGCCGCCCAGCTCCTCGAAGGTGACGTCCTCACCGGTGACGGTCTTGATGACGTCCGGGCCCGTCACGAACATGTGCGACGACTCGTCCACCATGATCGTGAAATCGGTGAGGGCCGGCGAGTAGACGTGGCCGCCCGCGCACGCGCCCATGATCAGGGAGATCTGCGGGATCACGCCGGAGGCCCGGATGTTGCGGCGGAAGATCTCGCCGTAGAGGCCGAGCGAGACGACGCCCTCCTGGATGCGCGCCCCGGCGCCCTCGTTGATGCCGATGATCGGCACGCCGTTCTTCATGGCCAGGTCCATGACCTTGCAGATCTTCTGCCCGTACACCTCCCCCAGGCTGCCGCCGGAGACCGTGAAATCCTGCGAGAAGACGCACACCTGGCGGCCGTCGACCGTCCCGTAACCGGTCACCACTCCGTCGCCGTATACGAGCCCGCCGCGGGCCAGCGCGTCCAGCTCGACGAAAGAGCCCGCGTCCAGCAGCCGCTCGATCCGCTCCCGCGCGGTCAGCCTGCCCTTCGCGTGCTGCTTGGCCGCCGCCCGGGCCTCGCCCACGTGAACTGCCTCGTCCAACCGCTCCTTGAGGCGGGCCAGGCTGCCCGCTGTGCCCTGCGCTGACATGCACCACTCCGCCGATAAGACCCACCGATAAGACTCAGTTTCATATTGACGATACTCAGTTTCGCACGCTTGGATACCCCTAACTTTCGGGAGAATGACCACGTGCCGAAACCGCCCATCAGCCAACGCCTCGCCGAAGCCGCCGTGGCGCTGTTCGACGAGCGCGGCTACGACGAGACCACCGTCGACGACATCGCCGCGCGAGCGGGCGTGAGCCGCAGCACGTTCTTCCGCTACTACCGCTCCAAGGAAGACGCGATCTTCCCCGATCACGACACCCTGCTGGAGAGGATCGCCGCGCGGCTGCGGGCCTCGACCGCGGACACCGCGATCGTCGCCATCACCGACGCGGTGCGCATCGTGCTCGCCCACTACGTCGACGACGCCGAGGTGTCGCTGCGCCGATATCGCCTGGTCCGCCGCGTGCCGGCGCTACGCGACAGGGAGATCGCCAGCGTGGCCCGCTACCAGCGGCTGTTCCGCGAGTTCGTCGGCGAGTGGCTCGGCGACTCCCCCGACGCCGGCCTGCGCGCCGAGCTCATGGCCGCCTCCGTGGTGGCCGCGCACAACCAGGTGCTGCGGGGATGGCTGCGCGCGGGCGGCACGTACGACCCCTCCGGCCCCCTCGACCACGCGCTCCGGTACGTGATCGCCACCTTCCGCCACCTGGAGCAGCCGCAGGACAAGGGCGACCAGATCGTCGTCGCCACCTTCAGCCGCGCGGCCTCGCCCCAGGACGTCATGGCCGTCATCCAGCAGCACCTGGAGTCGTCCACGTAGAAAACGCAACCCCTGACAACCCCCTCTTTTCGAAGGGGCTCAGCGGGCGAGGCCCGCGTCGCGGGCGCGGATGATGGCCTCGGTGCGGTCGGCCACGTGCAGCTTGGCGAAGATGTTGGACACGTTGTTGCGCACGGTCTTGGGCGACAGGAACAGCTCCGAGGCGATCTGCGGATTCGACCGGCCGGCCGCGATCAGCGTGAGGATCTCCAGCTCGCGCGGCGTGAGCTGCGGGAACGCCGAGTCCTCGGTGGGCGGCGCGGTGAAGAACTCGGTCACCCGCCGGGCGATCGACGGCCCGAAGATGGCCTCGCCGTGGGCGACGGCCTGGATGGCGCGGACGATCTCGGCCTGGTTCGCGCCTTTGAGCAGGTAGCCGCGGGCTCCGGCGCGCATCGCCGCGAACAGGGTGGCGTCCTGCTCCGACATGGTCAGCATGACCACCCCGATGTGCGGGCTGTCGGCGACGACCCGGCGGGTGGCCTCGATGCCGTCCAGCTCCGGCATGCTGACGTCCATGACCACGATGTCCGGCTGCAGGTCGGCGGCCAGCCCGACGGCCTCCCGCCCGTCCGCGGCGGTGCCCACGACGTCGATGCCGGGCAGGGAGGCCAGCAGCGCCGCCAGCCCGTCGCGGTAGACCGGATGGTCGTCGGCGAGCAGCACTCGGATCGTCTCATCGGACACCGGCCACCTCCGTGGTCTGTTCGAGGGGAAGTCGCGCGCGGACGAGCGTCCCGCCGCCGGGCGGGCAGGTGACCCGGCACTCCCCGCCGAGCTCGGCCGCCCGCTCGCGCAGGGACAACATACCGACCCCGGCCTCGACGTCGTTGCCGATGCCGCGGCCGTCGTCGCGTACCGTGATCTCCAGGGTTCGCCCGCGCACACCGAGCATGATCTCGCAGTGCGTCGCCGCGGCGTGCCGCACCACGTTGGCCAGCGCCTCCGACACGATCCGGTACGCGGCCACCTCCACCGCGGCGGGCAGCGAGCCGAGCGCGTCGTCGCCGGTCACGGCGATCTGCAGGCCGCCGGAGCGGACCCGGTCGGCCTGCTGCTCCACGGCCCGGAGCACGCCGAGCTCGTCGAGCGCCGGCGGGCGCAGGTCGTGCACCAGGCGGCGGACGTCGGCCAGCACGACGGAGACCTCGGCCGCGGTCTGCTCCAGGATGCGGTCGGACTCGGCGGGCGCGGTGGCGGCCAGGTTGCGGGCGGTCTCGATGCGCAGCGCGACGGCGCCGAGGCTGGGGCCGAGGCCGTCGTGCAGGTCGCGGCGGATCCGGCGGCGCTCCTCCTCGCGCGCGGTCACGAGCCTGGCGCGGATGCGCTGCAGGTCGGCGCTGAGCTCGCTGGCCCGCGCCGCCTGGGCGGCCTGCCGGACGAGGTCGCCGAGCAGCCGCTGGTCGCGCTCGGTCAGGTCGGCCCGGCACAGGACCAGCCGGCCCACGGCCTCGTCGCGGTAGGCGACCGGCAGCGACAGCTGCGGCCCGTCCGGGGCGCCGTGCTCGACCACGGTACGCACGCCGCCCGGCCGCTCGATCTCCACCCGTACGTACGGCAGCCGGAACGCCTCGGACACCGTGTGGGCCAGCGCGGCGAGCTGCGCGTCGGGCTCGGTGGTGACCTCGAGCCGCTCGGCGAGCGTCGAGACCATCGCGTACGGGTCGTCGCGCGCCCCGCGCACCAGCCGCCGCGCCGCCCGCCACAACCACGTCCGCAGCGGCGCGTAGGCCACCGAGACGATCGCGATCGCGGCCAGCGCGGAGTCGCGCTCGCCCAGCACGCTGCCCGCGACGGTGAACACGGCCACGTCGATCGCCACCACCAGGACCGCCAACATCCCGTACAGGAAGGTCGCCGGCAGCAGCCGGTCGATGTCGTACAGGCGGTATTCGGTCACCGCGATCAGCACCGCGGCGGAGGTGAGCGCGATCCCGACGCACAGGAGCACCGACGACAGCTGTTCCAGGGGCACCATGAGCACGAACATGTCGGCCAGCGCGGCCCAGGTCAGCCAGCGGATCTGGGCGCGCCGCTCCGCGTCCGCCCGCCGGTAGCGGTGCACCATGACCGCGCAGGGAATGATCAGGCTCACCGCCGCCCCTGCTCGGGCGAGGCCGAGCAGGGCGGCCCACACCTCGTAGGGCAGCTCCAGGCTGACGGCGTCGAGGCCGAGCCGCATGATCTCCGGGGGCAGCGGCGCGTTCTGGAACCGCATCATCGCGGACGCCGGCACGAACAGCCACACCAGCGGCAGGTAGCCGGCCAGCCCCAGGCCGGCGATCGACAGCCGCCGCCAGCCCTTGGCGGCGGGCAGCCGCCCGTCGGGGAAGAGCAGGATCAGCAGCGGCAGCCCGACCAGCAGCGCCGCGCCGAACCGGGCGTAGAACCAGTAGGCCGGCGCGGCCGCGAAACCCCCGGGCGAGGTGTAGATCGCGTACACCGACCAGGCGCCGGAGAAGCCGTTCAACGCCCAGTGCACACCCGACAGGGTCAGCACCCAGGCGACGGGATGCCGGGGCAGCCGCCGCAGCAGCAGCGCGCCGGGCACCGCCTGGGCCAGGCCCGACACCGCGGCCGGCCAGCTCACGGCTTCGAGGCCCGCGCCGGGCGGCAACGAGATCCCGGAATTGCGGACGTCCAGCAGCACCGTGCCGACCGTGAGCACGACCGCGAGCGCCGCCGGGATCGCGGACAGGCGGCTGGCTTTTGTCACCTGAGCATTGTCGCCGGATTTGTGTCCCGTTGTCCCGGGACAGCCTGTCCCGGGACACGGCGGGGCGCCTCGGGACCGGATCAGGGACGGGCGGCTCTGCCGGCCCGGGACAGCGGGCGGACATCGTTGGGGACATCGCAACAAACCGGAAGGAACCCCATGGACGCCCACATCCGCAACGAGCCCGCCCGGGCCCGTACGGACACCCAGGTGCTCAACTCCACCCCCTACACCGGCGCCGCCCCGGCCGTGAGCGAGAGCGCCGTCCGCCGCGCCGGGATCGGGCTGATGGTCGGCTCGCTGACCTGGGCGACGGCCATCTACATCCACGGCACGCAAGGCGTCGGCGTGGGCGAGCGGATCATCGACCTGACCGGGCTGGCGTTCCAGCTCGGCATCTTCTGCCTGCTCTGGGTGCAGATGAAGACGCGGGCGATCGGCACCTCGCGAGGCGCCGCGGTGGCGCTCAAGCTCGAGGCCGCGGTGCTCGGCCTCGCCAGCGTCTGGTCGCTGCTGCACGGCGTCCTGCCGGACGGCGTCAAGGACGAGACCTGGCTGGCCTTCCTCGACATCTGCTGGCCGCTGTCGATGCTGGGCATGGCCGCGATCAGCGTCAAGCTCGCCGTCACCGCGCGGTGGCGCGGGGTGCTGCGCTGGTGGCCGCTCATCGCGGAGAGCTGGGCGGTCGTGACCGTCCCCTGCTACCTGCTGGTCGGCGAGCAGCTGGCCCGCTGGGTCGGCGGCACCCACCTGGTCATCGGGTACGCCGCGCTCGGCCTGCTGATGGCCCTGCGGCCCGCGGCCACCCTCTTCTCCAGATCCGCCTGAGCGAACCGGACGTGCTGTGGAATTTCGAGTTCTGGGACCTCTCGAGGTCCGTGCCGACGACGGGGAGCCCGTCGGCCTGGGCGGGGCCCGCCCGCGCGCGGTGCTGGCCCGGCTCCTCATCGCACGGGGGGTCGTGGTCTCCACCGACACCCTGATCCATGACATGTACGGGGACACGCCGCCGCCCAGCGCGCTGTCGTCGCTGCACTCGTACGTGTCGAACCTGCGCCGGGCGATCGAGCCGGACCGCGGGCCGTGGGCCAAGCCCAAGGTGCTGATCGGCCGGCCGCCCGGCTACCTGCTGGCCGCCGATGACGTGGACGCGTCGCGGTTCGAGGAGCTGGTGGGCCGGTCGGAGTTCCAGTCGCCGGGGGAGGCGCTGACCTGCCTGGACGCCGCGTTCGGGCTGTGGCGGGGCATGCCGTACGGGGAGTTCGGGGACGAGACCTGGGCCCTCACCGAGGTGAGCCGGCTGCGCGAGCTGCGCCTGGTCGCGCTCGAGCGGCGCGCCCGGGCGCTGCTCGACCTGGGCCGCCCGCAGGCCGTGATCACGGACCTGGAGGCGGAGACGGCCGAGAACCCGCTGCGCGAGCGGCTGTGGTGCCTGCTCGCCCTGTCCCTGTACCGCACCGGGCGGCAGGCGGAGGCGCTGGCCGTACTGCGCCGCGCGGCCCGGCAACTGACCGACCAGCTCGGCCTCGACCCCGGCCCCGAGCTGCGCTCCCTCGAACAGGACATCCTCCGCCAGGCCGACTCCCTGGAGCGGGCCGCCCCGGCCACCCTGGTCGTGACGGCCCAGCCCCGGCCGGCTCGCCGGGACGACCGGCTCGCCGAGCTGATGGCGCTGCCCGAGCGGGCCGCACACACCGGCCTGCGGCTGGCGGCGGTGAGCGGCGAGGCGGGGATCGGCAAGACGTTCCTGCTGGAGGAGTTCGGCGAGCACTGCTCGGCCGCGCTCGGGCAGCTCGTGCTCTGGGGGCGCTGCCACGACGCCGAAGGGTTGCCGCCGCTGTGGCCGTGGGTCCAGGTGCTGCGGACGCTCGAACAGCACTGCCCGCCCGGCGACCGGCAGACCCTGGCCGGCCTGCTCGACGCGGACCGCCCGGCCGACGCGCACGCCGTCGCGCGGTGGCTGGCCGCGGCCGCGCGCGTCCGGCCGCTGGTGATCGTCCTGGACGACCTGCAGCGGGCCGACTCCGCGTCGTTGGACCTGCTCAGGGACCTGGTCATGCGGCTGGACGGCGCCGCCGTCACGCTGGTCGCCGCGTTCCGCCCGGGTTTCGACGACCCGCTGAGCCGGCTGGCCCGCTACGACCTCGTCCGCCTGCGCGTCCGCGGCCTGGCGCCGGAGGCCGTACGGTCCATGGCGGCCGGCATGGGCGTTGAGCTCGACGCCGAGGCCGCGGCGCGGCTGGCCGACCGGACCGGCGGCAACCCCTTCTTCGTGCGGGAATGCCTCCTGCTGCGGGCCGGCGGACACGCCGTGGACGCCGTCCCGGAGACGGTCGCCGGGCTGGTGCGGTCGCAGCTCGATGCCGAGGTCGCGGACGTGCTGTCGGTCGCGGCGGTGCTCGGCAGGGAGTTCGACCCGGCGATCGTGACGCAGGTCGCGGGCCCCGAGGCGGCCGACCTCCTCGACCGCGCAACCCGCGCAGGCCTGCTCACCCCCAGCGCCGACCTAACGGCCCGCACGGGACTGCCCGTCCCCAACAACGCCCTCGACCTCACCACCGGCACGGGACTGCCCTTCTCCGGCGACGCGCTCGACCTCACCACCGACGCGGCACTACCCGTCTCTGGCGACGCATTCGACCTCTCCACCGATATGGGGGTGCCCGGCGCGCAGGATGCGCCCGGTCGGGCCGTCGGCGCGGGGTTGCCCGTCGGGGGCAGGCGCGCGTTTCGCGTGGAGCCGGCCGTCGCCGGGGGTGGGCGGCTGGTGTTCGTGCACGATCTGGTGCGGGAGGCGCTGGCCGGGGGCCTGCAGCCACGGCGCAGGGCCGCCGTCCACCGGGACCTGGCCGCCGCCCTGGCCGCCCGCCCGTCCGCCGACGTGGCCGCCATCGCCTGGCACGCCGTCCAGGCGGGCTCGCACGGCGAGGCCGTGCGCTGGGCCGTGGCCGCCGCTGAGCAGGCCGGCCTGCGCCTGGCGTACGCGGAGGCGGCCAGGTGGTGGGGCCATGCGGTGGCCGCCCACGACGCCTCGGGCGGCGACCCCGCCCAGCACGTGGAGCTGCTCCTCCACCACGTCCAGGCCCTGGAGGCGGCCGGCGACCGGGATGCCGCCCGCCGCGCCGGAGCCGCCGCCCTGCGCGCCGCCGACCGCGCCGACGCGGGCGCCGGCCTGGTGGTACGCGCCCTCACCGCGCTCGGCAAGCCCTCCCTGTCGCTGCTACGCGACCCGTACCAAGCGAGCCGGGCCGTGGCGGACCGGCCCCTGACGGGCCTGCCCTTGACAGGCCTGCCCTTGACGGACCGCCACCCGGCAGCCCAGCACCACGCGGGCCAGCACCACGCGGGCCAGCACCACGCGGGCCAGCACCAGCCCGACCGGCGCCTGATGGTCCGGCATCCGGCAGCCCAGGACCAGGTAGGCCGGCATCAGGTGGGCCGGCACCCGGTGGACGACCCCCACCCGCTCACCCGCACCCGCACCCGCGACGACCGCCGTCTCACCGTGCCCCGGCCCCGGGCCCTCACCGGGTTGGCGGACCTCACCGGCGAGTTACACGACCTGGCGGAACACACCGACAACCCTCAGGTCGAGCTGCTCGCCGGCATGGTGGACGCCTGCGGCCGCCTGGAGGCGTTCGACGTGGCCGGCGCCGATCGGGCCGCCGCCCGCTGCGACGCCCTCCTGGAACTCCACCCGCTGCCCTGGCCCCGCTTCCAGCACACCCTCTGGCACGCCAACCGGCTCACCCTCGACGGCCGCTTCGACGAGGCCGACCGCCTCTACGACGACGCCGACGACCAGGCCCGCCACCTCAACCTCTGGCACGCCCGCCAGACCGTCGCCACCGGCCGCGTCGCGCTCGGCTACCACCGCGGCGCCATCGCCGACGCCGCGCCCGTCATCGCCGCCGTCCGCGGCGTCCATCCCACCCTGCACCACGACGCCACCACCCTGCACCTGTGCGCCCAGGGCCACCTCGACCACGCGCGGCGCCTCAACGGCGGCCCCCGTCAAACCCCTCCCCGGGACTGGTCCTGGCTGTCGGCCACCTGCCTGCGCGCCGCCGCCGTCGCCGCGCTCGGCCGCACCCACGAATGCCGTACGGCCTACACCGCCCTGCTCCCCTACAGCGGCCGCATCTCCGCCCTGTCAGCCGTGCTCTGCCTGGGCCCCGTCGACTGGTACCTCGCCCTGCTCGCCACTGCCACCGGCCATCACGACGCCGCCACCGCCCACCTCACCGCCCTCGAACAGCAGGCCGACGCCGCCGGCCTGCACTGGTGGCGCGACCGCGCCGCCGCCACCGGCGTCCGCCGGCATCTCCAGGTCGCCACCAGAGCGTGATCACGTCCTGGACAGCGGTTGGCTGAGCAGGCGGCGCCCCTCGTCCTGGAACCCGCGCTTGCCGTAGAAGTCGAAGAGATGGCTCACGTCGTTGCCGTTGGGGGCGATCACGATCTCCAGGAGAGAACATCCCAGCTCCGCGGCCCAGCTCCGGCTGTCCTCGATCAGCCCGTTGGCCTCGCCGCGCCTGCGCGCCTCCGGGGCGACGTAGAGGTCTTCGAGCTCGGCGATCAGGCCGGACTCGAGCCCGAACGAGGTCGTGGTGATCGCGAACGCGATGATCCGGCCGTGCTCCTCACTCACCGCGACCCGGGCCGCGGGCGAGGTGACCAAGGTGGTGAGGTTGGCGCCGAGGTCGCCTTCCGGCGTGGTGAAGCCGTCCTCCTCGTAGAAAGCGACGGCGAGGGCGAGCAGGGCGGGCAGATCGGCTTCGCGGGCCGTACGGATCGACATGAGGGCCATGATCTCGGCCGATCCGCGGCCTCCGCCAACCGATTTCGTCGTCAGGGTTTCATCAGCCTGCGGGCGATCACCCGCAGGGCGAGGACCTCGTCGGCGCCCTCGAAGATGGACAGCACGCGCGCGTCCACGAACAGCCGCGAGATGCCGTACTCCTCGGCGTACCCGTAGCCGCCGTGCAGCTGCTGGGCCTCCCTGGTGACCCATTCGGCCGCCCGGCAGGCGAGCTGCTTCACCTGCGCGGCCTCCAGCTGGCCGTCGCCGGCCGTCACGGCCCGGGCCGCCGCGAACGTGAAGGCCCGGCACGCGGCGATCGACCCGGCCATCCTGGCGATCTTGGCGCGGGTCAGCTGGTAGTCCGCGAGCGGCCGGCCGAAGACCGACCGCTGCCCCGCGTAGTCCACGGCCAGCTCCAGCGCCGACTGCATGACCCCGACGGCCCTGGCCGCGGTCTGCAGCCGCGCGTTGGCGAACGCCTGCATCTGCAGGTAGAACCCGCGCCCGAGACCGCCCTCCCCGCCGATCAGGTCGGCCGCGGGGACGCGCCAGCCGTCGAAGCGCACCTCGAACGAGTGCATGCCCCGATAGCCGAGCGTACGGATGGCACGCCCCTCGACGGACCCGCCGCCCTTCTGGGTGAGGCGCCATTCGTGGCCGGTGAAGGAGGGTTTGTCCACCACGAAGAGCGAAAGGCCCCGGTGCCCGGCCGGGTCGGTGCGGGCCAGGACGAGGAGGTAGTGGGCGCGGCCGGCGAAGGTGCACCAGGTCTTGACGCCGTTCAGCACCCATTCGTCGCCGTCGCGGGTCGCGCTCGTGGTGATCCGGGCGACGTCGGAGCCGAAGTCGGGCTCGGTGACCGCCACGGCGCACAGCCGCTCCCCCGAGGCGATCAGAGGCAGCCAGCGCCGCTTCTGCTCCTCGGTGCCGCCGCGGGCGATCGCGGTGGCGATGATCTCGGGACGCGTGATGAGCGAGCCGGCGGCGCCCAGCGAGGCCCGGGACAGTTCCTCGGTCACGACCACCATGGCGGCCAGTTCGTCGCCCTCGGCGCCGCCGCCGTACTCGGCCGGGATCGACAGCCCGAAGCAGCCCATGCCGGCGAGCCCGTCGATGATGTCGGCGGGGATGTCCTCGTCGTCGCGGTGGATCCGGTCGGCGACGGGGGCGATGCGGTCGGCGGCGAACTCGCGGAAGGCGGCGCGGACCAGCTGCAGCTCGGCGGACAGGTGCCGGGGCCCCGCCTCGCGGGTGGCCAGCACGCGTTCGGCGACGCGTTCCAGGAACGCCGGGTCGCGTCCCGCGGCGACGTGGGCGGCGACGCCGTCCAGGGCCGTCCCGTCCACGCCCCACAGCGACTCCCTGCCGGTCAGACGACCGGCCAGATCGGCGGCGACGTCGGCGGCATAAAGTAGCGCCAGGTCCGCGCCGTGGCCCGGGCCGGGATCTGCGCCGTGGCCGGCTCCAGGGTCTACGCCGGGGCCACCGAGGTGGCCCGCGTCGGGGTCCGCGACGTGGTCGAGGAGTGCCCCGGCTGCCGCGACCGCCGCCGACATGGACGCCACGTCGTAGGCCACGGCCTGGTCCCGGTCCGCGGAGGCGACGTGGGCGGCGGCACTGCCGACGACGCCCCGCAGCGCCTCCACGACGGCACGCGCGCGGCCGGGCCCGGTCATCTCACGCACGGCCGGCGCCTCCCCCGAACTCGATCGCCAAGGTGCTGTGGGGCTCCTCGTCCTGGCCGAACACGCCCAGCGTGGCCGCGTCGATCCGCCGCAGCAGCGCCGGCCGGCCGCAGAACAGGGGCTTGCGGTTCCGGTGCCGCATGCGCGCCACGGGCGCGCCGTGCCCCTCCAGGCGCAGGACCTCCGCCAGGGCGAGCGTCATCAGGGGCCCGTGCACCACCAGGCCGGGGTAGCCCTCGACGCGGGTGGCGTACGGCCAGTCGTAGTGGATCCGGTGCGGGTTGGACGTCGCCGCGCTGAACCGCATCAGCAGCGTCGGGTCCGTGGCGAACCGCCAGGAACCCTCCCCCTCCCGGGCGAAAGGCGCGCCGGCGGGCGCCAGGGCCGCCGCGGGCCCGGCCGGAGCGGCCTCTTCCGGGACGGCCCCGGCCTCCCGGAAGATGAGGTCCTGCCGTTCCTCGACGGCGAGCCGGTCGTGCTCGTCGTACAGCCGGATGGCGACGACCACGACGACCAGCCGGCCCGAGCGCCCCGGCTTCTCGGTGACCGACTCCACGCGCGCCTCGCGGCGTACCGTGCTCCCCACCGCGAGCGGGACGTGGAAGGCGACCTCGCCGCCCGCGAACATCCGCCGCGGCAGCTCCACCGGGGGCAGGAACGACCCGCGCGCCGGATGGCCGTCCGCGCCGAGCACGGACGAGACGGGCCAGTGGGCCAGGGCGAGCCAGTGCCACAGCGGCGGCAGCGCGTCTCCCGGGCCGACCGCGGGCGTGCCGTCGTCGAACAGCGCCGACAGCGCGGCGACCGGGCCCGGGTCCACCGTCTCCCGGGTGGTGAGGGTGTGCGGTTCCCAGCTCACGTGGACCTTCCCCGCGTCGTCCGGATGACGCCGTTGCTCCGCAGCGCCGCCAGCTCCGCCGCGGACAGGCCGAGCTCGGCCCGCAGCACCTCCTCGGTGTGCCCGCCGACCTCGGGCGACGCCTCAGGAGGGGCCTGCTCGCCGTCCATCACCAGCGGCGAGCCCGGCGCCCAGTGCTCGCCGACCCCGGGCTGGGCGATCTTCCCCATCAGCGGGTTCCCGGGCAGCGTCGCGGCCAGCTCCGTGAAGCTCCGGTACGTCGACCACAGCACGCGGGTGGCCCGCAGCGCCTCTTCTGCCTCGGCGAGCGTACGGGTCTCGAACCAGCTCGCGATCAGGTCGCCGAGCACCCTGCGGTGCCGGTAGCGCTCGGACTCCGCGCCGAAGTCCACCCCGAGGGCGGCGGCCAGCGCGGAGACCACGCCGGTGAGGCCGGTGGCGGCGAGGAGGTCGCGCCAGTGCCGGTCGGTGAGCGCCACGACCATCAGCCGCCCGCCGTCGGCGGTGGCGAAGTCCCGGCCGAAGGTGCCGTAGACGTGGTTGCCGATCCGCTCGCGCGAGGTGCCGTTCAGCTGCGCCTCGGCGAGGTAGCCGAGGCTTCCGGCGACCGCCAGGGCGACGTCCTCCAGCGCCACCCGCACCTGCTGCCCCTCCCCCGTGAGTACGCGGTGCCGCTCCGCGGCCAGCAGCCCGACCGCCAGGTAGAGGCCGGCGGCCAGGTCCCAGGCGGGCACCACGCCGTTCACCGGCTGCCCGGCGTCCTCCGGGCCGGTCAGCAGCGGGAACCCGGTCGCCGCCTGGACCGTGTAGTCCACCGCGGTCCCGCCGTCGCGGCGGCCGGTGAGCAGCACGTGGATCACGTCGGGGCGGCGGGCCCGCAGCGCCTCGAAGGTCAGCTCCGGGTGCCGGTCGGCGTTGCTGATCACGATCCCGCCGCGCCGTCCCCCGCCGACGACCAGGTCGGCGACGAGCCGCCGCCCGTCCTCGGCGGACAGGTCCACCTCGATGGCGCGTTTGCCCTTGTTGAGGCCCGACCAGTACAGGCTCGTCCCGCTCGCGGCCAGCGGCCAGCGCGTACGGTCGGGAGCCCCGCCGATCGGCTCGACCCTGATCACGTCGGCGCCCAGCTGCGCCAGCGTCATCCCGCACAGCGGCGTGGCCACGTAGCTGGAGAGCTCGACGATCCGCAGCCCGCTCAGCGGCCGCGCGGCATCCTTGCTCAACGGGTGGTCCCGATCACGCACCCGACCAACCTAACCGAACCGTTCACATCGGGCCCTCGCTAACATCCGTCTCGGACAACCCAGAAAGGCATGGCATGAGCGAGCACCCCCTGTGGCCCACGACCGGCGAGGCGACCATCACCGCCTTCCCCGTACGGCACGACGGCCCCAGCCCGGCCGTCGTGGTCCTCCCGGGCGGCGCCTACCACCACCTCGCCGACCACGAGGGCGCGCCGGTCGCGCGCTGGCTCAACTCGCTGGGCATCGCGGCGTTCGTCGTGCGCTACCGGATCGCGCCGCACCGCCACCCGCTGCCCCTGCTCGACTCCGCCAGGGCGGTGCGCTGGGTGCGGCACCACGCCGCCTCGACCGGCGTGGACCCGGCCCGCGTGGGGGTGCTCGGCTTCTCGGCGGGCGGCCACCTGGCCGGGCTGCTCGCCACCGAGGCGGGCTCCATGCTGCCGGAAGGCCCGCACGACGCCGTCGACGGGGCCGATCCCCGCCCCGGGCTCGCCGTGCTCTGCTATCCCGTCGCCGCGCTCACCGGACCGGCCGCCCACCAGGGCTCGGCCGCCAACCTGCTCGGCCCGGACGCGCCCGAGTCCGTACGCTCCGAGCTGTCGCTCGGCGACCGCGTCGGCCCGGCCACGCCGCCCATGTTCCTGTGGCACACGGCCGACGACGAGGCGGTCCCCGTCGAGAACACTTTCCAGGTGGCCCGGTCGCTCGCCCGCCACCGGATCCCCCTGGAGGTGCACGTCTATCCCAGCGGCCGGCACGGGCTGGGGCTGGCCGAGGCCGATCCCGTCGTGGGCGACTGGACCGGCCGCTGCGCCGCCTTCCTGCGGTCCCGGGGCTGGTAGGGCCTACCCGCGCCAGATCCGCAGGTAGGCGTCGCGGTAGCCGCGCGGATCCCAGGACGTGGCATCGTCGACGTTCGCCGTCGTGGTCAGGTGCACCGGCGTCACGTACCCGCTCGGCGGGTGCCCGGCGAACGCGCGGTTGAGCTCGTCGACGATCTGGCTGCCCTGCGCGTTCAACGGCTCCGGGACGGTCGCGTGCTGGAACTGCCGGGCGCGGATCCGCTGGAACGCCGAAGGATCCCCGTCCCCGGCGCCGATGGAGTAGGGAGGCCCCTCCCCGGGCTTGCCGGCGGCGCGCAGCGCGGGAGCGGCGTCGGCGAAGTAGACGTCGTTGATGGCGACCGAGTACGTCCACAGGTCCCTGAAGCGGGGCAGCAGGGACGAAACCTCCTGCGGCGTGCGGGTGCCCGCGTCGGGGAGCGGGATGTTCTCGTAGGACAGGAGCCGGACGCCGGAGCAGGTCGCCAGGGTCTGCTTGATGAGCCGGGACTTGTTCTCGGCGAACGGGATCGAGGAGTCGGTGAAGATCACCACGCCCGCCCGGCCGTTCGACCGGGCGATGATCCAGTACGCGCTGATCCGCGCGACGTCCTCCACCCGGCTGGTGACGTTGGTGAAGAGGCGGGGGTTCGCGCTGGGGCCCGGCGACTTGGTCGCGTGCCATCCCACGAGCTGGATCCCGGCTGCGTTGGCCTGCTTGACCTGCTGCGCCACGGCCCCCGGGTCGAACCCGCCGATGACGATGCCCGACGGCCGGAGCGCGACCGCCTCGCCCAGGGCCACCCGGATCCCGGCGGGGGTGCCCTGGCCGTCGATCACGCGGAAGCTCCACCGTACGGACCGGGCGGCCGCCCGTACGGCGTCGGCGGTGCCGGCCACACCGGGGTTGGTCATGGTCGAGGCGACGAAGACGATGCTCTTGCCGGGGACGGCGCGCGGCCCACTCGTGGGACCGCCCCAGGGCACGTCCGTCGCCTCGGCGCGGGCGACCGCCCGCCTGGCGGTGTGCACCACGTCGTGGCACCCCCCTCCGGGGGCGGGTGGCGGGGTGCCGAGCGAGCAGCCGCCGGCGACCAGGACGAGCGCCACGAGGCGGGCGAGGTTCATGGAAGGCTCCGCACCCGGCCGGTATGCGCCCGGCGCCGCGCGGAGTAGCCGGCCAGCCCGACGGCGACGAGCAGGGTGGCGCCGTTGAACAGCGGGGTGACCCAGAAGTCCGCCCCGAGCTGGCTGATGCCCGACAGCCCGATGGCCAGGACCGCGATGGCGACGACCGTGCCCCAGGGGTTGGCCCGTCCGGGCTTGATCGTGGTGGAGCCGAGCAGCGCGGCCACGAACGCCGGCAGCAGGTAGTCCAGCCCGACGCTCGGGTTGCCGATCTGCTGCTGGGCCGCAAGGAGCACGCCCGCGAAGCCGGTCACCAGGCCGGATCCCGCGAAGGCGAGGACGACGTACCGGCGGACCGGGATCCCGACCAGCTCCGCCGCCCGCGGGTTCGAGCCGATGACGTAGAGGTAGCGGCCCACGGGGAGCCGCTCCAGCACGAGCCACAGCGCGGCGGCCAGGGCGGGCACGTAGAACGCGGGCGCCGGCAGGCCGAGGAGGGTCGAGTCGTACAGGCCGGTCAGGCCCTCGGGCAGGCCCTGCGGGCCGGGGAAGATCCGGGCGCCCCGGGTCACCCAGCCCGTGACGGCGTACAGGATGCTGCCGGTGCCGAGGGTCGCGATGAACGAGTCGATGCGCGCGAACTCCACCAGCAGGCCGTTGACCGCGCCGACCGCCGGCGCGCCGGCGAGCACGGCCAGGCAGGCCGCGGGCCACGGCCAGCCGGCGTTCACGATCAGCAGCAGCGTCATGACGTGCCACAGGCCCAGGCCGTAGCCGAGGGACAGGTCGAAGTTCCCGGTGATGATGGGGATCATCGAGCCCAGCGCCAGGACCGCGATGATCGAGTAGGCGGAGACGATCGCGGTCAGGTTGGCCATGGTGGGGAACGTGTCCGGCAGGACGAGCGCGAACGCGGCGAACAGGATGACGGCCAGCGCGAGCAGCCCGTACCCGCCGATCAGCCTGCCGGCGGAGGGCCGTCTCCGGGGCGTGCGGTCGTCCGTCAGCAACGGCCCGTCCCTGGGGTGGCCGTGGCCGCCCGGGTGAGGGCGGCGACGGTGAGGGCGTCGCCGCTCAGCTCGGCGGTCACCGCCCCGCGCGCGAACACGAGCGCCCGGTCGCACAGGTTCGCGACCTCCTCGAAGTCGGCGGAGACCAGGAGCGCGGCGGCCCCGGCCGCCAGGGCCTCGTCGAGCAGCCGGAGGATCTCGGGTTTGGCGCCGACGTCGACGCCGGCCGTGGGCTCCTCCAGGATCAGGAGCCGGCGGCGGGCCCCGAGCCAGCGGCCGATCAGCACCTTCTGCTGGTTCCCGCCGGACAGGGCGGCGAACGGCGTCTCCGGGTCGGCCGGGCGGACGCGCAGCCGCTCGACGATCGCCGCCGTCTCGGCGCGCTCGCGGCGCGGGCTCAGCGGGCTCAGCGGCGATCGGCCGCGCGCGCCGGGGTTGGCCAGCAGGTTCTCCCGCACGCTCAGGTCGGCGGCGGCCCCTTCCTCGTGCCGGTCGCCGGACACGAAACCGACCCCGGCGCCGACGGCCGCCGCGACCGAGGCCGGCCGGTACGGGCCGCCGCCGAGCAGCGCGCGGCCCGCCGCCATGGGATACGCGCCGGCCAGCGCGCGGCCGAGGTCCACGTGCCCGGCTCCCGTGAGCCCGACCAGGCCGAGCGCCTCGCCGGTCCGCAGGTCGAACCCCACCGGGCCGGCCCGCCCTGCACGCACGCCGTCCAGGCTCAGCAGGACCTCTCCCGGCCGGCGGGCCCGGCGCCGCCGGGCCCTTTCCTCGCGCCCCACGATCTCGCGCACCAGGTCGGCTGGGTCGCGGCCGGCGAGCGGGCCCTGGCTGACTAGGTGTCCGTCGCGCAGGACGGCGACCCGGTCGGCGATCCGGTAGACCTCGTCCAGCCGGTGGCTGACGTACAGGATCCCGTGGCCCCGATCGCGGAGCGTGCGCAGGACGTCGAAGAGGCGCTCGCACTCGGCGGCGGGCAGGGAGGCGGTCGGCTCGTCCAGCACGATGATCCGCGCGTCCGTGGCCAGCGCGCGGGCGATGGCGACCAGCGAGCGCTGCGCCCGCGTCAGGCGGGCGATCGGCTCGTCCGGGTCGAGGCGGGCGGCGACGATCCGGAGGGCGTCCACGCAGCGGCGGCGTACCGCGCGCCAGGAGATGAGGCCGCCGCGCCGGGGGTATCCCCTTCCGAGGGCGATGTTCTCCGCGACGGTCATCCACTCCACGAGGCCGAGGTCCTGATGGATGAACGCCATGCCGGCGGAGGCGGCCTGGCTGCCCAGGGGGTGGCCGGCCACGACGACCTCTCCCCCGTCGGCGTGGTGGACGCCGGCCAGGATCTTGATCAGCGTCGACTTGCCCGCGCCGTTGGCGCCGAGCAGGGCGAGGACGTCGCCGCGGCGGAGGTCGAGATCCACTCCGCACAGCGCGTGGATGCCGCCGAAGCTCTTGCGCAGCCCACGGATCCGGACGAGCGAATCCGGGTCCGCCGCCGTTCCCGGCCGGGGGCGCGGGTCACTCGCCATCGGGGCGGCGCGATTCCCACGCCTTGACGATCTGCGACCTGGACGAGAAGTTCAGCTTGCGCAGGACGTTCTCGACGTGGCACTCCGCGGTGCGCTGGGCGATGACCAGCGTCTCGGCGATCTGCTTGTTGCTCAGGCCCTTCGCGACCAGGTCGGCGATCTCCCGCTCCCTGCGGGTCAGGATGGACGTGGCGTCGGACTCGGGCTGGGCGCTCTCCGCGCGCCGCGCGGGCTTCTCGTCCAGCGCGTACGCGGCGGCCTGCTCGGGGGTGAGCTCCGCGCCGCGGTCGAAGGCCGCCTTGAACGCCCGCTCCGTGAGATTCCGCCGGAGGCCGGACTCGCACCGGTCGTGGGCGCCGACCAGGTGCCCGAGGCCTGGCAGCGACGTCCCGATCGACTGCCAGACCATGTGGGCGGCGCCCAGCATCTGGGCGGCCTGCTCGTACTGCTCGTCGTCGGCCAGGATCCAGGCCAGCCCCTCCAGGCACTGGGCCAGGCCGAGGTGGTCGTTGCAGCGCACCTTGAGCCGCACGGCGTCCCGCATCATGGTCACGGCCTCCCGGAGCGCGCCCTGGCGCCGCCGGTCGAGGGCCGCGACCCACAGCGCGTACGAGATCGACCATTCGGCGTTCGCGCGCTCGGCCGTCTCCAGCACCTCCTCGCAGAGCGCCGTGGACCGCGGGTCGTCCATGAGGACGGCGGTCATGGCCAGCTGGAAGAGGGCCACCCAGGCGTGCCCCCGGTGGCCGAGGGCGCGGCGGCGGGTCAGCGCCTCGTCGAGGAGCTTCATGGCCCGGGAGAAGTCGCCGGCCAGCAACGCGGCGAACCCGGTGATGTGCAGCGCGCCGGCGAGCTGGGCCTCGTCCCCGAGCCGCTCGGCCAGCGCCTGGCACTCCTCCAGCAGCGGTTTGGCGGCCTGCGGGTCGCCCCGCAGCAGGACGAGCCACGCGTCGACCCACAGGGCCTTGGCCCGCCCGGCGCTGGCGCCGGACTCCTGCGCCAGCGCCCGTTCCAGCCAGTGGTGACCCTCGCTCGGGGAGCTCCACGAGAGCCGGTGGCTCCACATCGCGGCGGCGATCTCGAGCGCGGCCCACGCCTCGCCCGGCGCGCCCAGGCAGAACTCCAGCGCGGAGCGCACGTTCCCCTGCTCCTGGATGAGGCGCCCGAGCCAGTCCATCTGCTGCTCGCCGAACCACTCGTCCTCCGCCCGCGCCGCCAGCCGGCGGCACCAGTCGCGGTGGCGCAGCCGCAGGGCCTGGTCCTGGCCGGAGGCGACGAGCCGCTTCCATCCGTACTGGCGCAGCGTGTCGAGCATCTCGAAGCGCACGTCGGAGGCCTGCCCGCGGCGCTGCACGATCGACTTGTCCACCAGCTGGGTCAGCAGGTCCATGAGGCTTTCCGGGGCGATCCCGCCCTCCGAGCACACGTGCTCGATCGCGTCCAGGCCGCAGCCGCCGGAGAAGACCGACAGCCGCTCCCACAGCGTCCGCTCCTCCTCGGAGCAGAGGTCATAGCTCCAGTCCACCAGCGCCCGGAGCGTCTTCTGGCGCGGCGGCGCGGTGGTGGGCCCGGTCGTCAGCAGCCGGAACCGGTCGTCGAGGCGCTCCAGGATCTGCTCCACGGACAGGACCAGCACCCTCACCGCCGCGAGCTCGATGGCCAGGGGGATGCCGTCCAGCCGCCGGCACAGCCGCGCCACCGCCGCGCTGTTGGCGTCGGTGACCCTGAACTCGTGCACGGCCGAGGCGGCCCGGTCCTCGAACAGGCGCACCGCCTCGTTCTCCAGGGCGCCGTCCATCGACATCTCGGCCGTCCCCGGCACGTTCAGCGGCGGGACCTCGAAGATCAGCTCCCCCGGGACGTGCAGCGCCTGCCGGCTGGTGGCCAGGACGCGCAGCTCGGGGGCCATCGCCAGCAGGTCGCCGGCCAGCGCGGCGACCTGGGGCAGCAGGTGCTCGCAGTTGTCCAGCACCAGCAGCAGCCGTTTGTCGTGCAGGTACTCGGCGAGGGAGGCCGGATCCTGCCGGGGGCATCCGACGGCGTCGGCGACCGTCTCGGTGAGCAGCGCACCCGCCACCAGCGGGGCCAGGTCGACCAGCCAGACCCCGTCGCCGTACTCGCGTGACATCTCGGCGGCGATCCGCCGCGCCAGCCGCGTCTTGCCCACCCCGCCGACTCCGGTGAGCGTCAGGAACCGGCCGGAGGTGAGCAAGCGCTTGCCTTCGGCGATCTCGTTCCTGCGACCGACGAAGCTCGTGAGCTCCAGTGGCAGATTCCCCGCACGTGACCGCGCCATCGCCCCCATAGCTTCCACAAACCTCGTCACCCGTGCGCGCCCTCGTAGGCCTCGGCTTATTGCTACCCGTGGCGGGCAACGTCATGGCAGTGCGGACGCAAACCCTGTGCCAGCCGCGATCGGGCCGGTCATGGCCATCCCAAGCGCCCTTGGGCATGATGCCGACCACGGCCACGGTGGTTGACCTGGGTGAGACGCCGTGCTGAGCTCCGTATGACGGTGGTCGCTGGTCAGCATGTCAGGTTGCCTGGCCGCTTGATATGATGCCCACGAGCGCACAAATGGTCACAAAAGAGGAGCATCGAGTAGTGACACGTGGCAGCGCGGGGTTCTCGGTGACTCCGGTGGTCAAGAGGAGCGCGGCCGCCCAAGTCGCCGACCAGCTCGTCGCGGCGATCCGCGACGAGCAGCTCAAACCCGGCGACAAGCTGCCTTCCGAGCGCGAGCTGGCGCAGAACTTCGCGGTGAGCAGGCCCACCATCAGGGAGGCGCTCGCCGCCCTGGAGCTCGCCGGGCTGGCCAAGTCCCACAAGGGCAGGGGCACGGTGATCACGGGCACCGCGGCCACCGTGGCGACCTGGGGCGTGGAGGTGCTGCCGCCGCAGGTGTTCGAGGCCAGGCTCGCGATCGAGCCCGCCCTGGCCGCGCTGGCCGCGGAGAAGCGCCACCCGGAGGACCTGGAGCTGCTCGAGGCCACGCTGGCCAAGCTGGAGACCGAGTACGCCGAGACCGGCGCCTACGCGAGCGACCTGCCCGTGCACCGGGCCATCGCCCGCGCCGCCCGCAACCCCCTGCTCGAACAGGCCCTCGAAGAGGCGCTGCGGCATGTCGCGGGGCCGTTGTGGCAGGAGCTGCGACGCCGCGCGCCGGCCGAGGCCGGTGCCCGCGAGGGCCACGTCGAGGAGTCGCGCACGGTCATCAGGCACATCCGGGAGGGCAATGCCGCCGAGGCGGCGGAGGTGTGGCGCCGGCACCTCCTGACCTACCGCAACGAGATCCTGGGGGCCGCCGCCACCGACGGCTGACCCACGTGCGCACGACGTAATTTACATTTCCCTCTCTTGGCACACTCGATTTGGCAAGAAAGTCTGGCTGGCAACTTACCAGGCAACCTTTCAAGTGAGAGGCTGGCGAGAACTTCCGCCTCGGCGGCGAGACCCTGCGCTGCCGGCCGCGCTGGCCCAGGTCAAGAGCGCCGCGGCGTGGACCGACGACAAGCTCGGAGCGCTCGGCTCCGACATCGCCCAGGCCGTCATGGCCGCCGCCCGGGGGGTCGTGGAGGGAGGTCCGCACGAGCACTTCCCGCTCAAGGTGGCCTACCGGTCCGGCGACGCGCTCACCTGGGAGCCGCGCGGCCTCGACGGCATCTCCCGAGCCCTCCGCAAGCTGAACACCGTCTGATCTCCGAGCGGGGCGCCCTGACATAATCGGACAACCATGGGCATCCTGCATATCTTCGACATGGACGGCACCCTCCTGGCCGGTTCCACCGCCAGCCTCGAGATCGCCCGCCACACCGGCACCACGCCGCGGCTCCTCGAGATGGAGGCCCGCTTCGCCGCCGGCGAGCTCGACACCCAGGGCTTCTCCGCCGCCCTCCCCGGCCTCTGGGCCGACCTCACCCCCCAGGTCGTGGCCGCCGCCTACGCCGCCGCCCCCTGGCTCGGCGGCATCGCCGAGGTCTGCGCCGACATCCGGGCCCGCGGCGAACACTCCCTGGTCATCACCATGGCCCCGGACTTCTTCGCCCGCCACCTGCTGGAGCTGGGCTTCGACGAGGTCGCCGCCTCCAGTTTCCCGCCCCTGCCCTTCACCGCGCCCCTGGACCCCGGTGGCGTCCTGACGCCCGCCGACAAGGTCCGCATCGCCGACAGCACCCGCGCCCGGCTCGGGCTCGGCCGCGAGCAGTGCCTGGCCTACGGCGACTCGATGTCGGACGCGCCGCTGTTCCGCCACCTGCCGCACACCGTCGCCGTCAACGCCGACCACCACCTCGCCGACCTCGCCGCTCTGGACTACCGCGGCGACGACCTCACCGAGGCCTACCGCCTGGCCCGCACCCTGCTCCCCACCGTCACGCCGACGCCCTGAGCCATGGGGGCCTGGCGGTCAGCGGCCGTCCAGCAGGTGGACGGCATCGCCGTAGATGGCCGGGCTCCGATCCACCTCCTCGACGAAGTCCCGCGGGAAGCCGAGCTCGAACTCCACCGCCGACTCAAGCCGCCGCACCGCCTCCTCGGGCAGCGCGAGCCCCGAGGCCCCCAGGTTGTCCTTGAGCTGGTCCACGCTGCTCGCCCCGACGATCGGATGCACCCCACGCCCGAGCACCCAGGCCAGCGCCACCTGCGAGGCCGTGACACCCAGCTCGCCGGCCACCTCGACGACCGCGCGCGCCGCGGTCCGGTCCCGCTCGCTCAGGGAGTCGGGCGACACGCGGGAGGCCGGCGCGCCGGGCTCGTTGTACCTGCCCGACAGCACGCCGCGTTCGAGGGTCCCCCACGCCGTCACGCTCATCCCGCACGCCTGCGCCATCGGCAGCAGCTCCCGCTCGGCGTCCCGCCGCAGCAGGCTGTACGGCACCTGCAATCCCGCGAACGGCGTCCACCCGCGCCACTCCGCCAGCGTGTTGGCCCGGCTGGCCAGCCAGGCCGGGGCGTCCGAGATGCCGGCGTAAAGGATCTTCCCGGCGCGGACGGCGTCGTCCAGCGCGCGCATCGTCTCCTCGATCGGGGTGTGCCGGTCCCAGACGTGCACCCAGAAGAGGTCGACGTAGTCGGTACGCAGCCGGCGCAGGCTCTGCTCCAGCGACAGCACGAGGTTCTTGCGGTGGTTGCCGGCGGCGTTGGGGTCGGTGCGGTCGCGGCTGCCGGTGTACTTGGTGGCCAGGACGAAACGGTCACGGCGTCCTTGGAGCAGCTCGCCGACGACGTTCTCGCTCTCGCCGTACATGGAGGCCGTGTCGACGACGTTGCCGCCGGACTCGGCGTACAGGTCGAGGATGCGCCGCGCCTCCGGCGACACCTCGCGGTAGGTCATCGCGCCGAGGAACAGCTCGGAGACCCTGAGCCCGGTCCGGCCCAGCAGACGGTAACGCATGCACAGCACCTTTCAGCCACTCGGCCCTCCATGATCCACGACCCGGACACAAGCGTCGAATTCGGCGTGCTTCACCGCGCCTCATGAGCTCCGTACGGGGAGGCTGGTCAGGCCGTGCATGAGCAGCCCCGGACGCCAGGCCAGCCGCTCCTCGGGGACGGCGAGCCGCAGGCCGGGGAAACGCTCCAGCAGGTGGCGGAAGGCCACCGCGCCTTCGGTCCTGGCCAGCGAGGCGCCGAGGCAGTAGTGGATGCCGTGGCCGAACGCGACGTGCTGGCCCGGAGCGCGGGTGACGTCGAGGCGATCGGCGTCGGCGAACTGCGCCGCGTCCCGGTTGGCCGACAGGAAGGACACCAGCACGAGCTGCCCCGCCGGGATCTCCGTGCCGCCGATGGTGACCGGCTCCTTGGTGAACCTGAGGGTGGACGTGCTGACCGGCCCGTCGTAACGGAGGAACTCCTCGACCGCCGCCGGCAGCAACCCGGGGTCCGCGCGGAGCTTGGCGAGCTGGTCGGGGTGGCGCAGGAGCGCGAGCGCCCCGTTGCAGATCAGGTGCACGGTCGTCTCGTGGCCGGCGACCGTGAGCAGGAACGCGGTGTCGACGAGCTCCCGCCCGCTCAGCGCGCCCTCCTCGTCCTGGGCCTGCACCATCGCGCTGAACAGGTCATCGGCCGGCGCGGCCCGCCTGGCCTCGCAGAGCTCGCCGAGGTAGGTGATGAACTCGGTGGCGGCCCGCACGACCACCTGCGGATCCAGTACGGCGCCCTCGATGGTGGTGTTGGACCATTTGATGAGCTGCGGCCAGTCGTTCTCGGGGATGCCGAGCAGCTCCCCGATCACCATGGCGGGCAGGGGCACGGCGTAGTCGTGCAGCAGGTCGAACTCCGGGCCCACCTTGTCGAGGAGGCTCGCGCTGATCTGCTCGACACGGGGCCGCAACGCCTGGACGCGGCCCGCCGTGAACACCTTGCCCACCAGCCGCCGCAGGCGCGCGTGGTCGGGCGGGTCGACGAAGAGCATGTTGTGGGGCACCACGGCCTCGTAGCCGCTGCTGTCGCCGCCCTCCAGCTCGTTCGACTTGATCATGTCCGGGTTGTTCGTGAAGTCCTTGCTGAGGCGCGGGTCGGTGCAGGCCGCCTTGACGTCCTCGTACCGGCTCACCACCCAGACCCGTACGCCCTGCGGGGTCGCGGTGCGATAGACGGGGCGCCCTTCGCGGAGCCGCGCGAATACGGGATGCGGGTCACGGAAATAGTCCTCATCGAACAATGTCTCGATCATCGTCACCCTTTCGCGCGCGGAATGGCAGGCGTCCACCTTATGTTCGGGATCGGCCCCAGGCTATTTCCGTTTACCGGTCCCTGTTTTCGGCCGCCCGAAACCGGTCTCACTGCAACGCTTATGGCATGATCTGCAAGGGAATCGAGCGGGCTATCCAGAAAAAAGCGTGACGATGACAATCGAAAGCCGTCGCAGGCGGGCCCGCTTATACAGCGTCCTCGCGGTAATAGCTGTGGCCGCGGCTTCCGTGTATCTCAGTCACGGCACGGACGAGGTGAGCCCGGAACGCGGATCCCCCACCCCGGTGGCGCCCGTGGTCGCGAGCGCCCGGGAGACCAAGGACCCGGAGCTGGTGAAGTCCTGCGAGGACGCCCCCGACGAGAAGAGATGCGAGAAGGAAGAGGCGAAGTACGAGCGCTGCGCGGCGTCCGGCTTCGCCGGCCGCCGGTGCCGCGACAGCGACGCCCTCCACCGCGACCAGCAGGCTTTCCTGGCCGACTGCCGCCGTGCCGACGTGATCCGGCCGTTGCCGCACACGTGCGCCGAGGGCGCGGAGCCTGTCGGGGAGGCCTACCGGTACTGCCGGTTCCTGGGCAGGTCGGCGCTCCGGTGCGACAGATCCGCGAGGTATGCCGCCTGCCTCTATCGGAGCGGCGGGAAGATCTGCGCCGTTGCCGCCCCGGTCTACCGCGCCTGCCAGACGCGGAGCGTCAACGGCGCGAAGATCGCTCGTCGCTTCTGCATCGAAGGCGACATCCAGTACCAGAGATGCCGGCACGCGCACAGCGTCGGCTCGGGCAGCGACATGTGCCGGCCGGTGACGGCCGTCTACATCGACTGCCGACCGGGGGCGAAGGTCGAGGCGTGCGAAAAGGCGCGGGACGACTACGCCAAGGCGCATTATCCCCGGCGCTGATCACCCAGCCCTCAAAGGGTGTGCAGGTCGACGGCGTCGGCCATGGCCCGGTAACCGGCGGGGTTCGGGTGGAGGTGGTCTCCGCTGTCGAAGGCCGGCCGGATCCGATCGGGGTCGGCGGGGTCGGCGACCGCGCGTTCGAAGTCGGCGACCGCGTCGAATTCGCCGCCGGTCCGGATCCACGCGTTGACCGCGTCGCGGACGGCCTCGGCCTCGCCGGGGAGACCGGCCGGCAGGAGGGTGCCGCCGACGATCCGGACGCCTCGCGCGTGGGCGGTGCGGATGAGCCGCCGGTAGCCGTCGATCAGGTCGGCGGCGCTGACCTTGACCGCGGGGGTGGTGCAGGGGGTGGGGTCCTGCATGCCCAGGAGGATGTCGTTGATGCCCTCCAGCACGATCACGGTCTTGACGCGAGGTTGGCCCAGAACGTCCCAGCGGAAGCGCGTCAGCCCTCGCTCGCCCAGGCATGCCGAGTCGTTGAGCAGGCGGTTGCCGGCGATGCCGAGGTTGAGCACCGGCCGCCGGCCGTTCAGCCTGCGGGCCAGCGCGTCCGGGTAGCGGTCGTCGGCGTCCTGGGTGGCGGCGTATCCGTCGGTGATGGAGTCGCCGAAGGTCGCCACCGCGGCCGCGCCGCCGTACACGTCCACTCCCGACAGGTAGAACCAGGAGCTGTTGGTCTCACCGAAGGCGGCCGCGCCGAGGTCGCCGGTGTGGTCGCCGAAGGCCCGGTAGGAGGTGGCCATGGCCAGGTTGTGGTAGGTGGACGGTCCTGTGGCGCCCTGGAAGTACAGCGTCACGGTCAGCCGCTCTCCCGGCTCGACCGCGAGCCGGACGGGGTCGCTGGCGACCTGCCCGCCGGTGGGGACGGCGACGGAGGCGGCGTGCGCGAAGGTCAGCGGGCGGAGCGTGCTCGCCTGTACGGCGGCGCCCGCGCCGGCCTTGCCCACGCTGGCGCCGGTGAGCCGGAGCGGGGTGGTGCCGTAGGCGTTGGAGAGCCGGATCCGGACCGCCGAGCCGCCGGCGGTGACCCGGACCGCCTGCCGTACGGAGTGGTCGGCGAAGCCCTTCTCCGCCCAGGTGGGATACCAGACGTCGGCCGACGGCTGCTGGACGCCGGTCGCCCAGGCCGCCGCCCACCTGCCGGTCGCCGCGTCGGCGGGTGCCGGTGCCGCCGCCAGGGCGGCCACCAGCGCGGCGGCAGTCGCGATTTTCAGCATGTTGGTGCTCTTTTCAGTCCAGGACGGGGAAGTTGGCGCGGAAGACACCGTAGGGATCGCACCGGCGCTTGATCTCGCGCAGCCGGGCCAGGGTGTCGGCGGGGAAGGCTTGTGCGGCGTCGTCCGCCGGCGCGAGGAAGGTGTACGGCTTGCGGCCGCTGACCGCCTGGCCCATGGCCTCGACCAGGGCCGCCTGCCTGGCCCGCACCGCATCGGCCAGGTGGGGCAGCCGCAGGCCGAGCAGGTAGAGCATGTACGGCTCCGCCAGCGCGCCACCCGCGCCACCGGCGGGATCGGCCTCGGCCAGCGCCCCGCCGAGATGCCGGACCTGCAGGTTCAGCAAGGGTGCGAGTTCGGCCTCCGCGAGGGCCTGCACGGGCAGGTCGGTCAGAAGTTCGGTCCGGGCCAGCATGGGGCTGGGCTCGACCGGCTCGGCCGCGATCGTGCCCAGGTCGGCGATGTCCATGGAGCCGCGGCTGTCGGAGAGGCTGCCGCCGATCTCGTCGAAGGCGGTCAGCAGCGCCTTGGCCTCGGCGTCGCCGCCGAGGTAGGTCACGTCCACGGTGACCAGCGGCGGCGCGGGCGGCGGCGGCGCCATCCGGTTGATCCACACCGACAGCTCGCGTGGCGCGTCCGCGGTGATCCGGCGGAAGGCGTCGAACACCGCACCGGCGCGGGCGGCCGGCCAGGTGATGCGCCCGCCGTACACGCTGGGCGCCGGGTACAGCGCCAGCTCGATCGAGGTGACCAGCGCGTAGTCGCCGCCGCCGCCGCGCAGCGCCCAGAACAGGTCGGCGTCGGAGTCGCCGGTGACCCGTACCTGCTCGCCGTCGGCGTCGACGATCTCGAAGGCGCGCACCGAGTCGGCGGCCCAGCCGTACATGCGGCCGAACCACGAGACGCCGCCACCGGCGACGAACCCGGCGACCGTCACGGCCGGGCTGCTGCCGGCCGGCCCGGTGAGGCCGTGCCTGCCGGTCTCGGCCAGCAACCGGCCCCACCGCACTCCGGCGCCGACCCGGGCGATGCGCGCCCGCGCGTCGACCTCCACCCGGTCCAGGCGGCCGGTGCGCAGCAGGATCACGCCCTGCGCGTCGCCCGAGGCGCCATGGCCCGACGGCTGGGCGGTGACCGTCAGCCCGGCTTCGCGGGCGTACCGCACCAGCGCCGCCACATCCGCCGCGTCCTCGGCCTCAACGACGGCGGACACCGGCTGGTGGACGCCCACCGCCCACGGGCGGGCCGCTTCGTCGAACCCGTCCTCGCCGGAAAGCAGCACACGCCCCCGGACCGCATGACGTAGATCCATAGCTGTCGTCTCCTTACGGGATCACCTGGGGTTACCAGGGAAGAGGGCCTTCGTGCTGGACGAAGCCGGCGGTGGGGCCGTCGGCGTCCAGCAGCGCCATGGCCACGATCGGGGCGGCGCCCTCTTCAGGGGTCTTGATGCCTTCGTTGTGGTTGATGTCGGTCTTGACCCAACCCGGGTCGACCGCGTTGACCTTGATCGGGGTGTCCCACAGCTCCTTGGCGTAGGACACGGTGATCATGTTGAGGGCGGCCTTGGAGGAGCAGTAGACGAGGTTGAGCATCGGCCACAGCGGATGGGACTGGTCCAGGGTGCGCCCGATCGAGCCGCGTTCGCTGGAGACGTTCACGATGCGTCCCGCGGGTGAGCGGCGCAGCAGCGGCAGCATCGCGTTGGTGACCTCGATGACGCCGAACACGTTCGTCTCGTAGACCTGGCGGGCCTGCGCGGTGGTGGCCTGGCTGGGCGGTCCGTCGTCGAAGGTGATCCCGGCGTTGTTGACCAGGATGTCGAGCTTGCCGTACTCCTGCTCGATCCACTGTGCCGCGGCTCGGACGCAGGCCGCGTCGGTGACGTCGAGCCGTACGTACGGCAGGCCGAGCCGTTCGGCCGTGGCGCGCCCCCGCTCCTCGTCACGGGCGCCGATGATCGCGGTGACTCCCGCGTCGGCGAGCTGGCGGGCGATCTCGGCGCCGATGCCCTTGTTCGCGCCCGTGACGAGCGCGACCGTTACCATGCCGCACCGGCGATCTGCCGGGTGGAGGCGTTCAGGCGATTCCACAGGTTGACGGTGGAGATCGTCATGATCAGCGCGGCGAGCTCGGTCTCGGAGTAGAGGTCGGCGACCTCGTCCCACAGCTCGTCGCCGACCTGGCCGCCATCGGCGAGCCGGGTGACCTGCTCGGCCAGTGCCAGCGCGGCGCGCTCGGCGTCGGTGAAGTACGGCGCCTCGCGCCACGCCGCCACGGCGAACAGCCTCTCGTCGCTCTCGCCCGCCTTGCGCAGGTCCTTGGCGTGCATGTCGACGCAGACGCTGCAGCCGTTGATCTGGCTGGCCCTGAGCAGCACCAGGTCCACGGTGACCTTGGGCAGCCCGGCCTGGTCGGCGGCCTTGCCGAGGTCCAGGAGCGCCTTCATGGCGCCGGGGAGGACGAGGGCGGGGTTCTTCATGCGTGCCTGCATGGGAGCCTCCTCATGCGTGGTGATCGGCTGATGTGACCAGCATGGGGAGGGCGATCCATACGATCGCGATGCGATGTCGATGCATCGCCTATGGGGGCCTCTGTTACCAAAGGGGCAAATGTATGATTCGCGGGTGGATGTGCGGCTGACGATCCTCGGCCCGGTCGAGGTGTCAGCCGGTGACCGATCGCTTCCCGCCCTGGCCCCGCGTCACCGCGCGTTCCTGGGCTACCTGCTGCTGCATGCCGGCGTCGTGCTGAGCGTCGAGCGGCTGATCGACGCGATGTGGGGGCCGACGCCGCCGGACACGGCCCGTGCGCAGGTGCACGCCGCGTTGACCGCGATCCGGCGTACGCTGCGCGCCGCGGACGCGGTCCACCTGGTGCAGACCCGGCCGGCGGGATACGTGATCACTCCGGGGCCGGGGCAGCTCGACCTGCGGGAGTTCGCCAGGCTGGTGGCGAAGGCGGATACCGAGCTCGTGGCCGAGACCGACGCCAAGCTCGTGGCCGAGGCGGATGCCGGGCCGGGCGCGGCCGTGCGGACGTTGCGGGAAGCGCTCGCCTTGTGGCGTGGGCCCGCCTTCGCCGACGTCCAGGCCTATTTCGCCGAGGGCGCCAGGGCCCGGCTGGAGGACCAGCGGCTGGCCGCGATCGAGCGGCTGGTGGAGCTGGAGCTCGCCGCCGGAAGGCACGCGGAGCTCATCGACCTGCTGGCCACCGAGCTGGCCGCGCATCCCTTACGGGAACGGCTGGCCGGACAGCTGATGCTGGCCCTGTGCCGCGCCGGGCGTCAGGCGGACGCGCTCGCCGTCGGCCGTGACTACCGCCGCAGGCTGGCCGAGGAGCAGGGACTTGATCCGAGCCGCGCCTTCCTGGCTGTGGAGGAGACCGTCCTACGCGGTGACCCACCCACGGCTGCCGCCATCCGGCCCGCGAAGCCCGCCACGGCTACCGTCCTCCGGCTCACAGAGCCCGCCGCGTCCGCCGACATCCGGCCCGCAGAGCCCGCCGCAGCTACCGGCATCCGGCCCACGGAGCCCGCCACGTCCGCCACCGCGACCGGGCCCGTGGTGGCCGGGCCCGTGGTGGCCAGGCCGGTGGCGGCGTTCCTTCCGTACGACATCGCCGATTTCGCCGGCCGTTCCGTCCAGCTGGTGGAGCTGTGCGAGGGCGCCTCCCAAGCGGTGACGATCGCCGCCATCGACGGCATGGCCGGCATCGGCAAGACCGCGCTCGCCGTCCACGCCGCGCACCGGCTCGCCGACCGCTACCCCGACGGTCAGCTCTTCATCGACCTGCACGCCCACACGGCGGGCCAGCGCCCGCTCGGGCCCGCCGAGGCACTGGAGGCGCTGCTGCGGCAGCTCGGTGTGGCGACCGAGCGCATCCCCGCGTCCATGACGGAACGGGCCGCCCTGTGGCGGGCCGAGCTGGCCGGCCGCCACGTGCTGCTGGTCCTGGACAACGCCGACGACACCGCCCAGATCCGCCCCCTGCTGCCCGGGGCCTCGAACAGCCTGGTGCTCATCACCAGCCGCCAGCGGCTCACCGACCTGGACGGCGCGCGAACCCTGTCCATGGACGTGTTGCCCCTGCCCGACTCCGTCGCGCTCTTCACCGGCATCGTGGGCGAGCGCGCGGCCGCCGAACCCGAGGCGGTCGCGGAGGTCCTGCTGTTGTGCGGGTTCCTGCCGCTGGCCGTACGGATCGCCGCCACCCGGCTGCGACACCGCCCTCGCTGGAGCGTCGCCCAGCTTGCCGAACGCCTGCGGGACGAGCGCCGCAGGCTCACCGAGCTGGCCAGGTCGGAACGCGGCGTGGCGGCCGCGTTCACCCTGTCGTACCGGCAGCTCACCGCCGACCAGCAGCGGCTCTTCCGCCTGCTCGGGCTGCATCCCGGCCGCGACATCGAACCCCACGCGGCCGCCGCGCTCGCCGATCTCCCGGTGGAACGCACCGAGGACCTGCTGGAGGACCTGCTGGATGCGCACATGCTCCAGCAGCGCGCCTTCGGCCGCTACACCTTCCACGACCTGCTCCGCCACTACGCCGCGCAGCTCGCCGCCGAGCAGGAGCCGCCGCATGTCGGGCAGACGGCGCTGACCCGGCTGCTCGGCCACCAGCTGTCCACGGCGTCGGCCGCCATGGACGTGCTCTACCCCGACAGCGCCCACCGGCGACCGCGCATCGAGCGAACCGCGCCGCCGCCGGTCCCCCTCCAGGACGCGCCGCAGGCACTGGCCTGGCTGGACGCCGAACGGGCCAACCTCGTCCTGGCCGCCGATCGCGACCTGACGCACACCGGTCTGCTGGCCACCACGCTGTACCGCTACCTCTACGACCACGCCCACCACGACGATGCGCTCGCTCTGTACGGCAAGGCGCTGCAGGCCGCCCGCCGCCGCGAGGATCCGACCGGTGAAGGGCGGGCACTGACCGATCTCGGCTGGGTGCACCAGGTGCAGGGCAGCCATGACGTCGCCCGTGACCACTTCGACCGAGCCCTGGCCGCCTGCCGTACATCAGAGGATCTGCGAGGTCAGGCTCGGGCGCTGGTCGGCATAGGCCAGGTGAGTACGGACGAAGGCGAGCACGAGCGGGCCAGGGAGGCGAACCTGCGCGCCCTCGAGCTGTTCCGCGAGATCGGCGACCGGTTCGGCGAGGCCGTGACGCTGGACTACCTCGGCATCGTCCACGAGCGGCTGGGCCAGTACGCACGCGCGGCCGACCTGCACCGCCAGGCGCTGGCGCTGTCCCGGGAGATCGACAGCCGAGGCGGTGAGGCCGACGCCCTGGACAATCTCGGCGTGGCCTGCACCCGGCTGGGCCGCCACGCCGAGGCCCGTGACCATCACGAGCAGGCGCTGGAGCTGTATCGGCGCTTCGGCTACCGGCGAGGCGAGGCCAAGGCACTCAACAACCTGGCCGAGGTCGCGGCGACCACGGGCGACCCCGGCCAGGCCGTACGCCTGCACACTGCCGCCCTCGACCTGGCCGTGGAGCTGAACAACCCAGGCGAGGAAAAGCGCGCCCGCCAGGCCCTCGCCCGGCTCCTCCCCACATCGGAACCCTCCGACCACAGGTGATCGGCACCTCGACGGCAAAGCTCCCATCCCCCAACACAGAACCGATGATCGCGATGACGATCCACTCGTCCCACTGACCAGCGGCCCCACCGCCACGGGGGACTCGCTGACGGCGGCCGCGGTGGGCCTGGTCCGCCGCGCGTCGCGGGCGTGGTGCGCGGCGCGTTGGATGGTGTGCTCGCCCTGCCGGAAAGTCCGCGGCACCTCGTCATCAGGTGACCCGCCCATCTGCGGTGTCGCCAGGTGCCGCCGGCCAGGGCATGCGGTGGACAAGGCTGTCGCGCAGCCGGGTGAGAGTGGCGATGCGCTTCTCCAGCTCAGCCACCCGCTGCGCGGCTACGGCGTTACTGGCGGCGCACGGTGGCGCATGGCAGAACACCTCGGGCAGCTCAGCGTCGAGATGGTCCAGGAACGACTTCACATCTTCGACGGTGAACCCGCAGGCCAGCAGCTCACGAATGTTGCGGACGCGGAGGGTCGCACCGGGCTCGTACACGCGATGTCCCGCGGTCGTACGGCCGCACTCCAGCAGGCCCTGCTCCTCGTAGTAGCGCAGGGCACGGGTCGTGGTTCCGGCCTCCGCGGCCAGTTCACCGATGAGCATCACAGGCACCTCCGAGTCCACCCGCACGGCTTCACGTTCACGTCAAGGTCAAGTCCCGAGCCGGACCACCGTCTTCCCGGTGTATGCGCCCTTCACGAGATCGAGGAGGGCCTGCGGCGCGTTCGCGAGCCCGTCGATCAACATCTCGTCGTAGACGATCGCGCCTTCGCTCAGCCAGGTACGGAACTGCGTGTCGAACTCCGGAGCACGGTCGAGATGATCGCTCGTGGTGAAGCCGCGCAGGGTGAGGCGCTTGCCGATCACGCTGAGCAGGTCGCCCGGCCCGTCGCCAGGACGGCTCTTGCCCTGCCGGTTGAGGGCTCCGCACAGCGCGATGCGGCCATGCGGGTTCATGACCTCGATCGCGGCATGCAACTGTTCGCCGCCCACGTTGTCGAAGTAGACGTCGATGCCTTCGGGGGCGGCCTCGCGCAGCCTGTCCACGATCGGGCCGTCGTGATAGTCGAAGGCCGCATCGAACCCGAGTTTGCCGGTCAGATGGGCGACCTTCTCGATTGATCCGGCGCTGCCGATCACCCGGGACGCCCCCTTGAGCCGGGCGATCTGACCGGCCATGCTTCCGGTCGCTCCAGCCGCGCTGGAGACGAAGACGGTGTCGCCGGGCCGTAGCTCCGCGGCATCCATGAGCCCGACATACGCGACCAGCCCGGAGCCAAGGTAGGGAGAAGGCGTCGAGTAGGCGGTGCGGTCAACGCGACGGAACAGCCCGGCCTGCCCCACGGCGTACTCGCGCCAGCCGAACCGATGCATCACCAGGTCGCCTGCGCCAAGTGACGGGTCGGCAGAGGCCACCACCTCACCGATGGCGGCTCCGTACATCACCTCACCGATCTCATAGCGGGGCATCGGCAGACCAGAGATCCCCGCGATCAACATGAGCATGCCGGGCTCGAGCGACATGAACAGATTGCGGACCAGTACCTGACCCACTGCGGGATCAGGGACAGCGACCTCGGCGATCTCGAAGTCGCCGGGATCGGGCAGGCCCTCCGGGCGTGCGACAAGCCGGACCTCCAGTCCGGTGCGGGAGAATGTCGTGCTTTTCGAAGGTGTGTCCATGCCGACGACGGTAGGGGTTGACCCATACGTGAAGGTCAACCCGTCCGCCTGCGGAATGAATCCGGAAAGGCCCATCCCGACGGGTATAGCGTCTGACACGCGAAGTTGATCACGAAGGGTGCCTGCCATTGGACCTGCAAGACACACGGCTGGACATGTCTCACGGTGAGCGTGTCAGGAGATACAGCGGGGTCGCGAGCGCGTTGGCGTTGCACAGTGACCGGCAGCTCGGCGAGGCGCTGGAGCAGGCGCAGACTCTGGGAACGGGAATCGGCGGCACCTCGGTGCTGCTGGACATCGACGGCGTGCCGGTCTTCGCCAAGCGAATCCCGCTGACCGACCTGGAGCGCCGCGCGGGCAACGTGATGTCCACCGCGAACCTGTTCGGGCTGCCTCCGTTCTGCCAGTACGGGATCGGTGGGCCGAGCTTCGGTGCGTGGCGTGAACTCACGGCCGGCATCATGACGACCAACTGGGTCCTGGCCGGGCGCAGTGCGGCCTTTCCGCTGCTGTATCACTGGCGGGTGCTGCCGGGTGCGCCGCCACCCATCGACGAGCACGCCGACGTCGAGGCGGTCGTGCGGTACTGGGAAGGATCGCCGGCGGTACGGGATCGTCTCCACGCCGTTGCCCGGGCCTCGGCCGGCATCGTGCTGTTCCAGGAGTTCATCCCCTACAACCTCGACAACTGGCTCGCCACTCAGCTCACCGCCGGCCAGGACGCCGCGATCGCGGCAAGCGCCATGGTCGAGTCGTGCCTGCGCACCGACGTGGCCTTCATGAACGGCCAGGAGTTGATGCACTTCGACGGCCACTTCGGCAACATCCTCACCGACGGTGAACGCCTGTACATCGCCGACCTCGGACTGGCGACCTCCCCTCGGTTCGACCTGTCCGCGCAGGAGATCGAGTTCCTGGAGCGCAACCGTACCCACGACATCGGTTACGCGCTGATGCGGCTGGTCAACTGGCTCGTCACCAATATCTGCGGGGTGAAGGTGCCGCAGAACGGCATACCGGCAGAACGTAACGAATACATCCGCGCGTGCGCGGACGGCGCGGACCCCGCTGGTGCCCCGCCGGCTGTAGCCGCAGTGATCCGCCGGTACGCACCCGTGGCGGCGGCCATGAACGACTTCTACTGGGACCTGTACGGCACCCGCAGGACAACGCCGTACCCGAGCGAGAAGATCGAACGCGCCATGAGCGCAATGCGCTGATCCCCACCCTGACCGGGGTCTTCTCTCTCCCTCATATCACCATCCTGAACATCCGTGTGGAGATGACGCGATGAGCGAAGTGATCTCTCGGGCGTCAGCCCGGGTTCTGCTGATCGACCCTGCCGGCCGGATCCTGCTCTACCGGGGCAGGTTTCTGCAGGTAGAGGGTCTGCGCTATGCCTGGTTCACGCCGGGAGGAGGCGTGGATCCTGGCGAGAGCGCGCAGCAGGCCGCCGCCAGGGAACTGCGAGAGGAACTCGGGTATGTCGTGGCCTCGGAAGCACTCGGCCCGGTGGTGGCGACGAGCGAGGGCCCGTGGTCCGAGGGCAGGCGGCGCTTCTTCTCCCGCGACTTCTACTTTGTGCTGCGGGTGAATGGGCTGGACGTGGATACCTCCGGTATGGACGAGGAGGAGCGGGCGGTGACCGACCGCTTCCACTGGTGGACCCAGGCCGAGTTGCTCGGGCCGCCCCCGGATGGAGAGGAGGTCGTGCCCCGGGATCTCGGCCCGCTGGTGGCGCGGCTCGCGGTCGGGGACCTCCCGGCCTCGCCGATCGTCCTGCCGTGGCACCTGCTGGGATGATCGGTAAGGCGGGAACCGCAGACGGTGTCGCGTGTGACGCCGGGAGAGCACCTTGAGCGAGGACCGGAGTCCGGCGAGACAGCAGCTGCCTCCCGTCCGGACCCAGCGCGGTACTGCGCCGTCAGTGTCCTTCGACTTAGAGCGTGCCAACGCGGGCGTTATGGCCCACCACAATCCGAAGACCGGCTGCTTCGGGCCGTGCCGTGATCTTGATCAGGGCCTGCCGGCACCAGGCACAGGAACGGAGAAGGTCAGGATCTGTCCGGTACGAGATCCGGTGGTCAGCCGCTGGAGGTTGTCCGTGACGCCATCGGACTGGCGCCACTCGGCGGTCAGGACGAACAACGTACGCCGGTCCGGACCGCCGAGCATCAACGCGAACGGTGCCCGTTCCTCCGGCAGTTCGATGCGCTCGAGGATGTGGCCGCCCTCGGCGACGCGGGCGATCGAGGACCCGCCGGTGGAGACCCATACCGCGCCTTCGGCGTCCAGGCAGATGCCGTCCGGGGCGACGCCGTCGGCGAAGATCCGCCGGTTGGACAGCCCTCCGTCCGCATCGATGTCGAACGCGGTGAGCCGTCCGGCGAATGACTCGGAAACGATCAGCGTCCGGCCGTCGGGCGTGATGACCATGCCGTTGGGAAACTGGATGTCGTCGGCGACCTGGCGCAGTTCGCCGTCCGGCGTGACGAGCTTGATGTAGCCGGGCTTGGGCGCGCCGCCACCGGCGAAGTCGAAGTCCGCCCCGTTGATGTAGATGTTGCCGCGCCCGTCCACGACGATCTCGTTGCCACCCTGTTCGGCGACGGTGACCGTCGACCCGTCCGGCTCCTGACGGCGCAACTTGTCCCCGGTCATCAGCAGCCTGCCGTCAGGCAGCCAGTCGATGGAGTACCCCATCGGCACCGGGCCCCGTACGGAGGCGACCTCTGACTTGCCGTCAAGGTCGACGGCCACGACTTCCCTGTCGATCCAGTTGCAGAACCACAGCCGGCCCTCGTGCCACCGCGGCGACTCGGGAATCCCCAGGCCCGTCAGCAGAACCTTCGGCTCGGACATGACGCCTCCTCACTTCGCCCGGCTACACCGACCGCAGCCCGGCTTTCCTGCCCTTTACACGAACGACCCCCTGCCCGATCGACACGACGGCCTCAACCCTGCGAATGTTTCCGGCAGATGCCCGACGGGCGGGCCGTTCAGCCGCGTCGGACCCGCCGTCGCGTCGAAGCCGGCGCGGGACTGAAGCTCAGGCTGATGGCTCCAGCATGGGCACGAGGAACCGCCGGGCCACCGCGGCCAGTTGCTCGTCGTCATCCAGGTTGATGACGGCGCTGGGGATCGTCAGGAAAGAGGTGGAGATCCGCACCATCATCTCGGCCACGAGGTCGACGTCGAGGCCGCTCGGCACGTTACCCGCGCGTTGCTCGCTGCGGAGCTGGCCGGCGACGAAATGCCGCACGGTGGCGAGGGTCTGGCCCCCGTCAGCCGTCATGGAGGGGACGAGCAGGTCCGGTTCCGTGGCGATGAGTCCGCCGATCAGCGGGTTGCCGCGAATTGCCCGCAATGAGCTCACGAAGCCCAGCACCACCCTGTCGGCAGCGGTGCCGGCTTGTTCGATGTCGATGAGGAACTGGTCGAAATAGCGGCGGAACTCCCGGCGCACCACGTGTTCGATCAGCGTGTCCTTTGTGTCGAACCGCCGGTAGACCGTGATCCGCGACACCTTCGCCAGCCGGGCGACGTCCTCCATGGTGGAGCGCCTGATGCCCATCCGGCAGAACTGCTCGTACGCCGCGTCAAGGATGCGCGTCCGTAGCTCGTCGCTGTCGTCGACGCGCTCGACGGCATCGACATAGGCGCGCTGGAGCAACGAATCCGAGTCCGACAGCGCCATGAATCCGGACAGCACCGATTCCACGATCACCTCCTGTAGGGATTCTGCCTCAAACGCGGGTCTTGTGATGCTCGTCACACTGTGCTCTGATGATGATACACAGACTCATGATTTGTTTCTCAGTATCATCCATTTCTCGCATGCCCGGAGCGGAACCCCCCACCTCGAAGGAGTGCAGAGCATGGCAGAGTTGAGCAGGCGCAAGGTGCTGATCTCGGGCACCGCCATGGGAGCGCTCGGCGCGTTAGGGATGATCTCCCCGGCCCAGGCGGACTCCCTGGTCGGCGACTGGACCTGGCCGGCCAGTGGTTCGATCGCGGGCTCCGGCAGCGGCGCCGACCCCCGATGGGTGTGGGACGACGTGGCCGATCCGCTCCTCGCCTCACTGTTCGACCGCGGCGTCATACCCGAGGTCAACCGGCTGCTGTACGACTGGAACCGCAACGACCAGCCCCTGCCCGCGGGACTGCCGGAGGATCTGCGAGCCTTCATCGAGCAGGCGCGTCAGCTGCCGTCGTGGGCCGACCCCGCCCTGCTGGATGCCGGGGCGCGGTTCCACGCGCTCAAGGGGAACTACATCGTCGTCCTCACCATCGTCGGCGCCGGGATGCTGGCCACCGCCATCCCCAAGGAGGCACGCGCCGTCTATTACTCCGCGGGTGGTGCGGATCTGAAGGACCGGATCGCCAAGACGAACATCCTGGCGTACGCGGTCAGACCCCAGAACGCCTGGGGTGCCGGCGGCACGGCCGTGGTCGAGGCCGTGAAGACCCGGCTGGTGCACGCGGCGGTGCGGCACCTGCTGAAGTCGTCTCCCCACTGGTCCGGCCCTATCCCGATCAGCCAGGAGGACATGCTCGTCACGTGGCACACCCTGGCGACGTACTCCATGCGCGGGATGCGGGAGTGGAAGGTGCGCATCTCCTCCACCGAGGCCGCGGGGTACCTGCACTCGGTGCAGATGCTGGGGCACATGCTCGGTATCAGGGACGAGTTCCTCCCCGCCACCTGGGACACCTCCTACACCCAGTCGGACCTGGTCCTGCCCAGGAACATGGGGCCGACCACCGAGGGGGTGGAACTCAACGCCATCCTGCGGGACATGCTCGCGGAGCTGACCAGCCCCGGCGGCGTCGACAAGCCTCTCGTCAACGCGTTCTCCAGGTACCTCACCGGCAACCAGGTGGCCGACTGGAACGGCATCCGACGCGAGCCGCTGTGGGACCCGGTGGTCAAGACCGCCTGGCCGCTGCTGGTGCAGTTCCGGGAGGGTCTGATCGGGCTGCCGCTGGTGCCCGCCGCCGCCTGGCTCCTCGACGAGGCGGTCAAGAAGTGGACCACGTACTACCTCACCAAGGGGGCACAGACCAAGATCGTGATTCCGACGGGCAACCGGCCCAGCTGATCACGGCCGTCGCCGCGTCCGCGCGGCCCTCGGGTCTCACACCGCCCGCAACGGCGTAGGGCATCGCGAGCGGATCGCGGGTTGCGGTGGTTCGGCGGCGTAGGCAAGACTCGGCGGCAGTCGTGAGGTGGGCGGAGGGGACGATGAGCACCGCTGACAAGGGCAACGCCTATCTGGAACGGGTCGTCGCGCAGCAGGCGGTGCTCGAGGACGACCTCAGGGCACGCCGCGCCGCCCCCGGCGAGCCGGCGCCGCCGGCGGGGCCGCTGGCCAAGCGCGAGCGGGCCATCGGCGGGGCGGCGCCCGACACGGCGGCCCCGGGCCCGGTGGACGTACGCATCACCGGGTTCTGGCGCTGGAAGAACGTGCTCGTCCCGCCCAACGCCTTCGTGGTGCACACCCGGCGTGGCCGCGAGAAGCCCCTGCACGTCGGCCTGGGCGTGTCGTTCCGCTTCAACCCGTCCACCGACTCTTTCCTGGTCGTGCCGGGGGCCACCCAGACCATCCTGATCAACGCCTACTGCGTCTGCCGCGAGCTCCAGGGTGTGCTGGTGCAGGGGTACGTGCAGTGGATCATCCAGACCTTCCCCGTCGCGTACCGCAAACTGGACTTCAGCGATCCGCAGGACCCGATGCGGCTGGTCAACCTCCAGCTACGGGAGCAGGCGGAGGCGGCCATCAAGGACAAGGTCGCGACCATGGGCGTGCGCGACGTGCTCAGCGACAAGCAGCCCATCATCGAGGAGCTGACCGCCCGCCTGCGCGCGGTGGCCGAGGGCGAGGACGACAGCGACCAGGGGCTCGGCCTGCGCATCGTCACCGTCCAGATCAAGGAGGCCGTGGTCAGCTCGTCGCGGCTCTGGGAGAACTTACAGAAGCCCTACCGGGCCGAGCAGGGGCAGCTCGCCCGCCTGGCCGAGCTGCAGTCCGAAGAGGCGATCACCCAGCGCGAGATGGCGGCCGAACGCCTCAAGGAGACCCAGCGCCTGGAGAACGAGCGGGAGCTCGCCGGGCTGCGGGCCCGTAACGAGGCGTGGCAGTTCGACACCGAGGTGGCCGAGCAGCTGCGGCGCACCCAGCGCCGGCACGACGACTCCAGGGCGGTGGCGGAGTTGGAGACCCATACGACCCTGCACGCGCTGCGGATGGAGCGCGAACGGCACACCGAGGAGGCCGAGACCGGCAGGCTCCGGATCGAGCGGGAACAGGAGCTCAAGAGCCTGGAGCTCGCCGGCGAGCTGGAGCTGGCGCGTTCCCGGGCGCTGGCCGACCACGAGCGGGCGCTGCTGGACGTGGAGCGGCTGCGGATGCGGGCCGACATCGACAACCAGCAGTCCCCGGCCAGCCTTCAGGCCAAGCTGATCGGCTTGCTGCCCGAGATCATGGCGCAACTCCCCAAGCCGGAGGAGCTGCGCATGGTGTCGATCAACGGCAGCGACCGGACCACCGTGTCGGGCCTGCTGGCCGAGCTCGCCGCCATGGTCGGAGTGCTGCGTTCCGCGATCGACCGGGACACCCCGGCTCCCTGATCGGCGAGGTCCCCGCTGTTCGCTGTGGTGGCGGGCCCCGGTCCGCCGACCGCCGCACCGGCTCGGCGCCGGGAACGGGCGCACGCCGACCAGCCAGTCACCGCAGGGCTGCGACGTGCAGTTCGCGGAGCACATCACCGAGAACGGCGGCGGCGTCGCCGAGCACTTCCTTCTCGAACGTCGAAGCGCTGTCGCTCCATGGCTGGGCGTTGACGAGCACCCGGACCGTGCCGGGTCGGCAGAACTCGATGAGCCCGGCCGCAGGGAACACCGTGCCGGAAGTGCCGATGGCGATCCACACGTCGGCGTGGCGGGAAGCCTCGATCGAGGCACGCATCTTCTTGGCGGAGAGTTGCTCTCCGAACAGGACGACGTCGAGGCGCGCGATGCGCCCGCAGTGCGGGCAGGTGGGCACGGTTTCGTGGATGTCGTCGTCGAACCAGGCGCCGTTGCGAGCGTGGCATGCCTTCCGGGAGCAGCGGGTGGCGAATGCGTTGCCGTGGAGTTCGGTGACGTTCGCGGATCCGGCCCGGGTGTGGAGCCCGTCTATGTTCTGGGTGGCGATGTGCACGTCGAAGTGGGCTTCGGCGGCGACCAACGCCTCATGCGCCGGGTTTGGTCGGGCGATGGATGCGGCGTGGCGTAGTTCGTTCCAGTGCTCCCATGCCTGCTGGGCCTTGCCGTGCCAGCGGGAGGCGGTCGTGAGCTTCGCGATGTCAGGGTTGCGGTCCCACATACCGTTGCCGCCTCGGTACACGGGCAGCCCCGAGGGGGCGGAGATTCCGGCTCCCGTGAGGACCGCAAGCCGAGGTTTGCGCTCAGCGATGGCAGCGTCAGGCATACGATCATTGTCGGCCTTGGCAATGTCTCATACCACCGCATTTCCATAGCGTCAGGTGACCTTGTCGTGGCGCGTCCGGCTGGAGCCGACACTACTTTTACCCTTCAGGCATCCCAGACCTCCGGCACGCAGGAATCCGGTTTCCGTACGGTCCACCCGTGCGCCACCATCACCATCAACAACCCGACCCTCAGCGACCTCACCGTCGCGAACAACCTCGAAGGAGGGCTGACCGTGATAGATCAGAATGACCTGGTGATGGCAGCAACCGCGAGTGGCATCGACTTCGAAAAATGCGTCCTCACAAACTCGCTTCATACAGTGGATCTGATTGTCGGAGTCGCCTCCCCTGGAAACTGGGCGATGACACCGACATGGATTGGCGCGCCTAATTGCTCCCACGGGCCGCCGCTTCAACTGGCGGGCGAAGGCTGCTGATTGTGGTCGATGAAGACCAGCCCATCGGCGAGCAGCCCGTACAACGCCTCCGATCGAGATCCTGCCGATCCGGCAGCGGTAGCCCGGCGTGCCCGGCCCGCGCGGCGCCTGGTGGACGCGGCTGCTTCGATCGTGTCGGGCTGACCCGAGCCGGTCAGGCCCGAATCGCCGGACGTCTGATCGGTGTGTTCGCCTCTCTGGGCCGCTCGTCTTGCTCGGCTGCGGCCGGTCACGCGTACCGCACCGTGCCTGTGTGGCCCTGACTCCGGCCACCATGGCGCTCGGGTGGATCTCCGGGCGCATCGTGACAGCCGACGGCCCCCGGCGGCGGTCGGGTTCAGCCGGGCCGCGGCTGCCATGTCCGAGCAGTAAACAATGGCAGGCGGAATGAGGATTGAGGGAAGTGGACAGCTGAAATTTTAGGTCGCTCTAAATTGCCGGATATGCATGCTTACAAACCTGTGGCACATTGCGGACACGAGCCTTGTCAAGCCGGATTCACAAGCGCACAGTCAAAGCAAACAATCCGGCCCTGGAGGGTACATGAACAAAAAGGGCGCACCAAATCCCCGCAGCAGAATCGCAATAAGACGTCTCTTATCCGCTGGCCTCGCGATATTCGCCGCCGCCTTCCTCGTCGCGCCGCCCGCAGCGGCCCTGGCCCTGCCGACGCCGAAGGAATTCGTGTCGAACCTCGACCTGGAGTGCTTCAAGACCACCACGTACCAGCCGCCGGCCACCACATTGGTGCTGCGCCACCTCAACCCCGTGCTCGGTAACCTGCCGACCGTGCAGGTCACGCTGGGCCAGCGCGAGCAGCTCTGCGTCCCGGTGGCCAAGAACAACGTCATCCCACCGCCGAATGTCCTCGACTACGTCAGGTTCGTCGACCTGTCGTGCTACCGGGTGACCGGGCCCTCGATCAACCAGAATCTGGGGCTGCGCCACCTGAACCCGGTCCTGCAGAACGTACCGGGCATCAGTGTCACGCTGAACGTACCCCAGCATCTGTGCGTGCCGGTCGCCAAGAACGGCGTGGTCCCCGCCCCGGACATCCTGCGGGTCATCTCGCACATCGACCTGCTGTGTTACGCGCACCAGCCGAACCCGTCCATGAACCTGCCCCTGACCCTCACCCAGCTCAACCCCGTGCTGGTCAACCAGATCCCCACCCAGACCGTCCAGGTCACCGCCGCCCGCCAGCTCTGCGTCCCGGTGCAGAAGGCCCGTGACGATATCCCGGCGGACGTGCTCAACGTCGTACGCTGGATCGACCTGGAGAAGTTCGACATCAGCAGCCCGGCCATCTCCCCGGTGCCGCTGACCCTGAGACACCTGAACCCGGTGCTGGGGAGCCTGCCCCCCGAGGAGCTCAGGCTCACCGGCGCCGCGCAACTGGCCGTCCCCGTCTCCAAGAACGGAGTCGTGCCGCCCGGCTGATCTGCCTCCGCGACCGGGCCGGATGACCGGCCCGGTCGCGCCCGCTGCGTAAGGCTCCGCCATGGGATCGCCTGCCACTCGGCGGTATGTTCGCCTCCTGCTGCGACTTTTCTTCGTCGCCGAGATGGGCCAGGAGAGCGGGTGCTCGATTCAGAGGGCCGCCGCCCGGTCATAGATCGCGCGTAACCACGACCGGCGAACCGCCGGCAGTCGCACAAGCGTGTCGCGGAACACCTGCCAGTCGGGACTGAAACGGTCGTACGGCAACAGCGGCGGCGGATCGTCTCGGCGTACGTCGGCGGGTATCCGGTTCGCCGCGGGAAGAAGCCGCCGGTCGTCATGGAAGGCCAGGTACGTCCACACCTCGGCGGCCAGCGGCACCACCGCCTCCGCGCCGGACGGCCATACCCGGCCGGTCTGCGGATGCCGCGGCACCAGGAGAACGTCCCCGGACGCGGCGGCCAGCCCCGGCCCGGCCAGGACGAGACGCCGTTCCGGCGGGCCCGCCGGAAGCATCCTGTCGAGCGCCCCGCCGAACACCTGCCCGGCAAGCCCATCGGGCACGACCACCGGCTTCCCGCCCGAGGCCGCCAGCAGGTGGGCCAGCGACACCGCGACCGCCGCACGCCACTCGAGGCTCCACCATCCGGGCTCCGCAACGGGTGGTATGCCGGGATACTCCTCCAGCAGCGACTCCCAGCCGATCACCCGGCAGGCGGGGCCCGACACGCTGACGGGGCGCACGGCGTCCGGATCCAGCCACGCCACGTACCAGCGGTAGCAGTCGTCGACGAGGGTGGCCACCGCCCGCCCGCACTCCGCGCACGCCAGGTTGGGGCCGGCGCTGCCGCTCAGGCCACAACAGGCGTTGTCATCCCGCCGCAAGATGTGGACGGTTCCACGCAGATCGCCCGGCGCAACCCCGATCCGTCCCGAGGGGCCGTACGGCAGCGAATACACGGGCGCGTAAACGCCGCGGGCCTCCGCCTCCTCCGCGCCGACCTCGTCCCACAACCGGTACGGCGGAAAGGACGGCTTGGGGTCCACCGCGTACGTTCCCGGCTCCAGCAGCGAAGGGAGCTTGCGAGCGCCCCACGACTGGCGTGCGTGATCGGGCAGCTCGACCCGCGACACCCGCGCGGTCAGTACGGCATCGCATCCTGCGCAGGCGAAAATGACCAAATGCCCTCCAGCGGCCTCGACGATTCATCTCATGCTGCCGCAAACCGGGGCTGCCGGAAAGCGATGATCGGGCCGGATACGGGCACCCGGTTCTCTGCCGCGGCGGCGGGACGACTGGCGTGGGGCGGCCGTGCTCCGGTCGTGATCCGCTTGCGGAAGCTCCTCGGCGAGGGCGGCCTGCTCGCGGAAAGCCGCGGTCGGCGACCCGGCCGCGCGCCCGGCTCGTGGTGGGCGGTTTCAGGTGCTGTCCAGGTAGGCGAGTACGGCGAGCACTCGGCGGTGGCCTCCTTCGGCGGGTGGGAGGCCTAGCTTGGTGAAGATGTTGCCGATGTGCTTGTGAACGGCGTTGTCGGTGATGAAAAGCCGCTTGCCGATGTCGTTGTTGCCGAGGCCCTGGGCCATCAGGGTGAGCACCTCGCGTTCCCGCTTGGTGAGCGCGTCGATGGCGCTCGTGCCGCCTCCGGCCAGCAGCTGGGCGATGACCTCGGGATCCATGACGGTGCCGCCTTCGGCCACCCGGCGCAGGCCGTCGACGAACTCGCTGACCCGGCTCACCCGGTCCTTGAGGAGGTAGCCGACACCCCCGTGGCCGTCGGAGAGCAGCTCTCGCGCGTAGACCTTCTCGACGTACTGCGACAACACGAGCACCGGCAGGCCGGGATGCGCGCGCCGGATCTCCAGCGCGGCCCTGATGCCCTCGTCGCGGAAGGACGGAGGGAGCCGGACGTCGACGATCAGCGCGTCCGGCCGGTGCCGGTCCACCGCTTCGACCAGGCCGGGATGGTCGGTGACGATGGCGGCTACCTCGATGCTCTTGGTGCCCAGGAGGAGTTCGAGACCCGCGGAGAGCAGGACGTTGTCCTCGGCGATCACGACTCGCACGGCAACCCCACTGCTATGGCGGTCGGGCCGCCTGGCGGGCTGGTGACGATCATGGTGCCGTCGAGCGCGGCGACCCGGCGACGGATGCCCGTGATGCCGGTGCCCCGGTCCTCGTCGACGCCGCCGATGCCGTTGTCGGTGACCTCGACCAGCAGCCTGCCGCCCTCCCGGGTGATCCGCACCCGCACCTGGGTGGCGCCGCTGTGCTTGGCGGCGTTGGTGAGCGACTCCGCCACGACGAAGTAGGCGGCGGCCTCAACCGCCGCGGGCAAGTGGCCGAGATCGTCGAGGTCGGTCTCGGCGTGCACGCCTGAGCGCGCGGTGAGCGCCGCCAGCGCACCGAGGAGTCCTCGGTCGGCGAGGATCGGCGGATACATGGTACGGATCACGTCGCGCAACTCCGTCATGGCCTCCTCCGCTCCTTCGTGGGCCTCCCGTAGCAGGTCGGCCAGGTCGCCGGTGTCGTCGGGAAGCGACTCCCTGGCCACCCCCAGCCGCATGGCGATGGCGACCAACCGGGCCTGCGTGCCGTCGTGCAGGTCCCGCTCGATACGGCGCAGCTCCGCGCCATGGGCATCCAGCACTCCCGCGCGGCTTTCGGCCAGTTCGCCGACCCGCCGGGCGAGTTGGTCCTCCGCCGAGGGCTCCAGCGCAGCCAGGCACCTGCTCGCGTGGAAGCCCGCGAGCCTGGGCACCGCCCAGTACGCCAGGGCTGCGAAGCCTCCGACCTGGGCGAGTCCCAGGGCCAACGCGCTGCCCCACCCGGTCACCGGGAAGACGCCCAGCAGCCGCAGCGGTAGATCCGGTGGGAACAACCACCAGAGAGGAGCCGCGAACACGGTGAACACCACCGTGCCGACACAGAACAACGCCGCCAGCCCCGCCGGAACACCCGTCACAATGTGCCTGAACACCCAGCAGACATCACGCCTGGTCTCCGGGTCGTCGAGCACCTGACGCCACCGCACGCGAATCCCCTCGCCCAGCGTCATAGGCCGGGCAGACACCTGCCTCCCCAAAAGCGCGGCGGCGCGACGGCGGTGCCACTCCGCCCACCGCCGCAGCCCGGCCATCGCCCGTGGAAACAGTACGAGCCCGACGCCGCCCAGCCCGGTCGACAGCACCGCGGCCGCCAGAAGCGGCGGCACCATCATCGTGGCCATCGCGGTCGGCAACCCGAGCAGGAGGTATCGGCTACCCCGCCACATCTTCCGCCATCGTTCACGCACGGCATCCAGTCTGACCACCGCAACCGGGGGACGCACTACAGCGGACTGTAATACCGGCCGGGCCGCCTGCCCCATCGTCAGCGGATCGGGGTGAGACCTACCGTCCGTGGTCATGACCACGAAAACCCTCCACCGCCCCGCCGTGCCATGGTCCAGGATCGCGGCGTTCCTCGCCGTCACCTTCAGCGGCATCTGGGCCGCCGGCGCCGCTGCCTGGTTCAACGGCGGCGACCTCCACGGGGACGCGGCCGCGCCCATCCTCATGATCGCGATGTACACGCCGACGTTGGGAGTACTCGTCACGGCGACGCTGACAGGAGAGCTGCGCCGCCCACGCGACCTGCTGAAGCAGACGGGCGTCCTGCCATCGCGGTCGCTGCCCAGGGTGGCCGGCTACAGCGCAGTCGGCCTGCTCCTCCCGCCGCTCCTGGCACTCGCCGCCCTGGGCATCAGCTCCGCCGCCGGCGGCTTCGCCTTCCACGATCCCCTGCCCCTCGGGGGTCTGGCGAGCATGCTGGCCTCCCAGCTCCTGATCTTTCCGCTCGGGATGGTCCTGACGTTCGGTGAGGAGTTCGGGTGGAGCTACCTGCTGCCCAAGCTGCTCCCGCTCGGGCTCTGGCGTGGCCTGCTGATCAGCGGGGTGATCTGGGGAGTGTTCCACACCCCGTTCACCTTGCAGGGGTACCACTATCCCGGCCTGCCGGGCGGCCTGGCCGTGCTTGCCTTCACCACCGCGTCGGTGCTGCTCGGCGCACTGCTGGGCTGGCTGCGCCTCGCCGCCGGGAGCATCTGGCCGGCGGTCGCCGCTCACGCGGCGGCTAACCTGATCGCCTCCGCGTTTCCTGCGATCCTGGGAAGGCCCGTCAACGTCGCCGACGCCGCCTTCCACGCATCGCTTTCCGGCTGGCCGGGCTGGCTCGTCATGGCCATACTGCTCGCCGTACTCGTCGTGACGGGACAGTTCAGGAAGCTCGCGGTCTAAAGGCCAGTTTCCCGAGTTGTCCGCTCAGCGGTCGTGCCAGAACGCGATCCCGCTCGCCAAAAACGACAACCGCACAGTCAACGGATGCGGTTACGACCGCAGTCGCCCGGGTGCCGGCGGTCAGCCGCCGGGCTTGGTGAACTCCACGCCGTCGAACCGGAACACCGTGGTGCGGCCGGGGTAGTCGCTGACCGCCAGAAGTCGGCCGTCGGCGGAGAAACCAACCTCCTGGTACCAGCCTGACCGCTCGCCGGGTACGGCGAAGTGCGGCTCCAGCGGCTGTCCGCTCGCAACGTCATAAACGACGACCGGGCCGCGGTGGAGAACGCCGGCGAGCAGGGTGCCGTTGGGTGACAGCGCGAAGTCACCCAACCGCTCGCACCCCTCCCACTCGTCCTCGATCGCCCAGCACAAGGCACCGGATTCCACCGAGACGCCAAAGCATCCTGACGTCGCGCCGCTCGCGACAAGGATCTGCTCGGCCCCATCGAACGCCAGCTTGTCGAACCGGTGACTGATCCCCTGGAATCCCGCCGGGAAGGGGAACGGGGCGGCGAGCACTCGCTGACCTGCATCGACATCCCAGATCTCGAGGTCGTGCTCCGTATCGCGGTTGTCCGGGTCGTGGGCGAGGCCGAGGAGCCGGCCCGACGGCGACAGCGCGGCGGTGGTCTGGAAGCGCTTGCTTGCCGGAAGATCGAGGCACGAATCGCCGTCCGGGCCCAGCACTCGCAGCGCGTGATCGTTGTCGACCACCAGCATCCGCCGGCGGGCGGCATCCCACCCTGGCCGGGTGTAGGGCAGGCGTTGGACATGACCGGTGGCGAGCGCCACCGTGTAGCTCACCTCCGCCATGGAGATCGTGTCGCGGACGGTGAACGTCAGGTGCGATCCGTCCGGTTCGAACATCACGGTATGGATCAGTGAGTACTGGTACGCATCGGTGTACACCACCTGGCGCGCGCCGGTCCGTAAGTCGACTGTCTGCACATCGGAGCCGGCCGCCCCGATCCGGTCGGGGATGCCGCGGGCGACCGCGACGGTGTGGCCGTCCGGGTGCAGAGCGATCGCCACGACGCCGTTCTTCGCCTGTGTCGCGCACTGTACGACGACGTCGCCCGGGTCGCTTGCCGCGACGTCGCGGAGCAGGGCGTACCCGTCACGCATCTTCTCGGCGACGACCTTCTCCAGAGCCTCGCGCGCCGCGTCTCCGTGATCGAACGACTTCGTGCGCCCCTGAGGCTTCCCAGTGCCGGCCCACCAATTCCGGTGCAGCTCAGCCCCGTCGACCCGGAGTTCCAGGTACTTCGGCTTCGAGGTACCTGGATGGGTCAGGAGAATGCGGTCACGATCCACCCGCGGCATTGTAGAGGTCTCCAGCGCACAAGTGGGCAGCCCGGCTCAGCTGCTCCTCCTCGGGTTCGAGGTCCCTTCTCGCAGGTCAGAGCGAGATGATCTTTTCAGGTACGCAAAGCACGTGGACCGGCCTTCAAGACATGTCGCGGCCGCGCGGCAACGCGCCGTACGCATCGGTGATCTGCAGCCCGAACAGCGCGGAACCCACCCGCATACCTGGTCGGCTCGCGGCGCAACGCCTGCACCAGCTATCAGGACAGCCAGTTTCGCACGAGGGCGAGCATCGGGTTGGACAGCCAATTGACGACGAATGCGACCAGGATGCCCAAGAGGAAGAAGACGATTTGAGTGACGAACCCCTTGCGGTTCTGTCCGGTGAACTGGCGTCGCAAGACGTCGTCGAGCGCCTTGACCTGTTCGGGCGTCAGCGCCGCCAGCCGTTCGGTACTGTCCACCTGCGCGCTGAGCTGCTGAAGCGCGACCAGCCGCTCCTGCAGGTAGCGCTCGAGTTCACGCGAGACCACCTGCGCCTCTTTGACCATGTCCTGCAGCCTTTTGACGCGCTCGGTCAGGATAAGTTCCCGCCGCGCCACCCGTTCCCGGCGACGGGTCAGCAGCGTGGTCACCCCCCAGAAGGAACCGCCGACCACGGCGATCGCTCCTGGCACGCCGAGCGCGACCCACCAGTAGAACCTGTCGAGCAGCGCCTGCCCCGCCGGTGCCTCCATGTCAACGCCTGCCAGCGACCCGACCAGGCCGATGACGAACGGCGTGCCCACCACCACCCATGCGATGAGGCCGCCCACAAGCCAGAGGCCGAGTTTGGTGTCGTCATCAGTCGCGGACGCATCCTGCGCTTTCTCGGCAGAAGCGCCGGGCTGGCCGCTGGACGGATTGTCGGCCGGAGGCTCGTCTTCAGAGGGCGACGTCATTGCTACAGAGTGCGATCCGGGGACAGCGCATGGCAAGCCCTCCGCCATCATGCCTGAGTCCGTCGCAAAGCGGGCCTAGGCTTACCCGCCGTGACGATCCACGTGAGCCACTGTTCAGCGTCGAGCCAGCGCCTCGTAGGCGGTGGAGCGATCGATCTTGAGCGTGCGGGCATCCTCGGTTACCGAAACGTCGTCGGCGACAAGTCGGCGCAGCACGGCCGAAGCACAAGCTTTCGAGCAGAAGGCCTTGTCGGCTGGCGAGACGCCCTGGAGTCGATCCGGGACGCAGCACTGGCCGCTCCCTATTGCAGCGGTCCGCCCCGCGACCATGGCCCGTGAAAGACGGCGCATCAAGCCGGGATCCGTACACGTCGTACCGCCCCCTTCCGGACACCTTGTGCCCCAGAGGCGAGCCGCCGAGACTCCAAAGGGCGCGGTGGCTGCCAAGAGTGGTGATGTGGACGAGGGGTTGGTGCCACGAGCCCGCGAGTCGCGACTGTCGGACGACGAGCGCGATCAGGTCGCTGCCCGGGGCGGCCGTCGGCGAGGGGCGGCTCACGCCGGAGGAGTTCGAGCAGCGCCTGAGCGCAGTCCTGGCGGCCCGTACTCACGGGGAGGCCGATCCGTATCCGCATCGGGTCGTGGAGGCGGACCTCGACGTCTCCTTCGGCTGGACGACGCTCGTGGTGCCGCCCGGCGCGACCGTGGACGTCGATGAGGTCGAGCCGGGCGCCAGCCCGGTCCGGGTCCGCGACGCCGCCGCCGGCGGCGCCGGACAAGGACTCCATTTCGTAGGTACGCGGCAGGCAGGTGGCCGGGCGGCTGCTCATCCGCCGTCAACGCCGCTTCTGGCGGTGGCGCTGGTGACGGTTGAGGATGGCCTTGAGCCAGATCAGCGGGGTGGGCTGGTTGCCCTTGACGATGAATTTCGGCGGCGGCCCGGGCTGACGCCGCCCTTGGAAGGACACCGGCCCTGGCTCCTGCCGCGGTTGGGCACCTCCTCCAAGGAGCCGGCCGCGGGAGGGGCATCGATGGCGGTCTCGCGGGCGCGAGCGACCCACGCGGCGCCGGCACTGGTCCCGGTCCGCAAGCCAAGAGTCCCCACCAGGGCCTGACCGGTATGGGCCGGTACATGCGCTTGGGTGAGGAGGCCTCAGCCCGCATCGCTGCCGAGCACCACCCCGCCAACCAGCCCCCACGCAGTGCCGTCCGGCCGAGGGCCGCCCACCCAGACGGTCGCAGCGGCGGCCGACCGTTGCTGTAGGAATGACGGAGCTTCAGGGTGAACTCGTCGCGGTCGCGCAGCGAACCGGGCCACGCCGAGCCGGCTGAGCTCGGTGTGACCGGTCCACACGCGTGGACGCCAGGCGGAGCAGGCGCGACGTCCCGGCGTGGTCGTTGTGGCGGACGTTCTCCGGGATTCGTACTGGTAAGCGGCCTTTAGTGAATGCCCGGAAGTAGCGAAGCCGGTTCCGGGCTCAGCCGGCGACTTGGCTTTTCGGTGGCGCGGAGACGCTGACCTTCGAGCCCCATCCCGAGTAGCTGGTCTCGGTGCTGAAGCGCCCGTCCCCTACCTCGACGCCGTCGGCGACGTGGGTGGAGGCCAGGTGCGAGGTGAGGAGCTTGCGAGGGAGATTGTCAGGGCCGAGCGTGAGCCTGTACTCCACCACGGTCTTGTCGCCCTCGCTGAGCGGCGATGACGCGCGGAACCAGGGTGACGCCTTCGCCAGTGCCGCGTAGGTGAGTTTGCCGGAGTACGTACGGCCCTGCTTCTTGCCCTTGAGCAGGACCTTCAGCGTGGCGGGCTCGGCCGGGTTCACGAGCTGGGAAAAGGTGCCGATGTAGCTGCCTGTCATGCGCAGGGGGTCCACGAGGTACTTCTTGCCATCGGGCACCTCGCCGTACATCGGGTGCGTGGTCCAGCTCTTGCCGTCGACCCAGATCGTACGCCCGCCGCTCAGGGAGTACATGTGGTCGAAGATGCCGCCGGTGTGCTTGTTGTAGTCGGTGGTGATGTCGGACGCGGCGATGCCTTTCTTGCCGAACTGCCACTTCCCGGACCGCCGAAGGAACGTGATCTTCTCCGAGTCCTGCAGTAAGGACGTGACGTCGGTGAACTTCACCCCCTTGCCCGCCTTCAGCTTGCCCTGCAACGTCTTGACCGGGTCCGCCGCGGCGGCCTGGGCGGGAGTAGCGGCTATGAGCATGGTCATGGCGGACACGACGGCCCCCACGATCATCCGATTCATGAGATTCCTTTCCATGGAGATCGCAGATTCTGCCGTTTCTTGATCACGACCTGGTGAACGCGGAGCCCTTCATCGGCAGATCGCAGTCAGCACCAGATACAGGCTGGTCGATCCTGTCGGTGGCAGGCTCCTGCACGGTCACGAGCAGCCCGCCCAGCCGTTGAATTCGTGACCGGCTTGATCACCGCCGTCACCCTGCGCCCCGGTACCTGCGGCCGGGCACCACGAGGCCGCCGTCGCAGCCGACCTGTTCGCTGTCGTGCCGCGCGGATCTGCCGAGCCGTGCCCCAGATATCAGGCGTTGAATGCGAAAACCGCAAATTGGCCACGGCCAGGTTGCTGTGGGTTTTCGCGGTCAGTGAGCCAGTCACCATGCGGTTCGGCAGGCGTGGCCGTGGCATAGCCCTCGCGGGCTCACCGTTCGGGACAATGCCCCGGTGATTTGCGTACCTACAACCGCTTTATCCCTCTTCCTCTTACTGGCATTCACTGCTGGTTGCGGAGTTGTCGGCACATTCACCATCACCATGTCGGGTGAGTCGATGGAACCGACGATCAAGGCGGGCGCGAACCTGTCGTCACGCAGCACCGATGGACCTCGCACCGTGTCACCATCGCAAACCACTTCATGGTGCATGAGGAGACTTTTTCGGGCTGGCGTAGGGGGCGGGGTGGCCTGGCGGCTGCTGCGCCATCATGACCGCCGATCCGTGTCGGGGCAGCGTCCGTAGCGCCGCAGTCCGATCGCCGGTTTGGAGAGGATCTGGGTCTCGGAATTGTCGGTGGCTACCGGCATGGTGGTGCCATGACCGAGACGCCGCCCTTCACCGTCCTCGCCGATGACACGGCCTACGCCGAGGCCGTTCAGCTCGCCGTTGACTCCGCCGCCGCCTACTACGCCGACGGCACCTCCACGCTTGACGACGACGCCTACGACCGGCTGGTGCGGGGCATCCAGGCGTACGAGGAGGCCCACCCCGAGGCGGTGCTGCCGTCCTCGCCGACGGGCAAGGTGGCCGGCGGGGCCGTGGTTGGCGACGTGCCGCACACGGTGCCGATGCTGAGCCTGGACAACGTGTTCGGCGCCGAGCAGTTGGCCGACTGGGCGGCCTCGCTGGAGCGCCGGCTGGGCCGTCCGGTGACGGCGTGGAGCGTGGAGCCCAAGCTCGACGGGCTGGCGATCTCGGCCCGCTACCGGCATGGCCGCCTGGCCCAGCTGGTCACGCGGGGCGACGGCAGCGCGGGCGAGGATGTCTCGCACGCCATCGGCACCATCGTCGGGCTGCCCGATCGGCTGGCCGAGCCGGTCACGGTGGAGCTGCGCGGCGAGGTCATGATGACCGCCTCCCAGTTCGAGGAGGCCTGCGCCAAGCGGCAAGCCCACGACGGCACCACGTTCGCCAATCCGCGTAGCGCGGCCGCGGGCACGCTGCGCGCGCAGGACCGGCCGTACGTGTGCGAGCTGACCTTCTTCGGCTACGGCGTGGTGCCGCCGCCCGACGACCACTCTGAACTGGCGGTACGACTGCGGGAGCTGCCGCACAGCCAGATCATGGACTGGGTGGCCGCGCAGGGTGTGCAGACCACCGCCGTCACGCCGGTCGCCGGGATAGTGGCCGACAGCGTTGAGCGCGTGCAGGAGCGGGTGGGGGAGATCGCGGCGGTCCGCGCCGAGCTGCCGTTCGGCATCGACGGCATCGTGATCAAATGCGACCTCGCGGCCGACCAGGCCGAGGCCGGATTCAGCTCGCGGGCGCCCCGCTGGGCCATCGCCTACAAGCTGCCCGCCACGGAGAAGATCACCAAGCTGCTGGCCGTGGAGTGGAACACCGGCCGCACCGGCATCATCGCCCCACGCGCCGTGCTGGAGCCGGTCGAGCTCGACGGCAGCATCGTCACCTACGCCACCCTGCACAATCCCGCCGACATCGCCCGGCGTGGCCTCATGCTCGGTGACAGCGTGACCGTCTACAAGGCGGGCGACGTCATCCCGAGGGTCGAAGCGCCGGTCGTGCATCTGCGCACGGGTGAGGAGCAGCCGATCGAGATCCCGGCGGCCTGCCCGTCCTGTGGCGACGCCATCGACAACTCGCAGGAGCGGTGGCGGTGCGTGCGCGGGCGCCAGTGCCGCGCAATCGCCTCCATCGTCTACGCCGCGGGCCGCGACCAGCTCGACATCGAGGGCCTGGCCGAGAACCGCATCAAGCAGATGCTGGACGCGGGCCTCATCGCCGATTTCGCCGACCTGTTCTTCCTGACCCGCGAGCAGTTGCTCGGCCTGGAGCGCATGGGCGAGACCAGCACCGACAACCTGCTGGCCGCCTTCGATCGGGCCAAGGGCCAGCCGCTCAGCCGGGTGTTCTGCGCGCTCGGGGTGCGCGGCACCGGCCGGTCCATGAGCCGCCGCATCGCCAGGCACTTCGGCAGCATGCAGGCCATTCGCGCCGCCGACGCCGAGGCGATCCAGCAGGTGGACGGCATCGGCCCGGAGAAGGCCCCGGTCGTGGTGGCCGAGCTGATCGAGCTGGCCCCGCTGATCGACAAGCTGGTCAAGGCCGGCGTCTCCATGACGGAGCCGGGCTGGACACCACCCGCCGAGCCTGGTGACGCGGACGCCGACGGCGCGTCCGAGCTGCCGCTGACTGGGATGTCCGTCGTGGTGACCGGCGCGATGAGCGGAGCGCTGGAGGCGCTGAGCCGCAACCAGATGAACGAGCTGATCGAGCGCGCGGGCGGCAAGGCGTCCTCCAGCGTCTCGGCCAAGACGTCGCTGCTGGTGGCGGGCGACAAGGCCGGGTCCAAGCGGGCCAAGGCCGAGAGCCTGGGCGTGCGGATCGTCGATCCGGAGGAGTTCGCCACGCAGGTCAGCGCCTTCCTGTGAGCACCCTGGCGCCACGCCGGAACGCGGTGTCCCGGCTGGCCGGCTCGAGGACCGTACGGCTCTTCGCGCCGCGACTACGACTGACTGGATGAGCACCCAGCGCAGCCCAGTCCTCGGCGGGGTGAGCTGGAGCGTCGGCGTCGCCCTCACCGGAAGCACACCCCGTGGACCCCACCTGAGCCGCCCCGCGCCCATCTTGTGCCCGTCAACGCAGAAGTGCCCGATATGGACATGAACTTTGGTGATCTCGACGAGCCGCCGTGCCAGGCTAATGCGCTACCGGCGCCTCCTTGGCTGGAGCGCTCGGGGCGGCGTGGGGGGGCGCTGGGCACGGGTTGGCGGGCGGCGGCCGAAAAGTCGGGCGCTCAGCGGGGATGAGGGCTGCGCAGGTGTCCTGGGGCCGTCTTCACCGGGCCGTACTGATCAGCCTCGCAGGGCACAGTGCCGCCGCGCCACAGGAACGTGACGCACTGAGTAGCGCCGCCCGCAACGGGGAGTTACCGGGTATGGATGGAACCATGATCCTTTTGAGGCGGACAATCCACGTGACCGTGCTCGCCCTCTTGGTCCTCCCGATCATCGCCATCCCGCCGGCGGCGGCCGACACCCGCAAGCGGCCGCAGGCCGAAGCCGGCGCCGCGCTCGCCCGCCGTATGTTGTCCCAGTTGAAGGTCGCCAGGGCGTTATCGATCCGCGGCTATGCCCACCGGCGCTTCCTGCCCCGATGGGCGCACCACAGGGGTAAGTGCGACACCCGGGAGACGGTGCTGGCCCGCGACGCGCGACGCGTGCGCAAGAACGCCACGTGCTACCCCGTCAAGGGCCTCTGGTACAGCCCGTACGACGGCAAGTGGCTGAAGAGCGAGAAGCATGTGGACGTCGACCACGTCGTGCCGCTGTCGTACGCCTGGCGTTCCGGCGCCAGCAGGTGGAGCCAGGCACGCCGGCGCGCCTTCGCCAACGACCTCACCCGACCCGAGCTGATCGTCGTCAGCCACTCCGCCAACATCGCCAAGGGCGGCCAGGGGCCGCAGAGCTGGCGTCCGGCGCGCCGCGCCTATTGGTGCCGCTACGCGACCTCATGGATCACCGTGAAGCACCACTACCGGCTCTTCGTGACAAGAAAGGAGAAGAAGGCTCTGCTCAACATGCTCCGCACCTGCCGGGGACGTTGACACATCGCCTGTGACCTGACTCGGGATCGAGGAGGAACCGCGCAGGAATTGGCGGTACGGCCCGAGGGGCTGTCGCTGCCCGAAGATGCGGTCGGCGACGGCGGCCTGTTCGGCGGTACCGGCGCGGAAGTACGGGGCGGTGGTGTCCAGGGAAGCGGCCCCGAGGAAGGCCTCCAGCAGGCGCTCGGCGGGGGGACGTCCAAGGCTCGGGGCTCTTGTCGCAGGCGTCTGCGGGGCAGTTCAGAGGGAGCGAGGGGTCGTCGGGGCGGTAGCGGACACAACACGCGAGCACCCCCGACGTCCCACGCAAGGTCCACGCGACATGAGCACCCAGCCCTCGGACACGATGCACCGCAGCCGTGACCAGGTATTCAGTGCCAACCCAACGGCGTGCTCGTAGCCAGGGCCGAGGATCTTGCCGCCGTGCCAGGCACTCGACGTGAGATGCGGCGAGGGCGTCAACGCGCTCCGGGCGGCCCACCGCAGCCAACCCACCGCACCCAACCCACTGGAGCCGACCCACCGTGGCCGCCCCACCACAGCCGACCCGCCGTGGCCGGCCCGCCACAGCCTGCCCGCCACAGCCTGCCCGCCGCGGCTGGCAGGCCACCACAGTCGGCATCTCCGAGGTCGTCCTGTGACCGCGCCGCCGCTGCCGCCACAGATGTCCAGCGCCGCGTGTCCTGGCCGCATGCGGACACGCATCACGTATCAGCCGTCGTGGGCGTCCCTCCTAAGGAGCGGAAAGGAGCGAGACGATGGCCACTTACACGATCGACAGCTACAGCGTGCGAGTCTGGTCCTCCAGGCCGACCACGAACCTCAGCCCCGGCGTCGCCGTCACCGGGATCTACCTGTACGAGGGCGGCGCCTACCGCGGTTACGCCTACTTCTACCCCGACGGCACCCCGCTGGCGCCGCCGGTGATCGACGCGGCCGCGGGCCAGATCTTCATCCATCTCAACCTGTCGCAGCTCACCGGGATCCTGCAGTTGCTGCGCGAGGAGAAGCCGGTCTATCTGTACGAGTTCGGCACCACGAACGCCGGGCTCATGACGGGCACCGAGCCCACGGGTGAGGAGGAGGGCATAGCGGGCTGACCCTCACTCTCGGGGCAGCCTTCACCCGGCATCGGTCGGCGTCAGCGCGAGATGATTTCGTCGCGGCATTGCTGCCCCTTGCAGGCGCAGGTCTTGATCGCGATGGTGATCGTCTCCCTGAGGTTCTCCGGCACCGCCGTACAGCGGGTGTCGCGGCTTGGGTCGGCGGCCTTGATGAGGACACGACTTCCTTGCAGGTCAAAGCGAGACGATCTTTTCAGGCGCGTAAGGCGCACTGACCGGCTCGCACAGCGCAGGCGCAAGGGTTTGATGGTGTAAGCGCGCCACGGGCAAGGGCGAGGGATCGTGATCCGGCTGCGCGCGGTGCCGGGCGAGTCGATCGTCGAGGTCGTGGACGAGGGGTGGTTGCCGCATCCGGGCACCAGCGGCGCGGGCCGGTGTTAGCCTGCTCGTCGTGTCTACTGGCGATCATGACTTACCCGGCCCCGGCCAGGCACATGCCTCGGGCCAGGCGTCGGCCGACGAGACGCTGGGCGATCCGCGTTTCCTGATCCACGCCGACCCCGACGAGGTGATGGCGCTCGCGTCGCGAGCAGACGGCGCCGAGGCGCGACTGGCCGCGGCGGTCTACCGCACGTCCGCCGGCCGGCATCGTGACCTGCCTCCCGCCGCGCGCCGTCAGGTCCTGACCGTGGACGCCGCCCGGTGGCAAGCCGATGATCTGGGGCGGCGGCTCGCCGAGGCGCCGGACGAGCACGGCGCGGCCGCTCCGTACCGGGTGGAGTGGGCGACGGGCACGTCGCTGAAGGGCGCGCTGCTGTGGTCGGCCGATCTGCCGGACCACGAAAGGCTCGGGCTGGCCGCAGTCTGGGCGATGGCGGCCGGCGGGTCGCCGGGCCAAGCCGTGGTGACGGTCGCGGCCTTCGGCCGTGACGGCTGGACCTGGGACCTGGCGTCGGGCAGCTGCGTCGGCAGGCCCGTGTTCGACGACGGAGGAGTCGAAGCCCTGGAGAGCGTGGTGCTCGACGGTCGTCGATCGCTGGTCGTCAGCGGGTACAGCATCGTCGACGACCTCGTACGGGCGAGCGTCTGGGTGATGGACGTCGGCTCCGGGGAGCGCGTCGGTTCGCCGTTCGTCACCGAAGGCCACGTAAGCGATCCGCTGGCCGTCACCACGGTGGCGGGCCGTCCGGTGGCGATCTCCGGCGGATCGGCGGTGAAAGTCTGGGACCTGCTCGCGCAGCGCCCTCTGGGCAGGCCGTTCGAGGCGCACGGCGACACGAGGGTGATCTCGATCGCCACGACGACCCTGGACGGCCGCGCGGTCGCGGTCACCGGTGACTACGACGGCTTCGTGCGTGTGTGGGATCCCCTCGACGGGACGGAGGTCGCAGCGCCGACAAAGACTTCCGGTCGGCCGGAAAGCCTGCTCGCCCTGTCTCTCGACGGCCGCCCCGTCGTGGTCACCGGCGGCTACGACGGGCCGGTCGAAGTGCGGGATCTGCGCGAGGGGACTCTCGTTCGCGAACTGCTGCCCGAGGACGTGCTGGCGCGTGGCAGCAGTTCGCTCGCCGCCGCCGAACTCGACGGCCGCTCGATCGTGGTCGCCCTCGACCGCGAAGGGCGCGTACGAGTGCTGGACCTCGCCACAGGAGAGCCGCTGTGCGCGCCCCTGCCTCCGGGGCGCGGAAAACCTGACGCGATCCGCGTGGCCGAGGCCGGCGGCCGTCCGATCGCCGTCACCAGCGGCATGCTCTCGTCCGTGGTGCAGGCGTGGGACCTGACCGCCGCGTGCGCCGCACCAGCCGCCGGAGCGCCGCGCGGCCTGCCGGGCGACATCACCGCCCTGACGGTCTGCGAGGTCGACGGCCGCGAGGTCATCGTCACGGCCCACCACGACGGCCCCGCCGACGACCCCAGATGGGGCGAGGGGTACGTGTGCGTCACCGACCTGGCCGACGGCACTGCGGTGGCCCCCGCCATCCCCACCGGAGAAGGACGGACACAGCTCGCCCTGGCCGACTTCCACGGGGACCCCGTAGCGGTGATCACCTGTAATCAGCGATTCGTGCCGCGGCTGCTGCGACTGCCTGAGGGTCAGGAGCTGGACATCACGTTCACCACCTCGGACTACCGGCAGGACCACAACGGCCGGATCACCGCGCTCGCCACCGGCCGGCTGACCGACCGCCCCGTGGTGGTGACCGGCGGACGGCACAACCAGGCGCGCGTGTGGTACCTGGACAGCGGCTCCATGTGTACGGCCGTCGCCGGGCGCGGCGGCGGGTACACCCATGTCACCGCCGCAGCCGTCGGCTCGCTTCGAGGCCGCGCCGTGGCGGTCACCGCCGGACACGGATCCGACACGCCCGAGATCCGGGTGTGGTGGCTGTCCAGCGGCCGCCCGGTCTGTCAGCCGGAGACAGGTCACAGCGGAGCCGTGAACGCCGTCGCGATCAGTGACCTGGACGGCGCCCCGGTCGCGGTGACCGCCGGTGCGGATCAGACAGTCCGGGTGTGGGACCTGAACAGCGGAAAACTGGTCAGAGACCCCCTGATCGGGCACACGGCACCGGTTAAGGCCGTGGCCGTGACCGAACTGGACGGCCGCCCCGCCGTGGTGACCGGCGGCGCGGATCGAACCGTCCGGATGTGGGATCTGGGCAGCGGGCGCCAGCTGCGACAGGCGGATCTGCCCGGCGCGGTGTCGCATGTCGCCGTCGCGTCGGGCGGCCGGCTGGTCGTCGCGTTCGGTGACGACATCGCCGTCATGTCCCCCAGGTAACCCACCATCCGAAGCCCGGACCCGCGAGGAGGGCGACGCCGAGCACCATGGCGGAGAAGGTCACGGCGATGGCCTGGATGATCTTTCCTGCTGGGTGCTTTCGGAGGTCGGGGTCGCCCTCAGACGCGAATCGAGGTCACACCGTCTCTCCGGCCCCGGCGAGGTCATAGGGCGGGATACCCTGCCTGCGGTGCCTCGAACCACGTGACCGGAGGAGTCGATGCTGGGATGACGGCAGAGCGACCGATGCCCACACAGGACGACGTGCTCGGATACTTCGACACGCTGTCGAACTGGGGACGGTGGGGCGACGACGACGAGCTCGGCACTCTGAACCACATCACCGACGACGTCCGGCTGGCGGCGGCGCGGGCCGTGCGCCACGGCAGGAGCGTGTCGTGCGCATGGGAGGTCGCCGTACCGGAAGACATGGAGCGGTCGACGACGACGTGCCCATGCGCCGCCGACATGCCGGGGGCCGAGAACATGCCGGTGGCCGCATTCCACAACGACCGGCGCTGGGGCTTTTCGTCCGAGCGGCTCGGCATCACGTTCCACGGCAACACCCTCACCCACATCGACTCGCCGTGCCACATCTTCTGGGACGGCACGATGTACAACGGGCGGTCGCACTCGCTGGTCGACGCCGCAACGGGATCGGCGTGGGCGTCCGTCACGGCGGCGGCGAACGGGATCATCACGCGTGGTGTCCTGCTGGACATCGCGAGCGTGCGGGATGTGCCGTGGTTGGAACCGGGACAGGGCGTGTTTCCCGACGACCTCGAGGAGGCCGAGCGTCGCCAGGGTGTGCGGGTGCGACCCGGCGACGCGGTACTCCTGCGGACCGGCTACGGCCGCGCCCGGCACGAGAGCGGTGCGGTCAACGGTTTCACGCAGGCCGGGTGGCACGCGTCCTGCCTGCCATGGCTGCATGAACGGGAGGTCGCGCTGATCGGCGCTGACACCCCCCAGGACGTTCAGCCGTCGGGATACGACGACGTGTTGATGCCGGTTCACGCCGTGAGCCTCGTCGCCATGGGTCTGTGGATGCTCGACAACTGCGACCTGGAGGCGTGCGCGACGACGGCCGCCGAGCTCGGCCAGTGGGACTTCCACCTCGCAGTCGCGCCGGTCCGCTTCGCCGGTACGTCCGGCAGTCCGGTCAACCCGATCGCCACGTTCTGACCGCGGTTCACGCGGAGGTGCGACGCCACCTTGGCGAGCAGGCGCCGGGATGGGACGGCGACCTCGGCGATCGAGGCGATGGCCTCCGCTTGCCGGTGTTCCGAGGCGATGGTGCGGGCGATCCACTCGGCTTCCCGGTGACCCGCCATGAGGTTTTGGTGCCCCAGCCAGCTCCCCGGGCTGGGGCATGTCGAGATTATGGCCTTAAGTCCGATTTGTATAGCTTTGGTGAGTAATTTTCCTTGACCGCCCTTGCAAGGACGCCCCCGATGCCCCGCCACGGCAGGTATCAATAGATCATGACCGCGCGTTATGACGGCCAGGCCGACTGGTACGACGAGTACATCGGCTCCAGTGCCTACATCACCACGCAGGACATCGTCGACCTCCTCGGCCCCGGCGAGGGGCCGTGCCTGGACGTCGGCTGCGGCACCGGCCTCTATCTCGATGCCATCCGCTCCACCGGCCGGACCGTCATCGGCCTCGACCGCTCCGCCGACCAGCTGCGCCTGGCCCGCCGCCGGGACCCCGCGCCCCTCCTCCAGGGCGACGCCACGGCCCTGCCGTTCGCCACGGGCACGTTCGGCACCGTCACCGCGATCTGGGTCTCGACCGACATCCCCGACTTCGCCGGGCTGCTGCGGGAGGCGGCCAGGGTCCTGCGCCCGGGCGGCCAGTTGCTGTTCTACGGGGTGCACCCGTGCTTCAACGGCCCCCACATCGAATCCCGCGAGGACGGCGCGGTGATCATCCATCCCACGTACCGGATCAAGGGGTGGCACAAGCGCTCGCCGTGGTGGCGCAAGGGCGGGGTCCGGGACCGGGTCGGGATGAGCCACGTGCCGCTGTCCGACCTGATGAACGCCTTCGTCGACGCCGGGCTGGCCGTCGGGCGCGTGTACGAGCCGCAGGAGCGCCCCGTACCGTCCGTCCTGGCCGTCAGGGCGTTCCGGCCGGGCTGACGCTCAGCGGCCGGGCACCGGCAGCAGGGCCAGGTGCTCGCCGGTCACGAGGTCGAACCTCAGCGCCAGCGACACCAGCGCGTGACGCTGCCAGTCGGCCTTGCCCTCACCGCCCTGCGGGCTTTTCACGTGCAGCTTCTTCTCGGCCAGGTAGCCGATGTGGAAGCCGATGGCGGTACGGCTCAGCTCCAGGTCTGGGAGCCTCTCGGCGATCTCGGGGATCGTCGGTATGCGCGACGTCGAGGGGTCGCGCAGGCGCGGCTCGCACAACGCCACCAGGATGCGGAAGTACTTGGCGTTCTGGTCGAGCGGGTAGGCGACCTGCGTGGCCGCGCCCTCGTCGGCGCGGTGCGGCGGCACATGTACGTGCTGCGGCGCGAACACCAGGAACGAGACCGTGCCGTCGACCGCCGGCAGACTCACCCTGGAGAACTCGAACGGGATCGGCGCCCCCATCCGCCCCGGCGGCACCTTGACGAACTCCCCGCCCCCTTCCGGGTTCTCCACGACGTACGTCTTCGACGTGCTGAGGTTGGACAGCAGCCAGTAGTCCCCCACCGCGACGATCTCGCCGGCGCGCCGGGAGACCGCGGCGTCGTCCAGCCGGAGATCCACGGGAGAGCCGGGAGCCCCGCGCCCGAAGAGCGCCTGCTCCCCGGGCGCGAGCTCCAGCGAGTACGGCCGGTCGTCGGTAGGCGCCGCCGCCATCTGGATCAAGATGGTGCTGTGCATCCGCGGGACCCTACTCGCGTGCCGGTGAAGGTGTCCAGGTCATACGGGCAACGGCTTGCCACCCGGGCGCCTGCACTCCCGCAGGCCGCCGTCGGACTCGTCGTTGCCGCCCCCGCGGAAGTAGACCTCGCTGACGTACCCCCACCTGTCGTTGTCGGCCATGGTGGCCGCCCACCAGTAGTTCCGGTACGAGCCCAGCGTGTAGCTCGCCCCGGCCTTCTCGCACAGGTACCAGTCGTCCCCCGCCGGATCGATGTAGCCGACGATCTTACCCTTGGCCGGCGACTCGTAGACCGGGATGCTCCCGCTCGGCGACCAGTCGGGGCAGTTCTGGACCGTGTCGTTACCGTGCCGGAACGGCTTCCCGCACGGGCTGGCGTCGCCCGCGGCGGCCGTGGCGGTCCCCGCAGCTGGGCCGGCGACCCCCGCGATCGCCAGCCCGAAGGCCGCGGCGAGCGCGGCCCGTCGGATACTCATCATGCTTTTCCTCCCGATGTCGGTATCCGCGTCGATCCTGCGGGGCGCGGGGCCATTTCCGTAACCTGGTAGCTACCAGGGCGCGTGGACGGATCCACGATGATCGGCGATGATGAGCTGAATGACGGCTCCGTCCCAAGCAGGTCGCTACCGGATCGAGCAGCTCATCGGTGTCGGGGGGTTCGCCTCCGTCTATCTGGCCCATGACGACGAGTTGCGCTCGCCGGTGGCCGTCAAGATCCTCGCCGACAACTGGGCCCGCCAGCCCGACGTGCGCGGGCGCTTCCTCCAGGAGGCGCGGCTGCTGCGCAGGGCCGACTCCCACCTGCTCGTACAGGTCTTCGACGTGGGGGAACTCGACGACGGCCGCCCGTACTTCGTGATGACCTACGCCGACCGCGGCACGCTGGAGGACCGCCTGTCCGGCGGGGCGCTCACCGTCGACGAGGCGCTCGGCCTGATGCGCGACATCTGCCAGGGCGTGTCCGTGTTGCACAGCATCGGGGTCGTCCACCGCGACCTGAAGCCGTCGAACGTGCTGTTCTGCTCGCGTCCCGAGGGCGGTGAGCGGGTGATGGTGGCCGACCTCGGCATCGCGCGGTCCACCGACCACCTGAGCGGGCTGACGCTGCCCGCGGGTTCGCCCGGCTACCAGGCTCCCGAGCAGCTCTACTTCGACGGCGCGCCGGACGCGCGCGCCGACGTCCACGGCCTGGGCGCGCTGACCTACCACATGCTCACCGGCAGGGTGCCCGCCAAGCCGGAGCAGCGGGTGCCGCCGAGCGCGCTGCGTCCCGAGGTGCCGGATGCGGTCGACGCCGCCGTGATGCGCGCCCTGGATCCCGGCAGGGAGGCCCGCTGGCCCGACGCCGCCGCCTACGCCGCGGCCCTGTCGTCGTCCACCGCCGTGCCGCCGTCGGGCTGGAAACCGCAGGTGCGGCTGTCGGGCGGAGAAGCGCAGGTACGGCCGTCGGGCGGGGAAGCGCAGGGGCCGTCGTCGGGCGGGGAAGCGCATATGCGGCCGTCCGAAAAGGGCCGGCGCAGGGCGATCGCCGGGGGTGCGGCGGCCGTCGTGGCCGCGGCCGCCGTCACCGTCGTGGCCGTCAACCTCACCCAGAGCCCGGACCAGCCCGGCGGCACCCGCGCGGCCGCGAGCACGCCGCCCGCGAGCGGCTCGACCAGCCGGTGGCTGCGGGACGGCTCCGACATCCCCGGCCAGTACCGCGAGCTGATCGTGCAGGCGGGCACGTACTGCCGGGAGCCCGGGCTCAGCCCGGCCCTGATCGCCGCGATGCTCAAGGCGGAGTCCGGCTACGACCCCGGCCTGTCAGATCCGGTGAAGGACGAGTACGGCATCTCCAGGTGGACCCCGTCGGTGCTCTGGTACTGGCAGCCGGGCGGCCTGCAGAGCCCGAAGCCCGTGCCGCCGTTCAGCCCGGAGCTGTCGATCCTGTCGATGGGACGGTTCCTGTGCACGCTGGGCCCCAGGGTCGCGGACCTGCCCGGCGACCCGGCGCTGAAGCTCGCCGCCCTCTACCGCAGCGGCGTCGACCCGCTGAAGCGGGCGCGCGGCATCCCCGAACGGTGGCGCGACTACACCGAGAAGGTCTCCCGCTACATGCGCGACTACCGGCCGGACTGAGGGCGCTCGACGCATGCTCAACGCGGGCTCAACATTCCTTGATCGACTCTTTCACCCGTGACCGACCATGCCGCCGCCATCCCGTCCATCGGATTGCGTACGCCCGCCGAGTTCGTCGCGGGGCTGCGCAGCCTCAAGGCGTGGTCGGGGCTGACGTACCGGCAGCTCGAAGCCCGTGCGGCGGCTGCCGGGGACTTCCTGCCGTACAGCACGCTGGCCTCGGCGTTCGGCCGTAACCGGCTGCCCCGCCGGGAGCTGGTCGTGGCCTTCACCAGGGCCTGCGGCTGCCGTGCGGAGGAGACGGCGGCCTGGCTCGACGCGCACCGCCGCGTCGCCGCCCGGTCCGTACGCACCCCGGCCACCTCACGACCCGACGACCCGGTCTGGCCGCTGGGAGAGGAGCTGGCCGTCCTCGGCTACCGGCTCATCGTGGCGGCGGCGAGCCGGACCCCCGACCCGATCACCGAGGCCGCGGCCCGCCAGGTCATCGCCGAGCTCGCCGACCTGGCCCGCGCAGGCGGCGACCCGCGCGGGCAGTGACCGGCGCAAAGGCGACCCGCGTGGCTAAGGTGCTCCGAGGCGGCGCACCACGACGCCCACCACCCGCTCTGGTGGGACATATCCGAAATCTCGGGAGTCGAAGGACTCGTCAACGTTGTCGCCCCGCACGGCCAGATGCCCCTCCGGCACGACCGGCCCCGCCCCGGGAACGGGAAAGTCCACGCGATCGCCGCCCGTGGCCACCGCCCGCTTGATCAGCAGACCCACGTCCACGGCAAAGGAGCCGGGCGGCGGCGGCGCGGCCTCCGCCACCGCCCCCTCCCCCATACGGCCCGGCGCCTCGAAGACGACGGTCTGGCCGCGCCGGACCTTCGCCGCGGCGGTCCGCCGTACCAGCACCTTCTCCCCGGGCAGGTAGGAGGGCCGCATGCTGTACCCCCGCACCGTCACCACCAGGTAGCGCTTCCTGAGCGCCCAGAAGAGCACGGCCACGAGTGCCGCGACGACAATGAAGATCATGGGATGCGCTGCTCCTCCGCGTCGATGTATCCCGAGGCCTGCTTCGCCCACAAGCTCGCGTACAGACCTCCACGGGCGAGCAGCTCGTCGTGCCGCCCCAGCTCCCCCAGCCGCCCCTCGACCAGCACCGCGATCAGGTCCGCCTCGCGGATCGAGCCGAGCCGGTGCGAGACGAGCACGCTGGTCCGGCCCGCCCTGATCTCCCGCAGCCGGCTGTGCACCTCGTACTCGGCCTCGGCGTCCAGCCCGGCGCTCGGCTCGTCCAGGATCATCAGGTCCCGGTCACCGCGCAGGAAGGCGCGGGCCAGGGCCACCCGCTGCCACTGCCCACCCGACAGGAGCACACCCGTCTCCTGCTCGCCGTCCTCGCTCTCGCCGAAGAACATGCGGGTCAGGGCCGTGTCGTAGCCGCGGGGCAGCCGGGCCAGGTCGTCGTGGACCCCGGCCCGCCGCGCCGCCTCCTCGACCGGGGCCGCCCGGCCCAGCACCGCCAGGTCGCCCACGGCGATGTTGTCGGCGGCGCTGAAGTCGTACGCCATGAAGTCCTGGAAGACCGCGCCGGTCCGGGCGCGCAGCTCCTCGACGGGGAGGTCGCGCAGGTCCACGCCGTCCCACAGGATCGCGCCCCGCTGCGGGTCGTAGAACCGGCACAGCAGCTTGACCAGCGTGCTCTTGCCGGCGCCGTTCCGGCCGACCAGCGCGACGGACCGGCCGTACGGGATGAACAGGCTGACCCCGCTCAGCACCCACGGATGCTCCTCGCTGTAGCGGAACCACACGTCACGCAGCTCGATGCCGCGCCGCAGCGGCGACGGCCCGCCCGTCTCCGGTGAGGGCAGGTCGGGCTCGGCGCGCAGCACGGCGGCGTGGTGCCCGAACATCAGCAGCTGGTGGTGCGCCTGGCCGGTGGAGCCGACCAGCCCCTCGATCGCGCCCTGGATCCCGGCCACCGCGGCGATGAACATCGACACGTCGCCGACCGACATCCCGCTCCCGACGGCCCAGATCAGCCCTCCTCCGGCGGTGAGCGTGGACAGCGCCGCGAGCGCGCTCTGCACGGCCAGCTCCCGCCGGTCCAGGCCGCGTTCGGCGGCGTCCACCGACCGCCGCTCGGCGATCATCCGGCCGCGCAGGAAGCCACCGAGGCCGAACAGGCGGATCTCCTTGGCGGCGTCCACGCTGCCGAGCAGGGTGCCGTAGAACAGCTCGCGGCGTTCGGCCGGGCCGATCTCCCACTGCACCCGCGCCCTCCCCCGCGCCAGGCGCAGCTCCGCGACGAGCGCGGGCAGCGCCGAGCCGATCACGACGGCGGTGAACGCGGGACTGATCACCAGGAGCGAGCCGACGAACCCGGCCAGCGTCACAGCCCCGCGTCCGAGGCCGAACAGCGCGTCCACCACGCGGCCCGGCGCGGCGGCGCTCTGCTCGGCCAGCCGCAGGCGGTCGAGCATGGCCGGGTCCTCGAACCTGGCCAGCCCCCGCCAGCGCTCGACCGCCGCGAACAGCCCGGCCCGCGCGCTCAGCCCGGCCCGCCGGTCCAGCTCGGCCCGCAGATACTGCCCCGCCTGCAGGGCGAGCGCCCCCGCCAGCCCGCTCGCGGCCAGGCCCGCCGCGAGCGGCAGGAGTACGCCGCCCGTGACGAGGCCGTCCAGGATCAGCTTGGTCAGCCACGCCATGACCACGGGCACGGCCGAGGCGAGCAGCACGCTCGCCAGGTAGGCGAGGAGGGTGCCGGAGGCGGCCCGCCACACCAGCGCCAGGGCCTGTCCGGCGGTCGACCTCACCCGATCGCCACGACCGGCGACCGCATGATGTCGGGCCCGGTCGCGATCACGTACCCCTCGGCGTCCACGACGCCGTACGCGGGGAAGGCGTTGGCCTCGAACGCCCGGCTGACCGGCCCGCCCATCTCCTCCACCACCACCAGCGAGACGGGCGCCAGCCGCTCGACCATCTCGGTCGCGCGCTCCGCGTCACCGGCGACGACGGCGAGGACCTGCCCCGGCGTCTCCCGCGCCGCCTCCACGAAGCCCGGCAGCGCCTCCTTGCACGGCCCGCACTCCGTCGAGAAGAACGCCACCACGGTGTTGCCGGTCAGCGTGCCACCGGACACGGTCCGCCCGTCGGCCGTCACCGCCTCGAACTCACCGATCCGCGAGCCGACCGGCAGCATGTCCTGGCCGAGGTAGCGGCGCTGCAGCAGGTCCTCGAGGTGAACGGTGTGCTGTTTGAGCCGTCTGATCACCCCGAACGTCAGCAGCAGATCCAGCAGGCAGAGCGCTGCCACCAGGACCACGGCGACGACGAGCACGGTCATGCTGTTCCCCTTCGTTGTGGTGGGCGAGAAGAGCTCCACGAGCTCGTCGAGACGGGAGACGATCATGGCGAGCCGGCTAGCCCGGGGCTCACCCGGCCGTCACCGCGTGCCGGGCACGGGTGACGGCAGGCGCCCTCGTCGGTCAGCAGTCGCCTCGGGAGTAGCAGTTGCAACCGGTGCTGCCGATCCTCGGGCAGCACGTGATGTACATGACGCGCGCCCCCGTGGTGCAGCAGCGGGTCTGGCAGTCGGAGCCGCACCCGGGGCAGGCCGCCGCGGCCTCGGCGCGCGGGACCAGGCGCTGGAGTAGTTTGTCGGCGAGTCTTGCGATCGTCGCGGTCATCGGGGTGATTCCTTCCCTGTGCTCTGCACGGATGGCTGGAGGTACGGGAACCTGGATGACCTTCACCTTGGCTCGGGTGCCCGGGCCCAACAAGGAATACGCCGTGTTCCGAAAAGTTCCGAACAGCGATGTCAGGAGCGCTCGGGCACCGGGAAGACGGCCACGAAGCGGGCGCCGGGTGAGTGGTCGGCGAGGCTGAGGGTGCCGTCGTGGGCCGCGGCGATGTCGCGGCACAGGGCCAGGCCGAGGCCGCTGCCGCCCTTGTCCTTGGCCCTGGCGGGGGCCAGGCGGGTGAAGCGTTCGAAGACCCGCTCCCGATCCTGTGGCGGGATGCCGTCGCCGTCGTCGGTCACCGTGACGGTCACCTTGTCGCCGTCCACGGCCACCTCCAGGTCGATCCGGGTGGCGGCGTGCCGGGTGGCGTTGTCGAGCAGGTTGGTCAGCAGGCGGTCGAGCTGCAGGGGCGAGCCGTAGACCGGCGCCGAGACGCACAGGTCGGCGACGATCGGCACCCGGCCGCCCGCGCGGCGGTTGACCTGCTCCTCCGCCACGCGGACCAGGTCCACCACGCGGCGCTCGCCGACCGCGCCGGCGTCCAGCCGGGCCAGCATCAGCAGCTCGTCGATGATGCCGGTCAGGCGGTCGGCGGCGGCCAGCGCCTGCTCGCCGGTGGCCCGCCAGTCCGTCTCGTCGGGATAGGCGCTGGCCACCTCCAGCTGGGCGCGCAGGGCCGAGATGGGGCTGCGGAGCTCGTGGGAGGCGTCGGCGACGAAGCGGCGCTGGGTCTCGACCGTGCGTTCGAGGCGGTCGAGGGTGTGATTGGTGGTGGTGGCGAGGTCGGTGATCTCGTCGCCGGTGTCGGGCACGGGCACGCGCCTGCTGAGGTCCTGGCCGGTGATCTCGGCCATCTCTGCCCGTACGCGTTCGACCGGGCGCAGGGCGGCCCCGACCACGGCCCACGCGATGCCGGCCACGCTCAGCAGGATGAGCGGGATGCCGAGGAACATCAGGACTTCCACCCACTTGATGGCCTTGTCCACGTCGGTCAGCGAGGCCGCCCCGTACACCGTGGTGACGCCGATCGGCGAGCTCACCTTCAGGGCCATGACCAGGTAGTGGGCCTCGGGCTCGGTGAGATGGGGGGACAGCGTGAGCTCGGTCATGTAGATCTTTTCGGGCTGGTCCGCCCGGAACCTCATCAGGGTCGGGATGTTGCTCACGCCGGGACTGGTCGCGATCACGTTGCCGCGGGCCGAGACCACCTGCAGGAGCTGGACCCGCGACGGCGTCTGCAGCACCGTGTGGAACTCTCCCGACTCCAGCTCGCCGGCCACCCGGCGGACGGCCAGCTCCAGTCTGGTCTGCACGGCCCCGCGCAGATTGGCGGGCGCGGTGGCGAGCGTGATGGCGGCCGTGATGGTGAAGACGACCGCCGCCGCCAGTGTCGCGACCGTGGTCAGCCGCGCCCGGATCGAGCGTGGAAACAGCCGTTTCACCATCTCATTCCGGCCTCCCCGTATCACCACGGGTGACGCTCACCCGTGTACCCCCTTCCCAACATGATGGCTGATCTGCGGATATACGGGTACCGGGTCGCTTGCGAATACTCTCCGTGTTCAGCGGTGACCGGCCATCGCGCGCCGCGTCCGGGACAGACCATGATCAGCAGGTGCTGGAGGGTGCCGGTTCGGCCGTAGAAGCCAGCCGCGCTCGTCCGCGTGCGGTACGCACCTCGAAGTGCGTACTTCCCGATGGAGAGCAGCTCTCCGTAGGTTTGTCGCAGCGAAACCTGATGAGGGAGTTATCGATGCGCGCAGTCGTCATTCACGCTTTCGGCGGGCCCGAGGTGCTGGAGATCGCGGACGTGCCGGTGCCCGCAGTCCGGGAGCGGCAGGTCCGCGTCCGGGTCGAGGCGGCGACGGTCAATCCCGTCGATCTGGCCACCCGGTCCGGGGCGCTCAGCGAGGCGGGCCTGCTGCCGGCCCGGGACGTGATCGGCGTCGGCTGGGACGTGGCCGGAATCGTGGACGCGGTGGGCCCCGGCGTGACCGGTGTCGTGCCGGGCGAGCGGGTGATCGGCCTGTCGGACCGCCTCGACGTGCCGCTCGGCGCCCAGGCCGAGTACGTGGTCCTCGACGCGGACGCGGTCACCCGCGCGCCGTCGGGCCGTTCGCCGGTGGAGGCCGCGACGTTGCCGCTCAACGGGCTCACCGCGGTGCAGGCGCTCGACCGGCTGGAGCTGGCCGCCGGGCGGACGCTGCTGGTCACCGGCGCGGCCGGGGCCGTGGGCGGGTTCGCCGTGCAGCTGGCCGCCGCGCGCGGGCTGCGGGTGGTCGCGGTGGCCGGCGCCGAGGACGAGCCGCTGGTGCGCGGGCTCGGCGCCGAGTGGTTCGTGCCGCGTACGGCGCGGCTGGGCGAGGCCGTACGCGCTCTCGTGCCGGGCGGCGTGGACGGGGCGCTGGACGCCGCGGTGACCGGGGCGGCGGCCCTGGACGCCGTCCGCTCGGGCGGCGTCTTCGCCGCGCTGGTCGCGGGCGGGGCGCCGCTGCCGTTGCGCGGCACCCAGGTGTTCGACCACTGGATCCGCGCCGACGGCGTCCGCCTCGCGGACCTGGTCGCGCTGGTCGAGGCCGGCTCCCTCACCCTCCGCGTGGCCGAGGCCCTGCCCCTGGACCAGGTCGCCGCCGCCCACCGCCGCCTGGCCAAGGGCGGCCTGCGCGGCCGCCTGGTCCTCGTCCCCTGAGCCCGCCACGGTCTGACGGCGCGACGCGCTCATGTGCGGGAGCGGCCGAGGGTGAGGGTGAGGGTGAGGGCGGCGGCGAGGGCCGCGATGGCGGCGTAGGCGACCGTGGTGACGTCGGTGCCGTGCTGCCAGCCGAGCGCGCCGATCGTGGTGGCCATGGCGGCCACACCCAGGGAGGAGCCGACGTACCGGGCGGTGTTGTTGGCGCCCGACCCCATGCTCGCCCGGGCGAGCGGCACGCTCTCGATGGCCAGATGGGTCAGCGAGGCGTTGATGAGCCCGCTGCCGACGCCGCCCACCACCAGGCCGGCGACGACCCGCGTCCAGGGGGCGGCGTCCGCGACCCCGAGCGTGAGCACGGCTCCGGCGGCGGACAGGAGCAGGCCGAGCGCGAGGCGGACGCCCGAGTGGACGCGCAGGTGCCGGGCCAGCAGGGAGGCCAGGAACGACATGCCCGACCACAGCGAGAACAGCACGGCGCTGGTGAGCGGGGTGAGCGAGCGGGTCACCTGGAGCACGGTCGGCAGGTAGCTCATCATCCCGATGACGGCGATCCCGGTCACGAACGCGCCCGAGGTGGCCACCAGGAAGAGCGGGCGGCGCAGCAGGCCGAGCTCGACGAGGGGCTCGCGGCGGCGGTTCTCGATCAGCGTGAACGCGGCCAGCAGCACGACCGCGGCGGCGAACGACGCGTACACGACGGGCCGGTTCCAGCCCAGCCGGCCCTCGGTGACCCCGGCGAGCAGCGCGGCGGTGCCGAGCGCCAGGGTGATCGCGCCGGGCAGGTCGTGCGGGCGGCGGCGCTCGCTGCGCGACTCCGGCAGCACCCGGCCGGCCGCCACGGCCAGGACCGCGCCGGCGACGGCGATCAGGACGTGCACGCCGCGCCAGCTCCAGGCGGCGGCGATCGAGCCCGACAGCAGCGGCCCCAGGGCGATGCCCAGCCCCAGCATCGCGCCGTAGCGGCCGGTCACCCGGACGCGGTCCGGGCCGCCCGGGTAGGCGTGGCCGAGCATGCCCAGGCTGCCCGCCAGCATGGCCGCGCTCGCCCCGCCCTGCACCAGCCTGGCCACGACGAACATCGCGGTGTTCACGGAAAGCGCCGCCAGCAGGGCTCCGGCGGCCAGCGCCCAGGTGCCGGCGACGTAGGCGCGCCTGCGCCCGTGGTCGTCGGCGAGCCCGCCCGCGACCAGCAGGAGCGAGGACAGGCCGAGCGAGATCGAGTTCAGCATCCAGGCGGGACCGGTGGGGCCCGAGCCGAGGTCGGCGGCGGCCTGGGACAGCGTGACCATCGGCACCGTGTAGTTGACCAATGCGAGCAGCGCGGCGGCGCAGGCCGCCACGGCCACCGTGCCCGCCGCGTGCGGGGTCGTCGGGGCGGGAGCCGATCGGGTGAGTGTCACGGCGTCTCCTTGGTTCATTCATTGAACTGAGAGGCACACGCTAACACGCCAAGGTTCAATGAATGAATTACCCTGGGGGTCATGGCGCTCGGCAAGAACTACGACGGCCAGGACTGCTCGCTCGCCCGCTCTCTGGAGCTGGTCGGCGAGCGCTGGACGATGCTCGTCGTCCGCGACGCCCTGTACGGCGTGCGCCGCTACGGCGACTTCCTGGCCCACCTGGACATCCCGCGGGCCGTGCTGTCCCAGCGCCTGACCACGCTCGTGGACGCCGGGGTCCTGCGCCGCCACCGCTACCAGGAGTCGCCGCCGCGCGAGGAGTACGTCCTGACCGAGATGGGGCAGGAGCTCTGGCCGGCCGCCCTCGCCCTGAGCAGCTGGGGCGAACGCCACCTGTCGGGCAAGCCGCGGCGGATCTTCTGCCACGTGCCCTGCGACACCAGGATCGACGGCTACGGCATGTGCCCGGCCTGCGGCGTCCGTCCCGAGCTGACCGAGATCGAGGTACGCCCCGGCCCCGACGCCGACCTCCTCCGGGACGACCCCGTCAGCCGCGCCCTACGGCGTCCGCACCGCATGCTCGAACCCCTGCCGCACACCGCCTGACGTGTCTCACCTCGCGTCCGCGAACCGCTCGGCGCCGTCGATCCCGTGCGGGGCCGGCGCCGCGGGCCCGGGGTCGCTGAACGTGCCCTCCCGCCGTACGGTGTGCCAGCGCAGCCGCACGCCCAGCAGGGCCGTTGCCAGGGACTGGATGACCACGAGGTACATGAGCTGGCGGTAGACGAACTGCTGGAGCGGCAGCACCCAGAGCGCGGAGGCGCGTTCTCCGTCCAGGCGGAGCGCGTACCAGCCCGTCAGCGCCTGCACCACCACGAAACCGGCCCATACCGCGACGACCGGGAGCGGATCGCCCAGGACGGTGTTGTAGATCGCCATGAGGTCGACGACGGGGGCCAGCAGGGGCAGCAGCACCTGGAACAGCGTCAGGTAGCCGAGGCAGCGGCGGCCGAACGGGCCTGGTTCGAGGGCGGCGCGCCGATGCTTCCACATCGCCTGCACGGTGCCGTAGCACCAGCGGTAGCGCTGCTTCCACAGCTGGCCGAGCGAGGTCGGGGCCTCGGTCCAGGCCAGGGCCTTCTCCTCGTAGACCACGCGCCATCCGGCCCGGCACAGTGCCATGGTGAGGTCGGTGTCTTCGGCCAGCGTCTCCGCGCTCACCCCGCCCAGGGCCACGAGCGCCGAACGCCGGAACGCCCCGATCGCGCCGGGCACGGTGGCCATGCAGTCGAGCAGCTCGAAGGCGCGCCGATCGAGGTTGAAGCCGATGACGTACTCGATGTGCTGCCAGCGCCCGATCATGCCGCGCCGGTTGCCGACCTTGGTGTTGCCGCTCACCGCGCCGACCGCGGGGTCGGCGAGCTGGCGGACCAGGTGGCCGATCGTGGCGGGTTCGAAGACGGTGTCGCCGTCCACCATGACGAGCAGCTCATGGGCGGCCTGGGCGATGCCGGTGTTGAGCGCGGCCGGCTTGCCGCCGTTGGGCCGGCGGATCACCCGTACGCCGGGCAGCCCCAGCGCCTGCGCCAGCTCGGCGGTGCCGTCGGTCGAGCCGTCGTCGACGACGAGGACCTCGAGCGGGCCCTGGTAGGTGGTCTCGACCAGCGACCGCACCGTGGCCTGGATCCCGGCCGCCTCGTTGTAGGCGGGCACGATCACGGTCACCGGCGGGGGCGCGGACCACACGGGCGCGCGGCCCTTGCGCCGCCTGCCGCCCCTGTTGCGGGCTGCGTGCACCCAGGCGAGCACGGCGAAGAAGCCAAGCCGCCCCACCGTGAGCGCTCCCGCGGCCAGCAGCACCCATGCCAGCACGCCGGCGAATGCCTCCGAAGCCCGCTGGGCCAGGTTGAGCGCGGAGCCGGCGAACCGTTCCGCGCCGCCGGCCGGCTGGTGCGCCGAGGGCATGCCGAGCGCCTTGGTCACCGTGACGGCGCGGTAGCCCTTGCCGGTCAGCTCCCGCAGGACGGCCCCGACGGCCTCGACGGTCTGCCGCCGGTCGCCACCCGAGTCGTGCATCATGACGACGGCGCCCCGGCCTCTGGCCGGCAGCGAGGACGCCACGATGTTCGCCGTCCCGGGGCGGCTCCAGTCCTTGGTGTCGAGGTCCGTCAGCGTGACGAGGTAGCCCTCGGCCGCCAGGGCCTTCATGCCGGCCCACTGCGGCCCGGAGATCGCCGCGGGGGTCGAGGAGTACGGCGGGCGGGCCAGCGTCGTGTGCAGCCCGGTCGCCCCGGCCAGCGCCCGCTGCGTCAGCGACAGCTCCAGCTTGAGCCGCCAGGCGGGCAGCGCCGCGAGGTCGGCGTGCGAGTAGGTGTGGTTGCCCAGCTCGTGCCCCTCGGCGACGATCCGCCGCGCCAGCTCGGGGTATTGCGCCACCTTGGAGCCGACGGTGAAGAAGGTGGCCTTGGCGCCGTACTTCTTCAGCATGTCGAGCACCTGCGGGGTCCACGCCGGGTCGGGGCCGTCGTCGAACGTCAGCGCGATGGTCCTGGCCGGCAGGCGGGCGCTGGCGGGCCCGTTCGCCGTGATGTTGAGGACGGGGCCGCCGCGCCGGACCTTCTCCAGCTCCGGAGTCGGGGAGTCCGTGGAGGGCGGGGGCGCCTGCGTCTCGCCGCCGACGTTGGTCACATACCCGTTGAGCACCAGCGCGGCGGCGGCCAGCAGCATGCAGACGGCGAGCGGGAACCAGTGGCCCTTGGGGTCGGCCGGGGGTCTCGCGGTCGGCGCGGGCGGGTCGGGCGGCCGTTCGTCGCCTTGCCGGGCGGTGTGGTCCTGCCAGGCGGGGAGGGGCGCGGCCGGCCAGACCAGCTTGTCGTGCCAGGGTGGGCCGTTCACTTCTTCGGGCCCTTCGTCCGGTCCGGATCGAGTCCCGGCGGCATCCTGGTCTGGCCGGGCGGCTCGCTGTCCGTGGGTCCGGCGGTGGGATCGGCCGCGGGATCCGTCGCGGGGTCGCTGCTCGGCGCCGGATCCGTGCTGGCACGTGGCGTGGGCCGCGCCTGCTGCGGCGAGGACTGCCCGGACGTCGCCGACGGCCGGACCTGGCCGGTGGCTTTGGGGGTCGGCCGGCGCGACGGCGGGCGGGTCGTCTCCGGGCGGGTCGCGGAGGGGGTCGGCCGCTCGGACCGCTTCGGCGAAGGCGTCGGCGTGCGATCCGGCGAAGCCGTGCCGTCCGCGGCTCCTGAGCGGTCGCCCGGCCAGCCGTTCACCGAGAGGGTGGTGCTGGAGAACATTCCGGCGAGCACGACGGCGAGCAGCGCGAGAGCCAGGACGCTCGCGGCGATCGAGCCGATCATGATCAGCCTTCGACGCCGTCCGCTCTGGTTGACGAAGACGGCTGTCGTGTTCTGTTGCTCAGGAGGCACGCGGAAATCGTAGTGACAGGGAGCAAACTAGAGAAACTAGGGCATTCTTGACATCAACCCCAAAACCACCAGACACGCCCAGTCAAGGCCGCGGTGGCGGTCAGGGCCTCAGCCACGTGCCGAGGGCGGCCGTCAGCGTGACCGTGTCGGCGGGACCGGGGCCGGACGCCCACGCGACCGCTCCGTCCGGCCGGACGAGCGCCGCCGCCAGATCGTCGCGATCCTTCACGGTCGCCTCGACCACGTCCAGCGCCCCGCGCCACGGCCCCGCCGCCCGCCCGACCTCCGGCTGCGACGGCGCGTGGACGAGCAGCGCCCGCCCGCCCCCGCACAGCTCCGAGATCGTGCGGGTCTCCCCCGGAGTCGTCACCAGCCGCAGGTCCGGGCAGGCGCGGCCGGCCAGCGGGTGCGTGGCCGGGTACGGGAACGCGTACCGGGTGCCGAGCCCGTTCAGCATCCGGCCGAAGTAGCGGTTGACGTCCGGGAGGTCGAGCAGGTCCGACACGATGTCGCGCATGGCCGCCGCGTGCTCCCCCGGCAACGACAGCGCGGACTGGGCGCGCGTGTTGTGCAGGACGGCGGCGCCGACGGGGTGGCGTTCCGCCGTGTAGGTGTCGAGCAGCCCCTCGGGGGCCCGCCCGGCGACGGTGGCGGCGAGCTTCCAGCCCAGGTTGACGGCGTCCATGAGGCCGAGGTTGAGCCCCTGGCCGCCGTTCGGCGAGTGGACGTGGGCGGCGTCGCCGGCCAGCAGGACCCGGCCGATCCGGTACGTGGCCGCCTGGCGCGCGCCGTCGGTGAACCGCAGCGGGCCGCGCACCCGCGCGATCTCGACGTCCACGCCCGTCACCCTGAGCAGGCTCCGGCGCATCTCCTCGGCGGTCAGCGGCAGCCCGCGATCCTCGGGGAACCCGTCGAACTCGATCGTGGCCACCATCCCGGGCGCCCGCATCAGCCTGCCCGTGGAGGTCCAGCCCGACGCGGGGAGGCGGTCGAGACCGGGGGCGTCGGTCAGGACCCGCCGTACGACGCTCGTGGGCTCGGTGCCGGGGAAGTCGAACCCGGCCCGCTTGCGCACCGTCGAGCGTCCCCCGTCACAGCCGACCAGGTACGGCGCGGAGAACCGCCGCTCCCCGGCCGGGGTGGCGACGGTGACGGTGACGCCGGAGTCGTCCTGGGCCAGGGAGACGACCTCGCACTCACGCATCATGACACCCTCGTCTCCGACGAGCGAAGCGAGGACCCGTTCCAGGTCCCGTTGCCAGATCGGCGCGCCGACCCGGTCCGGCTCCTCCTGCAACGCGGGGTCGATCTTGAAGATCTGCGCGAAATGCCCCTTCTCGCTGCCGTGGTCGCGCGCCTTGTCGGCGAGCCCCTGCTCCCGGTACGCCTCCAGGGCCCCGCCCAGCCCCCGGCGGCGCAGCGCCTCGGCGGCCAGCGGGCCGATCCCCCGCGCCTTGGGCTCGGCGCTCGGCTCGGCGAGCCGTTCCAGCACCAGCGGCCTGGCTCCGGCGAGCCGTAACTCGGCGGCGAGCAGCAGCCCCACGGGCCCGGCTCCGACCACGATGACGTCGGCGTCCATCGTCGCTCCCTAAACTAGACTAGACCGTCTCGTCTCGTAGACTAGCCCTCATCCGGAGAAAGTGGGTACAGACCATGGCCGAGCACGGCCCGCGACGCTCCCCGGCCAAGCGCCGGGCCATCCTCGACGCCGCGATCAAGGTGTTCACCGACCAGGGGTACGCCCGGGCGAGCGTGGACGCCATCGCCGCGGTGGCGGGGGTGGGCAAGCAGACGGTGTACGGCCATTTCGGGGACAAGGAGCAGCTGTTCCTGGCCGCGATCCAGGAGGCCAGGTCGGCGGTGAGCGCAGGCGACGCGGACGGCACGGCGGACATCGTCCTGAGCGGGGATCCGCGCGAGGGGCTCACCGCGCTCGGCGGGCGGATCCTCGACATCGCGCTCTCACCCCGCGTGTCCGCGCTGCACCGGCTGACCATCGCGGAGGTGGCGCACCATCCGGAGCTCCAGCGCACCTGGCGAGGGAGTTCGGCGTCGGCGGACCGCGCGGTGGCCGACTACCTGCGCGACTGCGACGCCGACGGGCGGCTGCGGGTCCCGGACCCGGCCAGGGCGGCGCGCCAGTTCTCGTACCTGGTGATCACCGAGGGACGGGTCGAGACGGCGTACGGGATGCTGCCGCTGCGGCCCGAACGGCGGCGCGCCATCGCCGCCGACGCCGCCGACCTCATCATCCGCGCCCACCACCCCTGACAGGAAATGCCCCTTATGTCGGCTTTGTGAGTCAAGTGACTAATGTGGCTAATGTGACCAGCGGATTCACACATCGCTCATCTGCCGCCTGACCCGCCATTTCTCCCCTTAGGATTGCCATATGTCTGCGTCGAGGCTAAATTTCGGACCCCATTAATCAGACTTCCATTGCGTCCATAACTGCGGCAGAAACTTCTGGTGGCCTCTCTCCGTTCTGCGGATAGGTAAAACGGCAACTGTGAGGAAATGTGCGCGTCACTTCATCCCTCAGGTCCCTTCTCGCCCTGGCCGTGACCGCTGCTGTGGCGCTCTTACCTACGGCCGCGGGCGCTTCGCAGCCCTCCGACGTCAAACCCGTCCGCGTGGTCGTCCTGGTCGACGAGTCGGGCAGCCTGTCCGGCCAGGACGTCGCCCGTGAACGGGCCGCCTCCCAGCTCATCGCCCTCAGCGAGCTCTCGCCGCAGTCGCAGGTGGCCGTGGTCGGCTTCGGCAGCTCCAACGGCCCGGGCCAGGCGGCCGTGGACATCGCCTGCCCCCTGACCGGAGTGGAGACGGCCCAGGATCGCGAGTCGCTGAGCCGGTGCGTGGAGAAGCTGCGCCGCCGCAACAGCGGCGAGGGCGGCGACACCGACCACGCCGCCGCCCTGGAGCAGGCGCTCGACATCATGAACGCGCCCGACGACCAGCAGCGGGCGAAGATCGTCTTCTTGCTGACCGACGGCGTCCTCGACGTCAGGAACAGCCCGCAGTACGGCGCCGACGCCCAGGCGCGCAACCGCAACGCCCGGGCGCAGATCGACCGGAGCCTGCGGGACGCCGAGAAGGCGCGCGTGCAGATCTGGCCGCTGGGCTTCGGCTCGGCCGACAAGACGAGCCTCGACGCCTTCGCCGCGGGCGGCTGGCGGCAGCCCTGCGGCGACCAGGAGACGGCCACGCCCCGCGCGAGGGTGGTCGCTACCTCGGCGGACGTGGAGCGATCGCTGCTGGAGGCGTTCGCCTACGCCCGGTGCGCGGGCATCGAGCAGTCGGTCACCGACTCCCTCGAGCCGAACGCCACCGTCGACCTCCAGGTCAACATCCCGATCATCGCGACGGACGGCTCGATCGTGGTGGTCAAGCGCGATCGGCGCATCCGGGTGACCTACTTCGACCCCGACGGCAACCAGGTGCCCAAACAGGGCGAGCAGAACGACTCGACCTTCCAGGTCGCCGGCGAGGCCGGCCCGGTCGAGTCGCTGCGCATCCGCAACCCGCTGCCCGGCAAGTGGCGGGTCCAGCTGGCCTCGCCGCCGGGCGTCAGCCGCCAGGACGTCAGCGCGACCGTCGTCTGGCAGGGCGCGCTGCGCGCCTCGATCTCCCTGAGCAACCCCCGGCCGCGTCCGGGCGAGCAGGTGGCCGTCCGGCTGCGCCTGCAGACCAGGACCGGCACGATCACCGACCCGGCGGCGCTGGAGGGCCTGCGCTTCACCGCCCGGATGTCCGGCGACGGCTTCCAGGAGCTCCCCGTCGACCTGCGCGACACGGGCGACGGCCCCGACCGCGCCCAGAGCGACGGCGAATACTCCAGCCAGGTCACCATCCCGGCCACGGCCACCGGCGCCCTGTCCTTCCTGGGCAAGGTCACCGGCCCGGGCGTGGCCGGCGACGAGCGCCCGTACGCGACCCGCGTCGCCGGGCCCGCCGACCGGCTCCGCGCCCAGGTGCAGCTCGACGCGGCCACCGTCGAGCCGGGCGGGGAGGTCGCCGGCACCGTACGCGTGACCAACGACGCCGAGCCCGCCCAGCTCGCCCTGCGGCTCGTCGACGTCCCGGGCACGGTGAGCCTGTCCGTCCAGCGGCTCCAGGCGCCGGCCGGCGCCTCCGAGCACGCCCTCAAGCTGCGCATCGGCGCGGAGGCGCCCAAGGGCCAGGTCGGCGGCTCGGTCCAGGTCGTCGACGCGGCCGGGCAGGTGGTGGCCGAGGAGTTCGTCGACGTCGACGTGCAGCCGCCCACGCCGCTGTGGCAGCGGCTGCTCCAGGCCCTCCTGGTCCTCCTGCTGATCCTGGCGGTGGCCCTGCCGCTGCTGCTCCTCAGGAGGCGCGCGCGGATGCGGGCGGCCGATCCGAGCGAGCTGACCTTCTACCTCTTCGACCGGCCGGGCGAGCCGTACGTCAGCAAGATGCAGGCGCCGCTCGGCGAGGGGCCCGAGTTCACCTTCGAGATCTCCGCCGGCCGCCTGGTGCGCACGTTCGGCACCGGCTACACGGCCCGCCGGGGCGGCGGCCAGACCGTCCTGGTCCGCGACCCGTCCGGACAGGAGCTGGAGCCGCTGCGCCCGGGACGCCCGATCCCGCTGACCGGCGGCATGTTCCTCGGCGTCGACGACGACCGGGGCAAGGGCGCGGAACAACCCGTGTACGGCTCGCGGGAGCCGTCCCAGAGCAGGACCCACAGACCTATGCCAGGCGACGACCTGATGTGAGGGGCGCATGAGGATCTTCGATCCGATGATGTTCGTGGGGCTCGGCGGCACCGGCTGCCGGGTCGGAGTGGAACTGGAACGGCGGCTGCGGGACGAGCTGTGCGGTCCGGACGGCATGGACCTGATCAGGAACTTCAGCTGGCAGAACTACCAACCCTACGAATTGCCCTCCTGCCTGCAGTTCGTCTACGTGGACCTCAACGAGGCCGAGCTGACCCGCACCCGGCGCCGGGTGGTGCCGACCGAGCGGGAGTTCCCGGCGGCCGCCCGGACCGCCCACCTGATCCACGACGTGGTGCCGAAGTTCGACTCCTACCCGGAGGTGGCCCGCAGCCTGCGGGCGACGTTGAGCGACCACGTCAAGGACTGGCTGCCGCCGCGTGAGCAGGAGCCGCTGGTCGCCCCGCTGATGCGCGGCGCCGGGCAGCTGCCCACCGTGGCCAGGGCGGCGCTGTTCGAGCGGATGCGGCACGGCCCCGGGCCGGTGGTGCAGGGCATCGACGACGCCATCGGCGCGATCAGCAACTCGGGCGGCGAACTCGCCGGGCTGGGCGGCCGGCTCAGACGCACCTGCGACGTCTTCGTGGCCTACTCGGTGGCGGGCGGCACCGGCAGCGGCATCTTCTACGACTACCTGCACCTGATCGGCGACGCCTTCGCCCGCAACCAGATCAGGGCGCGGATCTACCCGCTGGTCGTCATGCCGTCGGCCTTCGCCGAGGGCAAGGGCGGCGGCCGCCGGGCCCGCCTGAACGCCGGCGCCGGCCTGCTGGACCTGTTCCGGCTGGTCGACGACCAGAACGCGCCGCACGCCGGCACGCAGATCGACGAGCAGGGCATCGCCGGCGAGCTCGGCGTGCGCTATCCGGGCAGGGGCGAGGTGCGGCTGGCCACCGGCACCGTGCAGACGGCGTTCCTGTTCACCATGCCGCCCGGCGTCGAGCGGGACGACCTGCACCGCTCGATCGCCTCCCTGATCGTCTCGCTGGCCGGCACCCAGCCGCACGCCACGGGCGACGGCGGCGGCATGGAGGACCGCGGCGAGTCCTCCTTCGCCGACGACTTCATCAACCGGGCCGTGGAACGCGAGGTGGCGGCGGCCTCCGGCATCGGCAACCGGGGCGTCTCGACGGCCTTCGTCTCCTCCATGACCGTCCCCGTGGAGGAGCTGGCCGACCTCGTCAGCTCCCGGCTGCTGGCCCGCGCGGTGACGCAGCTCGAAGCCGTGCCGCCGGGCGCCGCCGAGAGCAACATCGACGAGATCCGGCGCATGTTCACCACCACCAACCTCGAGCCGCTCAACACCCGCGAGCCGCTGCCGCTGCCGGACGTGCGCCCCGCCACCGGCGCGGCCGAGATCCAGAAGTCGCTGGCCAACCGGATGCGGGCGATGGAGGACAACCTGGCCTCACTCGAACGGCAGCTCAACCGCGTCGTGCCGACCCTGGCCCAGGAGCTGGACGTGCGCCGCGGCGCGCTCGAGGCGCTCGGCCAGGTCGACCCGTTCCGGCTGCGGCGGGTGGTGGTCGGCCTGCCCGGCGACGTGCACGAGGCCGACCGGCTGGGCTTCGCCGGGCTCCTGGACCACCGCAGGGCGCAGCCGCGCAAGCCGTACGACAACATGACCGAGGCCCCGCCGCAGCCCCGGCCGATGCGCGACCGGCTGCTGCGCAAGGCGCAGTGGACCGACCCCGAGGTCCAGGCCTCGATCGCCGACCAGGACGCCTGGTACCTGTGGCGCAGCCAGGGGCTCTGGCACCGGGCGTGGGCCGACCAGATGCCCCGCTGGGAGCCGCGCCGCAAGCAGCTCATCCGCGAGGTGCGCGAGTTCACGCAGGTCTTCGTCGAGCACGCCGAGGCCGACGCCGAGCGCTTCGCGCGCCGGGCCGGCGAGCTCTACGAGACCCGCGTGGGCGTCTACCACCTGCTGCCGCCCGCGGGCGCGGAGTCCTTCTACGACGCGGTCGTCCGCCGCTTCGTCGACGTCTTCGTCTCCCGGCAGCTGCTGCGCCCCACCGACGGGGAGGCCGCCGTGGCCAACGCGCTGATCGGCCCGGACGGCTGGCGGCACGCCTACGACCTGGCCTGGCGCACGGGCAAGCCGGCCGACGCGCTCACCTGGGTGCGCGACCGGATCAAGCTGGAGGTGAAGAAGCTCTTCAAGGACCAGGACGAGGCCGCCGCGCTGGGCGAACAGCCACTGCTGCCCTCCCTGGCCGACATCCTCGCCCAGGCCGCCTCGGGCGGCGGCGACGACCCGCACGTGCGGCAGTTCCAGCTCAAGCTGGCCGACCTGGTGCCGGGCGGCTTCACCCCCGACGGCACCGGCGACCTGAAGGTGCTGGTCTCCTATCCGGCGCCGGCCAAGGACCCGGCCCTCGAACGGTTCCTCAAGGACCGGATCGACCTGCCGGGCGTGCCCGACTACCGCAACATCGACGCCGACTCGGTGACCGTGGTGCAGCTGCGCACGTCGATGAGCGTCACCCAGGTCCGCGAGCTGCGCGAAGTGCTGCACAGCTGGGCCGACGCGCTGCGCGACGAACGGCCGCAGGACCACCTGAAGTGGCGCCAGCGGCTCGGCTACGACTTCGGCTACCTGGCCACGACCGAGGAGCACCGGGTCCGGATCCTGCACCGGCTGCTCTGCCTGCTCTGGAACGGCCGGGTCAGCGTGGTGGAGGGCGAGCTGAGCTCGCCGGCGCGGATCCGGATCGACGTCGAGGGCGGCTCGATGACGCTCCCGCTGACCGGGTACGGCAAGGCCTCCTCCTGGCCGAGCATGCTGCGGGCCTACGAGCAGTGGGTGATCGGCGGCGACGAGGAGTTCCGCAGCCTGGTCAGCGAGCAGCTCATGAACGCCACCCCGAAGGGCCTGGCGGGCGCCCCCACCGTGCCGGACCCGCTCTACCACCTCGTCACCGGCATGTCCGCCGACCAGCTCGGCCTGCTGGAGATCATGGTGCCCAAGCTGCCGTCGGGCGCGCGCAACCGGGCCGACCAGCTGATCGCCTTCTGGGCGCACACCCTGCCCGCCGCCCTGGACCTGCCGTTCGAGCGGGTCGCCGAGGCGGTCGCCTACAACCTGCGCGACCTGGACGCGCTCCTCGGGGAGTGAGCATGGTCGTCGTGCTCGACCTGCGCAAGGGTGAGCTGGAGCGGCTCGGCGCCCAGGTCCTGGTGGTGGCCGACACCGAACGCCTGGCCGGCGCCCAGCGGGTGCTCCAGGACGTCTTCAGCTCGCGCCTGGTCAGGTCGGTGCTCGTCCTGGCGGTGGGACCCGACCTGCGCCTGCCCCCCGTCCTGGACGGGGAGAGCCGCAGGGTGCTCTGGGTGAGCGACCCCTGCGGCATCCTGTGGAACGCCGACACCGGCGAGGCGGCCCACGGGCCCGGGGTGAGCGCGGAGGCCATCCTGATCGACCTGCTCACCCAGCCGGAGGTCTTCGACGAGGTGGTCAGCAGCCTGGGCGACATCCCGTACGGCACCGCCTCGCCCGGCTGGCGCATCGTGGCCGGCCGGATCGACCCCGAGGTGCTCGGCCAGGCCTTCCGCGAGGTGGCCGAACGCTTCGACGGGCCGGTCCAGCAGGACACGGCCACCTTCAGCTCGCCGCTGGCCACCGCGCTGCCCGTGCTCAGCGGCACCGTCGACCTGCCCTCCGACCTCCTCGACGCGCTCGTCCCGGAGGGCCCGCTGGACCGGCTCCACCGGAGCGCCGCCGAACGGATCGACCAGGCGGTCCGCGCCCTGGACGACCTCGGCTACATCCACAACGCCCGCGCCCGGGCCGCGGTCGTCGACAAGGTGATCGCCGCGGGGCGGGCGCTCGCCAAGTTTCGCGACACCGTCGCGCGGCTCTTCGAGGAGATCGACCACACCGACGACAACGCCGCCGAGCGGCTGGCCGCGCACGGGATCAGGTTCGCCGTCCCCGCCGACATGGGCCACGCCCAGATCGTCGGCGAGCTGCGCGCCGACCTGGAGGCGGCCCTGGCCGAGCGCAAGAGCATGCAGCGGATGGTCTCGCGCTACCGCCTGCTGGCCGACCACAGCGCGCCCATCGGCAGCCGCGCCTTCGTCGGCGACCTCTGGCGGGCCTGCCCGGACGAGCTGCTCAACGCGCTGCACGCGCCCGCCGAGTTCCCCGCCACGTTCCTGCCCCGCTTCGTCTTCTGGCGGCGCTCGCGGGCGTGGTGGCGCGAGCAGCTCTCGCTCGGACCGGCCAGGACCGCCCTCGACGACCTGCGCTCGATGCTCGAACGGGTCGCGGCCAGCGAGTGGATGCTCGGCCAGGCCCGCATGCACACCTCCGACGCGTCCCGCACGCTGGCGGCGGCCCTGAACGAGATCTGCGCGCAGGTGTCCTGGACGCTGACCGACTGGAACAAGGCCGAGACCGGCCAGGCCGCCGCGAGCCCGGCGCTCGACGAGGAGGTCACCGTACGGCTGCGCGACCGCGGCGGCCAGCTGCGCGAGGTCATCACCGGCGACCTCGTCGACGCGGTCACGAGCTGGCTGGAGCCCGCCTGGACCTCCCTCGAACAGGGCGCCTACCGGGACGCGCAGGTGGGGTTGGAACGCCGGGTCGACGAGACGCTGCGGCAGTACCGCTACCACCTGAACCACCGGGGCGTCCAGGAACGCCCCGACTTCGGCACCGGCGACACGGGCCGCCAGGAGCTCGTCGACGCGGTCTGGCGGCAGTCCCAGCAGGTCGTGCGCGCGCTGCGGGCCCAGGCGAACGGCCAGATGCTGCAACTGTGCGGCGACCGTGACCTGGCGATGCTGCTGCGGCAGGCGTACGCGGTGCGCTTCGCGCCCAGGGCCGTGCGGGGGCAGGGCAACCCGCCCGACGTCGTGTGGACCCGGTCAGGACAGTACGCCGGCACCCTGCGCCTGGTGCCGCTGCGCCCCGGGACGGTCGAGGAGAACTGGAGCGAGGATGGAACCTGAGCCGCTGACCTTCTTCACTCCGGACGGCGACCTCGTGACCTGGGAGGTGGAGGCGGAGCCGGACCACGACCCCTTCGAGCGCCGGCTGACCCTCGTCGTCCCGGGCACCAAGATCGTGCAGCGGCGGGTGCCCCGCGCGGAGGGGCGCGACCGCGACCACCTCTACGACCTGCTGGAGAACGAGGCCCGGATGGGCGCCAGGCTGCTCACCCGGCTGCGGCGGGCCTACCCCGTCGAGCTGCCCCGGCTGATGGGCTACAGCCTGGACGAGGAGGAGCCGTTCGTGCTGCTCTCCGACCATCGGGGCGAGCCGGTCACCCGCTTCGCCGGCTCGCTCCTGATCGCCGAGCAGCGGGCCCTGCAGGCGAGCCTCTTCCGCGCCGTACGCATCCTGTCGGCCTGCGACATCGTCCACCGGCGCATCGACCCGGGCACCGTGCGCTGGGACGGCACCGCCGTACAGCTCACCGACCTCAGCCACGCCACGCTGGCCGGCAGCCGCCGGCTGCGGCTGGGTGAGGCCCCCTACGCCGCCCCGGATCAGCGCGCGGGCACCGGCCGCGCCTCCACCGCCGACGACCTCTGGAGCGCCGGAATGGTGATCTACCGCACGGTCACCGCCCGCGAGGTCGCCGACCGCCCCGACCTCACCGCCGCCCCGGCGCTGCAGCCGATCCACGACGTCTTCTCCGGTCAGCCGCCGTCGGCGCTGGAGGTGCTCGACCGGCTGCGGGAGCCGGACCCCATGCGGTCCATCCCCGCCGAACCGGACCTCCGGCTCGAAGAGGGCCGCGTCGCCTTCGACCGGGCCCACGAAGCCAAACGTGAGCAGGAGGTGGAACAACCTCCGCCCTCCACCCGGATCGAGCAGGTGCCGCAGGAGCAGCCGCAGAAGTGGTGGGCCCGCTGGCTTCCGCTGGCCGTGCTGGCCGCCCTCGTCGTGGTCGTCTGGATGGTGATCCGATGATCCTCTGCCCGATCTGCCTGCACGAGTTCGCCTGGAGCGAGGACGAGCTCTACGAACGCACCCCCGCGGGCCACTACCAGCCGCTCTCCCTGGAGAACGCGACCGGGGCCCGCCGCGAGGACCTGCTGCGCGCCGCCCACGTCCGCTGCCCGGCGCCGGTGGCGGACCCGAGCCTCGAACACCACCTGCCCTACACCTACGTACGGCACGGCCGCCCGCTGGTGATCGGGCTGGTCGGCGGGCCGGAGACGGGCAAGACCCACCTGCTGGCCTCGATGATCGGCGCCATCGAGCAGGGCGGCCTGCGGCCGTACGGGCTGACCGCGGACGCGGTGGACATCGAGCGGCACGCCGAGTACGTCAACACGTACGTGCATCCGCTGATGGTCGAGCGGACCGCGCTCTCGCGCACCACCCACCGGGCCACCGCCGAGCCGGCCGACGCGCTGCTCGTCAACGACGGCCGGCACACCACCGCGGTGGCGTTCTTCGACATCGCCGGCGAGCTGCTGCGCAGCTCCACCCACGAGGCGACCAGGTTCGTGCCGGCCGTCGGCGGGCTGCTCTTCGTGATCGACGCCGCCACCAGGTCGGCCAGGATGGGCGACGAGTCCTTCCGCGCCGTGCTCGACCGGCTGCCCAAGAGCGGCGGGCGGCTGGACATCCCCGCCGTCATCGCGGTCACCAAGAGCGACTCGGTGCGCTTCGAGTCGCCGGTCGACACCTGGCTGTACGACCAGCCCGACCGGCTGGACCAGGTGGACGTCCTGCGGGAGAGCCGCGACGTCTACGCCTTCCTGCACGGGCGCGGCGCGCAGGCGTGGCTCAGCCCCTACGACAAATGCCGCAAGTGCACCCTGCATTTCGTCTCGGCGACGGGCTGCGCCCCGACCGACGGGCGCTTCCCCAGGGGCGTGCGGCCGCGACGCGTCCTGGCGCCCCTGATCTCGCTCCTCGCGATGACCGGTGTCCTGCGCGGCTATCCGGAGGTGGGGATCTGATGGGGCGTTACTCCAGCGTCGACTGGATCTTGTTCGAGTGGGACGAGCGCCGCACCGGCCTCGGCCCCGTGCGCTCCTCCCTGGAGGACACCCGGGGCTGGTACCACCAGCTCGGCCCCTGGCTCGACCCCGGTCCCGCGCCCGGGGTCAGCGTCTGCCGGCTCATGGTGGACGGTCGCGTCGTGGTGCTCTCGCGCACGCGCACCGGCGGCTCGGACAGCAGGCGGACCATCCGGGTCCAGGCGTACCTGGGCGGCTCGGCCGCCAACGCCTCGGCGATGCCGAACGTCCGCCAGGCGCTCGCGCTCGCGCCCGGCTGGAGCTCGCTGCTGCCCGCCGACCCGGAGCCGCTCGACCTGGCCGTGCTGCTGCGCCCCTATGCCGACGCGAGCGCGGCACTCGACCGGCGGGCCCGCGCCGAGGCGGCGACGCTCGCGCCGATCGTCTCGGAAGCGCTGCGCGGGCACCGGGAGTCGCTCTCGGTGGTGGCCCAGGGGGAGGCCGTCGTGCAGCTGTGGGGGCTGGTGGACATCCTGGACCTGGTACTGGGGCGCTATCCGGAGACGTTCTCCACCTACGAGAGCGACGACCTCAAGCAGGGGGCCGAGGTCATCTTCCTGCAGCAGTGGCCGGGGCCGTCGTCGCGGGCCTCGCACCGGCGGCGCGTGGATCTGCGGGCGCCCGACCAGAGCGACCTGTACGGCGAGATCGCGGCCATGGTCGTCGACGCGTACGCGGGCCGGCGGCTGCCGGAGCTGGTCAAGCGGTTGCGGATCAACGACGGGATGGCGCTGGAGGAGCGGGTCGAGCTACTCGGGGCCGCGCTGCGCGAGCCGCCGAAGCCCGTACCGGACGAGCCCCGGACGCCTCCTCCGCCGGAGCCTCCCAAGCCTTCGGAGCCTTCAGAACCGGCGCCCGCGGTGGCATCGGGCCCGCGGAGGCGGGCGCCCGCGGAACGGCCCCGCCCCACGCCCGCGCCGGAGCCCCGCGCACCGGTCACACCGCAGGCCCGCCCCGACCCGCAGCCCGTCGCGGTGCGCGACGCCTTCGACTACTTCCTGACGGAGCTGGCGGAGGCGACCACCGAAGGCGCGGCCCGGGGCATCCTGAGGGACGTCCACGCCTGGGCGCGGACGCGCCCGCCGGCCGACGTACGCTCCCGGCTGCACGCACTGGTGCCCGAGCTGGAGCGGCTGCTGCCCGACGACGAGGTCAACCCGATCCTGCGCGACCTGCTGGACCCCGACGCCCCCGCCGAGGCCGTCAGGTCCGCCTGGCTCGATCCCCGCTGGCTCGTCCTGGCCGCGGTGCTGCTGGTCGTGCTCGTCCTCCAGGTCGTGACGACGATCCTGCGCTGACCACCGGTTAACCGGCCAGCCGGTTCAGGAGCGCGGCCAGGGCGGCGCGGTCGTTGACGCCGGTCTTGTCGTAGACGGCGTACAGGGTGTTGGCCACGGTGCGGACGGACACGACGAGCCGCGCGGCGATCTCGCGGTTGGTCAGCCCCTGCGCGGCCAGCACCGCGATCTCGCGCTGCCTCGGCGTCAGGCTGGGCACGTCGAGGTCCATCAGCGCGAGCGTACGGGCGCCCTGGCAGCGCTGCGAGAGCCGCCAGGCCCGGGTCTGCGCCGCCCGCGCCCCGCGTACCAGCCCGGACTCGCGGTAGCGGGCCACCGCCCGCGCCGCCGCCTCGGCCGCGTACAGCAGCAGGCCGAGCCGCTCGAAGCCCTCCGAGACCGCGTCGAGCTCCGCGCCGTCGCGGGCGGCGGCGTGCCGCGCGAACAGCGCCACCAGCGGGCTCTCCACGTCGAGCGCGGCCAGCCGCGCGGACACCAGGTCGGCGCGGCCCAGCCGGACGACGTCGTGCAGCAGGAACGGCACGTCGCACGGCAGCGCGTCCTCGGCGGTCTCCAGGCAGAGCTCGACGGCCCCGGCCGCGTCGCCGCGACCGGCCAGGGTCCACGCCCGGGCCAGGCGCAGCGGCACGACGACGGACGGGCCGATCGGCGTCCCCGTCGCCTCCGCCCGCTCCACCGCCTGCTCGGCCGCCGCGACCTCGCCGAGCAGCGCGTACGCGTGCGCCAGCTCACCCAGGCACGACCCCGCCAGCACGCTGCGATCAGGCAGCCGCGCGGCGGTGTCGCGGGCCCACGCGAGAGCGTCGGCGAGCCGGCCGCGCAACCGCAGCACGCGGGCCGTCCACGTGCCGAACTCCAGGTTCGCCCGCGTCCAGGTGTGGAAAGGCCCCTCCAGGCCGTACCCCTGCCCGGCGAACCGCTCGGCGGTGTCCAGATCGCCGAGCAGCAGCGCGGCGTGCGTGGCATGGCCGGCCAAGGCGGCCGAGAGGCTGCGCATGGCGACCGGCTCCTTCGCCAGGCCCGCGCCGATCTCCGCCACGTGGGCCAGGCATTCCGCGGCCCGCCCCTGCGCCACCAGGACGGCCGCCTCCGCCCCGCTGATCATCCGCGCGCCGTGCGGGCTGAACGGGCCCATGTCCCGCGCCCGCGCCATCAGGTCCTCGGCGGCGGCGATGTCGCCGGTCAGGGCGGCCAGGACGGCCCGCATGATGAGCGTCGCCTGCCGCGGCTGAACCTCGTGGACGAGCCCGCCGGTCTCCTCCAGGACGGCTCGCGCCCGTGCGACGTCCCCGAGCCCGACGGCCAGGTTCATGGCCCGCTGCACGCCGAGGTCGGTCCGGGCCGCCTCGCCCATCTCCGCGGCCCAGGCGGTGGCGAACACCTCCTCGGCCTCGGCGTACCGGTCGGTGTAGAACAGCACCGTGCCCAGCGCGGCCAGCGCGGGAGTCCCGCCGCCCGCGGCCACGGCCGCGCGCCCCAGCCGTACGGCCAGCTCCAGGTCCCGGATGACCCTGGCACGCTCGCAGCCGGCCAGCAGCAGCCCGGGATCGCCGGTCAGGCCGCCGTCCAGCCGCCAGACGGCCACCCTGAGCACGTCCTCGTGCCGCCGCAGCCCGGCCTCCGAGACCGCCTGCGCCAGCCGGCGCACCATCGTGCGGGCGCGCAGCACGCCGCAGCCGTCCCTGATGACCTCGCCGTACAGGGGATGCGCGAGCCGCACCTGGAGCCGCCGGCCGTCCGGCTGCACCGTGACGAGCTGCCGGTCCTCCAGATGCTGGACTGCGTCGAGCGACCCGAAGGCGGCCAGCAGGTCGGCGCCGAGCGGCTCACCGTACGCCAGGAGCTCCAGCGCCTCCCGCTCCCGCGCGGTCACCTCGCCGATGCGGCCCGCGATGGTCTCGCGCAGCGTGGGCGTGATCGTCAGCGGCCCGCTCCACCGCCACACGCCACCGTCGGCGGCGAGCATCCCGGACAGCACGAGTTCGCGCAGGTAGAGGGCGTTGCCCTGGCTGACGCGCCACAGCCGGGCCACGGTCGCCGACTCCACCCGGCCGCCCAGCGCGGCCTCCAGGACGGCCGCCGTCTCCTCCAGGGAGAACGGCTCCAGCTCCAGCCGCGGCACCAGGTCGTCCTTCCACAGCGCGAGCACCGCGTCCGGCACCGGCGTCCGGCTGCGCAGCGTCGCGATCACCCGGGTGCCGTCCCGCGTCACCAGATGGTGGACGAGCGCGGCCGAGACCGGATCGAGCAGGTGGGCGTCGTCCACCACCAGCACCGGCACCCGCACCGCGGCGGCCGCCCAGCCCAGCGGGTTGCCGGCGGGCGGCGTGGCGGGGAGCAGCGGGGCGAAGGCGCCCAGCGGGACCTCCGCGGCGGCCGCCGTGGCCCGCGCCCAGGCGACCCCGTCGAGACCGTGCACGGCCTGCGCCGCCAGCCGGCTCTTGCCCGTGCCCGGCGGACCGGCCACGACCACGCCCCTGGAGGCGGACCTGATCTCCGACAATTGCGTCACACGCCCGATGAACGGCCAGGAGCCTGCCACGGCGAAAGCGTATTTGAGTAGGCCATGCTCATGCGAGCGAGTTGTCCCGCCCGCCATGCTGGGGCCCATGACCATGGCGCTGACCACCGACCTGACGGACCTCGTACGGGAGAGCCTCGGCGACCCCCTCGCCGAGATCGCGGACCAGCACGTCGACCTCCTCGACTCCGGCCCGGGGGCGTTGTCGACGACCTCGCTGCACCGCGTGCGCGGCACCACGACCGGCGGCGTGACCTGGTCGTTCTTCGTCAAGGCGATCCACGAGATCAGGCACTCGCCCTGGTACGCGGACATCCCCGAGCCGCTGCGCGCCACCGCGCTCGCGCACTTCCCCTGGCGGGCCGACGCGGACGTCTACCTGGCCCGCCCCCGGCTCCCCGGCGGGCTGCGGCTGCCCCGGATGTACCGGCTGGACGACCTGGGCGACGACCGGCTCGTCATGTGGCTGGAGGACGTGCGGGTCGCGCCCGCCGCCTGGGACCTGGACCGCTACCGCGCCGCCGCTCACCGGCTCGGCGGCCTGGCCGCCGCACAACCCGTCACGGGCCGTACGTCCGCGCCGCGCGAGCCGCTCAACCACGGCCTGCGCTACTACTGCGAAGGCCCGCTCGCCAACCTGTTCCTGCCCACCCTGCGCGACCCGGCCACGTGGCGGCACCCGCTGATCGCCGCGAACGCCGACCCCCTGCTGCAGGCCGACCTGCTGGCCCTCGCCGACCACATCGACCCGCTGCTGGACGCCCTCGACCGCCTCCCCCACACCCTCGTCCACGGCGACGCCAGCCCCTCGAACCTGCTGATCCCGGCCGACGGCTCGGCGGACTTCGTGGCCATCGACTGGAGCTGGCCGTACCCGGCGGCCGTCGGCTTCGACCTCGGCCAGCTCCTCGTCGGCCGGGCCCACACCGGCGAACTCGACCCCGCGGACCTGCCCGCCGTCCACGAGACGATCGAGGCCGCGTACACCGCCGCGGTGGCCGGCCTCGCGGACCCCGCCGAGGTCTCCTTCGGCTACGCCGCCACCCTCGTGCTGCGCAGCGCCTGGACCGCGATCCCCTTCGAACGCCTGGGCCAGGAGCCCACCCCCGAGCTGCACGACCTGTTCCGCAAGCGGGCCCGGCTCGCCCGGTTCGTCGTCGACCTGGGACGCTCCCTGCTCCCTTAGACGCGGCCGGCCGCCACGGGATCGCGCTGGTCTACACCGGCCCCTGGGAGCGCTTCGAGACCCGTCGGATGGACCGCGCACCTGGAGGCCGGGATCGTCGACAAGCCGGGCGAGCGGCCGTAGCAGGGCCGATCGGAGATGGAGGCCGCAGGGCCGCTGCTGCCGTCACGGCGACAGGATCGCGCTCGCGCCGCGCAGCAGCTCGTCGCGGAGTTCCTCGTCCGGAACGTCCGGAAGATGGCTGATCGGGTCGGTGGCCGCGGCGAAGGCCTGGGCGGCCCGCACGCGCCGGCGCCAGTCAGGATCGGGGCCGGCCAGCAGCTCGACGGCCCGGCTGGTGATGCCCACCACGCGCGACATGAGCTCGGTGGTCTCGTCGCCGTAGACGGAGGCGTCGCGCAGCAGCAGCACCATGGTCTCGCGGTGGCCGAGCATGACGTCGACGCAGCCGCCGAGCACGCGCTGCCGCACCTCGGCGAGGGTGGGCGCGGCGGCGGCGTCCTGGATCGTCGCGTCGAGCCGGTCGATCGGGGGCCGCACCAGGCAGTCGAGTATCTCGCCCTTGCTGCGGAAGTGGTGGTAGAGGGAGGGCTTGCTGATGCCGACCCGTTCGGCGACGTCCCGCATGCTGGCCGCACGGTAGGTCTGTGCGGTGAACAGCTCCCGCGCCGCCTCGATGATGCGCAACCGGGTGCCGGAGGTTTCGTTCGGTGCCAATCGCCGTCCCTCTCTCGGTTCAGGCTGAAAGCATACCCCGGTTGCCAACCGTCCGGTCGGTAGGCTAGCGTGCCAGCCACCCGACCGACCGGTAGGTCGGCTCTGGCGCGAGGAGCGCGACGATGGCACAGATCGAAGGAACCACCGCCGACGGATTCCAGGCGGTGCGCGAGTCGTTCGAACGGAACTTCACACACGGAGGCGAGGTCGGCGCCGGGCTCACCGTCTACCGGCACGGCACCCCGATCGTGGACCTATGGGGCGGCCACGCCGACCCGGAGACACGCCGGCCCTGGCGGCGCGACACCATCGCCCCCATCGCCTCCACCTGCAAGACGTTCGCCACGGGGGCCGCGCTGGTGCTGGCCGGACGCGGCGAGGTGGACCTGGAGGCCCCCGTGGCCCGCTACTGGCCCGAGTTCGCCCAGAACGGCAAGGGCGAGATCACCGTACGGACGCTGCTCGGCCACCGCGCCGGCCTGCCGACCCTGGACACCCACCCCATCACCTGGGAGGACCTGCGCGACTGGACCCCCATCACCGACGCCCTCGCGGCCGCCACCCCCGAATGGCCCCCGGGAACCGCGCACGGCTACCACGGCGTCAGCATCGGCCACCTCGCCGGGGAGATCGTCCGCCGCGTCTCCGGGCTCACGCTGAGCGAATTCCTGGAACGCGAGATCACCGGCCCGCTCGGCCTCGACTGCCACGTCCGCGTCCCCGACAGCGCCATGCCGCGCATGGCCACCATGGTCGTCCCCGACGCCGAGACCATGCGGCTCGGCATGGAGGTCCCCGAACTCGCCGACTTCGCCGAAGCGCTCAACGACCCCGCCACCCTGTCCTACCGCGCCTTCTACGGCAGCGTCGCCATCGGCTGGGACAGCACCAACGATCCCCTTACGTACCAGGTGGAGAGCCCGTCGATGGACGGCGTCGCCTCCGCCCACTCCCTGGCCCGCTATCTCGCCGCCCTGAGCGGCGAGGTCGACGGCATCCGCCTGCTCGGGCCCGAACTCGTCGACCGGATCCGCACCCCGCAGGCCGACGGGATCGACCAGACCCTGCGGGTCCACACCGCCTGGGGCATCGGCTTCGCCGTGCCCGGCGGCCCCTTCTGGCCCGCGCCCGGGCACATCACCGGGCTGTTCGGCCAGGGCGGCGCCACCGGCTCGTTCGCCTTCGCCGACCCGGACCGCGGCCTCGCCTTCGGCTACGTCCCCAACCGCGGCTCCGAACTGCTGGAAGGCGGCGACTTCCGCGTCCGCTCCCTGGTCGAGATGCTGTACGCGGCCCTGGACGACATTCGATGACCGAGCCGGGCGGCCGGCCAGGACCCGACCGCCCGTGCTCTTGTCCTGAAAAGCCCTACCGGAAGCCGGATCGCTCCCTCAGTGGGCCGCCTCGTACTGCTCCACGACAGTGGCGGCGATGCGGCCACGCTCGCTCACCGGCAGCCCCTGGGCCTTCGCCCACCGCCTGATCTCAGTGGACTTCTCACGGGTGACGGCCCGCGAGGTGCCGGCGCCACCGCGGCGGCCGCGAACACCCCGCTCGGCGCGGACCGCGCGAGCCTTGGTGATAAAGGGAGCGAGAGCCTTCTCCAGCTTCTCCCGGTTAGAGCCCGACAGGTCGATCTCGTAGCTGGTGCCGTCGAGAGCGAACCTTGTGGTCCCCTCGGCGTCACTGCCGTCGATGTCATCGACAAAGGACTCAACAATGCGTTTCGCCATGATGCTGCTCCGATTACGTTATGGTTGCAGGTACTGTAGCCCCCTTCAGCAGATCACGCACCTCCTTGCGGCGCCGTGCTGACACAATCGAACTTCACGATCGCGTCTCGCACTACAACGCCTTTCGCTGTTGTGACGCGGTTTTCGCGCTTCTCGTGCCCGGCATTCATCGACGCCACCCCGGCCCATGGCCGGGCGGGGAACATACCAGGACCCGACCTGCGCGAGGCTCGCCCAAAGACCTGCACGAGATCCCTTCTGCCCTTCTCACCAGTGATAAGCCATCAACAACCGGCGACATCCCCGGCATGGCAAGACCACGGCCGCCCTCCCGCCTCCTCTCGCGCGCAGCGCGCCCTCGCGAGCGCGGGACGCCCTTGCCCCGGACCGCCCGCACCCGCGCCGATCCTGCGCCCCGGCTCCGCTGTCAGCAACCTAGTCGCAAGTGCGTCCGCCCCGCGGTCAATAGCTATGAATCCGCTATGTTGAAGTTCGATTCAAAGGTTTGCCGGGCCATATCAGGTATTGGCCAAGAACCGCAACTCGATCCTGACGCACCGCACTGACGTTTACCAGATACGCATCCGCCGGCTCAGCAGGATCCGCCCTTTACAAAGTAGATTTCCAACCGTTTCGGGCCACCGCGCCCCGCACGATCGCGGTTGACGGTTGACGGCACCGTGGCCGTTGCGCCGGAAGCGGCGGACCCCGGCGCCCGGGAGGTCCGGCCGGCTCGGTACGCTCTTCCGTTCGAGCAGGCCTACTCTCGAAGTATGGGAGGGAGGCCATTATGGTTACCGAGATCATCCTGGGTTTCCTCGCGGCCATCGCCATATTGACCGGGTTCGGGGGCGTCAGGATCGTCAATCAGGTCGAGCGCGGCATCGTGTTCCGCTTCGGCCGGGCACAGAAGGAGATCCGCCGGCCTGGAGTCGCCTTTCTCATCCCGGGAGTTGACCGGTTGAAGAAGGTGAACGTACAGATCGTCACGATGCCGGTGCCCACGCAGGAGGGCATCACCCGTGACAACGTGTCGGTCCAGGTCGACGCCGTCGCCTACTTCCGGGTGCAGGACCCGCTGCGGGCGGCCGTCGAGGTGCAGAACTACCTGTTCGCGGTGGAGCAGGTGGCGCAGACGTCGCTGCGCTCCATCATCGGCAAGAGCGAGCTGGACGATCTGCTCTCCAACCGCGAGGAGCTGAACAAGGGCCTCGCACTCATGATCGACAGCCCGGCGCTCGGCTGGGGCATCCACATCGACCGCGTGGAGATCAAGGACGTGCAGCTGCCCGAGTCCATGAAGCGCTCCGTGGCCCGCCAGGCCGAGGCCGAGCGGGAGCGCCGCGCCCGCGTGATCACCGCGGACGGGGAGTTCCAGGCCGCCCAGAAGCTCGCCGACGCCTCCGCGATCATGGCTCAGACGCCGAGCGCCCTGCAGCTGCGGCTCCTGCAGACGGTCGTCGAGGTGGCGGCCGAGAAGACGTCCACGCTGGTGATGCCGCTGCCGGTGGAGGTGCTGCGCTTCTTCGACCGCGGCGCGCAGGGCTCCCCGGCGCGGGAGGAGTCAGCGCGGGAGGAGTCAGCGGGGCCGGTCGCGGCCGAGAAGAGCGCGCCGCCTGCGCAGCTGACGCCGCCGGACGAGCTCACCAAGATCCTCGGCCTGCGCGAGACGGCGACCCGCCCCGATTCCTGACCTCGGGGCGACCGACGACCAAACCCACGGCCGCCGGCCGGTCGCAACCGCCAGGCCGGCAGCCCGTCGCCACCGTAGACCGCCGCCGTTAGAGCGCCGCCGTTAGAGCGCCGCCGTTAGAGCGCCACCCCGTCGCCGCCGTCAGCCGGTCCGCCCGGAGTGCGAGCCGAAGCCCGAAGGGTGAGCCGAAGCCCGAAGGGTGAGCCGAAGCAGGCGGCTCAGACGGCTCGGACGGCGAGGCCCGGGTAGTCGAGGACGAGGCCCGACGCGTCGTAGACCAGGTGGCAGGCGACGTCGAAGACCGGCGCCGCGTAGTCGTAGCGCTGCCGCCCCTCCTCGTCGGCCAGCCGGGCATAGCGCTGCTCGAGCCGCTCGACGGCCAGGTCGGCGGCCCGGACGAAGGCCGCCGGAGCCGGTGAGGCGGCGCCCACGCCGAGGCGCATCCGGTGCACGGGGAACGCGTTGGTCAGGGCCGACGACTCGAGGTCGACGTCGAGGCAGCCGTCCAGCCAGGACGCCGGCGCGCCGTCCACCCGCCAGCGGCCCGCGCCGTCGGTCTCCAGGAGGATCTGGCGCCTGCCCTCGGCGGAACGGCTCGCGAGCCGGGCCGAGCGGGTGGCCCAGCTCGCGTCGAGCTCGATGACATAGTCGACGACCCAGGTGCGGCCTTCCTCGACCGCGGTCGTGCACCCCTCGACGCGGTGCCCGTCCGGCAGCGGCCGGAAGTAGACCACCTCGAAGCCGGTGCGCGCGTCGAGGTGCCGCCAGGCCGCGGTGCCGGGCGGTGGCGCGAAGGTCGTCATGGCCGGATCATGTCATCGCCCACCGACAAAAAGCCGCGTCAGCCGGTGGACAGGCGGCGGAGGGTCTGCTCGGCCGCGCGGGTCATCTCGGCGGGCACACCGAGGACGTCCAGGTAGGCGCCGGTGTCGCGCATCTCCATGGCCCGCCGTACGGCATGCGTACGGGTGCCCGTCAGGAACCGGTCGATGACGGCCTGGCCGTCACCCGCGAGCTGCTTGGCGATCTCGCCCCTGATCCAGTCCTCGTCCCCGGCCGCCTGCCCCGCCGCGACGGCCTCGCAGACCACGGAGGCCAGCCCCTTCATGAACACGCTGCGCAGCAGCTTGCGGCCCATGGCCGCCCCGGGAGGCCCGTCGAGGACCTCCACGGAGACCTCGCGCGGGCCGCCGAGCGGGCGGACGAGCCGGGCGATCGCGGCCGCCCCCGGCCCGCTGGCCAGCAGCGGGACCAGATGCCCGTGCAACGGCACCGGGCCCAGGATCGCCACGTCGGCGAAGTCGGCACGCTCGCCGACCATCCGGCCGAGCCGCTCCATGACCTCCGGAGAGGCCGAGGTGAAGTCGGCGTAGCAGGCGCCCCGCGCCAGGTGGGGCAGGCACTGCTCGGCCACGGAGGGAGCCGCGGCGGCCCCCGTCAGGACGAGCACGTACGCGGCCTGTTCGACGGCCTCCCGCAGGGTCGCCGTCCTGGTGACGCCTTCGGGGGTGGGGGTGTCGCCGGGGTCGTACCCGAGCACTTCGTGCCCGGCGGCGGCGAGCGCGGCGGCATAGACGCCGCCCGCCTCGCCCAGTCCGATGACGGCGCAACGCATGATCAATCTCTTCAGTCCTCTTATATGTGAACCATGGCTAAAGGTCGCGCGCCCGGCCGAGCGCGGCGGCGGCGCGGCGCAGCTCGGGCACCCAGCCGAGCATCTCGCTCTCGGGGTGGCGCTCGGCGGGGCCGGAGATGCCCACGGACGCCATGGAGTGGCCGTCCGGGGCCGGCACGGGCGCGCTGATGCCCGAGCTCCCAAGCACGCGTTCGTTCATGGAGAAGTGGTAGCCGCGTTCCCTGATCTGCTCCAGCTCGGCCCGCAGGTCGGCCTCGCTGACCGGCTTGCCGCCCGCGGTGCCCAGGTCGCGGACCGCGGCCATCAGGGCGTCGAGCTCGTCGTCCGGCATGGCCGCCGCGAGCACCTTGCCCGCGCCCAGGTGCAGCGGCAGCCGGCGACCGATGGGGAGCTGGTAGCGCAGCGGGTCGGCGCCGTCGACGCGGGCGATGACGATGCGCTCCAGGCCCGACCTGATGTGCAGCGTCGTGGTCAGGCCGGTGGTGGCGGCCAGCTCCTGGAGCACGGGGGTGGCCGCGCGGCTGAGGCCGTCGGTGACGAGGAAGCCGTGCGCGATGGCGAGGGCGGCCGGGCCGAGGTGGTAGGCCTGCTGCCCGGCGACCACGAACCCGCGCCGCTGCAGCACCCCGAGCAGGCGCAGCGTCGTGGCCGGGGACAGCCCGGCCCGCCGCGCGATCTCCGACAGCCGCAGCGGCTTGTCGCTGCGCTCCAGCACCTCGATCACGTCGAACGCGCGCTCGACCGAGCGCATGGACGGCTGCGGCTGTCCGGCGGTCATCGGCGGAACCCTTTCTCGCACGCGGATGAACCTGTCGTCACGCGGATTCAAGGATGGCAGCCCGTTTGCCCTCCTCGGTCACGAAGACGGCCTCGGCCGCCTGCGCGACCCGCTCGGCCTCGGCGAGCGGGACGACGACCACGCCGTCGGCGTCACCGAGGATCAGGTCGCCCGGCGCGACGGCGACGCCGCCGACCGCGACGGTGCGGCCGAGATGGCCGGGCCCGTTCTTGTACGGCCCCGCGGGCGTCACCGCGCGGGCGAAGACGGGCATGCCCATCTCCCCGAGCCCGTCGGCGTCCCTGACGGCCCCGTCGATGACGAACCCGGCCACGCCCTTGTTCTTGGCGCGCTGCCCGATCAGCTCGCCGATCAGCGCCCGGGACTCGTCGCCGCCGCCGTTGACCACGATGACGTCGCCGGGTTCGACGACGTCGAGCGCCTGGTGGATGAGCGCGTTGTCACCCGATCGGGTCCAGATGGTGAAGGCGCGCCCGGCCACGCGGGCGCCCGGCCAGATGGGGCGGATCCGGGAGTCGAGGACGCCGAGGCGGTCCATGGCGTCGCCGATGTTGGCGGTGGGCAGGGCGGCCAGCCGGGCCAGCGCGTCCTGGGAGGTCTCGCTCATTGAAGGCGCCTTTCAGCTCTTGGTGTTGCGGACGAGGGGGAGGGCCTGCTTGACCGTGGTCTCCTGGTCGGCCCAGTACGTGCTGTAGTCCTGGCCGGACTTGTACGCGGTGGCCAGGCCGAGGTCCTTCATCTTGGCGACGACCGCCGGGTCCTCGATCGCCTTCTTCAGGGCACTTTCGAGCTTGACGCGGACCTCGTCCGGCAGCCCGGCGGGCGCCGAGTAGCCGCGGGCGGTCGCCCCCTCGACCTGGTAGCCCTGCTCGGCGAAGGTGGGCGCGTCCGGCAGGAACGGGCTCCGCTCGGCCGACATGACGCCGAGCACCTGGATCTTGCCCTGGGCGACGAGGTCCTTGACGTCGCTGACGTTGCCGACGTACGCCTCGACGTGCTTGCCGAGGAAGGCGGCGATGGCCGACGACGCACCCTCCGAGAAGTGCACGGGGGCGAACTCCGCCCCGGTCTTCTGCTGGATGTCGGCCAGGGCGAAGTGCTCGCCGGTCTGCACCCCGGTCGTGGTCGCGGTGACGCTCTTCGGCTTGGCCTTGACGGCCTCGATCAGGCCTTTCAGGTCCTTGTACGGGCTGCCGGGCGCGACCCCGACCAGCATCGGGTCGAGCACCTGCATGCCCAGCGGCAGGAAGCTCTGCCGGGTGTAGGTGGCGCCCCGGCTCGGGTCGAGGGGCGAGACGACGACGGACGGCGAGCCGGTGGCGCCGATGGTGTAGCCGTCGGGCTTGGCCTTGGTGAGCGCGGTGTAGCCGATCTGTCCCCCGGCGCCCGGCTTGTTGAGCACTTCGACGTTCGTACCCAGCTCCTTCTCCAGGACGGGTGCGACCACGCGGGCCGCCGCGTCGACGGCCGCCCCGGGCGCGAACGAGACGATCAGCGTGACCGGCTTCCCCTTGCGCGGCCAGGCGCCCGCGGCGCCGCCGGACTGCTGGGCTCCGCACGCGGCGAGCGCCGTCGCCACGGCCACGACTGTGACTGTGGCCCTGGCTGCGATCTTGACTTTCACGATGGCTCCTTCTAGGGGGGTGGTGGCCTCAGGCCTCGGGGTCCTCGGCCAGGACGGCGGGTTTGCGCAGCCCCAGCAGCCGGCTCAGCAGCGGGCTCACGGCGATGGCGAGCGCGATCACCAGCAGGACGACGCAGATCGGACGGGTCAGGAAGACGGTGAGGTCGCCTTGCGACAGCTCCAGCGACTCGCGCAGGGAACGCTCCATGAGGGGCCCGAGCACGAGGGTGAGCACCAGGGGCGCCAGGGGGATGTCCAGGCGGCGCAGCACGAGGCCGAGCAGCCCGAAGGCGACCATGACGAACACGTCGAAGACGGAGAAGTTGATCGTGTACGCGCCCACGACCATGAACGTGAGGATCAGCGCGGTCAGCACCGGGTACGGGATGCGCAGGATCGACGTCCACAGCCGGACCAGCGGCACGTTGAGCACCAGCAGGATGACGTTGCCGACGAACAGGCTGGCGATGATCCCCCAGGCGACGTCGGCGTGCTCGGCGAACAGGGTCGGCCCCGGCGTCAGCCCCTGCTGCAGGAACGCGCCCATGAGCACGGCGATCGTCGGGGAGGCCGGGATGCCGAGGGTGAACAGGGGCACGAGCGCGCCGTTCGCGTGCGCGTTGTTGGCCGTCTCCGGCCCCGCGACGCCCTCCACCGCACCCGACCCCAGCTCGGCGCGGTGCCTGCTGAACCTGCGCTCCGCGCCGTAGGCGAGCAGCGAGGAGACCGAGCCGGTCATCCCGGGGACGAGCCCGAGCGCGAACCCGATCCCGGTGCCCCTGGCGATCGCCGGAACGCTGCGCCGCAGGTCGGCACGGCCCGGCAGGAGCGCCCGCAGCCCTGGGGCCACCGCCTGGGCGGTGCCGCCCCTGGCCGCCACGAGGATCTCCGACAGGCCGAAGAGCCCGATGATGACGGCGACGAAGCTGATGCCGTCGAGCAGGCGTTCGCTGCCGAAGGTGAACCTCGGCGCCCCGGCCACCGGGTCGATGCCGACCATCGAGATCAGCAGGCCGAGCACGCCGGAGATGAGCGCCTTGGTCATCGAGCGGCCGGCGAGCGCGACGAGCAGGGAGATGCCGAGCACCATGAGCGCGAAGAACTCCGGCGGCCCGATCCGCAGGCCCAGGTCGCCGAGCGGCTTGGCGGCGACGACGAGCCCGACGGTGGCGACGGTGCCGCCGACGAACGACCCGACCGCCGCGATGGTGAGCGCCACCCCCGCGCGGCCCTGCTTGGTCATGGCGTAGCCGTCGATCGTGGTGATCGCGGAGGCGGCCTCGCCCGGGGTGTTGAGCAGGACGCTGGTGATGGTGCCGCCGTACTGGGTGCCGTAGAAGATGGCGGCCAGCATGATGATGGCGCTGGTCGGGTCCAGGTTGAGGGTGAGCGGGATGAGCAGCGCCACCCCGGCGACGGGCCCGATGCCCGGCAGCACCCCGATCAGGGTGCCGAGCAGGCAGCCGATGAACGCGTACAGGAGGTTCTGCGGCGACAGGGCCGTGGCGAGCCCGCCGAGCAGGTCGGCCAGGACGTCCATCACAGGCCCCAGCCGGCCAGGAGCGGGATCGCCGACGGCGGCAGCTGCACCATCAGCCCCTGGTCGAAGCCGTGGTAGATGCCCACGCTGCCGGCGAGGGAGAGCACGAGCGACAGCGCCCAGCTCCGGCCCGCGCGCCACTTGAGGTGGAACATGAGGAACGCGAACACGCTGATCTGGTAGCCGGCCAGGTCCATGGCGGCCGCGAGCACCACCAGGCTGCCGAGCACGGCGGCGGCGTGGCCCACGTCGGTGCGCTCGGCCGGGCCGTCCTCGTCCGCACGGGCCCGCCTCGTCTGGGCGGCCCAGGCCAGCGCGAGCAGCCCGAGCGCGATGGCCAGCACGAACGGGAAGAACCCCGGCCCGGGACCGAACGAGGTCCACAGGCCGAGCCCCAGGGATTCGACGGCGACGTAGCACGCGAGCGCGACAAGAACCACGTGCGCGCCCGCTCTCAGCCTCGCGTCGGAAGCCCGCGCCGCCGCGGCCGCGGCCTGGTCGTCAGGGGCGGGGGCATGCTCGGCGAACGCCTGTTCATGGCTCATGGGGGTGTAGCCGCCTTCCAGTCTTTTCACACAGTGAAAAGTCTTTCCATTTCATGACAAGCGTGCTGGGAGGCGTGCGGACATGTCAAGGGTTACGCGGAGGTTTCCGGCGATGACCGGAAGGTGACGTAACGCGTCAGGCGGTGACACCCGCGTCGACGGAGATGGCCGCGCCCGTGATGGCGCCGCCACCGTCTCCCGCCAGGTGGGCGACGGTGGCGGCGATGTCGTCGGGCGAGCAGTAGCGGCCGAGCGCCGTGTGGCGCCGCTCCTCGTCCGCGTCCGGCCCGTCCGCCGGGTTCATCTCGGTGTCGGTGGATCCGGGGTGGACCACGTTCGCGGTGATGCCGCGCGGCCCGAGGTCCCTGGCCAGCCCCTTGGCGAGCCCGGTCAGCGCCGACTTGCTCATCGCGTACGCCGTCCAGCCGGGGTAGGGCACGCGTTCGGCCAGACTGCTGCCGATGAGGACGATCCTGCCGCCGTCCCGCATGTGCCGCGCCGCCGCCTGCGCCAGCACGAACGAGGCCCTGGGGTGCACGGCCAGCAGCCGGTCGACCTCCTCCAGCGTCACCTCCTCCAGAGCCCCGTACGGCGCGATGCCCGCGTTGCTGACCAGGACGTCCAGCCGGCCCAGTTCGCGGACCGTCCGCTCCACGGCCGCGACCAGCGTCCCGGCGTCGGCGGCCTCCGCCCGTAGCCCGAGCGCCCGTGCGCCGGCCGCCTCGACCTCCTTGACGATCGCCGCCGCCCGGTCGCCCGCGCTCCGGTACGTGAGAGCCACGTCGAACCCGTCACCCGCCAGCCGCCGCGCGACGGCCGCGCCGATCCCCCTGCTGCCCCCGGTGACCAGGGCTACCTTCCGTGCCATGCGTCCTCCATCCCGTTGAAGCGGAATCAATTCCGTTTCAACGTAACCGGAATCAGTTCCGGTTGACAAGAGGTGCCAGGATGGGAGCCGTGACACGCGAGCGCACCGACGCGGCCCGCAATCGCGCGAAGATCCTCGCCGCCGCCGAGGGCATCGTGGCCACCCGCGGTGTGCAGGGCCTGCAGATGGCGGACGTGGCCGCGGCCGCCGGGGTCGGCGTCGGCACGCTCTACCGGCGCTTCGGCGACCGCTCCGGGCTGGCGTACGCGCTGATCGACCGGCGGGAGCGGGAGTTCCAGGCGGCGTTCATCGAGGGGCCGCCGCCGCTCGGCCCCGGCGCGGAGCCGGCCGCGCGCGCCAAGGCGTTCCTGCGGGCCCTGGCGGACAGGACGGCCGAGCAGCTCGACCTGCTGCTCATGGCCGAGACGGCGAGCCCGCTGGCCCGCTTCGGCGGCGCGTACGACGCCTACCACGGTCACCTGTCGATGCTGATCGGCCAGTTCCGCCCCGGCGCGGACGCCCACTGCCTCGCCGACGCCCTCCTCGCGCCCCTCGCCGCCCCACTGCTGGCCCACCGGCTCGGGGAGACGGGCGTGGAGCGGGTGAAGTCCGCCTTGGACGACCTGCTCGACGGCCTCGCGGGCTGAGCCGTCCGCCTCCTCGAAGTCCGCCGTTCGCCTGACTATTCATTGAATGTATAGTTGCGATCATGTCCACGGCTCATGTGATGCTCGGGCTGCTCGCGGAGCGCCCGAAACACGGCTACGAGCTCAAGAAGGAGCACGATCATCGCCTGGCCGGCGCCAAGCCGCTGGCCTACGGGCAGGTCTACGCCACGTTGCAGCGGCTGGAACGCGACGGCTTCGCCGAGGTGGCGGAGACGCAGCAGGAGGGCGGCCCCGAGCGGACCATGTACGCGATCACCGGTAGCGGCCGGGAGGAGCTGGCCCGGTGGCTGAACACCGTGGAGCCGCCGGCGCCGTATGTCGCCAGCTCGCTGTTCGCCCGGGTCGCCGTCGCGGGACGAAGCGCCGACGGCTATCTGCTGCGGCAGCGCGAGGCGCATCTGGCCCGCATGCGGGAGCTGACCGCCGAGAAGGCGGCCGGCCCGCCCGCCCAGGTGCTGGCGGCCGACTTCGCGCTCCAGCACCTCGACGCCGACCTGCGCTGGATCGAGACCGCACTGTCGCGGCTGAAGGGGGACAACGATGCTTGAGGCCAGAGGCCTGGTGAAGTCGTACGGCAGGACCAGGGCGCTGACAGGCGTCTCCCTCCGGCTCGCGGAGGGCGAGATCCTCGCGGTCACCGGGCCGAGCGGATCGGGCAAGTCGACCCTCCTGCACTGCCTGGCCGGGATCATCCGCCCGGAGTCCGGCGAGGTCGTCCTGGACGGCAGGCGGATCGACACGCTGGCCGAGGCGAAGCTCACCAAGCTGCGCCGCGAGAGCTTCGGCGTGGTCTTCCAGTTCGGGGAGCTGGTGCCCGAGCTCACGGCGGCGGAGAACGTCGCGTTACCGATGCTGTTCAACCGGCACGGCCGGCAGGAGTCGATGACCGCCGCGGCCGACCTGCTGGCCCGGCTGGAGGTGTCCGACTGCGCCGATCAGCGGCCCGGCGAGCTGTCCGGGGGCCAACTGCAGCGGGTGGCCGTCGCGCGGGCGCTGGTGACCGGCCCGCGCGTGGTCTTCGCCGACGAACCCACCGGAGCGCTGGACACCCTCGGCGGCGAGCAGGTGATGAGCGCGCTGCTGGGCGCGGCCCGCGCCGGCGGCACCGCCGTGGTCCTGGTCACCCACGACAACCGGGTGGCGGCCTACGCCGACCGCGAACTCGCCCTGCGCGACGGGGCCCTGCTGACGGGGATCAGCCAATGATCACCGTCCTGCGCATGCTGAACAGGGGACGGTCGCGAGCCGAGCGAGCCCGCGCCTGGCTGGTCGCCGCCGGCACGGGGCTGGCGACGTTCCTGGTCTGCACGGCCGTCAGCCTGGCCGATTTCAACGACGACGGCGGCTCCCTGACCGGGCTGGCCCTGGCCCTGCTGGCGCTGCCGGTCGCCGGCCTGGTGCACCAGTCCAACCGGCTGGGCACGGCCACCAGGGAACGACGGCTGGCCGGCCTGCGGCTGGCCGGCGCCACGCCGGGCGACGTGCGCCTGCTCGGCACCCTGGAAGGCGGCGGGCAGGCGCTGACCGGCTCGCTGGCCGGCGCAGCGGTCTACGTGGTCACCCATCTCTCCGGGCCGCTGACCCAGGTGCCGGTGGTCGTGGCCGTGATGGCACTGGGCGGAGCCCTGTCAGGGGCGCGCGCCGGCCGGAACGTCATCGCCTCACCGCTGGGCCTGGTTCGCCGTTCACGCCTGCGGGGGCCGAGAGCGGCGGACCTGTACCGCTTCGTGGCCGGTTCCTGCCTCTTCTTTCTCGGATACGTGACGAGAGGGCGCTCTCTGCCCGGTGGGGTGTACGGGGCGACCGTGGCCCTCACGGCCGGGGCGGTGCTCATGCTGTTCGGGGCGACACTGGCCACGACCTGGGTGATCAGGGTGTACGCGCGCCGCGCCGCCCGGCGGGCCGGCTCGCCCGAGATGCTGCTGGCCGCGCGGCTGGTCGAGGCGGACCCGAGGGCCCGGGCCAGAGCCCTGTCCGTGGTGGGCCTGACGGTGTTCTTCGGCGCGGCCGCCGGGGCCCAGCAGGCGGGCATCGGCTACCACCACGCCCATGCGCTCGTCGACGCCGCGCTCCTGGTGGCCCTGGTGACGTCGGCGGCCGCCCTCGTGGTGCACCAGGCCGAGGAGCTGCTCGATCACCGCCGCTCGTTCGCCGCGCTGGCCGCCTCCGGAGTGCCGGAGCGGGCGCTGGGCGGGGTCCTCGTACGGCAGGCGGTCATCGCCGCGCTGCCGATCTGCGTCGTGGCGGCGGTCGGGGGAACCGTGGTGGTGATCCTGCCCCTCGCCGACTACTACCAGGTGGGGTGGCTCGGCTGGGCGGTCGGCAGGGCCGTGGCCATGGCGGGCATCGGGGTTCTCACCGCGGTGCTCGTGGCCCTGGCGGCACGCCCGCTGCTGCGCGACACACTCCGCCTGGAGAGGCTGCGCGCCTGAGAGAGGCGCCGGCCGTGGACCCGCCGGATCCCCGGGCCGGATGCCCGGGGATCCGGCGGGCCGTGTCAGCGTTCGCTGGAGGCCGCGCGGTAGTGCAGATCCTGCACGTACGGCGTCGCGCTGATCGCGTACGGCGAGACCACCTTCGCCACCACGGCCGAGCTCCTGGTGACCGAGGCCGAAGCGGTGCCCGCCTTCAGCGGGAACGTCTTGGCGGACACCCCCGCGGGCGCGTCGTAGGTCTGCGTCGTGCCGCCGATCGTGACCGACACCTTGCCCGCCGCGGTCAGCATGGTGAGCACCTCGACGGTGTCGCGGGCCGCGGTGCTGCCGTCACGCAGCTTCATGAGCTTGGTCTGCGCGTACGACGGCTCGGCCGCGACCGGCTGGACCCGGTGGGTCAGGTACGCCGTGTCGTTGGTGATCTTCGGGCAGCCGAGCTTGTAGCAGGTCAGGTAATAGGCGCTGATGTCGAGATAAGTCCAGCCGGCGTTCCTGGAAGGGGCGAACTGGGTGTTCTCCGAGTAGTCGTTCCAGGTGGTGAGCTGCACCCACTCCGCCTTGCCGTCGATGGCCCCCTTCCAGGTGGCCCGCAGGTTCTCGGTGTTGCCCGCCTCGTCGAAGATGCTCTGGTTGGGACGCTCGTCCTGGACGGACACCGGCTGCATCCAGATCTTGCCCATGCCGTGCGCGCGGTCGATGTTCGTCGTCAGAGCGGCGTTGGCCGCGGGGCTGCGGCTGCCCCAGTTCGAGAAGCCGTAGCTGATGGAGGCGAAGGCGTCGCGGTACTTGTTGAAGTCGACGAACGTGGGCACCAGGGCGACCTTGATGCCGTGCTGCGTCTCCATGGTCTTCATCCAGTCCGACCACCAGGCGGGGGTGCGGCCTTCGGCCTTGAACGGCGCGACGACGAGGCGGTCGTCGGCGAGCCGGTAGACCGACTTCGACGCGGCCAGCTTGGCCATGGCGGTGGCGAAGGCGGCGCTGTCCACCGAGGACAGGCCGTTCATGTCCGGCATGAGCACGATCTTGAAGCCGGGGTCCACGGCCTCGGCCGCCTTGACGAGGTTCTGCACCCGGGTCCACTGCGCGCTGGTCACGGAGAGGATGTCGACGGTGAAGCCGTCCAGGCCCGCGGCGATGGCCTGCCGCACCTCGGTCTTGAGGTCGGCCAGCGCGTAGTCGCCCGTGATCGGGTCGCGTCCCAGCGGCCGGTCGCGCAGCAGCCCGCCGTAGGCGGCGTGCTTGCCGCTCTCGCCGTCCGGCTTGAGGTAATTCCTGGCGTAGTAGTCGCCGGCAGGAGCCTGGTTGTCGAGGGAGATCGGATAGGGGCTGAAGTAGTGCGCGAACACCTTCTTGGCCGAGGCCCGCAGCGCCGCGGTGCCCGCCAGGGTGAAGGGCAGCGGCCCGTCGGTCTGCTCTTCCCCGGTGCCCTCCGTATAGGTGACCGTGAGTTTCGGCCCCCGGTCCCCGCTCTCGCGCGAGGACATCAGGACGGTCGTGGTGGCGTCGGTCCCGGTGAGGGCGAACGCGTAAGTGCCGTCACCCTTGACGGCCGACGAGACGTCCAGCTTGGCCGTCGCGCCGGTGGTGAAGCCGGTGTGCGAGCCGATGACCGGCGCGCTCAGCGCCGGACGGGTGTTCCAGGTGGTGGCGGCCTCCGTCCAGGCGCCCGTCACCGGGCGGACGGAGACGGTGGTGTCCGTCGTTCTGGCCGAGACCACGTCCAGCGTGACCTTGACGTCCTCGGCGTCCTGCGGGATGCCGGTGACCTTGAAGCGGGTCAGGGCGGCGCGCTGCCCCGCGGTGGCGCTGCCGCACGCGGTGCCGCAGACGCTCACCCAGGTCGCGGTCGCGAAGCTCTTGGCCGGCTCGGCCTGGCTGACGAACACGTCCTCCGCCGCGGCGAACGTCACGCTGACGGGGGCGACGGCGGACGCCTGCGCGGGGGCCACAGCGGCTGTCGCCAGCATGGCGACGCCCGCCGCCGCCCCCAATAACGTCCGATATCGGTTGGCCATGAAACTCCCTTGCCTTACGGTACGGCCCCGCCTCGGCGGGGCCGTCTTGCACGGCCAAGGATGGATCATGCTCAAGCGTCGGATCCACACGTTTCGGATAACTCACAGGTGCCGGACAGTCGACTGCGTCCCCTTCTCCTCCAGGAGACGGGACGCAGTCGGCGGCGTGCCGCTTCTCGGTGCGGACCGGCGGTCCGCCCGGAGGCGTCAACGCCGGCGTAGGGACATCGAGCCCAGCATGACGCAGGCCAGGCCGCATGCGACGATGACGATCCCCGTGATGACGTTGTTGATGATCGTGCCGGCGCTGGCTGTGTGCGGCGGCAGCACCCACGGGGCGATGATCGTCCACACTCCGATGACCGGTACGACAAATGCCAGCCCGTGGATCCTGCCGTACGCCGAGGCTATCCCGGCCGCCAGCAGCGCCAGGGCGATACCGGTGATCAGATTGTTGACGGTCAGGGTCGAACGCCCGAAGAATCCCACCACCCATGGTGAGATGGCGAGATAGAGACCGCTCAGGAATGTCAGTCCGCTGACGGACTGCCCCGACGGGCTCTGCGCAGCCATGTCGTATTGAGCTCGCAGGGCCGCTATGTCCGGGTGCTGACCCATGTCGAGTTTCGGATGGAGTGGACTATCAGCCATGTCCCACACCACCTTCCCCATACCGCGTGGAGGTTTGAATACGTAACCCCTTCCCCCACGGTCACGCCAACGCGCCCACCAGGGTCAACATTTCTCCAAATCGCCTGGGGCGCCTATGACGGCGAGCAGCAACCGTCGGCGCAGCCGTCCGGCTCGGCGCCGGCGGGCACGGCGCAGCAGGCGTCTCCGCGCCAGGCGTCGCGCCCTTCCTTGACCGCGACCGCGGCGATGACCAGGGCGGCGATCGGGTCGGCCCAGGACCAGCCGAAGGCGCTGTTGAGCGCGAGCCCGGCCAGGAGCACCCCCGACAGGTAGGTGCACAGCAGGGTCTGCTTGGAGTCGGCCACCGCCGAGGCCGAGCCCAGCTCACGACCGGCGCGGCGCTGGGCGTACGACAGGAACGGCATGACGGCCAGGGACAGGGCGGCCAGGATCAGACCCGGGGTGGAGTGTCCGGCCTCCCCCGCGCCGAGCAGGGCGCGTACGGCGTCGACGGTGACGTAGGCAGCCAGGGCGAAGAAGGAGATCGCGATGACGCGCAGCGCGGCCCGCTCGCGGCGTTCGTGGTCGGCTGCGGAGAACTGCCAGGCCACCGCGGCGGCGGAGGCGACCTCGACGACCGAGTCCAGCCCGAAGCCGATGAGCGCCGTGGAGGAGGCGATGGTCCCCGCGGTGATGGCGACGACGGCCTCGATCACGTTGTAGGTGATGGTGGCGGCGACCAGCAGCCGGATCCGGCGCCGGAGCACGGCGCGCCGGGCCGGCGCCGGGCCCAGGTTCTGTGCGGTCACGACCCGGCCTCCCCCACCGGGGCGGGGCGCAGGGTGACCGCGTGGCCCGTGGCGGCCAGCAGCTGCTCGGCGGAGGCTAGCAGGTCCATCAGCTCGGGCCGGGTCAGGGAGTAGAACGACTGGCGGCCTTCGGCCCGGTAGTCCACCAGGTCGCAGTCGCGCAGGCAGGCCAGGTGCTTGGAGACCGTGGACTGGGCCAGCCCGAGCTCGGCCGTCAGGTCCACCACTCGCGCCTCGCCCCTGGCCAGGCGCTGCACAATGCGCAGCCGGGTCTCGTCGGCCAGCGAGTGGAACAGCGCCGCCGCCGGAGGGACCCCGGCGGCGATGTCGGTACTGACACAGCGGCCACCGTCGTTATCAATCGTCATATGGCGATGATAACGCGGTGGAGCGATCGCTGTCATCAGGTCACCCGGCAGTCCGGCCGCGGCACCCGTCAGCGCGCGGCGCAGGGCCCGTTCAGGACGCGTCGTAGCGCACGCGGGCGGCGGCCACGTACTCGCGGTGCCGCTCGGCCCAATCGATGAGCCCGGCCACCTGGGACGACAGCGTCCGGCCGACCGGGGTCAGGTCGTAGTCCACCCGGGGCGGCGAGGTGGGGGTGACGGTGCGCTCCACCAGCCCGTCCCGCTCCAGGCTGCGCAGGGTGAGGGTGAGCATGCGCTGGGAGATGCCCTCGATGGCGCGCTGCAGCTCGGAGTAGCGCTTGGGGCCGCCGCCGAGCAGGTCCATGACCAGCACGCTCCATTTGTCCCCGACGCGGTCGAGGATGTCGCGCAACTGGCAGGACGGGTGATGCTCGCCGACCGTCTCACGCACATCGGTGTGCCTAACGCGGGTCAAAGTGCCTTCTTCCGTCATGACGGCATTCTGGATCAGACTCGATGCGCGCACAAGAAGTAACCAGCGCACAGAAAGTGCTGTTGTGATGAGCATCGACTTGACCGATCCCCCGCTCCGGCCCGGCCCTCGCCCGCGGACCACGGGTCTGGAGATCCCGCACGACCAGCTCGACCAGTTCTCCCCGCCGCGCATCAGGGCCGCCCTGGTGGCGGAGGCGCAGGCGCTGGCGGGCGTGTTCACCGGCCCCAGCCAGGTGTCCGAGCCCGCTTCACTCGCGCTGCGGCTGCGCGAGCCCGCCGGGCCGTGGGCGGCGTTCCTGCACCCCAGCCGTGACGAGTTCGGCCACATCCACCGCTCGGGTTTCCTGCATCTCACGGTGCCCGCGCCGCTCATCGATCCGCTCGAACGGGCCGGGTGGATCGAGCCGCATCCGATCAGCCGGCGCCCCGAGTGGCCCGACACGATCGTGATGCTTTACGCCCCGCGCGACGAGGCCGAACTGGCCGTCGCCCGCGCCGTCCTGCGCGCCTCCTGGCGGCAGGCCACCACAGCTTCCACGGAAACGGAGTGATCATCATGCGTGCCATGGCTTTCACCGGCTTCGGCGCCGACCTGGCCGCCGCCGACCTGCCCGTGCCGGAACCGGGTCCCGGCGAGGTGCTGGTCCGGGTGCTGGCCTCCTCGGTCAACGGTTTCGACCTGGGCGTGCTGGGCGGCTATCTCAAGGGCGTGTACGACTACGAGTTCCCGGTCGTGCTCGGCAAGGACTTCGCCGGCACCGTGGCTGCCGTCGGGGAGGGCGTGACCGGCCTGACGCCGGGTGCGGACGTGTTCGGCGTGGTCATGCGCCCGACCCTGGGCCAGGGCGGCTTCGCCGAATACGTGGTGGTGAGCGAGCAGTACGGCCTGGCCAGGATCCCCGAAGGGCTCGGCCACACCCGCGCGGGCGTGCTGGGGCTGGCCGGGACCGCCGCGATCGACGCCGTCGACGCCGTCGCCCCGGCACCGGGCGAGACCGTCCTGATCTCGGGCGCGACCGGCGGCGTTGGCGCGTTCGCCATCCAGCTGGCCGCCGCGCGCGGCGCCAGGGTGATCGCCACCGCCAGGCCCGGAGCCGAAGCCGCCTTCGTCACAGGACTGGGCGCCACCTGGGCCGTCGACCACGCCGATCTGCCGGCGCAGGTGGGCGCGATCGCGCCGGGCGGGGTGGACGCCGCGCTGCACCTGGCGGGCGACGGCCCGGTGGTCGCCGCCCTGCTGGCCGACGGCGGGCGGCTGGCCTCCACCCTGCACTACGTGCCCGACGAACCCGGCCGGGACCTCAAGGCCACGGCGGTGATGGCCGACCCGAACCCGGACACCCTGGCCCGGCTCGCCGCCGACGCGGCCGCGGGACGCCTGCGCGTGCCGGTGGCCCGCGCCTACCCGCTGGCCGAGGCGCCGCGCGCGGTCTCCGACTTCACCGCCGGCACCGTCGGCAAGCTCGCCGTCACGATCTGAGCAAGTAGGCGGCCCTGGTGGGCAGGGTTTCCCCATGCCGGAACTCCCCGACGTGGAGGGCTTCCGCCAGGTGCTGTCGGAGCACACCGGCGAGCCGATCAGGGCCGTGCGCGTTCGCGACCCGGGGGTCCTGCGCGGCATCGGCGCCCGGCGGCTGGCCGCCGCGCTGCGCGGACACCGGTTCGAGCGGCCGCGACGGCACGGCAAGTGGCTGATCGCGCCCGCCGGCGGGCCGGTGCTGATGCTGCACTTCGGCATGACCGGCTCGCTGTCCTGGCACTCCCCCGAGGAGCCGTGGCACCGGCATGACCGGGTCGTCTGGCAGTTCGACGACGGGGAGCTGCGCTACCGCGACATGAGCAAACTCCAGGGCATCCGCCTCGCCGCCGACGAGGCCCAGGCCGAGCGGGTGCTCGGCGGCCTCGGCCCGGACGCGCGCGAGGTGTCGTACGCGTGCTTCGCCCGACTGCTGTCGGGTCGCCGGGGACGGCTCAAGCCGGCGCTGATCGACCAGGCGTTCCTCGCCGGCCTGGGCAACCTGCTCGCCGACGAGATCTGCTGGCACGCCGGCGTCGATCCCCGGCGTGCCGTGGCAGATCTGGACGAAGCCGCACGCGCCAATTTGTACGGGGCGATGCGCCGGGTCCTGCGCGTGTCGATCAGGGCCGGATGCGTGCCCGCGCGTGACACCTGGCTGACCGGCGTGCGCGACGAGCCCGGCGGTCCCTGCCCGCGCTGCGGCGCACCCCTGTCCCGCTGCCGGATCGCCGGCCGTACGACCGTCTGGTGCCCGGTTTGCCAGCCTCTCTGAAGGCATGAACCTTTCACCGGGTACGCGCCACCGACCTGCCCGGAAACGCGCTGCGCGAACGATCTCGTTGACGGTCGTTCATGACCAAGAGTCCACTGGTGCGCAAGCCCTCTGCCGGCCATCACGGTCGCCGACCGGCTCGCACCCATCGTCGCCCCCAGATCGGACTCCGATGAGGACACGGCTGCTGCTCAGCACGCTCGTCATCGCCCTGGTCACAGCGGTCACGCCGCGGGCCGAGGCGGCGACGGGCGACGGATCCCCCACCGACACCGACATCTCCTTCACCGGGCGGTGGGACACCACCGTCTCCACCGCGTACGTGCCGTACTGGGCGGGCGCCTACCTCACCACCGGTTTCACCGGCAGGACGGTCAGGCTGAACCAGCGCAACACCATCGACCTGTACTACAGCGTCGACGGCGGCGCGTGGGTCTACATCCAGAACGTACGCGGCTCGGTCAACCTCACCCCCACGCCCCTGGCCGCGGGGAACCACACCTTACGCGTCTCCTACCGGGTCGTCGCCGGGTCCTACCACGGTGACGCCGTCTTCCAGGGCCTCGTGCTCGACCCGGGGGCCACGACGTACGCGATCGCGCCCCCGTCCAAGCTGATCGAGTTCGTCGGCGACTCCATCACCGTCGGCACGACCACCTCCAAGAACGCCCTGACCGCGTACGGCTGGCTCATCGGCGAGCGCCTCGGGGCCCGGCACACCCAGATCGCCCAGGGCGGCGCCTGCCTGGTGGCGACCGCGGACGGCTGCGTCGGCCTGGAGGCGCGCTTCCCCAAGCTCAACCCCAACGCCGCCACCCCGGACTGGAACTTCTCCCGTTACCAGGCCAACGCGGTCGTGATCAACTTGGGCACCAACGACGTGGGGCACGGCGTGAGCACCACCACCTTCCAGACGTCCTACACCCACCTGCTGCAGGAGGTGCGGGCGGCCTACCCCGGGGCGGCGATCTTCGCGCTGGAGACCTTCACGAAGCGGTACGCCACGCAGACCCGGGCCGCGGTCACCGCCCGCAACTCCGCGGGCGACGCCAAGGTCTACTACGTGCCCACCGAGGGCTGGCTGACCAGCGCCAACATGTCCGACAACGTCCACCCGAACGACAGCGGCCACGTGGTCATCGCCGATCGCCTGGCGCCGATCATCAGCGCCAGGCTCTGAGGGAGGGCGCCTGCGCTCCGAGCAGGCGGGCGAGGCCCTCGACGATCTCGGCGGCCGGCACCGCGCCGCGGGAACGCACGGGCCGGTGGTCGGGGACGCTCAGGCGGTGGCGGGATCGTCGTCGAAGCTGGCGTAGTAGGCGGCGGCCATGTCCTCGTCGCCGTGGCCCTGGGCGGCGGCGCGGTCGAAGCGCGCGGCCGCCGCGGCGGCGACGTCGAGGCGGACGCCGTGCTGCTCCCCCGCCTCGACGATCAGGTGGGCGTCCTTGGCGGCGGTGGTGACCGCGAAGCTGGGCGGCGTGAGGCGGCCCTCCAGCACCAGGCCGGTCTTGACGCGCAGGTAGCCCATGTCCAGGGGGCCGCCCTCGATGGCGTCGAAGAAGCTCTGCGGGTCCACGCCGAGCGCCTTGGCCAGGGCCAGGACCTCGCCGGCCGCGTTGGTGGCGGCGAGGACCCAGCTGTTGGCCACGAGCTTGAGCCGGGTGGCGCCGGCGGCCGCGCCGTCCTCGCCGCTCCACACGGTGCGGGCGCCGACGGCGTCGAACACCGGCGTCACGCTCTGCCGGCCCTCGCCGGGTCCCGCCGCCAGGACGAGCAGCTGCCCGGCCTCCGCGGGCTGGCGGGTGCCGAGGACGGGCGCGTCGTAGAAGACCAGCCCGTGCTCGCGGGCGAAGGCGGCCATCTCGCCGATCGCGTCGAGGCCCGCGGTGGTCGACTGCACCCAGGCGGCGCCGGGGCGCAGGGCGGGCGCGGCCTGCCGCATCACCTCCAGCACGGCGGCACCGTCGTAGAGCATGGTGAGGACGACGTCGGCGTCGCGCACGGCGTCGGCGAGGGTGCCGGCGACGTGCACCCCCTCGGCGGCCAGCGGTTCGGCCTTGTCCCTGGAGCGGTTCCAGGCGCGGACGGCGTGGCCCGCGCGGGCGAGGTTGCGGGCCATCGCGGCCCCCATGATCCCGGTGCCCAGAACGCTCACGGTGAGGTTGTCGGTCATGAGGTCGCCTTTCTATCTTGTCGTGCCCGGTCCGGCTACCCTTCCCGGCGGCGCGCACGCTAACTTGAACATCTATGTTCAGGTTATTATCCTCGAACGGTCCGGAACGCATTCCAGGAGGGGCGCCATGACGACCGGACAGCTCGCCTTCGAACGGCGAGGGGAAGGGCCGCCTGTGGTGCTGTTGCACGGCATCGGGCACGATCGCCACGGCTGGGATCCGGTGACGGATCGGCTGACGCCCCACCATGAGCTCGTGCTGGCCGACCTTCCCGGCCACGGCGGCTCGCCGCTCTCCCACGGCGGCGGCCCCCTCGGGGTCATCGAGCTGACCGATCGCGTGGAACGCCTGCTGGACGAGCTCCACCTCGATTCCCCGCTGATCGCCGGCAATTCCCTGGGCGGCGCGATCGCGCTGGAACTGGCACGCCGGGGCAGGGCCCGAGGCGTGGTCGCGCTGGCGCCGATCGGCTTCTGGTCGCGCCTGGAGGTCGCCTACGTCGTGGCGGCGCTGCGCGGCTCCCGCGGCCTGGCCCGCCTGCTCGCCCCGCTGCTGCCCGCGCTGGTGCGCCGCAGCGTGGTACGCGCCACGACGATGGGCCTGTACTTCGCCCACCCCCTCCGGCTCAGCGCCGACGAGACCCTGCGCACCGTACGCGCCTTCGCCGACGCCCCGGGGGTGCGGGCGATCCTGCCGTACAGCCGGCGCTACTTCTTCGGCAGCGGCCGCGGCATCGATCAGGAGGCGATCACGATCGCCTGGGGCACCCGGGACCTGCTGCTCATCGGCGGCCAGGCCCGCCGGGCGCGGAGGCTGCTCCCCGCCGCCCGCCACGTCAGGCTGGCCGGCAGCGGGCATGTCCCCATGTCCGACGACCCCGCCGGCGTGGCCGGCCTGATCCTCGCCCAGGGCCGGGGAAAGCCGTCAGGCCGCTCCTCGTAACGGCGGGTCCTCGTAACGGCGGCTCCTCGTAACGGCGCGTCCGACGCCTCCGGCCGTCGCACAGCCCGCCGTCCGGCGAGCCGGTTCGGATCGGGCAGGCGGGCCGGCAGGTTCGCGGAGGTCGCGCAGTGCGGCCGCGAGCCGGTCGATGTCAGCCGCGGACGTGAACAGGGCGGGCGTGACGCGGACGCCGCCACCGCCCGCCATGCCCGTCCGGGCGACGGTGAAGATCCGATGGTCGCGCATCAGGCGGTCGGCGATGGCGGTGTTGTCGGCCTCCGTGGTGAGCCCGCGCAGGCGGAAGGCGGTGATGGCGCCGTACATGCCGGGCTCGTCCGGGGTGAGGATCTCCACGTTCGGGACGTCGCGGAGCGGGCGCACCCAGCGGTCGCGCAGGAACCGCAGCCGGGCCTGCTTCACCTGCGCCCCGAGGGTGTCGTGGAAGTCCAGGGCGGCGTCGACGGTGAGGAAGGGCGCGACGTTCATGGTGCCGGAGTGGACGCGCGAGCGGATGTCGGTGGCGGGGTAGGTCTCGTCGGCGTAGAGCGGGTCGATGTCGCCCAGGCGCTGCTCGCGGACGTAGAGGAACCCGGCGCCCAGCGGCGCGCCCATCCACTTGTGCAGCGAGAAGACGGCGAAGTCGGCGTCGAGGTCGGGGAGGGTGAAGTCGAGCTGCCCCCAGGAGTGCGCGGCGTCCACGATCACGTCGACGCCCCGGTCGCGGGCCATGGAGACGATCCGGCGTACCGGCGTGACCAGGCCGGTGCGGTTGTTCATGTGGCTGAGCAGGAGCAGCTTCGTCTTCGGGTGCTCGCGCAGGGCGCGCTCGTAGGTGTCCAGCACCGCCTGGCAGGTCGCGGGCTCGGGCATGGCGATCCGCGCGACCTCGGCTCCACGCCGGTCCTTCAGCCAGTTCATGGCGTACTGGCCGCTGTGATAGTCCAGGTCGGCGTACATCACCTGGTCTCCGGGACGCAGGCGGCGGTAGCCGGAGATCAGGTTCTGCAGGGCCTCGGTGCCGCCCCGGGTGAGCGCGATCTCGTCCCTGGTGACGCCGAGCATGCCTGCGAGGCGATCGCGGATCCTGTCGGCGCCGGCCTTGTACGTGGTGCGCAGCAGGTGCGAGTTCTGCTCGTTGAGCAGGTCCACATTGCGGTGGTACGCCTGCCGTACGGGCTCCGGCATGACGCCGTAGTAGCCGTTCTCCAGGTTGACGAAGTCCGGGCTCACCCGGAACCGGCGGGCGACGGCGGCCCAGAAATCCTCGTCCCGGGCCAGCCGCTCGGCGGTGACGCCGCGCCGGATGGCCGGCGGTCCGGCGGCGACCGGAGCGGCGGCCAGCGCACCGAGTCCGGCGACGACCCGGCGTCTCGACACGGTAATGGACGGCTTCACCACCTGACATCAATGGGACACGCGAATCCCCAGTGTGGCGTCGGTCACGGCAAACCGCGGGTTCATTTCCCCGTGTCGGCAGCAGGTGCGGCGGATTGCCCCGCACTCTCCATAAAGCGCCTTACGGCTTTACCGGAATCTTTGAATTCTCCGGGCGCGGCCGGCGGCCTCGCGGGCATTATCACCGGTGATGCTCACGACACGGACCACCCGTTCCCGCCGTCCGCCCGGCCGGCCGGCGGCGCGTGCGGTGCTCGCGCTCGTGCTGCTCATCGGCGTGGTGTTCGCCCATGGCGGCGCGTGCGCGGCCGTGGAGCTGTCGGAGCCGGTCGCCCACAGCGTCGATCTCAAGAACACCGCCGTCTACAGCGCGCGATGCCTGCACCGCGAGCTGCCGCCGCGCCACCAGCACGGCACCGAGCAGGACTGCTCGGCGACCAACCCGGCCGACACGCCGATCTTCGCGGCGATGTCCACGGTCTCGTCCGTCCCGTCGGCGCAGGCCGCCGCGGCGGCCACGACAGTCCCGGCGCGCGCCGCCGGGACCGCCGCGCCGTATCTGGGAAATCTCTGCGTGATGCGCATATAGGACCGCGACGTCCATCAGCCGTCCATGTCCGTCCGGATTCGCGGCCATTCGGTCATGCCGCGAATTGCGCCATTCACTTCGGGGATTTCACCAATGTCATCACAAGCTACTTTTGCGCGTCCGCAGAAGACGCCGCCCACCGGTTTCTCGTCGCTTTCCCTCGCCGTCGGCAATACGCCGCTGGCATTCATCTCCGAGCCGTTCGTACCGGGAGGAGGGTTCTGGGCCAAGCTGGAAGGGTTCAATCCGGGCGGCATCAAGGACCGGCCGGCCCTGCACATGGTGCGCCAGGCCAGGGCCCGAGGGGACCTCCGGCCGGGGGCGACGATCATCGAGTCCACCAGCGGCACCCTGGGGCTCGGCCTGGCCCTGGCCGGGATCGTCTTCGGCCATCCGGTCGTGCTGGTGGGCGACCCCGGCATGGAGCCGCTCATGTGCCGGCTGCTCTCCTCGTACGGCGTACGCCTGGAGATCGTCCGCGAGCCGCACCCGGCCGGCGGCTGGCAGGAGGCCCGCCGGGAACGGGTGCGGCGCCTGCTGGCCGACATTCCCGGCTCCTACTGCCCCGACCAGTACAACAACCCGGACAACGCCGACGCCTACGCGGGGCTCGCCCACGAGCTGCTGGGCCGGTTGCCGCACATCGACACGCTGGTGTGCTCCGTCGGCACCGGCGGGCACAGCGCCGGCATCCACGGCGTGCTCCGCCGCCATTTCCCGCGGCTGAAGCTGGTCGGCGTCGACACCGTCGGCTCGACCATCTTCGGCCAGCCCGCCCGGCCCCGCCTGATGCGCGGGCTCGGCTCCAGCATCCATCCCCGCAACGTCGCCTACGACGCCTTCGGCGAGGTGCACTGGGTCAGCCCGGCCGAAGCGGTCTGGGCCTGCCGAGCCCTGGCCGCCGGTCACTACGTCTCGGGCGGCTGGAGCACGGGCGCGGTCACCCTGGTGGCGCGCTGGCTGGCCCGCACCGCGCCTGACCAGACCGTCGTGGCGATCTTCCCCGACGGGCCGTGGCGCTACTGGAACAGCATCTTCGACGACGACTACTGCCACGCCAACGGCCTGCTCGGCACGGTCCCGGCCGAGGAGCCCGACCTCCTGCGCGAGCCGGCCGAGCGGGAGGTGCACCGCTGGACGCGCTGCGCCACCGTGACGGACCCCCTGGCAGGCCGGCGATGAGGGACACGCTGCGGCAGTTCCGCTCCTTCGACCGGCCGATCCAGCTCCTGCAGATCAACCAGGCGGGCATCAACCTCGGCTTCTACATGCTCATGCCCTACCTCGCCCAGCACCTCTCGGCCGGCGCCGGCCTGGCCGCCTGGACGATCGGGCTGATCCTGGGCCTGCGGAACATGAGCCAGCAAGGCATGTTCCTGATCGGCGGCACCCTGGCCGACCGGCTCGGCCACAAGCCGATGATCATGCTCGGGTGCGCGCTGCGGACCGTCGGATTCGCCCTGTTCGGGCTGACCACCTCGCTGCCCCTGCTGGTCCTGGCCGCCGCCGTGACAGGCTTCGCGGGCGCGCTGTTCAACCCCGCCGCACGGGCCTATCTGGCCTGCGCCGCCGGGGAGCGCAAGGTCGCCGCCTTCGCCGTGTTCAACGTCTTCTACCAGGGCGGCATCCTGCTGGGCCCGCTGGCCGGCCTCGCCCTGCTGCACACGGGGTTCACCGCCGTGTGCCTGTCCGCCGCGGCGATCTTCGCGGTGCTGACCGTCCTGCAGGGGCTGTGCCTTCCGGCCCGGCGTGCTCCCGTGCCGGAGGAGCGGCAGCCGGTGCTGCGGGAGTGGCGGCGGGCGTTCGGAGACCGGGCGTTCGTGTCCTTCGCCGCGGCGATGATCGCCTCGTACGCGCTGTCGTACCAGATGTATCTGGCCCTGCCGCTCGAGGTGCAGCGCCTCGGCGGCGGCGAGGCGGGGGTGATGGCCCTGTACGCCCTCTCGGCGCTGCTCGGCATCGCCGGCCAGGTCCGCCTGACCGCCTGGAGCTCGGCCCGGTGGACGCGCGGCCAGGCGATCAGCCGCGGCCTGGCGCTCATGGGGGTCGCCTTCCTGCCGCCCGCGGCGCTCGCCCAGCCGGCTCTCGCGCCGGTGTGGGCGATGGTGCCCGTCGTGATGTGCGTGCTCCTGCTCACCCTGGGCACGCTGGTCGCCTTCCCGTTCGAGATGGCCACCATCGCCGACATGGCGGGAGATCGGCTGATCGGCACCTATTACGGGCTGTACAACCTGCTGTCCGGGCTGGGGATCCTGGCCGGCAACCTCGTGGCCGGCGCTCTGGTCGACACGGCCCGCTCCACGGGGTGGGCCGGCCTGCCGTGGCTGCTCCTGGCCGTCGCGGGGCTGGCCTCCGCCGCGGCCGTCCGGCGGCTGGACCGGCGCGGCCGGCTCTCCCCCGCCGGCCGGACCGCCGTGCTCGGCGACCGGCCACAGGCGGCATAGGGGCGGTAATCTGCTAGCCGGAGCAGGACACGGCAGGGGGCGACGGTGCGGCTGGGCAACCTGGAGCGATCGGTCATGGAAGCTCTGTGGGAGCATCCGGACGGCATGTTCGCCCACGTCCTCGCGGCCCGCCTGCCGTCGCGGCCGGCCACCACGACGGTGTTGACCGTCCTGATGCGGCTTTCCCACAAGGGCATGGTCTCCCGCGAGCGCGTCGGCCGGGCGCACCTCTACAAGGCCACCGCCGGCAAGGACGCGTTCGTCGCCGAGGCCATGCGGGCCGCGCTGGACGAGGCGGGCGACGTCGCGGCGGCCGTGCAGCGTTTCGTCGGCACGGTGACGCCGGAGGTGGCCGCCGCCTTGCGGGAGGCGCTGGGCGAGCGGGACGGATCCGCGCCGTGATCGCGCGCCTCTGGTCTGCGTCACCCTCTGACGACGGGGGTCGAGGCCGGTGGCGGGATGACCGGGCGCCGCGCCGCGCCCGGTCATCCCAGCTTGGCGTCAGCGCTCGATGAACACCGGGTTGGAGTAGAACCACAGGTCGGCCCACGGGTCGGAACCCTTCGGGTCGGGCTGGGGCTCGAGCTCGTCGGTGTTGGTGCCGCGGACGCGGACGTACATGGGGCCGTCGATGTCGCGCACCGTGTGACGGACGACGATCTCGTCACCGTCGCGCCGCCACTGGCCGGCGCCGTAGCGGGCCTCGACCTTGGTGGTGGGGTTGGTGTCGGAGGAGCGGTCCTTGGCCGGGCCGGTGACCCGGCCGGTGATGATGTCGACCCGCTTCACCTGCGGGCGCTCGCCCTTGGCGTTGGCGGTACGCGGCACACGGAAGCGGACCTCGACCTCGGCGTCACGGTCGTTGCCGCGCAGCGTGAGGGTCTCGCCGACGCTGACGGTGTTGCCCTCGGCCTGGCCCTGCGCCTGGCCGGCGCGGGAGACCGTGAGGTCGAGCTGGTCGATCAGGTCGCCGATGACGACGAAGATCCGGCCGCTGCGCAGACCGTCGAGGATGTCGGCGTAGTCCCAGCCGGCGTGCACGTACGTCTTGGAGTACTCGCCCGGCCAGAAGTCGCTGCCGCCGTCGCTGTAGTGCCGGTGGGAATCGGACGTGGAGGTGATCCACCAGCGGCGCCCCTCGCCGAGCAGCGAGTCCCACAGGCCGCCGAGCCGGGCGGTCATCTGGTCGAAACCACCCATCGTGGGGTAGTTGCCGTAGCCGCCGCGCTCGCCGTCCGGGTCGATGCTGCCGTCCTTCCTGAGCGTGCCGGCCTGGTGGCCGGGGGCGCCCTCGAAGCCGTGCGCGATCTCCGGCGCGGTGTCGTTCCAGTTGCGGAACTCCGCCGGGGTGTCCTGGCCGTAGACGCCCAGCCCGGAGGCGGAGCGGGCGGGGTGGTTCGCGAACAGCAGCGGCTTGTGCGGGAGCTGCCGCATCACGCGCAGCGCCTCCAGCATCTTCTGCTCGGTGTCGAACGACGGGTCCGCGGGGAACGGGTCACGCTTGGAGAAGCGGCTCTCCAGCTGGAACAGGATGTCGCGCTCGGAGGACACCTTCGGGATGATCAGGCTGGAGTGGTCGGCCGCGGGCGTGTCCAGCTCCATGCCGTAGAACTGCAGCACCCGCGGCACGGACCGGCGCGCCTCCAGGAGGCTCGGGTATCTCTGCTCCGCGTCCAGCTTGGAGTGCAGCGGGCCACCGTGGTCGGTCGACACGATCCAGGCGAGCCCGAACTGCTGCGCGTGCGTGGCGTTGACCGACAACGGGTAGATCGCGTCCCCGCCGATGATCGGCTTGGGCGGGGTGGTGGAGTTGTCGTACCCCACGCTGAACTCGCTGTGCACATGGTGGTCGCCGGGCAGCCAACGCCGGCGGCTCCCGCCGGGGCGCCGGTCGTCGGCCCAGGCCGGACCGGTCAGGCCGCCGACGGCGACCGCGCCGACCAGTCCGCCGGTGACGGCGAGCAACCGCCGTCGTGTCACGAGCTCGTTCTCTGGAGAAGCGGACATCGAGGATAGTTCCTCTCAAAAGGGCGCTATATGTCCGCACGAGTCCATCCATCACACGTGACGCGCCATCAACGGATCCTCGGCCTCGAGAAGAACAGTCGGAGACCGGCGGCTGTGCGATTCGGGTCTTCCCGAGGGCGGGTTTGGCGGTCTACGTTCTCCTATGCCGCCGATTCGGGCAGAATGCACCGATTCCTGCGAGTCAAAGGAGCTCATATGCGCATCACCTCGCGCCGAGGTGCGTACCGCGTCCTCACCATGGCAGCGGCACTCGCCTTACCCCTCTCGCTCGTCCCCGCCGCGGCGCAGGCGGACCCGGGACCGAACACGGCGCAGAAGAGGCTGATCGACTCCATCACCGCGCCCGCCGTCAAGAAGCACCTGCAGGCCCTGCAGACGATCGCCAACGCCAACGGCGGCAACCGGGCGGCGGGCACGAGCGGGCACGCGGCCTCGCGCGACTACGTCGTCAGCAAGCTCAAGAAGGCCGGCTACACCGTGACGGTGCAGCCGTTCGACTTCGCCTTCTTCGAGGAGAAGTCGACCGCCCTGCTGGAGCGGACCTCCCCCAACCCGCGGGTCTTCGCCCCGACACCGCCCGACGGCTCCTCCGTCGGCGAGTTCTCCACCATGAGCTACTCCGGCTCCGGTGAGGTGACCGGGACCCTGCAGAACGTCGACCTGGTCCTGCCGCCCGGCCCGACGCCCAGCAGCTCGAGCTCCGGCTGCGAGGCCTCCGACTTCGCCGGCTTCACGCCCGGCAACATCGCCCTGCTCCAGCGCGGCACCTGCAACTTCATCGTCAAGGCGCAGAACGCCCAGGCCGCCGGCGCCACCGCCGCGATCATCTTCAACGAGGGCCAGCCCGGCCGTACCGACACCCTGCTCGGCAACCTCGGCGAGCCCGTGTCGATCCCCGTCCTGGGCGCCAGCTTCGCCGTCGGCCAGGAACTGGCCTCGGCCACCAGCGTGGTGCACCTCAAGACCGACACCATCAGCGAGATCCGCACCACCCACAACGTGATCGCCGACTCCAAGTGGGGCGACCCGAACAAGGTCGTCATGTCCGGCGCCCACCTCGACTCCGTACCGGCCGGGCCGGGCATCAACGACGACGGCTCCGGCAGCGCCGCTACGCTCGCGGTGGCCGAGGCGCTCGGCAAGGTCCCCACCCGCAACAAGCTGCGCTTCGCCTGGTGGAGCGCCGAAGAGCTGGGCCTGCTCGGCTCCACCGAATACGTGGACACCCTGCCGGCCGCCGACCTGGCCAAGATCAAGCTGTACCTCAACTACGACATGATCGGCTCCACCAACTACGCGTTCAAGATCTATGACGGTGACAACAGCGACGCCGTCGGCTCCCCCGCCGGCCCGCCCGGATCCGACGAGATCGAGAAGCTCTTCGAGAAGTACTTCGACACGCTGCGCCAGGGCCACAACGGGACCGACTTCGACGGCCGCTCCGACTACGGACCGTTCATCGCGACCGGCATCCCGGCGGGCGGCCTGTTCACCGGCGCCGAGGGCATCAAGACCGCCGAAGAGGCCGCGCTGTTCGGCGGCACCGCCGGCGAACCGTACGACCCCTGCTACCACCAGGCCTGCGACACCATCGCCAACATCAACGACAAGGCGCTCGCACTGAACACCGGCGCCATCGCCACGGCGACCGTCGTCTACGGCTTCACCTCCGACCTGCCCGGCCCCGACACCCGCGCGGCGGCCACCACCAAGCGCGCCGCCACCAGCGCCGGCGCCGACCTCCAGGGCCGGTCGAAGGGCTGAGCGAACGGGCGCGCCGTCCCCAGGTCGACCGAGGCCGACCTGGGGACGGCGCCTCACGGTGACGGCTCCCCCCAGCGCCTGGGTGGCGTACGCGTTTGACGCCGATCCATGCGGACGAGTCGCGCAGCAGCGCGAGCCCCGCCCCACCATCACTTTCACTTGCCCGACGAAGAAAGGAACGCGACCGGCGAAGGAAAGTTAACGCTAACAACTGAGCGACCACCGTGACGGCGTGCCAACAAAACACGCGTGCGGCTCATCCAACAGGGCATGCAGCGATTCAAACGTGCCGGATCGGCGATGACGGCGAGCGCACTGCTGACCTTGGCCGTGTGCGGCCTCCCGGCATCCGGTGAGGCCACCGCGGTCAGTGCGCAGGGCCCGGCGACCACGAACATCGGCCTCGCGGCGGCCTCCGCCCGCGGAGAAGGGTCGGCGCCGGGGCGCTGCCGTACCGAAGCCCTCTCGGCGCACCTCGGGCGGCAGGATCCGGGGGCGGGAAACGTGTACGCGCCGCTGGTGCTGACCAACACCTCCGCCCAGACCTGCTGGGTGTACGGCTTCGTCGGGCTGGTCATGTTCGACGGCAACGGCGACGCCATGCGTACGCGGGTGCGCAGGGAGAACGTCCGGCCCCAACGGGTGGTGCTGAAGCCGAAGGCCTCCGCCCACGCCCGGCTGCACTGGGTGATGGTGCAGACCGGAGCCGAGAAGCGATGCCCGACCTCGGCCCGCCTGATGATCATCCCTCCGGACGAGGTGGCCCACCTGGAGATCCCGTTCACGGCGATGGCGTGCGACTCCGGGCGGATCGACATCCGGCCGCTCGCCCCGGGCGCGCGCGCCTGACAGCCCGTTCCCGCCCGCACGACGAGGGCAGAGGTCCAGGGTGCGAGCTCCACCGTCGCCCCGCGTCCGTTGGCCGGTGATGTACCACCGCTGGTCGGAGATCACCTTCATCCACTGGCGCTATCCGCCCGCGTGCGTGCAGGCTCTGGTGCCGGGCGGCCTCACGGTGGAGACCTTCGACGGGGCGGCGTGGGTCGGGCTCACGCCCTTTCTCATGCGACGCGTCCGGTTTCCCGGCCTGCCCGCCCTCCCGTGGCTGTCCACCTTCCCCGAGACGAACCTGCGCACGTACGTCCGCGACCCTCGTGGCCGTACCGGGATCTGGTTCCTGTCCTTGGACGCCGGACGCCTGCTCGCGGCCCTCGGTGGCCGCGGCGGCTACGGGCTGCCCTACTTCTGGTCGGACATGTCGGTGGACACCAGGGACGGCCGCACCCGCTACCGCTGCCGCCGGCGCCGGCCGGGCCCGGCCGGCGCGCGGTGCGACGCGGCGGCGGAGCGAGGCGCGCCCCTGGCGGAACGCGAACGCGACGAACTCGCGCACTTCCTGACCGCCCGCTACCGCCTGTTCACCCTCGTCGCCGGTCGGCCGGCCACCGCGCAGGTGGAGCATCCGCCGTGGCCGCTGCACCACTCTCACCTCATCGGCCTGGATCAGGACCTGATCCAGGCGGCGGGGCTACCCATCTGCGCGGAACCTCCCGTCCTGCATGCCTCCCCTGGAGTGCCGGTACGGGTGGGGATGTGGACCTGGTGACCACGGTTTACGCCGCTTGCGCGGCCTCTCCGATTTGCTGCAGGCTGGGGTGGCGGTGCTGGCCGGCCAGCAGATGGCCGATGGCGACGATGCCCACGACGGGCCACTCCACGATCTCCAATATCCCCAGAGAAACCAGGACCGCGTAGAAGACGAGGTGCTGGGGCCCCGGCAGGGGCACCGTACCGACCACGGGCAAGGCGATCCGCCTGCCGTACCCGTTCTTGGTGGGCTCGCTCTTGGTGGGCTCGCTCTTGGTGGGCTCGACGACCATGATGCCCCCTCCTTCGGTCGACGACTCACCTTTCGCCTGCCCTCCGTCAGACCCGGTAACCCGCTCAGCCGGGCAGGGTCTCCCCGCCGATGGGGGCCAGGACCTCGCCCGTGTAGTACGACGAGAGGCGACCGGCCGCGAAGAACACGTACGACGGGGCGATCTCGTCGGGGTCGGCGGCCCGCCGCATCGGGACCTGCCGGCCGAACTGCTCCACCTTCTCCTCCGGCATGGTCGCCGGGATCAGAGGAGTCCAGACGGGGCCCGGAGCCACCGCGTTGACCCTGATGCCGCGCTCCACGAGGCTCTGCGCCATCGAATAGGTGAAAACGTTGATCGCACCCTTGGTGGTGGCGTAGTCGATGAGCGCCTTGTTGCCGCGCAGCCCGTTCACCGATGACGTGTTGATGATCGCCGAGCCCTCGCGCAGGTGCGGCAGCGCCGCTTTGGTGATGCGGAAGTAGCTGTGGATGTTGACGTCGAAGGTGTGCTGCCACTGCTCCTCGGACAGCACTTCCAGCGATTCGACGGGCTGCTGGTAGGCGACGTTGTTCACCACGATGTCCAGGCCGCCGAGGTCCGAGACCGCCCGTTCGACGACGGAGGCGCAGTGGTCGCGGTCGGCGAGGTCGCCCGGGATCAGCACACATCGCCGGTCCTCCGCCTCGACCAGCTTCAGCGTGTGCGCGGCATCCTCGTGCTCGCTCAGGTACGCGATCGCGACGTCGGCGCCCTCCTTGGCGAAGGCCACGGCCACCGCCCGGCCGATCCCGGAGTCGCCTCCGGTGATCAGGGCGCGCTTGCCTGCCAGCAGTCCGCTGCCGGTGTAGTGACGCATCTCGTCACGTGGCTCGGGCTCCATGCGTCCGGTGTGTCCCGGGTATGGCTGTTTCTGTGCGGGTGGCGTACTGTCCGGTCGTTCTGGCATGGCTCGCGCATGCCCGGACTCGCCCGGGATTAACGTCCGTGAGCCCGGCGCCGGTGGTGCTAATGGCCGGACGAGGCAAGGGGGAAGGTGGTACGCCCTTCCCCGGTGCGCGACTCCGCCTGCCAGAAGAGGCGGTGGATCTCCGCGGCGTTGGTCAGCGGATGATGCTGGAACGTTCCGGCCTGGCGGACGTGCTTCCCGCGGGCCGAGATGGCCAGACTGATGGACAGGGGTGCGACGAGGGCGTTGCCGTAGCGCAGCCACTCCTCGGCCTTGTCGGTACGTCCGGCGGCGCGGTAGTCGCGGGCCACTCGCCGGCAGATGTCCGCCGGGATGGTGCCGAAGAAGTAGTCACCGTGACAGGGAACCGGCCCGATGGCGATCTCGGGCAGAACCTGCCGGACCCGCTGCAGGAGCTGATTGCCCTCATGGAGGGCGTTCCGGTTCACCAGCAGGATGCCCAGCTGCAGGTTGGCCCGGGCGTATCGGTCGGCGCAGGGACCCGCGACACAGAGCGCGTCCGCGGCCTCCCACAGCGCCGCGCCGCGAGGGCCGAACCAGTCGCGCATGCGCTCGTGGGTGAGGCTCTTCTTCTCGCCGATGGCGGTCAGCGCCGCGTAGGTGGCCTCTTGCTCCACCGGCTGCGGCAGTTCCAGCAGCGGCTGCGGGCGCGCGGGGAGGGTCTCGGTCGGCTCGCGGGGCCGGCTCTCCACAGCCGGCCAGTTGTCCGGGACGAGGTCGGGCGTGCGGCCGTCCCATTGCTTCATGACCTGGTCGACGAACAGGTCGGCCAGTGAGTCCGGCGAGGAGCCGGGCGCCGGCACGGTCAGGCTCTCCAGCGGGGACACCGGGACCGACACCATCACCGCGCCGCCGTCGGCGCTGTCGCCGTCACGGGTCTTCGGCGGGGGCTGCGCAGGCGGGACGGCGGCGGGACGGCTGGGGCTGGAAGGACCGCCCGGGCCGGGGTGGGAAGGGCTGCCCGGGCCGGGGACGGGTTCGGGCTGATCGCGGGCCTCCGATGTCTCCGGCGCCTCCAGCAGGGCCGAATAGTGCTGGTGCCACGCCATTTTGCTGCCGAGCACGACCTCGGGGTCCAGGCCGGTGTTCTCCACGTACCGCCGGCACGCGGTGAAGAACTCCGCCGCCCACCTCCAGCGGGGCGGGTTCTTGCGCGCGCCGGTCAGGACGTTTTGCACGGCGGTTTTGCTCAGCCGCCGCCCTGACAGTCTGACAATCTCACCATATGACGGATTTCCGGCCTTTTGTCGAAGTGCGACCAGCGCCGCCACGCAACGGGCCGCCGGCGTCGCGGCCGGAGGGATTTCACGCATGGGCGATCTGCACCGCCAATCCTGATCGCCATTGAAGGAGGAAGTGCGGCTCCGATTCTTCCGTATCGGCGCAGAGCCGAATGCCCTACGCGTTTCCCCCGTCAAGCACCGGATCATCTCGGAACGGTCTTAACCTGGGCGTATATCGTGGCGTCGACCTCGCGACTGAGGTGTTCCGGAACGATCCGGAACGATGTGGAACGGCGCGCGAGCCTCAAGAGAGGTCGTGGCCCGAAACGATCCGGAACGATCCCTTTCCGGTCGCCTGTGCCCCATGTGACAGGAAAGGGCTTTCCAATATCAGCTCGTTCCGAATCGGTCTGTTCCGGTCTTCCTGATCGTCACGACGGTGACGGGCGTCGAGCATGGGATGGTGAACATCACCCGTCTCGCCTTACGGCGGTCGCGCGGCCTGTGACGCACCGGCGTCACCGGTCTCGCACGCAGCCCTGACCTGGCCCGTATCGGCCGAAGGTCACGGCAACTGCGACTTGACCGCACCGGGGGCGAGAGATCCCCGCGAATCCTTCGCATGAAGCCGGTTTCCGCAGGTGGGCCTATCGATGCCGAGCAATGAAGAAACTCGGGCATCTGGTAGCTCAACGGTCACTCAAGGTGAGACGCTTCGGACTGTGGCGATTTGGTTGCGAATGTTGGGACTGCGGGGTTAGGTGTGACTCGACAGACTCCGGAACGGCGACCCGGACCTGGAAAGGGGTGGCAACCGGCCACCACTTCTGCGCGACGGTCGGGGTAACCGAAAGGAGATATGTCACGGCTCGCTGCTGGATACCGTCCCATGCATCACAAATGAGGCGGAATGTCCGAAGCGGGCCTTTTCTCGTTATCAGACGAAATCGTCTGACGAAAAGGTTGAAAGGAGAACGATGCCGGAAACGCCCCCCGCATCTGGCTCGGGCCGCGAGCCCGAGCCGGCGAGCCCCGAGACGCCACCACCCTCCACCTGGATCGGGGAGGTGGCGCGGATGGTCCGGGATGTAGTTGACAGTACCCCCCGGACCATCCGCCTGTGCATCGTCATCGCGGTTGCCGCCGCGGCGTGGTTCCTGATCAAGTAACCACTTGATGCACCGGTGATGCAGGCCCCAGGCTAAGTCGCCGCCCGAGACCAGATGCCCGGTTTAGCAAGATCGCGGGCTTCCTGTCCACAAAAGTGGCGACTTGTCCTGGGGCCTTTGCGTGCCGTTCACCCATGGCGTACGAGAGAAAGATCCTTGCCCCCGCCGCCAACGGACAAACATTCCGCCGTGATCGCACAGCGTACGATGCGCCGTCGCCGGTCCCCAACCCTCCCCGGCAATTTGCTGAAATTCGCAAATGCACATGCATCTGAGATGTGCAGGACGGTGATCGGCGTCCGAGAGCTTCGGCGCACACCGATGCGAACGGGGAGCGATCAGCCAGGCAGCCGACATCCCACGGCATCACCGTCGTGCCCTTGCCCGCCCCGCTCGCCGGCGTGCGCCCGTCGTGACTGAAGGCCGGCTGGTAGACCGGCCCCTTGTGACCGCTGAGCGGGGAGCGGGGAGCGGGGAGCGGGGAGCGGCCCCAGGGCATGCCCGCCGTTCGCGACCACCAGGGCCCGCACTCCCGGGATGCGCCCGCCGTTCACGACCACCAGGGGCCGGACCCCCGGGATGCGCCCGCCGTTCGCAGCCGGCAGGGACCGGACTCCCGGTCCGGCCGGCAATCAGGGCGGTCCAGCGGCGGGCTCAGCCGCCCGGGAGTTCCGGAGGCTTGCGGCCGTCCCGCAACGCCGACTCGATCTGCCTGGCCAGGGCGAGCGTCTGTGCCGGGCTCAGCGCTCTCAGGCCGGTGGCGGTCACCTGCACCTCGGGCCCGTCCTTGCGCTGCTTCACGGTGATCTTCACGTCGGTCCTGCGGTACCGCAGCCAGGCGATCACCATGCTCGCCACGGCCGCCACCACCTCCGGCGCGTCGGCCAGCACCTGCACCGCCTCGGCCACCGGCCCCAGCGCCCCGCCGGGCGGCGGCTTCTCGACCAGCCGGAGCGCGGCGCGCAGCTCGGGCTCCCGGCGCAACCAGGCGTACAGGTCCCGCACCTCGTCCTGCGAGTCCGGCGAGCCAGTTGAGTCGGTTGAGTCCGCCACCAGCAGCGCGCCCCAGTCACCGCTGTCAGGTCGTTGCGCCATCATGGCCCCTTCCAGGCTCGCGTGCGCGGCCCCCGCACCACGACCGGTATCCGGATATCGCCCCGCCCGGCCGCATCGCTACGGCCGGACGGGGGCGCATGACGGTCCAGCACGCGGCCTCACTTGCGATCCCGCACACTGTGCACCGTTATAACCTCGCTCGTCAAGCCTCCGCCTTCGAGGAGAGATTGGCTGTTGACCGCCCGCTTCACGGTGGCGTATAGGTTATAACCATCCCCCCGACAAGGCAGGACTGCGATGAATGAATCCGTGCCTGAGCTCCGCCCGACCATGACGTCTTCCCGGCGTGCGTTCGGCATGCTCGCCATCGGCGGCCTGGCCGCCGCCCTGATCCCACCCGCTCCCGCCGCGGCCCAGGTCGCGCTGGACGTGCCCTGGGGCGGTCCGCTCGCTCCCGACCTGCCGCTGGCCAAGGCCTATGACACCGCGGCCAGGGCCCTGGCGGAGGTGGACGACAATCCGGTCATCCGCTGGCAGTACCGGGTGTGGTGCCAGACCGGCTACCGCAGCCCGAGGGACGCGGGCACCGGCCAGCCCGTCGACCGGCCCGTCGATCCGGCCAAGGACCTCGTCTCCCCGACGGGCTTCCTGTACTCGGAGTACTCCAAGCCGATGCCCGCCGGCGGAGTGCAGTTCATGGACAACGCCTGGTATTTCGGCACCGACCACACCGGCCTGGTGATCGTCCGCACCCCGGACGGGCTGATCATGCTCGACGCCCTCACCACTCCGCAGGACATGCAGAGCCAGTTCCTCGACCAGGCCGCCGCCGCCGGCCTCGACCCCAGGGACATCCGCTACGTCTTCCTCGGCCACCGCCACGGCGACCACATCGGCGGCGCGAACCTGCTCCGCGACAACCACGCGCGCCGGGCCAAGTTCGTCATGGGGCGGCCGGATGCCGACGCCGTCGCGAAGGACCTGGCCGAGCTGCGGGCGCACCGCCACGAGTACACCGAGGAGGAGTACCGGGCCCGCCTGGCGCGCCTCCCCAGCCGGATCGACATCACGGTCGAGGCCACTCCCGGTCACACCGTCGGGATGAGACGCATCCGGATCGGCCGGCGCACGGAGGCCGTCGCCATCCTCGCCCCCGGCCACACCGAAGGGCAGATGCACGTCATCGTCCCCGTCGTCCACCAGGGCGAGACCCACAAGCTCCTGGTCTGGAGCGGCAACGACAACGCCGACGTCGCCGCCCAGTACGCCGTCTCCGCCGACTACGTCCAGGGCCTGGCCGGTCTGGAGGGCGCGGACACCTTCATCAACACCCACGCCTACCAGGGCGGCATCTTCAGCCACCTACGCGCCCTCAAGGCGAACCCCGCGGCGCCCAACCCGATGATCATGGGTAAGTCCGGGGTCCAGCGGCACGTCGAGATCTTCGGCCACGCTCACCGCGCGCTCGCGCAGCGGTTGATCGACGGCACGTGGAAGCGGATGTAGCCGAGTGTCGGCTCGGCCACCCGCCCGCGAGCGAGGTGGCCGAGCCTGCGTGTCAGAGTCGGCCACCCGCCCGCGGAGCGCCGGCGTGTCAGGCTTGCGCGCCTCGGTCGATGCCGAGCGTGGCGATGAGATCTTCGTGGAGCTCGAACCAGACCCGATGGCAGGAGTCGACGTCGGTGCGGTCGACCCAGGCGCCCTCCCCGGCTCGGGCGCGCGCCAGGGCCGCGGTGAATCGGGTGTCGTATCCGCGGAACCGGCTCAGGACGCTCCCGAGCCGGCCCGCGAGTGGCGCGAGTGCGCGGTCGATGCCGCCGAGCTCGTAGAGGATCCGGGCGTCCCAGGCGAAATCGGAGTGATCGTTGGGGGCGAGCCGGTCGCCGTCGGTGGGCCGGAGCTGCCAGTCGGTGCAGGCCCGCAGCAGGAGGGCGTTCAGCGGGAGGAACTCGCGGTAGACGTCATGGACCTCGTCGGCGCCGCCGACGCCGGCGAGCTCGGCCGCGAGCTGGCGCTCGTTCTCGGCCCGGCCGGCTTCCGTCAATGACCAGCCCCCGGAGCCGGCGAAGGCGGTGTGCTGAACCCAGCCACGCGCCTCGGCGTCGTACAGCATCTCTTTCGTCTCGGCCGCGTCGAGCCCGTACCGGCGAGCGATCACCGGGGTGTCCGCGTACCCGGTGATACGCACGGAGTGCAGGGCCAGGAGGCCGAGCGAGGAGTCCCGCGTCACGAGCCGTCCTCCTGCCGGGCCGTCAGGCGGTTGTAGTGCTGCTGGCACGCCTGTGGCGAGTTGAACCCCATCGCGTGCGCCATCTGCGCCCAGGTCAGCCCCGCGCTCCGGGCCATGAACAGCAGGCCGGACTCGAGTCCGTCGACCTCGGCGCGCGCGGCGGGCAGGAGGGCGAGCGCGCTGAGCACGTCCTCCGGGCCCAGGTCGGCGTGCCGCCAGACGGCGAACTGCACGAGGTCGACCGCCGACGGCGGGGCGGGCGGGGGCCGCCACGGGCGGGCGTCGAGCGCGTCCGCGCCCAAGCTCAGAAGACGCTCACTCGCGTCCTGCTCACGTCGGGCCTGGACGTGGTCGGCGTCCCCGGTGTGAACGATGTCGTCCTTGCGTGCCATGCGACTGATGATGCAGAATCAACGAAACGTTGTCAATAATTCGTTGAAGGGTGGGACGGGTGATCGTACCCTTGGTGGAGGCTGTCTCCGGCACGTGCGGGGGCAAGGCCGGCGCGCTCGGCGCGTTGCTCCGCGCGGGTCTGCCGGTTCCTGACGGCTTCGTCGTCTCGTACGACGCTTACCTCTCCGCCGTCCGCGACCTGGACCTCGGCGGGCCGGGCGATCCCGACGCGATGCGGCCGGCGATCGAGGCCCGCCCGGTCCACGCCTCCGTGATCGACGCGCTGGGACGCGCGCTCGACGGGCTCGGCGATCCGCCCGTGGCGGTGAGGTCGTCGGCGGCGAACGAGGACACCGGCCAGGCCTCGGCGGCCGGCCAGCACGAGAGCTTCCTCGCCGTGCGCGGGGCCGGCGAGGTCGCCGATGCCGTACGTGCCTGCTGGGCCTCGCTCTTCTCGCCACGAGCCATCGACTACCGGCGCGACGACCGCCGCGACGACCGGCCGTCGGACGATCTGGCGATGGCCGTCATCGTCCAGCGCCATCTGGATGCCGAGGTGTCCGGGGTCATGTTCACCCCCGCGGACCCGCACGGCGCGACCGAGATCGAGGCGTCCTGGGGCCTCGGCCCCAGCGTTGTCGGGGGCACGGTCACCCCCGACGCCTACCGCGTCGCCGAGGACGGGTCGGTCACCCGTGCCATCGCCGACAAACGGACCCGCCTTGACCGGCGCGGCCGGCAGCTCGTCGTCAGCGACGTGCCCGCCCCGGCCCGGGACCGGCCGGCGATCGACGACGCGACCGCCACGCGACTCGCCCGGCTGGGCAAAGAGATCGCCGCCCTACGCGGTGGACCGCAGGACATCGAGTGGGCGATCGCCGACGGCCGCATCTGGGTCCTGCAGGCACGGCCGGTCACCGCCGCTCCCCCACCGCCTTCCGGCACCTCGGACACCCCGGCCGGCGCCCTCACCGGAACGCCGGGCAGCCGCGGGACCGTGACCGGCACCGCGAGGATCGTCCGGGGTCCCGGCGACTTCGCGCGCGTCCACCCGGGCGACATCCTCGTCTGCCCCTTCACCGACCCGGCGTGGACGCCGCTGCTACGCATCGCCGCCGGCGTCGTCACCGAGACCGGAGGCGTGCTCTCGCACGCCGCGATCGTCGCCCGCGAGCTCGGCATCCCCGCCGTCCTCGGCGTCCCGGACGCGACGGGCAGGCTCCACGACGGCACCGTCATCACCATCGACGGCAGCACCGGCGCCGTCACGGCGACGGAGGCGTGACCGTTCACCTCATCGAAGGGAGACGGGGAAACGGGCCCGTACGGGCACCGCGCCCTCACCGCTCATGGCAACGCGACACCTCTACCTGGCACGCCACGGCGCGGCCGACGCGTTCGGGAAGCTCACCGACGTCGGGCACCGGCAGGCGAGCCTGCTGGGCGAACGGCTCGCCGGCATCCCGGTCGACGCCGTGTGGCACTCCCCGCTGCCGCGCGCCACGGCGAGCGCGCACGAACTCGCCCGGCATCTGCCGGACGTCCCCGTGGCCGAGGCCGCCGAGCTCATCGACCACGTGCCCTACGTTCCCAGCGCGGCCGAAACACCCCGGTCCTGGGCGGGCTTCTTCGACGGCTACGACGAGGCCGAGGCGGCCTCCGGCCACAGGCTCGCCGAGGCCCTGGTCGCCCGGTTCGCGAAGGTCCTCGACCACGGGCCCCGGCCCGACACCCACGAGGTCCTGGTGACGCACGCCTACCCGATCGCGTGGCTGGTCCGGCACGCGCTGGACGCGCCGCCGTCCCGGTGGCTCGGGCTGAACAGCGCCAACACCGCGCTGACGGTCATCGAGTACCGCGACGGCCTGCCGCCCACGATCGTGATGTTCAACGACATGAGCCACCTCCCGCGCGGCCTGCGCTGGACCGGGTTCCCCGACAGCGTGCGACCGTAACGGTCACGCCGCGAGGTCTGGCGACGGGAGGCGCGGGCCTCGGCGGGCGCGCTTTTCAGGATTCCTGTCCCGTTCGGGAGGAATTCCAGTCAGGGCCCCGGGCTCACGTCGCGGGCAGGTTGACGGTCATCCACATGGGCCGGTGATCGGAGGACGCCACCGGAGATCCCGGCACGCCGCAGGTGTGCGCGATGCCCGGCTGGGTGAACAGGTAGTCCAGCTTCACGGTCGCGTCGTTGTCGTGTGGGGTGGTCGTGTAGTACGTCCCGGGACCGGTACGCGGGGAGGACTGGTCGGCCTGCGCGCACTCGACGAACGCGTTGTAGAGAGGCGTGAGACCGCCGGAGGCGGCGCTTCCGGGCGGTGCCCTGTTGAGGTCCCCGCCGAAGATCACCCGGAATCGGGACGGCCAGACGAACTCCTGGTAGGCCGTGACCTGCTGGGCGCGGAAGCTGCCGGTGGGATCCTCGCCGCCGTTGCTGAAGTGCGCGTTGCAGAGCTTCACCTGCCAGGACTCCACGGTGGCGCACACGGCCACCCGCCATTCGGTGCCCTCGACGGAGGGCAGGTAGGTGATTCCGTACCAGCTGTTCTCCTCGGGCACGGCGATCGCGATGCCGTAGTCGCCACGGCCGCGGACGCACTGCTTGTCGGGCGCGGCCGCCGGGTCGGCGCCCCGCTTGATCTTGATGGGCGCGAAGCGCACGTCCCATCCGCTGCCGTAGTGCTCCTCGAGCTCGCGTTCGAGCGGCTTGGCGAAGGAGCTGCAGAACTCCTGGATGATGGCCGCGTCCATGGGGGCGCCGTGACCGAGCATGTGCCATCTGACGGCCGCGATCAGCCCGTCCGGGTCCTCGTAGTACTGGCAGTCGCCGTTGTTGCCGCACACGTTCCACGTCATGATCTTGATGGTCCGCGCCGGGACGGCGGCCTGCGCGGGCACGCCGCCTGCCGCCATGAGTCCGGCCGTGAGCGCCAGTGCCGCCATGACGGCGCCGAACAGGCGTGAACGCGTCATCGAGAGTCCTTCCGCTGTTGCGTGATCCGTGATGACGGTACAGATGCGTCAACGAGCCGGCCGGTTCTTGATCTCGCTCTCGGCGAACGCGCCGGTGGCCGCCGGGCTTGACCCTGACATCGTGTGAGGCGGAACGGTATGGCTATGTCTGTCACCTATATCGGCTCCGGGCCGTACTGCTACTCCAACTCCCTCGCGATGCTCCTCGGTGACGAGGCGCCGCCTCCGGCCGTGATCGAGGTCCTGACGGGCTCCCCCTACGGAATGGAGCTGATCGGCGGGCGCCTTCCGCTGTTCGACCCGTTCGGCTGGGATCCCGAGACCGGGCTCGACGACGCGATCGGCCTGCTCGGCTGGGAGTGCGAGCGCGTGGACGGGGGAACGGCCGCGGCGGCGCTCGACCGGCTGCGCCGGGCCTGCCAGGACGGCCCGGTGCTGGCCGGGCCGCTCGAGCTCGGTCTGCTGTCGTTCCAGCCGGGGTCGGGCAAGGCGATCGGCGCCGACCACTACGTGGTGGTGCTGGAGGTGGACGGCGACACCGTGCTCATGCACGACCCGGAGGGCTACCCGTACGCCACGCTGCACGCCGACGCCTTCGCCGAGGCGTGGCGCGGGGAGCTGATCACCTACCTGAACCGGCCGTTCCGGATGCGGTACGGGTTCACCCGGCGGGAGGTGGTCACCCCGGAGGAGGCGCTGCGCCGCTCGCTGCCCGCCGGGGCGGCCTGGCTGGCCGGCCGGACGGACGTGGAGGTCCCGCCCGGCACGCTGGGGCAGGCGGAAGCCGCCGAACGCACCGCCCGGCTGGTCGAGGAAGGGCTGGATCCCGAGATCAGGCAGTTGTGGCAGGCGTTCGCGGTACGGGTGGGCGCTCGGCGCCTCGACGACCTCGCCGCCTGCCTGTCATCCCTCGGCCTCGACGCGGCCGCGGCCGTCGCCGGGGAGCAGGCCCGCATCGTCGGAGGGCTGCAGGGTCCGGTCGTGTCGGGCGACGACGTGGCGCTCGCGGCCGGCCTGCGCCGCTTGGCTCCCACGTACGAGCGGCTGCGCGCCGCCCTGATCGCCGGCGAGGGGGCGTCCCCGGGAACGCCCTCCTGAACTACTGCTGCGGTCCCGTCATCCACGACCGGAGCTTGTCGGGGTTGCGTACCGCCCAGATGCGCTTGATCCGGTCGTCCGCGATGTCGAACGCCATCACCGCCATGATGGCGCCGTCCTGCAGGGCGATCAGGCCGGGCCGGCCGTTGACCGTGCGCTCCAGGATCGTCAGGTTGCGGAGCCTGCCGGTGAAATGGACCAGCGGGCGTACGATCTGCTCCGCGCCTTGGACCGGGTGCAGCACGGCGCTGACGATGCCGCCGCCGTCGGCGATGGCCGTGGCGTCGGGGTCGAGGAGGTCGATGAGCGCTTTGATGTCCTTGGCCTCCCACGCCTGCTTGAAGTTCCTGACGATGCCGGCCTGCCGGGACGCCGGCGTCGCGGGAGCCTGCGAGGCGCCGATGCGGCGGCGGGCCGAGGAGGCGAGCTGGCGGCAGGCCGCCGGGGTACGGCCGACGATCTCGGCCACTTCGGCGAAGGAGTAGCGGAAGACGTCGTGCAGGATGAACGCGACGCGCTCGGCCGGGGTCATCGACTCCAGCACGACCAGGAAGGCCATGTTGACCGACTCGTCGAGGGTGACGCGGTCGGCCGGGTCGACGGTGATGCCGTCCGATCGCCCGGTGATCCACTCCGTGGGTTCGGGTAGCGGCTCGGGGATCCATTCGCCCACGTAGGTCTCGCGCCGGACCCGTGCCGAGGAGAGCACGTTGAGGCAGACGCGGCTGGCGACCTTGGTCAACCAGGCACCGGGAACCGCGATGGCGTCCTGCTCCTGGCGGGACATGGCGTACCAGCGGGCGTAGGTCTCCTGGACGACATCCTCGGCATCGGCCAGAGAGCCGAGCAGCCGGTACGCCAGATTGATCAGCTGGCGCCGCTCGCTCATGATCGCGCTCAGGCCCGGGTCGAGCCGGCCGCCTCCTGGCTCGGACTGGATGGTCATGGTGTCGCCGGCTCCCTCGGTCGCGTTCCGCTCTCACCAGTCCGACAAGACAGCGCGGTGAACTGTGAGGTTGGCGCGTCGCCTCACATTCCGAGGGGTTGTGTTGTCGGTTCGGTGAGATCGAGAAGGGAAACCTCGCCATGTCCACGCACCCCACCCTCACCAAGGTCATCGTCATCGGCGGCGGTTACGCCGGAACACTGGCGGCCAACCATCTGCGCAAGCGCGCCGACGTCGACATCACCGTGGTCAATCCCCGCCCGGAGTTCGTCGAACGGGTCCGGCTGCACCAGTTCGTGGCCGGCACCAGGGAGGCCACGGTGGACTTCGGCACGCTGCTCGGCGACGGCATCCGGCTGGTCGTCGACAGCGCCGCACTCATCGACACCACCACCCGTACAGTGCGGCTGGAGTCGGGCGGCGCGCTGGACTACGACTACGTCATCTACGCCGTCGGCAGCACCGGGGCGATACCGTCCTCGGTGCCCGGGGCGGCCGAGTTCGCGTTCGACATCGCCGAGTACGAGCCCGCGCAGCGGCTGCGCGCCAGGCTGGAGGAGTTGCCCCTCGATGCTCCGATCACCGTGGTCGGCGGCGGGTTGACCGGCATCGAGACGGCCGCCGAGCTGGCCGAACGAGGACGCGCGGTCACGCTGGTGTGCGGCCGGGCCCTGGCGCCGTCCTTCGGCGCGCCCGCGCGCCGGGCCGTGGCCACGTGGCTGTCCCGGCACCGCGTCGCGGTGCTCGAGGACGGCATGGTGCGCGAGGTCCGCCCGGACGCGGTCGTCTTCACCGACGGTGGGGTACGCGCGAGCGCGCTGACCATCTGGGCGGGCGGTTTCGGCGTGCCCCGGTTGGCGGCCGCGAGCGGGCTGCGCACCGACGCGCTCGGCCGGCTGCTCACCGATGAGACGCTGACCAGCGTCGACGACGACCGCATCGTGGCGACCGGCGACGCCGCCGCGCCGTCCGGCCGGCCGCTGCGGATGAGCTGCTACGCCGCCGGCCCGCTCGGGGCGCAGGCCGCCGACACCGTGCTGAGCCGCATCGCCGGGACCGAACCGGCGGTGATCAGCCTGGCCTTCTCGGGCGCGTGTGTCAGCCTCGGCCGGCACACCGGCATCCGACAGCTCGCCCGCAAGGACGACACCGCGGTGAACCTCTACGTCGGCGGCCGCATGGGCGCGACGATCAAGGAGGTGACCTGCAACTTCGCGGTGAAGAGGATCCGCCGCGAGGCCCGCAGGCCGGGTTCCCTCTTCTGGGTGAAGGGCGGCCCGCGTCCCGAGCAGCCTTACGGGGCTGAGCTGCCCAACAGGTGATCCGCCCGTTCCGTCCGCAGGTGAAGCGCGCTTCGGCCCTTGCGCTGCGTCGAGACGAGACCCGCCCCTCGCAGCGCGCCCAGGTGTTGCGAGACGGCGCTGGGGGTGATGCCCAGGCGGGCGGCCAGGGCCGCGGTCGTCCGGGGTTCGGCCAGGGCGGCGAGCAGCGCCGTCCTCGTGTGCCCCAGCACCGGGGCCAGGCCCGCCAGCGCCGGCGGGGGCGGCTCCCAGAGCAGGCCGACGCCCACCGCCGGATAGCGGATCGACGCGGCGGCGACGGGGGACTTGTCGACCCCCACGTTCGGCCAGTTGAAGACGCTGGGCAGCAGGACCAGGCCCTGCCCACCGGTGTCCACCGTGTAGACGGCATGCGAGGTGCGCCGGCCGTGCACCACCAGCTGGCCGCCGTCCCAGGCGATGTCCCGGTGCAGCTCGGCGAACAGCGCCTGTACCCCGCCGTCCACCAGGGTGAGCGCCCGCCTGGCGACGTCGGCTTCCAGCACCGCCTGCATCCGGCCCCACTGTGGAGCGATCACCAGCTCGTGGCACCGGTGGAGCGCCTGCGCCAGCCGCGGCAGCACCGTTGCCGGCTCGGGGGCCTCCTCGGCCGGCACGCCCATTACCGCTCCGTACTCGCGCCGGAAGAAGAGCTCCTCCGTGGCCCGCAGCAGCTCCAGCTCCCTGGCCATCGACGGCAGCCGCTCCTGCGGCACCGGGAACAGGAACGACGGCATGGGTCCCGCGACGAGCGCCCGCAGCAGCGGCAGCTCGCGCTCATCCGCGATCAGCGGACGTGCCCTGCGCACCCAGGGCCGGTGCACCGCATGCCCGCCCGTGCCCAGCAGGATCCGGAGTGCGAGCACCGTCTCCCCCAGCGGCGAGACGGCGAACCGCACCCTGGCCACCGACGCCGCGGTGAACCTGATCTCGACCGCCATCCGTCCCACCCATCATGTAGCTGTGGCTAAACGATAGCCACCCGCCGCCGCCACCCCTCAGGCTGCGGGGCATGGAGTTCTTCACCTCGTACGACGGCACCAAGCTGAGCTACCACGTGGCCGGGGACGGTGCGCCGGTGGTCTGCCTGCCCGGCGGGCCGACGGCCGCCACCTATCTCGGCGACCTCGGCGGCCTGTCCGCGCACCGGCAGTTGATCCTGCTGGACCCGCGCGGCACCGGCCGGTCCGCGAAACCCCAGGACACCGCGTCCTACCGCTGTGACCGGCTCGTCGCCGACGTGGAGGCCCTGCGCGCGCACCTGGGCCTGGACCGGATGGACCTGCTCGCGCACTGCGCCGGTGCGAATCTGGCCGCGCAGTATGCGGCCCGCCACCCGCGGCGCGTCGGCAGGCTTGCGCTGATCACCCCGAGCGTCCGGGCCGTCGGCATCGCGCTCTCAGGTGACCTCCGGCGCGAGACGGCCCAGCTGCGCCACGCCGAGCCGTGGTTCCCGGAGGCGTACGCGGCCCTCGAGGCGATCGTGGCGGGCCGGGCCACGAACGACAGTTGGCAGGCCGTCGCGCCGTTCTCCTATGGCCGGTGGGACGAGGTGGCGCAGGCCCATCACGCGGCTGACGCGGAGCGGCAGGACCCGGAGGTCATGACGGCCTTCGGCGCCGAAGGCGCCTTCGACCCGGACGCCACCCGCGCCGCGCTCGCCCGGTTCGCATCGCCCGTACTGTTGCTCGCCGGAGAGGTCGATCTGGGAGCGCCTCCTCCGGCCATGGCCGAGTTCGCCGGGCTGTTCCCGAACGCCGAACTCGTCATTCAGCCCCGAGCCGGACACTTCCCGTGGCTCGACGACGCCGCCCGGTTCAGGTCCACCGTCGCGGCGTTCCTGGAGTAGCCGGCGGCGGGCCGCTGCTCTCCCGCACGATGAGCTCCGGCTCGTTCCAGGTCGGAAGGGACAGTGCGGCCTCCGGCCGCAGCCTGCGCAGCAGCAGGCCGAAGCACGCGCGGCCGAGACCCTCGAAGTCGAGCCGTACGGTGGTGAGCGAGGGGTGCAGGTAGGCCGACGCCGGCGTGTCGTCGAAGCCGACCACGCTGAGATCGCCGGGGATGTCCCGACCGGCCTCGCGCGCGGCCCGCATGACGCCCAGGGCCAGGTCGTCGTTGCCGCACAGGATGGCGGTCACCGAGCGGTCCGCCAGCAGGGAGCGCACCGCGAGGTATCCGGAGCGGGGAGTCCAGCCGCCGCGCAGAGGGTCGGGCAAGGGGCGGCCGGCGGCCCGCAGCGCGTCCTGCCAGCCACGGGTCCGCTGCGGAAGCGCGCTGGTGGAGGACGGGATGGCCACGTAGTGGACGGTCTGGTGCCCCAGGCTCAGCAGGTGGCGCGTCGCGTGCGCCGCCGCGGCCCGGTCGTCCAGCCAGAGCTGCCACGGGTCGCCGCCCGAGCCGTCGTCGGGACGTTCGACGGCGGCCGTCACCGGTGCGTCCGGCGGCAGCTCGCGGAGCGCCCGCTCGCCGGGGTCGTCGTAGGCGATCACCATGACGGGCTCCTGGGGCCGGTTGAGCCGCAGGGCGACGTCCGTGCTGTTCGCGCCCGGCTCCAGCACGCTGATGCCCACCGAGAAGCCGGCCGCCCTGGCCGCCTCCTCCATGCCGCGCAGCGTGGCCGCCGCGCCGAACAGGGCGGTGTCGGAGGTCAGCACGGTGACCGAGCTCGCCGGGCCACCGGCCAGCGTCCGGGCGAGCCGGTTGGGGCGGTAGCCGAGCTCGGCGATGACCTGCATCACCTTGGCCCGGGTCGACTCGCTCACGCGGGTCTTGCCGTTGATGACGCGGGAGACGGTCTGCTGGGAGACGCCGGCCACCCGGGCGACGTCCCAGATGCTCGCGGACCGGCCGGAAGGAGTGTCGTTCGGTGGCGTGTGACCGGTAACTCCCATGGTCCAGAGCCTACTTGACGGCTCCCTCGGCGAGGAGCCGTCCGCTTGTGCGTCAGGGGTTGGCAGCGCTGTGCCGCACACCTGCCCCGGCCGGGACGACGGAGGTCGCCATCCCGTTCAAGGTGAGCTTGAGGATCGGTGCGATGGTTCCGCCGAATGCCGCTCGTGCCTGCGCGGCCCGCGCGGATCGGAGATCCACGCCCGGGGACGACCGGTAGTTGGCGAAGCTGACCACGTGGAGGTCCGGCAGCACCAGCCAGGCGTAGGCCTGGTCCGGTTCGGCGCTGGGATTCCGGAGTACGAGCCCGGACCCGTTGAGCGGCTCGTACGGCCCCGTCAGGCTGGGAGAGACGAAGCCGTAGAGCCCGGTGGGCGCGAAGTCGGCCGGGTGGAAGGAGTGGCGCTGGGTGGAGAAGAAGAGGTAGTACCGGGACCGGTGGACGATGATGTGCGGCCGTTCCAGCTCATGGTTGATGCCCTCGGCCACGACGAGAGGCGGCAGCAGGGACCAGGCGCCGTTCCGCGTCTCGGCCAGGGCGATCGCACCGCTGAAGGGGTCGCCTTCCGCGACGGACGCGGCGACGAGCAGGTAATCGCGCCCGTCAGCCGGGTCGCGGAACCAGCCGGGATCGCGAAATGCCCTGATACGTCCCGGCGCCCCGGTGATCTCCTCGGCCGGCAGGTACATGCGGCCGTCCGAGCGGAGGAGCTCACGGTGCTCGGCGCCCGGGTCCAGCAGGATCCGGCGGCCGTCGGCGACCAGACCGGGGCGGGCCTCGACGACGCGCTGCCGGAACGTCGGGGGCGTTTCTCCGCGCCGTCCGGCGGCCGTGTAGAACACCGACACGGTGTCGTCGGGGCGGCGGACCGCCGATCCCGACCATTCCCGGCTGCCCGGCGAGGCGCCGTCGGCGAACGCGTGCCCCAGGTCCGTCCAGCTGTCGCCGTCCTTGGCGAGCAGGCGGATGCGGGCCTGGTCGTGGCGCTCCTCGGGGTGAGCGAGGATCGGCGCCGACAGCGCCATCCACAGCTCCTGGCCGCCGATCACGCAGGTCGAGCCGTCTTCCTCCTGGACGGGCCACAGGTCCCACAGGTCGTGGTCCGGCAGGATTCGGGGCAGGGCCGCGGGGTCGAAGACGGGTGCCGTGCTGCACCGGCTGGTCGCGGCGGCTTCGACGAGCAGCTCCAGGTGCCGCCGCGTCCAGCGCGCGGGTCGGCCGGCGCTCATGCGGCTCCCTGCCCACGGCGCGGGCCGGCTCCCGTCGGATCCGGCGCAGCGTTCAGTCGCCCTTGTGTGGGCATGGGGACAACCTTCCTTTTCATCCGCGCCTGCGCTCCTGCGGGTCGAGCAGGGCGGCGTGGGCCAGTTCGATCGCTCCGGTGATTCCCGAGTGGTCGCACGGCGCCCGCGAGGGTCTCCTGGGGTGTGGTCGTCGGCATCGTGCGGGTCGCGGTGTCGCGTTCATCGCCGTCAGCCCTTCAGGGAGCCCTGGAGCAGCGCCTTGACGAAGTGCCGCTGGAAGATGAGGAAGATCACGAGCGTGGGGGTCAGGATCAGCAGCGACCCGGCGCACAGCAGCGGGATGTCGGTGCCCCACTGCCCCTGGAAGGCGCCCAGCGCGCCGGACATGGTGCGCTTGGTGGGGTCGTCGACCAGGACGATGGCCAGCAGGAACTGGTTCCAGGTCCACAGGAACAGCAGGATGCCCAGGGACGAGATCGCCGGCATGGCCAGAGGGACGTGGATGCGCCGGAACAACTGCCAGACGTTGGCCCCGTCCATCCGCGCGCTCTCCGACAGCTCTCCGGGCATGTTGACGAAGTGCGCGCGCATCCAGAAGACGGAGAACGGCATGAACAGGCCGATGAGCGGCAGGATGATCGCCCAGCGCGTGTTGAGCAGTCCCATGTCGCGGATCTGGTAGTACAGCGGCGTGATGATGCCCTCGAAGGGCAGGGTCAGGCCGAGCACGAACAGCAGGAAGATCACGCGACCGCCGATGACGCGCAGGTGGCCGATGGCGAAGCCGGCCATCGTCGCCAGGACGATCGAGATCGGGACCACGCCGAGCACGATGAGGACGCTCGACTTCAGCAGCTCACCCATGTTCGCGGCCCGGAAGGCGGCGAGGAAGTTGCCCCACTGCGGGTCGGCCGGCCAGGCCAGCCCGGCCGGGTAGGTGCCTGACGGGTGCAGGGCGGTGACGAACAGGCTGAGGAACGGCAGGATCGTGATCGCCATCATGGCGATGAGCAGCACCCTGCCGGTCCAGGACTCCCGCCACGAGGTGATCATCGGTTGCCCTCCTTGGTGAACCACTGGATGGGAAGGGCGCAGGCGATCACGAGGACCATGAGCACCAGGGCCAGGGCCGAGGCCATGCCGACCTCGCGTTCGGAGAAGGCCAGGTAGTAGATCTGCAGGCCGGGCACCATGGTCGTGTTGCCCGGGCCGCCCTGGGTGGAGATGTAGATGATGTCGAAGCTGGCCAGGGCCGCGATCACGGTCACGGTGACGCAGACCGCGATCTCCTGCCGCAGGCTGGGGACGGTGATCGAGACGAACTCCCGCCACGGTCCGGCGCCGTCCAGCCGGGCGGCCTCGTACAGCGCCGGGTCGATCTTGCTCATGCCGGCCAGGAGCAGCAGCGTGCACAGGCCGAGGAGCACCCATGCGCCGATCATCCCGACCGCCGGCAGCGCGGTGGAGAAATCGCCCAGCCAGGCACGGGTGATCCCGCCGAGGCCGACGAGCGAGAGCAGCTGGTTGATCACGCCGGTGGAGGCCAGCAGCCAGCTCCAGGCGATGCCGGCGGCCACCAGCGGGATGACCTGCGGCAGGAAGAGCACGGTCCGCGCCACGAGGGCCAGCCGGCTCTGGGCGATGCGCCGGATGGTGGCGGCGATCGCCAGGCCCAGCAGGACCGGGATCGCGCTGAAGAAGACGATGAGCTTGACGGCGTTGATCAGCGAGTCGTACAGGTCCGGGTCGGTGAAGACCTTCCCGAAGTTGGCCAGACCGACCCAGGTGGACGGGCCGATGCCGTCCCACTCGTACAGCGAGTACTGGAACGTCAGAGCGATCGGACGCAGGACGAAGACCGCGTAGAAGGCGAACGCCGGCGCGACGAACAGCCAGCCGACCAGGCCGCGCGCGTCGCGCAGCCTGGCCGCGACCGGGCGCCGGTGCGAGGATCGGGCGCCGGCAGGACGGGTGACCACCTGCTTCAGTTCCCTTCGAGCTGGCCGGCGTAGTCGGCCTGGACCGTCTTCAGCAGCTCCTGCGGCTTCTGCTGCCCGGCCACCAGCTTCTGCAGCTGGGGTGTCCAGCTCTTGGCGTAGATGGCGCCGGTGGCGTTGGCGATGAAGTCCATCGCGCCGTTGTCCTTGGAGATGTCCGCTCCGGCCGCCAGCGTGCCGGCGGTGACCTTGTCCGCGGCCACCTCGGGCATGTACGCGTCGGCGGGACCCATCGGGCGCGAGCCGCCGACCTCGACGCCGATCTCGCGGGCCCGCTTGTCGGTGGCCACCCAGTCGAGGAAGAAGGCGGCGCAGTCGGCGTTCTTGGCGTTCGCGGCGATGCCGAAGGTGAGGGGCGCCGACATGGCGGCCCGCTTGCCGCCCTGCTGCGCCGGCGGCATCAGGGAGAAGCCGACGTCGCCCGGCATCTGCTTGTCGAGGTTGCCGGACTCCCAGTCGCCGTTGAACATGAACAGGCCCTGGCCGTCGATGAAGCGGCTCATCATCGTCGCGTAGTCGACCGCGTTGACGTCCTTCTGGAAGTATCCCGCCTTGATCCACCGTTCCAGGTGCTGAACGGCCTGCAGGTTCGACGGGGTGTCGATCGTGGCGCCGGGCTTCTGGAAGATCCAGTCGTTGATCGGGGCGGCCGGGCCGTAGGAGGCCATGAGGTCCTGCAGCGGGAACGCCAGGCCGCCGGTGGCGCCGCCGTTGAACTGCACGATGGGCGTGATGCCCGCCTTCTTGGCCTTGTCCAGCAGCGCGTCGAGTTCGGCCAGCGTGGCGGGCGGCGCGGACATCCCGATCTTCGCGGCGAGTTTCTTGTTGTAGAAGATCCCGGTCATGCTGGAGTTGAGGCCCAGGGCGTACAGCGAGCCCTCGCCGCGCGGCCGCCCGCCCGGGCCGAGGCGCAGCTGCTCAAGCTGGGAGGCCGGCCACTTGTCCCAGCCGAACACCTTCGCGTAGCCGTCGAGGTTCTTCAGCAGGTTGTCCTTGACAAGCTCGGAGACCTGGGGCAGGCGCATCAGGTCGGGCGGGTTGTCCGCCAGCACGCGGGGGGCGTTCTGCGTGATCACCGCGAACTGGTCCTCGCGGATGTTCCACGTGACGTTCGGGTGCTGCTTGGTGAACTCGGTGGTCAGCGCCTTGGGCAGCGGGAAACCGGTCTCGAAGTAGCCGTTCATCGTGATCGGCGCCGTGCCGCAGGTGGGCGCCGCGGACGGGGCCGACGCGCTGGTGGCCGCGGGCTGCGGGCTGTTGCTGCCGGGAGCCGCGCAGGCGGCGGCCAGCGTCCCCATGGCGATCACCAGCGCGGCCCCTGAGCGACCTCGACGAGCCATGTGCATCTCCTCTGCTGCCTGGGACAATCGGCGCAGGCTGATGTCCCGAACTCCGTTGCTAAATCGGGTTAGCGCCCGTTAGTCTCACGGTGCGTGTCGTACGATGTCAACCCCCCGTAACCCACTCTTGACGATCGGAGGTTCTGGGTGAGCCCACGACGGGTCACCTTGGCGGATGTGGCCAAGGCTGCCGGCGTCTCCCGCACGACCGCATCGCTCGTCCTGTCCGGCCGCGGCCGCGAGCTGCGCATCTCTCAGGACGTCGAGCAGCGGGTGCTGAAAGCGGCCGACGAGTTGCAGTACCGGCCCAACATCGTCTCCGTCGGCCTGCGCACGGGCACCACCCGGACGATCGGCTTCATCTCCGACACCATCGCCACCACGCGGCTGGCCGGTGACATGATCAAGGGAGCGCTCGAGGCCGCCCGCGACCGCGGCTTCATGCTGTTCATCGGTGAGACCGAGGGCGACGCCGAGCTCGAAAGCCTCCTGCTGCAGGCCATGCATGACCGGCAGGTGGACGGGCTCGTCCTGGCCTCGATGTTCACCAGGACCATCAAGGTGCCCAAGACCATCACGGCCACGCCCGCCGTGCTGCTCAACGCGCTGCCCGAGCAGCCCACTCCCCTGCCCGCCGTCCTTCCCGACGAGGTCGAGGCCGGCCGCCGCGCCGCCCGCATCCTGCTCGAGGCCGGCCACCGCGACGGCATCTACATGATCGGCGCCGGTCCGGGCCTGCGCGACGTGCCCGCCGAGAGCGTCGCGGCGGTGGAACGGCTCGTCGGCATCCGCGAGGCGCTCGGCGAGGTGGGGGTCGAGGTGGCGGGCGCTCGCACCTGCCCCGACTGGCAGCCCGAATACGGCCTCGCCGCGACCCGCGACCTCCTGCACACCGCCCAGCCGCGCGCGCTGGTCTGCTTCAACGACCGCATCGCCATGGGCGCGTACCAGGCACTCGACGATTTCGGGCTCAAGGTGCCCGCCGACGTCTCCGTCGTCTCCTTCGACGACCATCCCATCGCCTCGTGGGTGCGCCCCAAGCTGACCACCGTGGCGCTGCCCCATTACGAGCTGGGCCGCAAGGCCGTCGACGTGCTGTTCACCGAGATCGACCGCGACCGCACGGACGGCGACCGGGTGGGCGAGGTGCACCGGGTTCCGATGCCCGTACGCAGCCGCGAGTCCGTCGCGCCCCTCGGCTGAAGGCCCACCTGGGGGACGAGGCGGGCGTTGACACCCCGGCGTGATCGAAACTAAGTTGGCCGAGAAAAGTGATCGATCACTTTTTGGGTCGTCCGAGGGAGTGTTCATGCCTGCGTTTCCGTCCCCGATCCGCGTCGCCGTCGTCGGCGCCGGGGGCATCGCGAGAATCAGCCACCTTCCCGCCCTGGCCGCGGCCGGCGACGCGGTGCGGGTCGTGGCCGTGTGCGACGTCGACTCCGCCCGCGCGCACGAGCTGGCCGAATCCCACGGCATCCCGGGCCGCTACACGGATGTGGCGGACCTGCTGGCGCGGGAGAGCCCCGATCTGGTCGTCGTCGCGACCCCGCCGGTGGCGCACCGGGAGGCGGTGATCGCCGGCCTGGACGCCGGCGCGTGGGTCTGGTGCGAGAAGCCGCCGACGCTGTCGCTGGCCGAGTACGACGAGATCACCGCCCACGAGAAGGACGGCGGCCCGTACGCCGGCTACGTCTTCCAGCACCGCTTCGGCAGCGCGGCCCAGCGGCTGCGCCGGCACATCGGCGACGGCGAGCTGGGTTCGCCGCTCGTCGCGGTGTGCAACACGCTGTGGTACCGCGGCCACGACTACTTCGAGGTGCCGTGGCGTGGCAAGTGGGAGACCGAGGGCGGCGGCCCGACCATGGGCCATGGCATCCACCAGATGGACCTCCTGCTCAGCCTGCTCGGTGACTGGCACGAGGTGCACGCCGTGGCGGCGACGCTCGGCCGCAAGGTCGAGACCGAGGACGTGTCGTTCGCGATCGTCCGGTTCGCCTCCGGCGCCGTCGGCTCGATCGTGAACAGCGTGCTGTCCCCCCGTGAGACGAGTTACCTGCGCTTCGACTTCAGCGACGCCACCGTCGAGGTCGAGCACCTCTACGGCTACGACAACTCCCACTGGCGCTGGACGCCCGCCCCGCATGTCACCGACCAGGACAGAATCGCCGGCTGGGCACCGGCCGAGAACACCGGCAGCTCCCACCGCGCCCAGCTCGCCACCCTGCTGGCCGCCATGTCAGCCGGGGAGCGGCCCCCGGCGAGCGGCGCCGACGGCAGGCGCGTCATGGAGCTGATCACGGCCATGTACCAGTCGGCCATCACGGGGCGGCCCGTCACCCGGGCCGAGCTCGACGAGACGAACCCCTTCTACCACTCGCTCAACGGCGGCGACCTGCCGACCGCTCTCCGCCGCCTCCAGCACCAGGAGTCCGACCATGCCTGAAACCAAGCTCAGCGTCCGCGACGAGGACAGCTCCCTGATCGTCACCGCCGGCGACGTGGACATCGCGCAGTACGTCTACCGGCCGGACGCGCCCGACGCCGAGGCGCCCAAGCCGTACATTCACCCCATCCGCAGCCTGTCCGGCGCGCCCATGTCGGTCTACCGGCCGCACGACCACCGCTGGCACAAGGGCCTGCAGATGACCTGGGCGCACCTGTCCGGGCAGAACTTCTGGGGCGGCCCGACGTTCTCGGTGGAGCGGAACTACCACTGGGAGGACAACCTCGGCCACATGAACCACATCGGCTTCACCGAGCTCTCCTCCGACGGAGAGCGGGTGACGGTCGCGGAGAGCCTGCACTGGGTCTCGGCGCAGGGCGAGCACTGGATCACCGAACAGCGCCGCCAGGTCTTCCACGGCGTGGACGCCGAGCGCGGCATCTGGGCCCTGGACTTCACCACACAGCTGCGCAACGTCCGCGGCGCCACGCTCGACTTCGGCAGCCCCACCACGCACGGCAGGCCGATGGCCGGGTACGCGGGCTACTTCTGGCGCGGCCCCAGGTCCTGGACCGGAGGCACGATCATCGCCGCCGGCGGCCAGGGCGGGGAGGAGATGATGGGTGCCGAAGCCCCGTGGCTGGCGATGGTCGGGCAGCACGACGAGATCGACGGCGGCGGCACCGTACTGGCCATCGCCGGGCACTCCAGCGCGTCCGTGCCGATCAAGTGGTTCGTCCGCAGGGAGGCGTTCGCCGTGATCAGCCCCTCCCCCTCCTTCGACGAGGAGATCGCGCTGGCCGACGGCGACACCCTCGAACTCGCGCACCGCTACGTCTTCATCGACCACATGTGCGACCGGGCGGAGCTGGACGAGCTCGGCGCGGAGTTCGCACTGTGACCCCGCTGTTCCCCGGCGGCACCTCGATCAGCGACCTGGCGGTCTACGACTGGGAGTGCGCCGACGGCGTCCATGGCGGCACCCCGCACCTGCACACCGTCTCGACGGAGGCCTACGTCGTGACCGGGGGCCGCGGGGAGGTGCACACCCTCAGCGCCGCGGGCTTCGCCCGGGACCGGCTCGAAGCGGGCACGGTGTTGTGGTTCTCCCCCGGCACGATCCACCGCCTGGTCAACGAGGAGGATCTGCGGCTGATCGTGATCATGCAGAACGCGGGGCTGCCCGAGGCCGGCGACGCCGTCCTCACCTTCCCCGCCGACGTCCTGCGCGACCGTGACGCCTACCTCGCCGCCGCCACGCTGCCGGCGGACGGCTCGGAGGCCGAGCGGGCGGCCGCCGCCCGGACCCGCCGCGACCTCGCCGTCACCGGCTTCCAGCAGCTCCTGAAGGACGTGGACGACCGGGGCGGCCAGGCGCTGGCGGACTTCCATGGCCTCGCCGCCGCGCTCGTCCGCCCACGGGCCGGGTCGTGGGCGGAGCTGTGGAGCGGGACCGTCGAGGCCGAGACCGAACGCACCCGCCGGCAGCTCGCGGCGATCGCCGACGGCGACCCGGCCCACCTCGGGCAGGCCGCCGTCGTCCGGACCACGCCCAGACCGGGGCCCCGGGCGTTCGGCATGTGCGGACGCCTCCAAACCTGGACGCCCGAGCCCGGCGCGGGGAGCGAGGTCAACCGAGAACGATCGTGGTCAGGGCACGCGGCAGGAGCGTGACCGCCCCGTCCGTCACGGGGACGGGTCCGAGTGACTCGTCCTCGTTCGTCAGGTAGGCAGCGACCTCGCCGCCCACTCCCTCCCAGGTCACAGGGGTCATGCCGGTGTTGAGGACCTCGACGACCCGGGAGCCGTCGGGGTTGCGGAACGCGGACACCTTCAGGGCGGGCTTCGCGACCGCCGTCTCGAGCCTGACCGCGCCGGGCCTGACGAAGCGGCTGTAGGCGGCCAGCGCCCACAGCCGCTTGGAGACCCGGTAGGACTTGGCCGCCTCGTCGATCAGCAGCAACGCCCGGGTGTTTCCGACGGAAGCGCCCAGCCAGTACACATAGCCGGAGACGTGGCCGAGGGTGAGCGCGTCGTGCACGGCCAGGGCGATCGTGAAGCCGTCGGAGCCGCTGCCGTCGTACCAGCTCTCGTTCCAGCTGGTGCCGTTGGGATGCCACTCCGACATCCACGTCGGCCGTTCCGTCGGCAGCGGGGAGTCCACGGGGGTGGCGTAGCTGTGCCCGGTGTGGACCTTCACCCAGCGACGGGCCTCGGCGTCGGCCTCGATCGCGGCCGTGTACGCCCTGGCCTCCGTCCAGCCGACCGACTCGCAGCACACCACCCGCATGCCCGAGGCGATGGGACCGAGCACCTTGACGAACTGGGCGGCCTCCTCGGAGGTGAAGCGCATGGAGGCGTACGGGGCCGTCCAGTCGGGCTCGTTCGCGAACCCCAGGTCGGTGATCCGGATGCCTTCCCGCGCGTAGAACCTCGTGTACTGCACCAGGTAGTTCGCGTAGGCATGCCGCCACTCCGGCTTCAGCCTGCCGCCGTTCCTGTCCTCGCCGGTGTCCTTCATGTAGCCGGGCGCGCTCCAGGCGACGGCGAAGAAGCGCCGCACGCCGTACTCCTGCGCGGCCTTGGCCAGCCACACCTGGCCGTTGTCGTCGCCGTCCCACACGTACTCGGGCGGTGCGTCCGGGCCGCCGGGGTCCTCGGGCTGGATCGACACCATCTCGTCGTACGGGCTGCCCGCCGGGGACGAGCCGATGCCGAGCCGCAGAATGCTCAGCCCGGCGCCCTTCTCTCGGCTGAACCACAGGTCGAGGATCTCCCGCTGCCTGTCCTCCGGGAGGGCCCTGACCAGTTCGTTCCGCCGGAACGCCATGGAGATCCCGAACCCGTCGATGGTCTGGTGCCGGACTCCATCGTCGATCGTGATCGCCGGTGGATCGGCCGGCCGGGGTTCGTTCATCACGGAAACTCCGAGCATGTGACTGCGACGACCTTGCTGGCGACCATCCTGCCCGAACTCTGGATCCGGCGCCGTGACGGGTCGCCCGCGTTGAGTGCCGCGGGCAGGCCGGCCAGGTTGTTGGCCGGCGCGATCGCATATTAGTGATCGATCACTTTAGCGTCAACGCTAGGCTGTCCCGCAAGGAGCGAGGAAAGGGGGTCCCTTTGGGCGAGTCCGAGACGCCGCGCGTCACGATCCACGAGGTGGCCCGGCGTGCGGGCGTTTCCCACCAGACGGTTTCCCGCTACTTCCGCCACAACGAAGGCTTGAAGCCGGAGACCCGCAGGAAGATCGACCTGGTCGTCCGGGAGCTCAACTACCGGCCCAACCTGGTCGCGCGCTCCATGCGCACCCGGCGCACCAACCGGCTGGCGATCACCCTTCCCGCCTCCACCTATCTCTGGCCGGTACGCCTGCTCAGCGCCGCCTCCACGGCCGCTCACGCCGAAGGCTTCCAGCTGGAGGTCGTCAGCATGGAGGGCGACCCCCGCGCCAGGGCGGAGCGGATCCTGGAGCTCGCGGGCTCGGGGCAGGTCGAGGGCATCCTGTCCTTGACGCCCCTCGAGATCGACCCCGGGGCGTCGCCGGTCCCCATCGTGGTCACGGGCGACTACGACGACAACCTCCGCAGCGTCAACGAGCTCGCGGACGCCTCTCCGATCCGCGAGATCATCGAATATCTCGCCTCGCTGGGGCACAGAGTCTTCTTCCACATCGCCGGCACGCAGACTTTCGCCTCCGCCCGCAATCGCAAACTGCTCTACGAGCAGACGATCAAGCAGTACGGGCTCACGTCGTACGGCATCGCCCTCGGGGACTGGAGCCCGCAGTCCGGCTACGACGCCGTCCGGGGGCTGCCCGAAGGGAGCGGCGTGACCGCCGTCGTCGCCGCGAACGACCACGTGGCCATGGGCGCCGTACGAGGAGCGCTCTCCCGGGGCTGGCGCGTTCCCGACGACGTCAGCGTGTTCGGCTGGGACGACGAGGAACTGGGGCGCTTCGCCAGCCCGTCGCTCTCCACGGTGGCCGTCGATCGCGCGGTTCAGGGGCGGGAGGCCATGGCCAAGCTCATCGCGGAGGTCCGGGGCGAGCCGGTGCCGGAATCCCCCTCACGGTCGATCAACCGGGTGATCGTACGCGAGACCGTGGGTCCGCCACCGTACGCGTCCGAGCGGGGCGGTGTGTGATCGATAACGCATGGGCCGACCAATAGCTGCGACGGCCACCAACTCGCCACGCTGAAACTTTCACCCTGCCTTGACATGCGCCGTGCGCCGCCCTTACACCGTTGGGTGTTATCGATAACGCACCTCATGCATCGGCTCGGCAGAGAGAGTTGCGCGATGTCCAGACGTAGACCCTTGTTGACCGCCTTATCGGTCGTGGCGCTCGTCGTCCTGGTGACCACCGGCGGCCCGGCGCTGAGCGCCGACTCCGGCAGGACGTCACCCGGTGCCGTCGCGGCGACCGCGGGATGCGGCAAGGCACCGGGGCTGGCGAGCGGTACGCGTTCGATCCAGACCAGCGGCAAGAACCGCAGCTACATCCTCAAGGTCCCCGACAACTACGACATGAACCACCCCTACCGGCTGATCTTCGGGCTCCACTGGCTGGGCGGCACCGCCACCGACGTCGCCACCGGTCAGACCGTGCAACGGGACGTCTGGGCCTACTACGGGCTCCAGCGCCTGGCGAACAACAGCACGATCTTCGTCGCGCCCCAGGGCTTCAACAACGGCTGGGGCAACTCCAACGGTGAGGACCTGACCTTCGTCGACGACCTGGTCCGGCAGATCGAGGGAGCTCTCTGCGTCGACACCACGCAGCTGTTCGCCACGGGTTTCAGCTACGGCGGCGCCATGTCGTACGCGATCGCCTGCGCCCGGGCCAACGTCTTCCGCGCGGTCGCGGTCCAGTCCGGCGGCCAGCTCAGCGGCTGCAGTGGCGGCACCCAGCCCATCGCCTACATGGGGATCCACGGCATCAGGGACAACGTGCTCAACATCTCCGGCGGACGATCCCTGCGTGACCGGTTCGTCCGGAACAACGGCTGCACCGCCCAGAGCCCGCCCGAGCCGGCGCAGGGCAGCCTGACGCACAGAGTCACCACCTACTCCGGATGCTCGGCCGACCATCCGGTCGTGTGGGCGGCGTTCGACGAAGGTCACATCGCCGCGCCGCAGGACGGGGCCGGCGGCGACAGCGGCTCCAGGACCTGGGTCCCGGCAGAGGTGTGGAAGTTCTTCACCCAGTTCCAGAGCGGCCCGACACCGACACCGACACCCACACCCACACCGACGCCTGTTCCGGGGGCGTGCTCGGCCACGTTGGAGACGGTCAACAGCTGGGACGGCGGGTTCCAGTCGACGGTGACGGTCCGGGCGGGCAGCGCGCCGGTCGACGGCTGGACCGTGAAATGGACCTGGCCCGGCGGGCAGAGCATCAGCAGCCTGTGGAACGGCACGCAGAGCAGCTCCGGCTCCGCCGTGACGGTCCGCAACGCCTCCTACAACGGCTCCCTCGCCGCAGGCGCCTCCACCACCTTCGGCTTCACCGCCAACGGCACCGCGGCCACCCCCACCGCCACCTGCACCAGCCCCTGACCTCTCGTTCATCCGGCTTTTGGAGGGCCCTTGCGCAAGGTGAGAACGCTTCTCGCCGCCGGCATTCTCATAGGCGGTCTGATCGCCCTGGAAGACCAGGCCGGCGCCCTGGACAACGGGGTCGCCCGCACACCCCCCATGGGCTGGAACAGCTGGAACACCTTCGGCTGCAGCATCAACGAGGCGCTGATCAAGCAGATGGCCGACGCCATCGTCAACTCCGGCCTGCGCGACCTCGGCTACAAGTACGTCGTGGTCGACGACTGCTGGTTCGACCCCGCCCGCGACTCGGCGGGGAACCTGCGGGGCAACCCGTCGCGATTCCCCGGCGGGATGAAGGCCCTCGGCGACTACCTGCACGCCAATGGGCTGAAGTTCGGCATCTACCAGGTGCCCGTGGACAAGACCTGCGCCCAGTACTTCGGCAGCTACCCGGGCGCGACCGGAAGCCAGGGGCACGAGGTCCAGGACGCCAAGCAGTTCGCCGCCTGGGGGGTGGACTACCTGAAGTACGACTGGTGCTCGCCCAACGGCACCATCGACGACCAGGTCCGCACGTTCGCGAAGATGCGGGACGCGCTGGCGGCGACCGGGCGGCCGATCGTCTACAGCATCAACCCGAACAGCATCCACGCCAAGACCGGGCCCCAGCGCAACTGGGGCGACGTCGCCAACCTGTGGCGGACGACCGAGGACATCACCAACAAGTGGAACACCGGCCAGACGAACGGATACCCGATGGGCATCCAGAACATCGTCGACGTCACCGTCCCGCTCGCCTCGTACGCCAGGCCAGGCGCGTTCAACGACCCCGACATGATGGAGATCGGCCGGGGCGGCATGACCGACACCGAGATGCGCAGCCACTTCGCCCTCTGGGCGATCATGGCCTCACCCCTCATCGCCGGGAACGACCTGCGCGCCATGGACCCGGCGACGACGACCATCCTGAAGAACCCGAACCTGATCGCCATCAACCAGGACCCGCTCGGCCTGCAGGCACACCAGGTCAGCAACGACGGAACCCGGCGCGTGCTGGCCAAGAAGCTCGGCAACGGCGACGTCGCGGTCGCCCTGTTCAACCAGGGCGGCAGCACCACCACGATCAGCACCACCGCGACGGCGATCGGCCTGGCGGGCGATTCGTTCACCCTGCACGACGCCTGGACGAACACCGTCAGCACCAGCACCGGCACCATCTCGGCCGCCGTGCCCTCGCACGGCACCGTCGTCTACCGGGTCAGCGGCGGCACCTCCTCGACACCGACGCCGACGCCCACTCCCACGCCCACGCCGAGCGGGCAACCGGGCGGGTGCACGGCGACGTACCGGCTGGTCAACGACTGGGGCACCGGCTTCCAGAGCGAGGTGACCGTCACCAACAACGGGCCGTCCGCACTCAACGGCTGGACCGTGAACATGACGCTGGCCGGTGGACAGGCCATCACGAGCCTGTGGAACGGCGTGAACACCGGCACCACCGGCATGGTCACCGTCAAGAACACCTCCTACAACGGCACCATCGCCGCCAACGGGACGACGACGTTCGGCTTCACCGCCAACGGCAACGGCTCGACCGCCCCCACCGGCGTCACCTGCACGACCCCGACCTCTCAAGGAAGGTAAGCGACCCATGCGACAGGTCAGCTCTTTACGCCGACGAGTGGCACTCCCGGCCGCCTTCGTCGTCGCATTGTCGACGGCCGGTGCCGGCTACCGGTGAATCGGCCGTGGCGGCGGCCCGTACCTCCCGCCGGGGGTCCTACGCGGGCACGGCCTTTCGCCGGGCGGCGGCCGCCGCCACGTTGACGGGCATGCGCCCGAAGATCAGGCCGTGGAAGGGGCTGATCACCCACCAGTAGAGGTGCCCGAGCAGGCCGTGCGGATGGAAGATCGCCCGCTGCCGGTAGAAGGTGCTACCGCCGGAGCGGGAGACGCTCAGTTCCAGCCAGGCCAGGCCCGGCAGTCGCATCTCGGCGCGCAACCGTAGCAGGCGACCGGGCAGCACCTCTTCCACCCGCCAGAAGTCGAGCGTGTCGCCCGTCCTCAGCCGGTGTGCGTCACGCCGCCCGCGGCGCAGCCCGACGCCGCCGAAGAGCCTGTCCAGCAGGCCGCGCAGGTGCCAGGCGACCGGAAGGGAGTACCAGCCGTTGTGACCGCCGATACCCTCGATGACCTGCCACAACGCCTCGGGGGCCGCGTCCACCCGGAGGCTGCGGCAGTCGATGTAGAGGCTGCCGCCCGCCCAGTCGGGATCGGTCGGCAGCGGGTCGCTCGGGGCGCCGGGTGTGGAGGCCGAGGACCAGCGAGTGGCCACGTCCGCCTCCTTGATCTTCTTGAGCGCCAGTGAGACGGCCTCGCGGAAACCGATCAACCCGTCCTCCGGGTCGGTCACGTAGCGAGCGATGTCGTGCTCGCCGCAGATCCCCTCATTGCGCAGTGACTCGACCAGCGGCCGCGCGATCCCCGACGGGACCGGGGTGACCAGGCCCACCCAAAGGCTCGACAACCTCGGGGTGAGCACCCTCACGGGAATGATCGCGCGGTGGGGCAGACCGGCCACGGACGCGTACCCGTGCATCATGTCGGCGTAGGTCAGCACGTCCGGGCCGCCGATGTCGAAGGCACGGTTGACCTCGTCGGGCACGCTCGCCCAGGCGGTGAGGTAACGCAGCACGTCCCGTACGGCGATGGGTTGCGTGCGGGTGTGCACCCAGCGGGGCGTCGTCATGACCGGCAACCGTTCGGTCAGGTACCGCAACATCTCGAACGACGCCGAACCGGAGCCGATGATGACCGCGGCCCGCAGCACCACCGCCGGCACGCCTGCCCGCAGGAAGATCTCGCCCACCTCCGCCCTGGACCGCAGATGAGGGGAAAGCCGCTCGCTGGGGACGAGCCCACCGAGGTAGACGATGCGACGTACCCCCGCCTGCTCGGCCGCCGCCGCGAACGTCTCGGCAGCCCTGCGGTCGTTCTCGGCGAACTGCCCGGCCCCGCCCATCGTGTGGATCAGGTAGTAGGCCACCTCGATGCCGTCCAGGGCCTCCCGGGTCTGTCCGGGATCGGTGGCGTCCGCCTTGACGACCGACGTCCGCGCCACCCAGGGCAGGTCCCGCAGTCTCTCAGGGGATCGTGCCATGCAGCGGACCTCGTGACCTGCCGCGAGCAGTTCGGGGGCCAGCCGGCCGCCGATGTAGCCGGTCGCCCCGGTGACCAGACAACGCGCCATCTCCGCACCCTCCGCTGTAGGGTGTGCCCTTCGGGCCGGGCTACCCAGCAGATCGGGACATAACCGCACGTCAGAGCGCTACGAGTCGCGGGCGCGCCGCAGCACCGGCAGCCCCGTACCGGAGTCGAGCACCAGGCGGTCTCCAAGCGGCCGGGCGAGCGTGACCGTGGTCGTGGCCGTCTTGAGTATGTCCGGGCAGGGCTTGCCCGAGCCGGAGTCCTCCTCGTCCACGTCGACCACCACCAGTTGTCCGGTCTCGTAGGCGCGTGCCCCGTGAACGGTGTCGCAGGCGCCGTACCCGTAGCGGAGCAGCAGCTCTCTTGGCTTGCCGGCGACGAGGTCGAACGCCATCACCTCTTCGACGCTCCCCTGCTCCCGCTCGGGCCGGGCGGTGACGGCCGAGGGGTCGACCGCCACGTGGACCTTCTTCTGCTCGACCCCCTCGACGGTGAACATCCAGGCGGGCACCTGGATCGCGCCGCGGCTGGTCTCCAGCGGGACCTTGCCCAGCTTGGCCCCGGTCACCCGGAGGAGGCGGCATCCCTTGGCCGGACACTCCTCTTCGATGAGACCGGCCGGTTTGCTGAACTCCGCGTACGCCCGCTCCGCCGTGATGAGCGGCACCTGCGAGACCTCGCCGTCCGGCCATCGCACCTCGGCGCGGGCCGGGGAGCCGGTGGGCAGCCTGGCGGCCAACCGCCAGGCGCCGTTGTGCGAGCTCCTGTTCACCCAGGCCGGGATTCGGCGCACATGGTTCCATCCCTGCGGATTCAGCACCTCCAGCGCGACGAACCCCTTGCGCCAGGCGCGGTCGTCGGCCGACCCCTGCCAGCGCTCCGCCACCTCACGAGCGCGCCTCTTGAACTCATCGGACCCGCCGGCCGGAGAGACCCCACCGCAGGAGGAGAGGAGCAGTATCAGGGACAGGAACGCGATCACTCTTCGCATGAGACCTCCGCCTGGCTTTCCGAGTCTCAGGACCCGGTGCCAGTCTCGATGATCTCGGCGCCGTGGTGAGCCGGTCGGCGGCGTGGTTTCCCGTTCGACAGCCGCAGTCCGGGGGTGAGCGCCTGGACGGGCGGCGGACCGGAGTGCGCCGAGGCCGTTGCACGCGGTGACAGCGTTATCACTGTGACGTCAGGGGACGCCCCAATCTTCCTGTGATTACTTAGCGCATGGAATTGCTACTCACAGTAATCGTACGAGGTGAAAGGTCTCCATGCGCAGCATCCTGACCAGGACCGTCACGGCTATCGCCGCCATCGCGACGCTCGGCTTCGCCGCCCCCGTGCCCGCCCAGGCAGCGGCCCCGGCCTACTTCGAGTTCACCGACTTCACCCGGGCACAATTCATCGTCCAGATCACCGACCCCGACAAGATCCAGCACGCCCGCGACCTGCTCAGCGGCGCCACCGCGGACAGGCCACACGTCATCGGACGCATCGTGCCGCGCCCCGCTCCCTACAACCCTCGCTGGAGCTACCAGCTGCGGCCCGAGACGATCGACTTCTTCGACGTCGCGATCGAGGTCTGCGACGCGACCATTCCCTACGTCGAGGAGAACCTGGACGAGGCCGGCGGGGCGTTCCTGCCCGGCTATGTCTGGTGCCCCTGGTCTTCCCGGCTCGTGCGCGAAATTCCGACGGCATAGGCCCTGACGTCGTCTGCCATCGCGGCCCCCGGAGAAGCGATCCGGGGGCCGCCCGCGCAGTTCGACCGCCCTTGACGACGCAGCCCGTACCATCGGGCGCATGACGTGCGTGCTGGTCGTGGAGGACGACCTGGTCATCCGGTCCGAGCTGGTCGAGGCGCTGGCCGCCCAGGGTTACGAGGCGGAGCCGGCCGCGGACGGGGCCGAGGCGCTGCGGGCGGCGGAGCGGCGGCAACCCGATCTCGTCCTGCTGGATCTGGGGCTGCCCGACGTGGACGGGGTGGCCCTGTGCCGGCGGCTCCGGGCAAGGGCGCCGGACACGGTGATCGTCGTGCTCACGGCCCGTACCCAGGAGTTCGAGGTCGTGGTGGCGCTCGACGCGGGTGCCGACGACTACCTGACCAAGCCGTTCCGGCTGACCGAGCTGATGGCCAGGATCCGCGCCCACCTGCGGCGGCGCGGACCGGCCCAGGGGGAACGGCTGCTGACCGCCGGGCGGCTGCGGCTCGATCTGCCCGCCCGGCGCGCCTACGTCGGGGAGGCGGAGGTGGCGCTGCGGCCCAAGGAGTTCGATCTGCTGGCGGCGCTGGTGAGCCGGGCGGGCGAGGTGGTGACGCGCGAGCAGCTCATGGACGAGGTGTGGGACGAGAACTGGTTCGGTCCGACCAAGACCTTGGACGTGCACGTGTTCGCGCTGCGCCGCAAACTGGCCGAGCACGGCGAGGGGATGGAGCGGATCGTCACGGTACGGGGGCGCGGATACCGCTACGAGCCATGACCATCACCTGCCGTGGCCGGGCAGCAGCAGGCTGAACAGCGGCGGTCTGGCCCGGCTGAGCACCAGCCTGCCGCCTTCGGCCTCGGCCAGCGAGCGGGCCAGGGCGAGGCCGATGCCGTGGCTGTCGCCGCTGGACCTGACGAACGGATCGACGCCCTCGGCCACGCCCGTCCCATGATCGCCCACCTCGATGGCCAGCCCGGGGCCGACGTCGGAGACGGTGACCGCGACCTCTCCATGGCCGTGACGTACCGCATTGTCGACGAGTACGCGCAGGATCTGCCGGACGGCCGCGGGCTGAGCCGTCGCCGGCGGCAGTTCCGGCTCCACGGTGATCGTCAGGCGGCGGCCGTGCTCGGCCAGCGGACCGTGCCACTCCTGCCGGACCTCCTCCATCAGCCCGCCGACGTCGAGGTGTTCGGTCGGCACGCGGCTGTCGCGGCTGAGTCGTACGAGATCGTCGATCACCTCCTGCAGCCGCTCGCCCCTGCTCAGCGCGGCCCGTACCGCCGGAACCAGGTCTGCTCCGGGGCGGGACAGGGCGGATTCCAGGCCGAGCAGCAGGCCGGTCAGACCCGTGCGGAGCTGATGGGAGACGTCGGCGCTGAAGGCCCGCTCGCGCGACAGCACGGCCCCGAGGCGGCGGGCGGTCGACTCCAGGGCCTGCCCGGCCTGGTCGGCCTCGCGCAGGCCGGAAGGGGAGGCGCGGACGCTGAAGTCGCCGCCGCCGAGGGCCTGCGCCGCGGTGGTGAGCCGTTCGAGCGGCGCGGCGAGCCTGGCCGACTGCCGCACGGCCGCGCCCGCGGCCAACGCGATCACGATCAGCGCGAGTCCGCCCAACAGCAACCATGCCTCGTGAACGCGCTCCTCGACCTGCGCGTTCGGTGTCGCCACCCGGATGACCATGGCGGTGCCCTCGTCGGAGGGGACCGGCGCGGACACGGCCAGGAAACCGCCCTCGACGGCGTCGTGGACGCGTCCGTCCTTGCTGGAGACGGTCAGCCGTGAGTGAGCGGGACCGTCGCCGAACAGCCGGGCGCCGGTCACGTTGTAGCCGCCGATGGCCAGGCCACCCGACATGCCCGTCGGCAGTCTCAACGGCGTCCGCGGCTCGTCGGGCACGGCTGCGGCCACCCAGGCCGCGTCGCGTTGCAGGGCCGCCACGGTCTGGTCGTGGAAGAGCAGGCTCACCGCGACCGCCAGCGGCACCAGGAAAAGCGCGACGGCCAGGGCGGTCACGCTCACGATCACCACCAGCACCCGCCGCCGCAGCGGCACGCCCCGCGCTGTCACCCCTCCAGAGTGGCAGACGCCAGGTAAACGCCCCGCTAACCCGCTGTTGGGGACGCTCTCCGCCCGGCTTCGGACCAGGATTAACCCCGCGTTATGAATGGCCGAACCTTCCGCTGTCCCACGTTTGCGCAGACTGACGGGGTCAGTACGACGTCAATGCATCGGAGATATTTCAATGCGTAAGTCCATGCTCATCCCCGGACTCGCCACCGTGGCCGTCCTCGTCGCGGGCGGCGGAGCCGCCGCGTTCGCCTCCTCCACCGGCCAGAGCCCTGCCCCCGCCGCCACCCAGTCCGCCGCCCCCGCCGAGAACGAGGCAGCCACGCCCCAGGAGAGCGCGGAGCCCGGCGAGGGCACCAAGGAAGACGAGCAGGGCCAGACGGCCGAGGCCGAGGACGGCGACGACGACCAGGTCGGCGAGCAGTCCGAAGCCGAGGACGGCCAGGACGACAACGCTCAGGAAGGCAAGCAGGGCCAGGCGGACGACCAGCACGAGCAGGAGGGCAAGGGCGACGCCTCCGAGCCCGAGGACGGCTGAACCAGGCGCCGGGCACCCCGCTCGGGTGCCCGGCTCGGTCGCGAGCGTGCGGCGACCGCAGGAAGATCTTTGCCTGTCTTCGCGCGTTCGCCGTGTGCCCGGGGTATCGCCCGCGCCATCATGCCGCATGCCGAATGCGCAGCTCAGGGGTCGATTTCCCACCGAAGTGGGGCGTAACGGCCTGCTGGTCATCGCGGCCCGGGCACTGCGGACCTTCGGGTACGGATGTACCAGCGTGCTCCTGGCCGAGTTGCTCGCCCAGGACGGCGACGCACCCTGGCAGACCGGGCTGCTGCTGGCCGTGGCCGCCGCCGGTTCGGTGTTCGCGAGCCTGATGCTGGGCCTGTTCGCCGACGTGTGGGGACGGCGGCGAACGCTGATCGCGTGCGGCTGCCTGATGGCGGTGACCGGCGTCGTGTTCGCATTCAGCGAGTCGTACCCTGTGCTGGTCGCCGCCGCCTTCATCGGGACGATCTCGCCCTCCACCAACGACAACACCCCGTTCTCCGGGGTGGAGCAGGCGATCCTCGCCCAGAA
>NZ_JBEXMW010000007.1:0-545565 GCF_040610775.1 Nonomuraea sp. NPDC003709 | reverse complement strand
CGCGCCGGCCATCCGCCGCCCGCCGTCGTCCACCCCGACGGCGCCGTCCACTTCCCCGACGCCGATCCGAACTCGCCCCTCGGCGCCGCCACCCCACCCTTCGACACCGTACGGATGGAGCTGCCCGAAGGCAGCCTGCTGGTGCTGTACACCGACGGCCTGGTCGAGTCCGCCACCCTCGACATCGACCAGGGCATCGCCGATCTCGCCAAGGCGCTGGGCGACACGGTCCCCAGGATCCCGCCCGCGGCGACGTGCCGGCACCCGGACCGGGACGCGACCCCGCTGCACTGCGCCGCATGCCTGGAATCCCTGTGCGACAGCCTCACCGCCACCCTGCTGCCCGGCCGGCAGGGCACCGCCGACGACGCGGCCCTGCTGGTGGTCCGCACCCATGCGCTGCCGAACGACGACATGGCCACCTGGCCGCTGCCCGAACACCCCAAGGCCGCCGGCGAGGCCCGCGAACACGTCCGAGCCCAGCTCAGCGCCTGGCACCTGGACGACCTGTCGATGACCACCGAGCTGCTGGCCAGCGAGCTGGTCGGCAACGTCGTCCGCCACGCCAAGGGCCCCATCCACCTGCGCCTGCTCCGCAGCGCCGTGCTCACCTGCGAGGTCTCCGACGGCAGCCTGACCACGCCCCGCATCCGCCGCGCCGCCGACACCGACGAGGGCGGCCGCGGGCTCCAGCTGGTCTCCGCGATCTCCCATCGCTGGGGCACCCGCTACACCGACACCGGCAAGTGCATCTGGACCGAACAACCCCTCGTGTGCCCATCACCTGCCCTGCTTCCCGAGCAGAGCGGCCTGGACCTGTACGACCTGCTAGACGATGAGTGAGGCGTCGTCGAACCTCAGAGGAAGACCATCGAACGGCGACAGATTCGATCGGTTCGGTTCGCGGGCGGACGCAGGGGACAGCGTGCGCCGGATTTCCCCGAGGTGTTCGGTGGGCTGTCGAGGCATGGCAATGACCGCGCCGTACGGGTGCCGGCGTACTGCTGTTCCTCGGGACGATCGGCCCACAGGAGAAACACGTCTTCACTGACATTTGGTGTCAGTGATGGTGTGGAGACTGTGCGCATGCCCGTTCAGATCCCCCATCGCACGACCATGCGGCTGCTGATCGCCGCGGCTTTCACCACCGCGCTCGGCAACAACGTCCAGCTCATCACCGGGGCGCTGCTGCTGGCCCGGGAGCAGCAGACCATGATGGCCGTGGGCTGGTTGTTCATCGCCGTCGCGCTGCCGCAGGCCGTCCTGTCTCCGTACCTGGGACGACTCGCGGACCGCCTGGATCGCCGCCTCCTGTGGATCGCCTGCGACACGGTGAGCGCGATCGTGGCCCTCGGCCTGCCGCTGTGGCTGGCCGCGGGCGGTGCGGCCGGGGCCGGCATCTACGCCGCGAACTTCGCGCTCGCCCTGGTCAGCGCGATCTTCGTGCCGGCGAGCGCGGCGCTGATCAAGGAGCGGGTCCCCGGCGGCACTGTCCTGCGCCGGTTCAACGGCCGCTACGAGATGGCCACCCAGGCCGGGATGCTGCTGTCCGCCACCGTCGGCGGGCTCGCCGTCCAGGTCTTCGGCGCCGTCCCCCTGCTCGTCTTCAACGCGGCCACGTTCGCCGTTTCCGCTCTTTGCGTGACCGCCGTCGGCCGTACCCGGCTCGTCGGCGGGCCCGCCGACGAGCCGGTGGAGGCCGCGGGCCCGGATCGGCCGCCGCTTCCGATGGGCAGCCTGATCCTTCTGTACGCGCAGGGCAGTGTCGTGGTCACCGTCTTCAACGCCCTCCTGCCCATGTATGTCCTGGTCGAGCTCAATCGCGGCGCGGGGACCTTCGGGGCCATCGACGCCCTGGGCAGCCTCGGCTTCCTCGCGGCCGCCGCCGGATACCGGCTGTTCGCCCAGCGGTACTCCGATCTGCGCATCGCAGTGGCGGGCTTCTTCGCGTGCAGCCTGCTCATCGTCACTCAGGGGCAACTGGGCGTCGCCGGACTGGCCGTGCTGGTCCCCATGGGCGCGTTCGTCTTCGGCCAGGCGAGGATCTCCTCGCGGAATCTGCTGATGGCCCGGGCCGGCCGTACGGACATAGGCCGGGTCTTCGGCCTCGCCAACGGCGGCGGGCTCGCCGCGACCGTCGTCGTCATGCTGCTCGTGGCCACCGTCACCGATCACACCAGCGCGGGGGCGGGTTTCGCCACCCTCGGGGCTTTCGCGCTCCTGTCGACGATCTGGGCTCTGGTGCTCCAACGACGTGCTGTCAGGGGTACGCGATCCGGACTCCCGAGCGCCAGGAAATCACTACGAAACGGAGCTGTGCTATGACCATCCGGACGAACGTACGTGGATGGAGGACCGCACGTGGACGACCCGCTCGGTAATTTCGCGAACATCGACGCCGAGGCGTTCCTGCGGGATTCCGAGAAACGGGTGGCCGACTTCGCCGCGGCGCAGGAAGGGGTCGCGGCGGCGGTCGGGCGGGCGACGGCCGCCGACGGTCTCATCGCGGTCGAGTGCACCGCGCAGGGCGGGGTGAGCCGGCTGGACATCGATCCGAGGGCGAAGCGGCTGAGCGTGCACGAGATGTCCGCGGCGATCCTCGCGGCCATCCGCGACGCCGACGCCGACCTCCAGCGCCAGTTGTCCGCGATCATGGCGGGCGCGTTCGGCGGAGGGCTGGACCGCGCCCTGGGCGACCCCGACACCGCCCGGGCGAAGGTCGCGGAGGCGCAGCAGGCCTTCGACCGGATGATGGGTGACGCGATGGGTGAGCTGGATCGTATGCGGAGGAAGCTCGGCTACTGATCAGACCTCCTGCGGCTTGAGGCCGTCCGTGAGGGTGCGCTCGGTCATCCAGGCGGCACCGTACTTCAGGGCCAGGCCGAGCACGGTCCTGAGCGTGAAGTTGCGCAGCTCGATGACCCGCTTCTCGGCCGTCATCGCCTGCGACAGCGCCTCCCACGTGTAGTACACCCTTCCAGGACCGGCGAGCAGAGCCTTGGCCAGGGTGGCCATGGCCAGGCTCGCGATGCCCATGTGGAGGTAGATGTACAGCGTCCAGAGGTTGGCCAGCACCCTGAGCATCCACGAGAGGCTGTGGGCGGAGTCGGCCGCGGTGTCCGACTCCATGGCGTAGCCGGTGACTCTCTGCCCGTAGAGCTCCCGCTCCGGCGCCTGCCAGCTGGCCTGGGACACGCTGTCGTGCTGCTCCCGCGCCGCCGTGCCCGCCGCGTACACACCGTCTCCGAAGGCGCTCCAGCCGTCCGCGGCCCTGTGCATCACCTGCGGATCGGACGGGACCGACAGCCCGTACGCGACCACCACCCGCTCGAACACGGGAAAGATCAGGGCGGCGAACGCGTACATGCCGAGCGTGGAGTACTGCATCCGCTTGAGGTCGCCGCCCTCGTCACCCGGCTGGAACGGGTCGGGGGTCCCGCCGGGGACGGGGATCTTAAAGCCGCCGGACATTGGCCTCGTTCCTGTTCTCCACGGTCTGGATGTTGCCGGCGACCGTGTGCAGCCGGTCCCGATGGTCGTACAGGGCCTCGATCGTGTTGAGGACCGTGCTCTCCGCGTAACCGACGATCTTGTCGTGTTCGCTGGTCAGGGGCCATCCGAGCACCCCCATGGCCCAGGGGCCCATGCGCATGTTCGAGGGGAAGTCGCTGACCTCGGCCAGGTGCGACACGGGGGAGGTGCCCGCGACGTCATCGACGAGAGCGTCGCCCAGCGCTCTGATCGCTGACAGCCGGTGGATACGTGATGCTTCGTCTTGGCTCAAAATTACTCCAAGTACGTGATCCATTACTTGGCTGGACATACTAGCCGGAACCTGGCTGGTGCTGTCCGGGCCTGGCCGGCACGTGGACCGATTTCGGACGAGTGCGTCCGAGCCTCTGTTGGACACCTGGCCGGGGTGGCTTTCCTGAGCCTGACGCCCCGCCGCGCAGCGATCCAGGGCGGTCGACCAACCAGAACAGGAGCCCGAACTATGCCAGTCCACATCAAGAAGCCGTTCCCGGTCGCGCTGCTGACCGTCCTCGCGGCCGTCAGCGCCACGCTGCTCACCGCCACCCCGGCGACCGCCGGCGTCAACGAGCGCAGCCACCTGGCATCTGCCTGCGGCCTGTACCGGGACGGCGACGCGGCCATGTACAAGAACTGCACCGGCGCCGGCGAGAACATCTTCGTGACCTACCTGCTGGGCGGGAACACCTATTTCTGCGTGGCACCGGGAGAGTCGAAGTACGTCGGCAGGTGGAGCAACGTGTTCAGGGTGTACAACCGGGGCGGCTGCTGACCCCTCAAATGAGTATGGGGCCACGGGACGGCCGGCCCGTGGCCCCATGTGGTGAGCTGTGTCGCCTGCTCAGAAGGAATGTCGCCCGCTGCGATGCCTTCAGGCCCGCAGAACGGTGACCTGCCGCCCCGCCGGGGTGCGGTCCTGGTCGAACCGGACGCGGTCCTCCATCGGCGACGCCTCGGGACGGCGATCGAAGACCACCAGGTAACCGGCGTCGAGATCGAGCCGGTCCAGATAGCGGTCGAGCTGCGCGAGCCCTTCGTCCACCGGATCCCGCTGACCGGGCCGCCACACCTTGAGCTCCATGGCCTCCCGCTGCACCTGCCCCTCGCCGTACGGCCAGCGCAGGTAGACGTCCAGCCGACCGGTGCCCGCGGCGTATTCCCGGTCGAGGAAGCCGCCGCCGTTGACGATCCGGTGCAGGTAGGCCATGAGGATGATCTGGCACGCGGCCTCGTGGTAGGCGGTGCCACGGACCAGGATCTCGCCGTGCTGCTTCCAGAAGGCGGTGAACTCGCGCAGCAGCTTGAGCAGATCCAGACGGCCGTCGGGGAGGACGAAAGACCGTGAATCGTCGTGGATGATGGCTTCCACACGGCTACCCAGCACGCGAAGGATGACCTCGCGGTAGATGGGGTTGGCGATTTCGAGCACGCGCCCCCGGGCCGCCAAACCGAGATCACGCACGTAGGAGAAGTCGTCCTCGAAGCTTTCGTCGTGGTCGACCGGCGTGCCTGCGAGCATCGGTTCGAGCACTCGCTTGACTCGGGGTTCGTGCAGCTTGGCGACAAGAGAATCCAGGTGGGTGGCGCGGTCACGGATGAGTCGCTCTTTGGCCTGCTCCATGTGCCCGGCAGTGATCGGCTCCTCTGGGGGGACCCGCATCTCCCAGGTGATCTCCCAAGCCAGCGCGTTGACCAGCCAGGGTTGTCCGCGGGTGAATTCGAAGGCCGCTGCGATGGCTTCCTTGGTGAACTCCTGCCCGGTCTCCGCGGTGTGCTGGCCGTACAGCTCCCTGATGTCCTCCGGGGTGAAGTCGCCCAGGCGAAGCGACCTGACCGCGATGTTGAAGGGACTGATCGCGCCGAGCCGGGTGGGGTCGCCGCCTGAGGCGATCTTGTAGTCCCGCACGTCCCTCAGCCCGCACAACACCACGGAGTTGGGGAACGGAACACCTCTGGGACGATTGTTGTGGCCGATGCGTAGTTGCCGCAGGACCGCTTTCAGGCTCTCCCCATACAGCGCATCGATCTCGTCGATGAGCAACACGAGCGGGAGCTCGCACTGGGCGGCCCACGCCTGGAGGGCGGCGCCCAGCCGATTACCCGGAGCGGCCTCAGGCCAGGAGTCGGGCGGCGAGTTGTTGCTCCAACGGAGGTCGTCCAGCAGGATCAACTCCGCGGCTTCGTAGTCGTCGCCCGTCACGGAGGCCTCCTCGCAGGACATCATCACCACCACGGCGGCGCCTTCCTTGGTGAGCTCATGCTCCAGGGAATGCAGCACGGTCGTCTTGCCGGACTGGCGCGGAGCGTGGATCACGAAGAAGCGATCCAGGTCGATCAACTGGCGCGCCTGCGGCAGCCGGGGCTGCGACGGCAGCACGTAGTGGAGCCGGGGGTCGCACGGTCCGGTGGTGTTGAAGTACCTGGGCCTGGTCACCGTCACAGTGTGGCATCGAGTGGTGACAGATTCGATCGGATTGACGCAGGAGCCGAATCTCGCGCTGCCCGCCCGATTGCCCACCTCGTGCACCGTCTCCCTCATCCCGCGCGGCGGCAGGTCGTCGAGGAACTCAGACCACGATCCAGCACGGTGCCGATGGACCATCATGGAGGGTCATCGGCTCGAGCCTCCGGGACAGCCGGAACCACCATGGGGAATCATGCGGACCTTTTTCGAGCCGGACCGGGGAGAGGAGTTCGAGGCGGCCAAGGACCTGCTGATCCGCCGCTGTCTGGACTGGGCCGACGACCGCGGACTGGCCGCCGACGGCCTGGTGCTGACGGCGGCCTTGGACTCCCGCCATCGCAGCAGAGACGGACGGCTGGCCTTCTGGGATGCCGCGCAGGTGCGCCGGTTCCTGCTGGAGTGGATCCCCCGGTACGTCGCCGCACCCCGGGAGGACCTTGACGCCGCCCCGGAAACCCTGATCACCCTGCTGCGTTACCTCGACGCGACCGGCATCCGCGACCCGCGCGGCGCCACGACGGCCGAGTTGGAGAAGGCCGTGGCCGAGGCCGTGCAGGAATATCCGGCGGCCTTGGCGGACCCGTACCGCCAAGGGCTGGCGAGGTTCTGGGCTCAGGTGGCCATCGACAACGGTGTCGACCCGAGCGACCACAAGGCCCTGACGAAGTTCCAGCGCGATGTCGACGCGGGGCGGGTGGCGTACGACGCGGACGCGCTCGGCAAGGTGGCGGAGGCACGTTTCTTCGGACGCGGGCCCGACGAGGAGCGGGCGTTCCCCCAGCCGCCCATCGTCCTGCCGCCCGCGCCGGAGATCGCCGCCGCGGCGGCGCGAAGCGAGACCGTACGGAGGCTGGCGGCGCTGGCCGACTGGGTCGGAACGGGGGGCCGGCCGCTGACCAGCGCCGGAAACCTTCGCGTGGCCGACGCCCGCGAGCTGGCCGAGCTCCTCGGCACCGGCGAGCAGGGCCTCAAGGTCCGCAGTGCCATGCACATGCCCAAGGTGCACCTCCTCGTCGAATGGGCGAAGGCCGCCCGCCTGGTCCGGGTGAGCAAAGGCCGCCTCCTACGGGTGGCCAAGGCCGCGCCCCTGCTGCGTGCCCCGGAACGGCTGTGGTCGCGGGCTTTCGAGGTCTTCCTCGGCCTCGGCCCGGTGATCGGCCTCTCCGCCTCGGGGTGGGAGGTCCGGCCGCCGCTGGCGAGGGTCTTCGACGAGGTGATGGCGGACGTACTGAACAGCGTGTACGGCCTCTCGGACGGGGTCCCCGTGGCCCGCCTCCAGGAGACGGTCTGGCTGGCCTGCCGCGAATATCTGATGCTGGACGATGGGCCGCAGAACCCGCAGCGGCGGAAGGTCGACGACGACCTGGTCGCGGCGCTGGAGACCCTGGCCGAGCTCGGCGCGGTGGAGCTGAGCGATGGCGTCGCCGACGCCCTCTACCTCAGCGACCTGGGCGATGACGGCGAAGAGCAACCCCTGCCGCCCGACGCGCGGGCCCGGCTGCGTGCCGTGCTCACCGAGCCGGGCCTGCTCGTGAGCCTGACCCCGCTCGGCCTGCGGGGTGTGCGCGAGCGGATGCTCGCCGAGGGCCGGGACGCGCCGCTGGTGGGAGAGCTGGCGGAGGCCGCGCCGGGCGAGCTGCTCGGCCTGCTCGCGGAGCACTACCCGCCGGAGGAGGCCGCGACGGAGCTGGAAAGCTGGCTCGCCGCACACGGCGGGGACGTCGAGCCGCTGCTGGACGCCATACGGGCCTGCCCGTTCCGCACCCGCGCGTCCGTCATGCTGAGCACGCTGGTGGAGGCTCGTCCAGACGGCCGGTCGCTCCTCGCGCGCCTGCGCGGGGACCGCGTGCTCGGCCCCATCGCCGTCACCCTGCTGCACGACACCGGAGCCATGGGACCCGACGATCTGTCCTCCTCCGAGCAACTCCTGCTCATGACCGAAGGCCTGCTCAACCTGCTGGAGCTGGCCGGCCCGGAGGAGGTCGTGACGCAGCTCGGCCAGATGGCGGGTAGGGAGGCGCCACAGATCATCGAGGCGGTGACCCAATCCGGTCATCCCGCCACGATCGGCATGGACGAGCTGCGCAGGCTGGTGGCTGAGCCGTTGCGTGCCCGTTCCCGCACGCTTCGCTTCGTCGAGGGGCCCCGGCCGGGGGCGCGCGGCCGCCGTTCCGGTCACGGCAAGAAGCGCAGGCGCTGACCTGCCCCGGTGCTTCGTACTCGTGGCGTGGATCAGACGGTACGGGTGAGTACGGCGGTGCGGATGCCGCGGCGCAGGAGAGCGGGCAGGCACAGGATCGTGCCGAGCGCACCGATCCACACCGTCGACTCCAGCCCGGCGAGCGCCGTGGCCGCGGAGGCGAGCAGGGCGCCGAGCGCGACGGCGCCCCACAACTGGAACCGCTGCACGGCGGACACCCGGCCGAGGAGTTCGGGCGGGGTCTGGGTCTGGCGGAGGGTCAGCGAGATGGGGCTGAACGCGCCCTCGCCCACGCAGTGCACGATGCTGCCGATGACCAGGCCGGCGGCTCCCAGGCTGCCGTGCGCCGCCCCCAGCGCGGGCATGGCCACGATGCCCAGCACCGACACGGTGGCGGCGAGCATGAGCGCGCGCGGACTGCCCAGACGCCTGATGAGGAAGGCCGAGGCGAGGTTGCCGATCGGGTAGCCGGCCGCGGCGGCGCCCACCACGATCCCGATCCACTGCGGCGACAGTCCCAGGACGTTGCGGCAGTACAGGACCAGGCTGGTCTCGACCATGGAGAGGAACAGCACGTAAACGGTGCCGCAGGCGAGGACCGGCTCCAGAACCGGATGCCCGAGCGCGAACCTGAGCCCGGCCGCCACGTCGCGCCGTACCCAGCCCCGCTCCCGCACGGTGACGGCGGGCGGCGCCTCGCGGTGCCGGATCGCGACCAGCGCCACGAGCGAGGCGGCGAAGCTGACGGTGTTGGCCAGGAGCGCGCCGGCCACGCCGAGCAGCCCGATGACCGGCCCCGCGGCCATCGGCCCGACCGCCTTCGCGGTCGACTCCGACAGTGCCAGGCGGGTGTTGCCGGTGTGCAGCTCGCCCGGGTCGGGGAAGAGCCCGGGCAGGTACGAGGTGTAGGCGACCTGGAAGAACACCACCGCGCAACCGCTCACCAGCACCAGCCCGAACAACAGGGGGAAGCTGAGCACGCCGGTGACCGCCGTCACCCAGATCGCGCCGAACGCGACCACCTGGACGCCGTCGCAGACGAGCATGACGGTACGGCGGGGCAACCGGTCCACGATGGCGCCGGCCGGCAGGCCGAGCGGCAGGAAGGGCAGGAACATGGCGAACGGCAGCAACGCGGCCTGCGCCGGCGTAGCGCCCAGCACCGTCACCGCGAGCAGCGGCAGCGCCAGCGTCATGAACTGGTCCCCGAACAGCGACAACGACTGCCCCGCCCACAGCAGCCCGAAGCTCCGGCGGGCCATACGTCCGGACGTCTCCGTCATGACGGTCATGCCTGCCACCAGAAGTCCCGCAGCAGCGAGTGGACGATCTCCGTCTCCTCGACGTGGCCGAACGAGCCGCTGCGCTCCAGCATGTGGAACCGGGCCTGGGGCGCGAAGCGCCGGAAGTCGCGCTGCAACGCCGGGTGCAGTGCCCGGTCGTAGCGCCCGGCCAGCACCATCAGGGGAACGCTGATCTCCTTGAGCCGGGGCCTGAAGTCGGGGATCCTGGCCACCTCACCCCCGATCACGAAATCGACGTCGTCGCCGCAGAAGATCGGATAAAGCTCCTGGTTCCTGGCGCCGGGCTCGTCGGCCAGCAGGGCGGCGTTGGCCGGGTCGTAGAAGCGGACGAGGGCCGCCGCCTTGGCGAACTCCCGCCTGAGCGGCTCGTCCGTGGAGCGCAGCCCGTCCAGCCGCAGCGCCTGGATCCGCTCCCACACCTCGGGGAGCTGGGTGGCCAGCTCACGGTTGATGTTGGCGTGGTTGAGGTGCCACATCTCGGGGCTGTGCAGGGTGTTGGCCAGGGTGACGGTACGCGCCACGGCGGGGTGGTCGAGGGCGATCGCCTGCGCGACCAGCCCGCCGTACGAGAAGCCGTACAGGTGGGCGGGGCCCAGCTGCTCGAGCAGCGCGGCCACGTCGGCGACGTCATCGGCGAAGGTGATCTCGGACAGGTGCCGAGGACGGCCGGAGCGGCCGCGGCCGAACAGGTCGACGTAGATCACCCTGTGGTCCGCCGCCAGGCCGTCGAAGTGCGGGTGGAAGATCACATGCGATCCCGCGGGGCCCAGTCCGGCGAGCAGCACCACGGCGTCGCCGTCCCCGTGCTGCTCGACCCAGATGCGCCGGCCGCCGCGGATCTCGTACGCCTGACCAGGGGGATGTTCGATCATGGCGCTCATCTTGGCCCGAACGGAAGGCGGGACGACGGCGGATATCGGACCTTTCATTTGGGGGTCGTCCGCGCGCCGGCCGGGCCCGGTGAAAATCAACTGGGAAACTGTCGGTGCTCGGTGATAGAAAGCAGGTTCGATACTCGCGTGCTCGTGCCCGGGGGAGGGCCTGCCAGTGACCACCAGCAGTTCGGAGTTCTCTGTCTCCGGCCCGAGCTACAACCGGCGCGGCCCGGTGCGCTGGCTCTGGTCCCATCTTCGCCGGCATCCGGCGCACCTGCTCGGGTTCCTCGGCGGGTCGCTGGTCATGGTGGTGCTCAATGCCCTGGTGCCGCTGTTCACCGGCGACGCCTTCGACGCCGTGCTGGGGCGGCCGGGCGAGCCGCTCGACGCGCTCGGCTTCATCGCGCTCGCGCTGCTGGCGATCGTGCTGGCGCGGGGGCTGTTCGACCTCGTGGCCAGGCTGTCGAGCGAGGTGCTGGCCAAGCGCCTTGAGCGGGATGCGCGCGACGAGCTCTACGTGAGCCTGCTCGGCAAGAGCCAGACCTTCCACAACCGCCAGCGGGTCGGCGATCTGATGGCCCGGGCCGCCAACGACATCCGGCAGCTCTCCATCATGATCACGCCCGGGGTCGACCTGATCGTGGACTCGGGGCTCACCGGGCTGGTGCCCATCTTCTTCATCGGGGCGATCGACCCGCGGCTGCTGCTGTCGCCCGGGTTGTTCGCCGTCGTGTTCACGGTCGCGCTCTGGCACTACATGCGGCAGCTCAACCCGGTGGCCACGCGCATGCGCGAGCAGTTCGGCGACCTCAACGCCGGGCTCAACCAGGCCGTGCGCGGCATCGAGGTGATCAAGGTGACCGCGCAGGAGGCGCAGGAGCGGCGGCGCTTCCGCGCCGACGCGCGGCTCTACCGCGACCTCTTCGTACGCAACGGGCTGGTCCAGGCCCGCTACCTGCCCACCCTGCTGTTCTCCTTCGCCATGGCCGGGGCGCTGTGGCACGGCCTCTACCTCCAGGGCATCGGGGCGATCACCATCGGCGAGCTGGTGGCGTTCATGGGGCTCATGGGCCAGCTCGGGTTCCCCACGCAGATGTCGATCTTCACGTTCTCCCTGATCCAGATCGGCATCGTGTCCTCGCGCCGGATCCTGAGCGTCGTCACCTCCGACAGCGAGATCGAGCAGCGGGCCGAGGGGCACGCCGCGCCGATCAGCGGGGAGCTCGTCTTCGAGGACGTGACGTTCGGTTACGAGGACGACGAGGAGCCGGCGGTGCGCGGGGTGACGTTCACCGTGCGGCCGGGGGAGACGGTGGCGATCGTCGGCGAGACCGGGTCGGGCAAGAGCACGCTGACCAAGCTGGTGCCGCGGATCTACGACGTCACGTCCGGCCGGATCCTCGTCGACGGCGTGGACGTGCGCGACTGGGACCTCGACTCGCTGCGGTCCCAGATCTCCACCATCGAGCAGGACATCGTGCTGTTCTCGCGGTCCGTGTCCGAGAACATCGCCTTCAGCCTGGGGCAGCGGGCCGATCATGAGGCCGTGGTGCGGGCGGCGGAGGACGCCCAGGCCGCCGAGTTCATCGCCGAGCTGGACGACGGCTACGAGACCGTGATCGGCGAACGCGGGGTCACGCTCTCCGGCGGGCAGCGGCAGCGACTGGCCATCGCGCGGGCGCTGCTGACCGATCCGGCGATCCTCGTGCTCGACGACTCGACCAGCGCCATCGACTCCGCCACCGAGGACATGATCCAGCAGGCGATCGGTCGCATCCTCGAGGGGCGCACCACGCTGCTGATCACCCACCGGCTCTCGCAGATCCGGTGGGCGGACAAAGTGCTCCTGCTCAGACGCGGCGAAGTGGTCGACTTCGGCACCCACGACGAGCTGATCGCGCGCAGCCGGCTCTACCGCCGGATCTTCGCGCACTACGACGAGGTCGAGCTGGACGGTGACGGCGACGTGGACGGGGTGCTGGCCGCGGAGCAGGGAGGGGTGCGCTGATGGGCTTCATCATGGACGGCCTCGACGCCGAGGACTACGACCGCACCTACAGCGACCGTGCCCTGCTGCGCCGCATCATGTCGTACTTCCGGCCCAAGCTGGGGCCGATGGCCCTGGTCGCCACCATGATCGTGCTGCTGTCCGCGAGCCAGGCGGCCGTGCCGGCGCTGGGCAGCCTGGCCGTCGACGCGGTCTCCGACGGCACCATCGGTTCGGTCGGCTGGCTGCTCACGGGCGGGATCCTGGTCACCGGGGTGCTCTCGTGGGTGTTCAACTTCATCCGGCAGAAATACAGCGCGCAGGTCACCGGTGACGTGGTGCTCCAGCTGCGCGAGGACGCGTTCGACGCGGTGCTGGCGCGCGACCTGTCGTTCTACGACGAGACCCCGTCCGGCAAGATCGTCAGCCGGGTGACGTCCGACACCGACGACTTCGCCACCGTGTCCACGCTGACGATGGACCTGATCAGCCAGGTGCTGATGGTCGGCTTCGTCACGGTCCTGCTGTTCGTGCGCAGCGTCGAGCTGGCCCTGCTGACGCTGCTGGTGGTGCCGATCGTGGTGGGCCTGGCGCTGATGTTCCGGCGGCTGGCCAGGATCAGCACGCGCAGGGCACAGCGCTCGCTCGGCCGGGTCAACGCCAACCTGCAGGAGACCATGGGCGGCATCGCGGTCGCCAAGAACTTCCGCCAGGAGCAGCAGGTCTACGACGAGTTCCGGCCGATCAACCGGCAGAGCTACCAGGTGACGCTCCGGCAGGGGTTCGTCTTCTCCACCATCTTCCCCGTGCTCTTCCTGGTGGCCGGGCTCGCGACGGTGGGCCTGGTCCGGCTGGGCGGCGCGCAGGTGCTCGACGGCGGGCTGTCCGCGGGCGACTGGTACCTGTTCCTGCAGGGCGTGTCGCTCTTCTGGTTCCCGCTGACGTCCATCGCCGCGTTCTGGTCCCAGTTCCAGCAGGGGCTGTCCGCGTCCGAGCGCGTCTTCGCCCTGATCGACGCCCCGCCGCGGGTGGTGCAGAGCGCCGCCGAGCCGCCGGGCAGGCTGGCCGGGCGCATCGAGTTCCAGGGCGTCACCTTCGGCTACGACGCCGCCAGCCCCGTGCTGCGCGACTTCGACCTGCGGATCGAGGCCGGGGAGACCGTGGCGCTGGTCGGCCACACCGGCGCCGGGAAGTCGACGCTCAGCAAGCTGATCACCCGGTTCTACGAGTTCCAGGAAGGCCGCCTGCTGATCGACGGGCGCGACATCCGCACCCTTGAGCTGGGCGCCTACCGCAGCCAGATCGGCGCGGTGCCGCAGGCCCCGTTCCTGTTCAGCGGCACGGTCGCCGACAACATCCGCTACCCGAGGCCGGAGGCGGGCGACGACGAGGTGCGCGCCGCGGCGGCCGCGGTGGGCGGCGGCGACTGGATCGAGGCCCTGCCCCACGGGCTGGAGACGGACGTGGGCGAGCACGGGCGGGCGCTGTCGATGGGGCAGCGGCAGCTCGTCGCGCTGGCCCGGCTGCTGATCCAGGACCCGGCGATCGTGGTCCTGGACGAGGCCACGGCCAGCGTCGACCCGCTGACCGAGGCCCAGATCCAGGAGGGTCTCGACCTGGTGCTGGCCGGGCGGACCTCGATCGTCATCGCGCACCGGCTCTCGACGATCGAGCACGTCGACCGCATCATCGTGCTGGATCACGGGCGGATCGTGGAGGAGGGCGACCACGCGACCCTGCTGGCTCGCGGGGGGCGCTACTGCGAGGTCTACAACACCTACTTCCGCCACCAGTCCCCCAACTACCGCGCCGGCTCCGGCTTCGTCTCCGTGACGGGCGGCGGCTCCGGCTGACCACCCGGCTCGCCGCTGTTCAGGTCGCCAAATACGTCGTCTTCGACCAGCGGCGTCGGCTTCAGGTCGCCAAGCATGTCGTCTTCGACCAGCGGCGTCGGCTTCAGGTCGCCAAGCATGTCGTCTTCGACCAGCGGCGTCGGCTTCAGGTCGCCGGCTCGTCGCCTTCGACCAGCCGGGTTGGCTTGGTGAGCAGCGCGAACCTCCCGGTCAGCCAATCGGCGAGCAGGTCGCGCTCGACGAGCAGCAGCCTCTGGCGCGCGTCGGTCGCCTCCTGACGGGCCTGGCGGGTGAGGCGCCCCGAGGTGATGAGCACGCCGGTGTGCCCGGTGAAGGCGTTGGCCAGGGCTCCGAGAAAGTTGCGGACCGCCGGTGCGCCGACGCTCTTGTTGTAGCGCTTGCACTGGACGGCGCAGCGCGTGCCGTCGGGCGCGACGGCGGTGATGTCCACACCGCCGTCCCCGGCGCCGCCCCGGATCCGCACCCGGCGGAACCCCTGGGCGATCATGCGCTCGGCGACCAGCTGCTCGAACTGCGGCCCGGTCATGAGGTCGACCTTCTCCAGGGCCGCGTTGGCCGCGAGGAACCGCAGGCGGCGGGCCTGGATGACCCGGTGCCGCAGGAAGAGCCCGCCGCTCAGGGCCGCGATCAGGACGACGGTTATGGCCATCGCCCATCCCGGATATTCGGTGATGAAGTAGACCACGAAAACGATCGCGACGACGGCTCCCGCCAGTCCCATCACTCGAAGATCGTCGATGCCGTTCGACTTGCGCCGCCTGTTGCCCCGCCTGGATCCCCTCGCCATGGGTCCCTCCCGGAAGAACGATGTTTGCTGGCGAGTATGAAGCGCGGCACCGACAGAGCGGCCGATGTTGTCAGGTCGGCGGGTGCCGGTGGGCTGGGTGGTCTGTGACGATTGTCCATTTTCGTGACAGGTGTGGTAAATCTTCTCCGTCACGCTTGTCACGGAGGTCCCATGCGTACCTTGCCCATCGTCGGCTTGACCACCTTGATGCTCGGGCTGGGTACCCACGCCGCCGTCGCCGAGCCCCCGGAGGCGGATGCGCCGCTCGCGCGTCAGGTCCCGACGACGTTCGCGGCCGGGAACGACTACTGGACGCCGGAGCGGATGCGGGCCGCCCAGCCGCTTGCCGCCCCCGATGATGCGGGGAGCGGCGCGACCAGGAGCGCGACGCCGTACGCGGCGCAGGAACAGGTGGACATCGCGCCCACCCCGTCGGCCGGTACGAAGCGGTGGGTCACCCCGTACGTCACCTCGGCGGCCAAGCAGCGGACGTGGAAGTCCGGTGGCCTCATCGCCAAGACGGCGGGCAAGGTGTTCGGCACCGGCGGCAACGGCAAGGACTTCGTGGCCTCCGGCAACGTCGTGACCAGCGCGGACGGGGACGTCGTCGTCACCGTCGGGCACGCGATGATCGACGGCGAGGGCCGGTGGAGCACCAACCTGGTCTTCGTCCCGGCGTACAAGAACGGCGCGGCACCGTACGGCAAGTTCGTGGCGCGGACGATGTTCATCTGGTCCGGCTACTACAAGGACGGCGCTCACCAGCCGCCGTTCGACTTCGGCATGCTGGTCGTCAAGCCGGTGAAGGGCAAGACGGCCGTGCAGACCGTGGGCGGCCAGGGCCTCAGGTTCAACTCCACCGCCGGCGGCTCGTCCAACCTGCTGCTCGGCTATCCGAGCAACGGCAACGGTGGACAGACGCTGCAGTACTGCAGCGGCGCCTCGGTGACCCCGGCGTACGGGATGAAGTACGCGTTCCTCTGCGACATGGGCGGGGGGTCCAGCGGCGGTCCGTGGTTCCAGAGCTTCAACAAGATCACTGGTACCGGCTACCAGATCTCCACCCACGCGCTGCGCAACAGCACCACCAGCTACGGCTCCTACTTCGGCCCCGAGGCGCTCAAGACCTTCCGCGCCGCAGAGGCCGCCTGAGCGCGCCGCCGTCCGCGTCTGCAGCCGCTGCCCAGGCGCTGCCGATCACGCTGCGGCGGTTGCCCGAGCACTGCAGACCGCGCTGCGGCGGCCGTCTGAGCGCGGTGCCGACCATCTTGGCCCGCCGCGACCACCTGGCCCGTCGAAGGCTACTCTTGAGGCTTTTGTGACAATAGGGGGAAATGTGACCACACTCAGCCGCCGACGGCTCCTCCAGGCGGGCGCGGGTGCCGTGCCGGCGATCGCGCTCGGGGCGCGTCCCGCGTCGGCCGCCGTGGCCGAGCCGCTGACCACCGGTGTCGTGCCGAGCGCGATGGCCGGGTTCGACAAGGCGATGAAGACGTTCATCACGGAACGGGACATCTCCTGCGCCCAGCTCGCGGTCGCCAAGAACGGCAAGATCCTGCTCGCGCGCGGCTACGGGTTCTACTCCAAGACGGGCGCCCCCATCGTGCGGGTGCAGCCGACGTCCCTGTTCCGGGTGGCGAGCCTCAGCAAGAGCCTCACGGCGGCCGCGATCGTCCGGCTGGTCCAGGACGGCAAGCTGACCCTGGGCACCAAGGTGGCCACCGTGCTGGGGCTGTCCACCACGGCGGACCCCCGGCTGGCGAACGTCACCCTGTGGCGCCTGCTCCAGCACCTCGGCGGCTGGGACAGGAACGTGTCGAAGGACCCGCTGTGGAACGACCCCACGATCTCCGCGTCGCTGGACGCGCCGCTGCCGATCGACCACGCCGACATCATGAAGTACGTCACCGCGAGGAAGCTCGACTTCGACCCGGGCACGAAGTTCGTCTACAGCAACTACGGCTACATGCTGGCCGGGCGGATCATCGAGAAGGTCTCCGGCATGAGCTACGAGTCGTACGTGCGGCAGAAGCTCCTTGCCCCCGCCGGGATCACCCGGCCGCGGCTCGGCCGCAGCCTCCGCTCCGAGGCCTTCTCCACCGAGGTGACCTACGCCTCGAAGTACACCAACAAGAGCGTCGTGGACCAGTCGGGCGCCGTCGTGCCGTACCCCTACGGCGGGTTCAACATGCCCAACCAGGACGCGAACGGCGGCTGGCTCGCCTCGGCCGTCGACCTGGTCAAGTGGGGCTTCGTCTTCGACGCCGCCGGGCCCGTGCTCAACTCCACGTCGATCTCCCGGATCTTCGCCAAGCCCGAGACCGGCGTGACCGCCGGCGGCTCCTGGTACGGCCTCGGCTGGTACGCGCGCAACAACAACGCCGGCGGGCTGAACACCTGGCACACCGGCAGCATGCCCGGCACGTACAGCTTTCTCGCGCGGGTGCAGAACGGCGTCAGCTACTGCGCGATCTTCAACCGCAGGGAGGAGGAGGGCACGCCCGACTTCGACGCGATCGACCCCATCCTCGGCGAGGCGATCGGCACCGTGAAGACGTGGCCCACCACGGACCTGGCCCCCAAATACTTCTGAAAGCACCCTCGTGACCGCCAATGTTGCGTCATGTAACGTCGCGGGAAAGGTAAGACCTACCGAGGAGCGGTAGATGGCCGAGGAGCAGCGACTCGACGCGACAGGTCAGCAGCAGACGAGAAGGCAACTGGTCCGGGCGGTGATCGCCTCCGCCGTGGGGACCTCGATCGAATGGTACGACTTCTTCCTCTACGGCTTCGCCGCCAGCACGATCTTCGCGGAGCTGTTCTTCCCCAAGAGCGACCCGACCACGGGCCTGCTCCTGTCTCTCGGCACCTACTTCGGAGGATTCGCCGCCCGCCCGATCGGGGCGGCGATCTTCGGGCACTACGGCGACCGGATCGGCCGCAAGGCCACGCTCATCATCACGCTCGTGAGCATGGGCATCGCCACCGCGCTGGTCGGGCTGGTGCCGACATACGAGCAGATCGGCATCTGGGGCGGCATCCTGCTGACCGTGCTGCGGCTGCTGCAGGGCATCAGCGTCGGCGGTGAGTGGGGCGGGTCCGTGCTGCTGGCCACCGAGTGGGGGAAGTCGCGCGGCGGGCGGCGGGGGTTCCTGGGGAGCTGGCCGCAGTTCGGGGTGCCCGTCGGGCTCGTGCTCGGCTACCTGGCCCTCGAGGTGTTCCAGCCGCTCGACCCCGACTGGGGCTGGCGCATCCCGTTCCTGCTCAGCATCGTGATGGCCGGCGTCGGCCTCTACATCAGGCTCGGCATCCTGGAGACGCCGGTCTTCACCAAGGTCCTCCAGGAGAACCGGGTCGAACGCGTCCCCGTACGCGAGGTCATCGTCAGGAACTGGCGGGAGATCGTGCTGAGCGCGCTGCTCCGGACCGGGCAGCAGGCGCCGTTCTACATCTTCACCGTCTTCATCCTCACGTACGCCACCAAGACCCTGGGGTTCAAGGCGGGCGACATCTACCCGTACGTCATCGCCGCCGGGATCGTGTCGCTGTTCACCGTGCCCTTCTGGGGATACGTCTCGGACATCGTGGGGCGTCGCAAGCTCTACATCATCGGCTCCGCGGCCATGGTGGTCTGGTCGTTCGTCTACTGGCCGCTGCTGGACACCCGCGTCCCCTCGCTGGTCCTGCTGGCCATCGTGCTGGCGGCACCCATTCACGACATCCAGTACGGCCCCCAGGCCACGTTCATCGCCGAGAGCTTCACCGGGCGGCTGCGCTACAGCGGGGCCTCGCTCGGCTACCAGCTGGCCTCGGTGACGGCGGGCGGGCCCGCGCCGCTGATCGCGGTCTGGCTGTACGCGACGTACCAGAGCTCGTTCGCCATAGCCGTCTACATGGCGATATGTGCGCTGATCAGCGTGGTTGCGGCGTTCGCCTTGAAGGACCGGTCGAAGCAGGACTACGCCGTCGAGTACGACGACGTACGCGAGACCGAGACCAGCCCTTGAGTCACGCGTCGCTCGGGCCCGGCGTCCAGCCGGTGACCTGAGACCAGTCGTCGGCCTGGCGGAGCGTGTCCCAGATGAACGGCCGCTTCGCCTCGACGTATCGGTGCCGCTCGTGCCGGAACTCGGCCGCGAGACGCCGCTTGACCGCCGCGTACTCGGCCGCGGTCCCAGGGTAGGCGCGCAGGTAGTCGCGGAAGAGCAGGGAGAGCTGCTGGGAGAAGCTGCCCAGCACGCGTACGTGCACATGCGTGCGGCGCTCGCCCGGCGCCTCGCGGAAGTAGCGCTTGGTCAGGTCGGGATTGTCCGCCCGGTACACCAGACCGAGGCTCTCCAGCGGCGATCTGAACGCCTCCGGCGGCTCGAACGACCGCACCGACACCTGGACGTCGATCACCGGCTTGGCCGCCAGGCCGGGCACCGCGGTCGATCCGATGTGATCGATCCGCGGTGCCACGTCGCCGAGCCGCCGGCGCAGGGCCTCACCGATCCTGGCGAACTCCTCGTGCCAGGCCGGGTCGTGGTCGGCTATCTCGACGGGGTCTGCCATGCGCCGATTATCCAGGGTCGCCTCAGCCGAAGGCGCGGACCTCCAGGAGCCCGACCGAGCCCTGGCCGCTCTGCAGCACGACCCGCAGCCTGGTGGTGCTGACAGCGGTGAACGTGACCGGGTTGTAGGCCCCGGCCGTGATCCCGTACGCGCTCGCCCCGGGCACGTCCGCGTACGCGCTGCCGTTCCAGTACTGCAGCTTCCACGAGGCGGGCACGCGCACGCCGCCGCCGTCGTCGAAGAAGTAGACCTCGGCCGACTTGATCGTCTGGGTCGAGGACCAGGTCAGCTCGGCCCACTGGGTGCCGGTCTCCGGCCAGGTGCCCCAGCGCGGGCTGGGCACGAGGCCGTCGTTGACGGCCGCGACGCTCTCCCAGGGCGAGGTGTACGAGGCCGAGGGGGTCGCGCTCGAGGCCAGGTTGACCGGCGTGGGGTTGCCGCCCCCGCCGCCGAAGGCGAGGTCGTCGTCGCTGAAGATCGGGTGGGACGGGTTGACGTCCGCCTCGCCACCGCCGCCGTCGCAGCGCCGGTCGGGGTTGAACATCAGGTACGTGCCCGAGGAGCAGGCCGTCGCGGGCTCGGCGTCGCCGCCGACGACCACGCTGCCGCCGAGGTTGGCGCCGCCCTGGACCAGCGCGCTGTTCTTCACCACGGCGTTGCCGCCGACGGTCGCGCCGCTGTTGACCCAGGACAGGTCCTCGATGCGGGCGTTGCCGCTGACCGTGCTGTTGCCGTACACGGCGGCCCGGGGGCCGACGTAGGCGGTGGCGGCCACGTTGGCGCGGTTGTCCACCCAGCCGCCGCCGTTGGAGTGCCAGTGTCCGCCGCCCGGCGCGGCCGGCTTCACGTGACCGGGCTCGAAGCCCCACGGCGTGGCGCCCTGCAGGCGGAACTGGTACGGGTAGCGGTAGTTCTTCGGGTAGCCGTCGAGGAAGGCGTACTTGTGGACGGCGCTCGGGGCGCCGACGACCACGAGGTAGACGTCCTTCTCGCCCGCCTGGGTCTGGAAGGTCACCTCGCCGTTCGAGGAGTTGTAGATCGGGCTGTAGCGGGGCGTGCCATTCTTCACCGCGACGAACCCGTACGACCAGCCCGATCCGGCCGCGGAGTTGACGTGGCCCCTGAACCGCATCCGGATGAGCGCGCCGTCGCTGCTCGGGACGAGGCGGATCTTGTTGTAGCCGTAGTCGGAGGGGGCGATGGCGTCGGAGACGCGGAAGTGCCCGGCCGCCGCGTTGACCGCCTGCGCCTCCACGCCGTTGTAGGCCGTGACGAAGGGATACAGGCTGTTGACGAACGGCATGAAGTCGGCGCGGTTGGAGTAGTCCCACGTCACGTTGCGCTGGGCGTACTCACCCAGCCGCCGGTTGAGCTCCGCCTGGTCGATGCCGGCGATGCGGCGGTAGGTCTCCAGCGGGTGCTCGTTGCTCCTGGCCTCGTTCCACAGGCGGTTGAACATGGCCAGGCCGTCGCGGTCCTTGATGTACTGCAGCAGCATCCAGTTGCCGTAGTGGTGCCGGCTGCTGCTGTAGGCGAGGTTCTCGGTGCGGATGAACCTCGTCAGGTCGCCCGCGGCCGTCTTCGGGTAGACCTGCATGGCCATGAACTCGGCGCTCGTCTCCCAGAACGTGCCCGCGCTCGGGTCCGTGAACCCGTAGCCGGACCTGCCGAGGAACGTGTAGTTCTGGAACACGTGCCCCAGCTCGTGCGCCAGCCCCCAGGAGCCGGGGAGCGCGGCGGCGGGGGCGATGTTGATGACGCCGACCTTGCCGTCGGTCGAGCCGCCCGTCGCCCACGCGTCGAGCGGCGCGTTCGACCACGTCCTGGTGACGATGACGATGATCTTGTACTGGGCCAGCAGCCCGGTCTCCGGCGTGAACTTCATGGTGTTCACGTAGAAGGAGTAGAGGGTCTCAAGCTGGCTGAGCATGTTGTCGGGGTCGAAGTTGTACGGGGAGGGCGCGGTCTTGGGGTTCGTGCCCGACCGGTCGCCCCATAACAAGATGAAGTTCGCGGACTCCTTCGTACGGTCGCCGGCCCACGGCACCTCGCCCGTGCTCTGCCACCGCGCGGGGATGAAGACGGCTTTTGCCGCCGCCGTGGCCGCCGGGGTGGTCGTGAGGAACGCGGTGACGAGCATCAGAAGGGCGACCGTCGCCGCCCGCAATCGTCTCATTCGGAAACCTCCGGGAGCCGCTCTCTTTGTTAGCGCTAACACCGTGCGTTATGTCACATATTTTGGAGCGGCATAGAGTGTTGAGGTTCGCAACAGAGACTGTCAAGACCCGGTGAAACTTTCAGTTCCGAAAGGCCGCCTCCGCCGCGTTCGCCTGCGCGAGCTTCTCCTGCCCGGCCGTCCACCCGGCGAACTCCCGCTCCAGCGTGGTCCCGGCGGTGGTACGCGCGTCGGTGCTGATCGTGACCGCCAGCCCGTCCTCCAGGAGCGGGATCGCGGGGTGCTCCGCCAGGCCGGGGACGGCGCCGGTCAGCACGTTGCTGACCGGGCACATGTCCAGGGAGATCCGGTCGCGGCGCAGCCGTTCGAGCAGCGCGGAGTCGCCGGTGCAGCGGACGCCGTGCCCGATCCGGCGGGCGCCGAGCACGTCGATCGCCTCCCACATGCTCTCCGGGCCCGCCGCCTCGCCGGCGTGCACCGTGCAGGGGAGACCGGCCGCGTGGGCGAGGTCGAACGCCGCCCGGTGCGGCGTGGCCGCGTACCGCAGCTCGTCGCCGGCCAGGTCGAGCCCGGCCACCTTGTCGCGGTGCCGCAGCGCCGTCTCGGCGACGGCCAGGCTCTGCTCCGGCGTCTGGTGCCGCAGGCAGCACAGCAGCAGCCCGGTACGCACTCCCGTCGCCGCCTCGCCCGCCGCCAGGCCCTCGGCGACGGCCTCGACCGCCTCGTCGATGGTCATGCCCTGGCGGCCGTGCTGCTGCGGCGCGAAGCGCGCCTCGCCGTAGACCACGCCGTCCGCGCTCCAGTCCTCCACCAGCTCGCGGGCGGCCCTGCTCAGCGCGTCGGGCGTCTGCAGCACCTGGAGGGGCACCTCGATGTACGTCAGGAACCGGCCCAGGCTGCCGCACCCGGCGGGTGCCGTCACCAACTGCTCGACGGGGGCTTCCAGGGTGATGCCCTGGCGGCGCGCGAGATCGGCGATCGTGCTCGGGCGTACCGATCCGTCGAGGTGGCAGTGCAACTCGTAACGCTGGTTCATCGCGGTCCCTCACAGGTGTCGAAGAGCAGTTGCTTGAAAGCGGTCTCGTCCACCCGCCGCACCAGTGTCAGGTTCGGGGCGGGGGCCGAGCGGCGGCGGTCGATGATGAGCTGGCCGCGGGTCTCGTCGCCGAGCGCGACGTCCACGTACGCCCGCTCCCGCTCGACGGCCAGCTCGGGCCGGAGCGCCACGGCCATGGCGACGGGGTCGGGCAGGTCGTAGCCGGACAGGCCGGTGACGTCACGGGCCCACTCGGCGACTGTGCGGTTGACGCGGTGGGCGAAGGTGGCCATGGGGGTGCCGAGCTGCTCCAGCCGGAGCTGGTCCGCCGGGGTCATCACGGCATCCCGGCGCGAGACGTCCCAGCCGATCCAGGTCACCTGGTCCGGCGTGGCGGCCTGGAGCACCACGCGGGCGGCCTCGGGGTCGGCCCACACGTTGAACTCGGCGGTGGCCGAGACGTTGCCCCACAGGTCCGCGGCGCCGGCCATGCAGTACACGTGCCGGTACCGGGAGAGCAGGTCGCGGTCGCGGAGCAGGGCGGCGGCGAGGTTGGTGAGCGGCCCCAGGGTGACCAGCGTCAGCTCGCCGGGGAGGTGGCGGGGCGCGGTCAGCAGGACGTCCACGGCGTGCTCCCGCTCGGCGGCCCGCAGGGGGTCGGGGAGGCCCAGATCGCCCATCCCGTCCTGGCCGTGCACGTGCTGGGCGGTGGACAGCGGGCGGGTCATGGGGCTCGCGCAGCCCTCGTGGACGGGGATCTCCGGGCGGCCGGCCGTCTCCAGGGAGATGAGCGCGTTGCGGGTGGCGGTCGCCAGGGGTACGTTGCCCGCCACCGTCGTCACCGCACGTACGTCGGCCAGGCCGCTGGCGGCGGCCAGCAGCAGCGCCACGGCGTCATCCGAGCCGGTGTCGGTGTCGACGATCAAGGGCAGCACGGTCACCTCTTGTCTAATCGTTTAGAACTGCCACGTGCATATCTAATCGATTAGATGAGAGAATGTAAACCGCCATGAGGAAACGTCCGAGCACTCTGGCCGACGTGGCCCGCCGAGCGGGGACCTCGACGGCGGTGGTCAGCTATGTGATGAACAACGGGCCCCGGCCCGTGGCCGCCGCCACCCGCGAGCGGGTCCTGGCCGCGGCGGCCGAGCTCGGCTACCGGCCCAACCGCATCGCCCGCGCGCTGCGCTCGCGCACCACGGGCGTGGCCGGGCTGGTGCTGGCCGACGCGTCCAACCCCTACTTCGGGGCCTTGGCCAGGCACGTCGAGCGGGCGCTCGAGGGCCGCGACCTGCTCACGCTGGTCGGCAACGCCGGCTACTCGGCGCAGCGCCAGCGGCATCTCGTCGAACGTTTCCTGGCCGCCCAGGTCGACGGGCTGGTGATCGTCTCGGCCGACTCTGTGGGCGACGTGGCCGAGATGGCCGAGGCGGCCGGCGTACCCGCCGTCTACGTCCACAACGGGCCTCCGGGCGCGCCCGTGGCGGCGGCCGACAACCAAGACGCGGTACGGGAGGCGGTCGCGCACCTGCGCGGGCACGGGCACCGGCACATCGCCTTCCTGGCCGGCCCCGACGACGAGGGGCCCGTGGGCGTGCGGCGGGCGGCCTGGCACGCGGCCGTCGCCGGCGACCCCGGCGCCGCGCTCCTGCGCTGCGACTACTCGCGGGCCGCCGCGGACGCCTTGACCCGCAGCCTCGCCGACGCGGGCACCCTGCCACCTGCCCTGGTCACGGCCACGGACGAGCAGGCCATCGGGGTCCTGTCCGGCGCCTGGGCCCGCGGCGTCGCCGTCCCCGACCGGCTGGCCGTGATCAGCCTCGACGGGACCCCGGAGAGCGCACACACCGCTCCGGCGCTCACGGTGACCGAGCAGCCGCTCCAGGCCATGGCCGAGCAGGCCGTCGCCCTGCTGTTCGACGAGGCGGCCGCCCCGCTCGCCACTCGCGCCGCCCTGATCCCGCGGCGCAGCTGCGGCTGCGGAGGAGGAGATCTGGACCTACTCTCGTAAGAGAAGGGATAGGTCCATGGACATCAACATCCTGCTCGGAGTCATCGCCTTCTTCATCTTCTTGGTGATGGTCACCGGGGTGAGAGTCGTCAACCAGGTCGAACGCGGCATCGTCTTCCGCTTCGGCCGGGCACAACAGCAGATCCGCGACCCGGGCCTGAGGTTCCTGATCCCCGGGGTCGACCGCATGCGGAAGGTCAACGTCCAGATCGTCACGATGCCGATCCCCACGCAGGAGGGCATCACCAGGGACAACATCTCCGTACGGGTCGACGCCGTCGCCTACTTCCGGGTGCAGGACCCGATGCGGGCCGCGATCGAGGTGCAGAACTACCTGTTCGCCGTCGAGCAGGTGGCGCAGACCTCGCTGCGGTCCATCATCGGCAAGAGCGAGCTGGACGACCTGCTGACCAACCGCGAGGAGCTGAACAGGGGCCTCGCGCTCATGATCGACAGTCCGGCGCTCGGCTGGGGCATCCACATCGACCGCGTGGAGATCAAGGACGTGCAGCTGCCCGAGGCCATGAAGCGGTCGATCGCCCGCCAGGCCGAGGCGGAGCGCGAGCGGCGCTCCAGGGTGATCGTCGCCGACGGCGAGTTGCAGGCCGCGAGCAAGCTGGCCGACGCCTCGGGCATCATGGCCCAGACGCCGGGCGCGCTGCAGCTGCGCCTGCTGCAGACCGTGGTGGAGGTCGCCGCGGAGAAGAACTCCACGCTGATCATGCCGCTACCGGTCGAGCTGCTGCGCTTCTTCGAACGGGCGACGCAGAACGCCGCACCGGCCGAGCCCGCTACGGTCGGCTCCGAACGGGTGCGGCCCGAGCGGCCCGCGCTCACGGAGGAGGAGGGCGTTCCCGAGCTGCCGGCGCAGCGGAGCGAGAGCGAGTCGGCCCTTGAGACCGGACAGAAGTCAGGTGATCTCCCGCTGACCCGGTGAGAGCCACTCGGCGATGTCGGCGACCACGGCCGGATCGACGTGCTGGGGCGGCTCGTACTCCGCCGGGGTCGAGGGGCCCGCGCCGGGGAAGAACAGGTGGTTGCCGGCGTCGTGGACGCGGAACGTGACGTCCGGCCGGTGCGCGAGCCCGGCCCGCCACCGCGCCAGGTCGTCGTCGACGGTCACCTGGTAGTCGCGGCCGCCCTGGAGGATGAGCATCGGCTTGTCCAGCGCCGCCGCGGTCGCCACGGGGTCGTAGCCGCGCATGTCCAGCCAGTACGCGCCGGAGAAGCCGAACGGCAGGTCCTCGGCCGGCGTGGCGGGCGACAGATCCGGGCCGGCGACCGTGGCGGCCTGCCGGGTGATCATCTCGACCGCCGCCTGCCAGTCGGGATTCACCGAGGCGAGGTAGCGGACGACGCGTACGGCCGCCTCGTGCATCGGCTGGGCGTCACCGGCCATGATCACCAGACCGGCCACCGACGGCTCGGCGGCGGCGATCCGCGGGGCCGCCTTGCCGCCCATGCTGTGGCCGAGGACGAAGACCCGCCCGGGGTCCACCTCCGGTCGCCGCCGGAGCAGGTGGACGGCGGCGACCGTGTGCGGGACGTACTCGTCGGCCATCGTGAAGTCGCCGGCCAGCCGGTCGGCGTGGACGTGGGTGACTTTGTCGTAGCGCAGCACCGCCACACCCCGGCTCGCCAGGCCCCAGGCCAGATCCTTGAGCGGCTTGTTCGGCCCGCTGGTGGCGTCGCGGTCGAACGGCCCGCCGCCGCTGAGCAGCACCACACCGGGCCACGGGCCTGGACCGCGCGGCAGGCTCAGCGTCCCGGGCACGGCCAGTGGGCCGGAGCCGACGGTGACCTCGTGCTCCTCGAACCGCTCCGGGCGGGCGTAGGCCGGCGGCTCCCACACCGCGGCGTCCAAGGGCGCGAGGCGCAGGCCGTTCAGCAGGCCGGCGTCGTCCACCGACATGACGACCGCGAGCCCTCCGCGCTCGCACGTCACCGGAACGCTCACCCGGACCAGCCCCGCCCGGATCGGCTCGCAGGCCGGCTCCCCGACGGTGGAGACGGGCCCGATCTCGGCGGCCCAGGCGGCCCGCAGCGCCTGGGCGGACACCTGCGCCCGCAGCGGCCCCGCGAACAGGCCCTCGATTTCCGTGAAGCGTCCCTCGCGGGCCATCTCGACGACCGTCGTGGCGGTCGCCGCCGGGTCGGCTGCCATCACGTCTCAACCTTTCTCGATTTATGCGAAAGGTAGCACAGGATGAGATCGTAGGAAAATGCCTACTCTGGACCTGACGGGGAGGACGCCATGGCATCTGCGGAGTTCGCCAGCTATTGGCGTTATCGCGGTCTCGGCGGCCTGGATCTGATGCGGGCGCGTTTCGTTCGGCGCCGGTTCGCCCGGCACAGCCATGAGACGTACGCGATCGGGACGCTGGAGGCGGGCCTGGAGGAGATCCGTTTCGCCGACGGCGTCGAGTACGCGGGCATGGACGACGTCGTGCTGATCGAGCCCGGCATCGTCCACACCGGCGAGCCCCCGACCGCCGACGGGTGGACGTACCGGGTGCTGTATCCGAGCGTCGAGCAGGTGCGGGAGGTCGCGGACGAGTTCGGCCTGCCCGCTGGGATCCCGTCGTTCGACCGGAGGGTGGTGTCCGACGTACGGGTGGCCCGGCGGGTGACGGCGGCCCATCGCGCGGCGGAGTCCGGCCCGTCGCTGGCCGCCGACTCCCAGCTGCACGCACTGCTGACCCTCGTGCTCGGCGCGTACGGCACGCGACTCCCGAGGCGCCCGGCCCGCTCGGCCGGGCGGAGGAGCATGGCCCGGATCCGCGACCTGCTGCACGCGACCATGCCGGACCCGCCCGGCCTGAACGAGCTGGCCGCCGCCGCCGGGGTCACGCCGTTCGCGCTGTTGCGCTCGTTCCGGCGCGCGTACGGTATGCCGCCGCACGCGTACGTGACCCAGTTGCGCGTCGCGAAGGCCCGCGAGCTGCTGCGACAGGGCACGCCGCCGGCCGAGGCCGCGGTGGCGGTGGGGTTCTGCGATCAGTCGCACCTTTCGCGGCACTTCCGGAGCCTCGTCGGCGTCCCGCCCCGCGCCTACCAGCGCGGGGTGCAATAACGTCCAATCCTTGACGTCCGCCACCGGTCTACGGTGCCTCGCGTGACGACCGACGAAAGTGCTCTTCCCCTCGAACTCGACCGATCCGCCGTCGCCCGGCTGGGCCGCCAGGCGGTGGACTTCCTGGCCGACTGGGTCGCCGAGCTGGACTCGGCGCCCGCGAGCGACTACGGGCAGGCGGACCGGCCGGCCACCGCGCTGCTCCGGCCGCCTGCCGACGGCCCCGGCGACTTCGGCGCGCTCCTGGAGACGTTCCGCCAGGCGGCCGGGCAAGGCGTGAACACGGCGGGGCCCGGCTATCTCGCCTACTTCCCGGCGGGCGGGCTGGTCACCGCGGCGCTGGCGGAGCTGCTCGCCCAGACCGCCAACCGCTTCACCGGCGTGGCCCAGATGTCACCCGCCCTGGTCGCCATGGAACACGGGGTGCTGACCTGGTTCTGCGACCGCTTCGGCCTGCCCGCGGGCGCGGGCGGGCTGGTCACGACGGGTGGCTCGCCGGCCACGTTGTCGGCGTTGCTCGCCGCCCGGCACGGCCGCCCCGGCGACGGCACGTTGTACGTGACCGAGCACACGCACTACTGCGTCGCCAAGGCCGCCCGCATCGCGGGCCTGTCTCCGGAGCGGATCCGCGTCGTGCCCGCCACCGCGGACCTGCGCATGGACGTCGCGGCGGCGGCCAGGATGATCGCCGACGACCGCGCGGCGGGACTGCACCCGTTCCTGCTGGTCGCCACCGCCGGAACCACCAGCTCCGGCACCGTCGATCCCTTGCCCGAGCTGGGCGAACTGGCCCGCCGCGAAGGGCTCTGGTTCCACGTGGACGCGGCCTACGGCGGCGGCTTCCAGCTCACCGAACGCGGCCGGACCCGGCTCGCCGGGATCGAGGCCGCCGACTCGATCGTGCTGGACCCGCACAAGAGCCTCTTCCTCCCGTACGGCACCGGCCTGCTGCTGGTACGCGACCCGGCCGTGCTCCACGCCGCCCACGCGGCCGACGGCCGGTACCTTCAGGACCTGCGGGCGCTGGACGGCCTGCCCGACTACGGGCATCTCGGGGTGGAGCTGACCAGGGAGTTCCGCGGCCTGCGGCTGTGGCTGCCGCTGCACCTGCACGGCGTGGGCGCCTTCGAGCGGGAGCTGGACGAGAAGCTCGACCTCGCCGGCCACGTCCACCGCCGGCTGGCCCAGGACCCGCGCTTCGAGGTGCCGTGGCGGCCGGACCTGACGGTCGTGCTCTTCCGGCTGCGCGGCACGGACGAGCGCAACCGGCGGCTCCTGGCGGACGTCAACGACACCCGGCGCGTGTTCCTGAGCAGCACCACCGTCGACGGGCGGTTCTTCCTGCGCCTGTGCGTGCTCAGCTTCCGCACCCACGCCGACCGCGTCGAGGAGGCCCTGGGCATCATCGGCACGGCGGCGTGAGCGACGGGCCTAGTGCTTGATGGGCAGGTCCTTGCGGGCCTGCTCCAGGTCCTTCTTCCAGATCCACAGCCGGTTCGGCGGCGGGACCTGGTGGTAGCCGAACAGGCCGACCTCGGTCAGGGTGCGCAGGTCCACGCACACGCGCTCGTAGGCGTTCGCGACGGCCTCCGCGGGGTTCTTCAGGTCCTTGGTGCCGAGCTTGACGCAGGCCCGGTACTCGTAACCCAGCAGCAGCTCCGGGCCGAACTGCGCCCACGCGCCGCGCTTCTGCTGCCAGGCCACCTCGGCCTCGTCGAGCATCAGGTTCAGGTCGAACGAGGGCGGGATGGAGGGGTAGATGAGGAAGCTGGCGGCCCATCCGAGGGACAGCAGGTCGAGGTTGAAGGTGCGGCGCTGCGGGTCGTCGCGGGGCGGCATCGGGTCCGACGTCCCGCCGGCGAACCAGGGCGCGGTGTAGGCCAGCAGGCGGCCGTGGTTCTCGACGAGCTCGCCGGTGGCGACGACGGCCAGCTTGCGCTGGGTGCCGTCCGGGCGGGTCAGGCGGGTCTTCACCATGGTCTTGTGCGCCTCGGCCGCCAGCTGGCCGGCGGTCATGTGGTGGTCCGCGGCGTTCGGGGTGATGCGCGAGATGAGGTATTCGCGTAGATGCTCGGGGATGGCGTCGTACGTTCCGTCCTGCAGGCGGGCCTTGGTGCGATCGAGCGCGGCCTGGGCTGTGACCGGGGTGCCCCCGAAGTGGGTTTCCGGGGTGTCGATGGACACCATGCGGACCGACATTTCGATCTTCGGGGTGTCACCGTCGACCACATCGGTGAGCTTGTAGTCATTGGCGGGACGGCTGGGCCCGACGAAGCCGAGATTGATCATTTTTCGCTCCAACACCGGGTGAGACCTGGAGCGCCAACATCGCAGCCTATCGGTCTTTCCCGGCGAATGACACGCTGACCTGGGCCGACGTAGATCGAAAACATTGACCAAGATCTACCTGGGCGGCCTTGCGCGTGGGGGTCAGGTGCTCGGGCCCCAGGTGAGGGAGAGGCCGGTGGCGGCCCGTTCTGTGCGGATCTCCATCATGCTGCCCAGGATGGTGGCGTGGTCGGCGACCAGCGCGGTGGCGTCGAGCGCGTACGTGATCCGCTCGCTGAGGAAGACCGGGCTGCCGGGCGGCTCCCCGAGGTGCGCCGCGACGGCCGGGTCGAGCCGGCCGGGCCGGATCTTCTCCGAAGCGCGCGCCACCGCCACGCCGCAGTCGGCGAGGGCGCCGTAGAGGGAGACGGCGGTGAAGTCGCGATCGCGGATCTGCTCGGCCGCCGGCCGCCGGATCCAGGAGACCTGGTGGATCGCGGGGCGGCCGGCGAACTCGCGCACCCGTTCCAGCCGCAGCGCGCTCTCGCCGGGAGCGGTGCGCAGCTGCGTGGCGACCCCGGCCGGGACCCGGCGCAGCGAACGCCCGAGCACGACCGTGCGTACCTCGTGGCCCTGCTTCCTGAGGTCGTCGGCGAGGCTCTGCAGGGAGCCCAGCTGGTAGGCCAGGTGCGGCGGGGACACGAACGTGCCCCGGCCGGCCTGCTGCACGATCAGCCCTTCGTCGCTGAGCTGCCGGAGCGCCTGGCGGAGGGTCATCAGGGTGACCCCGTACGAGGCGCTCAGCTCGCGTTGGGGCGGCAGCGCCGCGCCGGGGGCGTAATGTCCCGACCGGATCTTCGCGGCGAGGTCGGCGGCTATGGCGCGGTACCTCGCCTCGTGTCCGGCGTCGCGGGCCATCGTGTTTCGTCACGCTCCTGGTCAAGGGCCCGCCGCAGGCCCGTCAGGTAGGCGCCGACGTCGTCCGGCGCCGCCCCGTCGAGGATCCGGCGCATGATCGCGGCACCGATGACGACACCGTCGGCGCGCCGGGTGGCTTCCACGGCCTGTTCCGGCGTGGAAATGCCAAATCCTAGCAAGACCGGCCGGTCGCTGCCCTGCTTGATCTGTTCGGTGAGGGCCGCGGCGGGCTCGGCGAGCGCGGCCCGCTCGCCGGTGGTGCCCATCACCGAGACGGCGTAGACGAAGCCCCGGCTGCGGCGCGCGATCTCGTCCAGCCGTCGCCGCGGAGTCGCGGGGGAGGCGAGCAGGACCAGGTCGACGCCGGTGGCGGCGGCCGCGTCCGCCAGCTCGCCGGCCTCGTCCAGCGGCAGGTCGGGCACGATGAGCCCGGCGACCCCCGCCCGGCGCAGCGCCCGGCAGAACTCCGCGGGCCCGTCGCGCAGCACCAGGTTGTAGTAGGTGCTGGCGACCAGCGGCACGTCCAGGCGCAGCTCGGCGACCTCGGCCAGGATGCCGTGGGCCGTCGCGCCCCGGGCCAGCGCCGCGTCCGACGCCTCCTGGATGGTGGCGCCGTCGAGCGTCGGGTCGGAGAACGGCAGGCCGAGCTCGATCGCGTCCGCGCCGGCGGCGGCGAACGCCCGCAGGTAGCCGGTCCAGCCGGGGGCGATGCCGCCGGTCACGTACGGCATGAGCAGCTTGTGACCGCCGTCGCGCCGGGCGCGCAGCGGGCTTTCGAGCAGGCCGGTGCTCATACCAGCTCCTTCAGGGTCGAGATGTCCTTGTCGCCCCTGCCGGACAGGGTGAGCAGGACCGTCGCACCCGGCGGCAGCTCGCCCGTACGCGCCGCGCGGATCACCCACGCGACCGCGTGCGCCGACTCCAGCGCGGGCACGATGCCCTCGGTACGGGCCAGCCGCACCGCCGCGTCCACCACCTCCTCGTCGGAGACCGTGACATAGCGCGCCCGGCCGAGGTCGCGCAGGTGGGCGTGCTCCGGCCCGACCCCCGGGTAGTCGAGGCCGGCGGCGATGGAGTGCGCCTCGGTGATCTGCCCGTGGTCGTCCTGGAGGAACAGCGAGCGGAAGCCGTGCAGCACGCCGAGGCTGCCCCTGGCCGCCCCGGCACCGCCCTCCGCCTCCACCCCGACCAGCCGGGCGGCGGTGTCGACGAACCCGGCGAACGTGCCCGCCGCGTTGGAGCCGCCTCCCACGCAGGCCACGACGTAGTCGGGCACGGCGGCCGGGAGCGCCCCGGCGCACTGCCCGCGCGCCTCGTCGCCGATGACCCGCTGGAACTCGCGCACCATCCACGGGTACGGGTTGGGCCCGATGACCGAGCCGACGCAGTAGTACGCCTCCTCTGTCGCCGCCACCCAGTGGCGCATGGCCTCGCTGGTGGCGTCCTTGAGGGTACGGCTGCCGGTGCCGACCGGTACGACCTCGGTGCCCAGCATGCGCATCCGGAACACGTTCAGCTCCTGCCGCTCGACGTCCCGTTCCCCCATGAACACGGTCGCCGGCAGCCCCAGCACCGCGGCGGCGGTCGCGACGGCCACGCCGTGCTGCCCCGCGCCGGTCTCGGCGATCAGCCGCTTACGGCCCATCCGGAGCGCGAGCAGGGCCTGGCCCAGCACGTTATTGATCTTGTGGGAGCCGGTGTGGGCGAGATCCTCCCGCTTGAGCAGCAGGGTCACGCCCAGCTCCGCCGACAGCCGCCGCGCCGGGGTCAGCGGCGTGGGCCGCCCCACGTGCAGGGCCAGCGACTCCGCGAGGCTCTCGCGGAACGCCGGGTCGGTCCGGGCCTCCCGGAAGGCCGCCTCCACCTCCCGGCAGGCCGCGACCAGCGACTCCGGCACGTAGAGCCCGCCGTACTCCCCGAACCTGCCCCGCTCTCCGGGATCCTCCATCACACCTGGCCGCGTCGCCAGGACTCCTGTCGTCATGTGCCTCACCCATCTATAACTCTGCCGACTGTTCTATAACTGTGGCACAGATGCCGTGGAAGCGCTACGCCGCCCGGTCCCCGACGTGAGCGTGGCTCGCGGGCGGGCGGGGATATTTCCGGTGCTCTCCCGTCAACCGGACGTGAGCCTCAGGGAGTGTCAGGAGGTGGCACGACCGACGAGAGGAGCGCGGGTGGATGCGGAATTCGTGAGTTTCGTGCGGCACCGGGGAGACCATCACCTGAAAACGGCGGTCCTGCTCACCGGCGACTGGCACACGGCTGAGGATCTGGTCCAGTCCTGCCTGGGCAAGCTGTATCGCGTGTGGCATCGGCTGGACACCAGCAGCGACCCCGACGCCTACCTGCGCCGGATCCTGGTCAACACGTACCGGTCCTGGTGGCGTGCCCGGTGGCGGCGCGAGATCCCGCGCGCCGAGTTGCCCGAGTTGCCCGGTCCCGGTGACGTGGGGGACACCCGGGCCGTGGCCGAGGACGTACGGCAGGCGCTGGCGCGACTGCCTGCCAGGCAGCGGACGGCCCTGGTGCTGCGGTTCTTCGCCGACCTGCCGGAAGCCGAGGTCGCCGATCTGATGGGCTGCGCACCGGGGACGGTCAAGACCCACACGCATCGCGGCCTGCAGGCGATGCGGCGGCTGATCTCTCCCGACACGCTGGTCAACCGAACCGAGGACGAAGGGAGTGGGATCCGGTGAGACACCGACACGAGGAGCCGTCCATGAACGAGCACGAACTCCGCACGCTGCTCAGCAAAGCGACCGAGGACCGGCCGGCGGGCATCGACCTCATGCCGGCGATGCCGAGGCGCCGGCTGGCCAGGGTCCTGGTCCCGATCGCAGCGCTGGCCGTCGCCGCCGCGGTGGCCGCGGTCGCGGTGGTGCTGCCCGCGACCCAGTCGTCGGCGCAGGCCCAGGTGATCGCCGCGGTCGAGAACACCAGCCAGGAGAGCTACCGCATCCATGTCACGTCCGATACCAAGGTGTTCGACGGCGCCATCGACCCCGTCCGGCGGATGGGCGTCATCACGAGGCAGGACGGGGCCGAAACCCGGTTCGTCGGAGACCTGATGTACATCCGGGAGAGCGGCGCCGCGACGTGGCTGGTCTCGCCGCGCCCCGACACCGAGCTGGCGGGCGCGCCGCCGGTCATCGCCCTGGTCAAGCTCGCTCCCATCGACCCTCATTCGGCGCTGGAGCGGCTCCGTACGGCCACTGACGTCCGCGAGGCCGGCACAGCCTCCGGGCAGGGCTGGGCCGGGCAGCGGTTCGCGTTCTCGCTGGAGGCCGGGGGCGGTGCCGACGTGAAGGCGGGCACGGCGGAGGCGGCCACGGGCACCGTGGACGTGGACGACCAGGGCCGGATCCGGCACCTGGAAGTCGCCTTCGGCGATTCCGGCAACCGGAACGTCATGGACTTCAGCGACTTCGGCACCCCCGTCTCGGTCACCGCTCCGCCCACCGACCAGGTACGGCGGCAGCCCGCCGGCCAACCTGGCAAGCCGACCGACAGGGCGCGGCAGGAATCCGGTGACAAGCTCGGCGAGCCCACCGCCAAGACATCCTGACCGGCCACGCGCTCGGCCCGGTCACGTCGATGTCACACTCATCGGCATGGAGAGCTCTCAGGAAGCGAACACCGCCTTCCAGGGAGCTCTCTTGACCACCGCCTATGTCGTCACCGCCCTCCTGACCATCGCCGCCAACACGTTCTCGGGCTTCGCCGCCATCACCCGGCTCGAACCGATCATGCGGACGCTGGGCCCCGCCCTGAAGACGGCGGGAGTGCCCGAGTCCTGGCTGGTCTTCCCGATCGGCGCCCTCAAGGTCGCGGGCGCGCTCGGGCTGGCGCTCGGGCTCCTCGGCGTGCCGCTGATCGGCACGGCCGCCGCGGCCGGGCTCATCCTCTACTTCGTCTGCGCCCTCTACACCCACCTGCGCGTCAGCGACTTCTCGCCGATGTTCTTCCTGGCGATCGGGTTTCTCGGGCTGGCGGCGGCCACGCTGGCGCTGGACCTCCTGCGGTGAAGCGGCGGCTACGAGTCTGCCGTCGCCAGCTCGGACAGGTTCATCGCCATCGCGTGGTGGACCGCGGGGACCCAGTCCAGCGCGCGCAGGGCCGTGTTGCGCAGGGAGCGCAGCGGGCCGTTGCCGACCGTCGCGATCCTCGTCATCCGGTGGGTGAAGGCGACCACGTCCTCGGCGACGGGACGGCGCTCGGTCCCGTACGTGTCCAGGATCGTCTCGGGAGCGCCGTCGCGCAGCACGGCGGTGAGCTTCCCGGCCAGGGAGAGGGCGTCCTGGATGCCGGTGTTCATGCCCTGGCCGCCGGCCGGGCTGTGGACGTGGGCCGCGTCGCCGGCCAGGAAGATCCGGCCCGCGCGGTAGCGCTCGGCCAGGCGGTGGTGGACGCGGAACCGCGAGCTCCAGACGAGGTCCGTGACCGTGGCCGGGTTGGTACGCGGCCCGCGGGCGTCGAGGAGCGACTGGATGTCGGCGATGCCGGGACGCTCCGGAGCCTCCTCGACCGTCGCGACGATCCGGTGGCGGCCGCCCGGCAGCGGCGCGACGACGGTCACCCCTTCGGGGGCGAAGTAGAGAGCGACCTCGTCGGTGGGACCCGCCCAGTCGAGGCGGACGTCGGCGAGCACGAACGACTGGGCGTAGGTGTCGCCCGTGAACGCGATCCCGGCCTGCTCGCGCACCGTGCTGTGCATGCCGTCGGCGCCGACGGCGTACGAGGCGCGGATCTGGCGGCCGTCGGACGTCGTGGCGGTGACCCCGGCGGCGGTCTGCTCGACGGCCGTGACCGCGTACGGGCGGTGGACGGTGCCGCCCGCGGCCCGGAGCCGGTCCAGCAGCACCTGCTCGGTGATGTCCTGGGGCACCAGCAGCGTGTACGGGAAGTCGGTCGGCAGCTTGTCGAAGGCCACGGTCAGCAGGACCCGGTCGCGGTCGCGTACGGTGAAGCGGGGCACGGTGACCCCCCTCGACACCAGCTCGTCGCTGACGTCGATCGCGCGCAGCACCTCCAGGGTGCGGGCGTGCACGACCGCGGCCCGCGAGGTGTTGGCGCCGCTCGCCGCCTTGTCCACCAGGACGGCGTCCACGCCCTGCCGGGCCAGCGAGGTGGCCAGGGCCAGGCCGGCCGGGCCCGCGCCGACGATCAGGACGTCCGTGCCGGCCGGAAGTTGTGCGTTCATACCGCGAAATCCCCTTGTCTCAGTAGTAGTTGCGCATCAGTTCGGTCGCCCAGGCCGGCTGTACGGTCTCGCCCTGCGGCCCGAACTCCGCCATGTAGGGCTTGAGATCGAGGACCGGGCTGCCGTCGATGGCGTCCAGACCGCGTACGCGCACGTCGAGGCCGTCCACGGCGAGCAGGCGGCAGCGGGAGACCCCCAGCCTGTTCGGCCGGTTCTTGGCCCGCTGCGCGAAGATGCCCACCGGCGGCCAGTCCGGATTGCCCCTCGGGCGGCGGGCCGCGGTGTGCACCGACTCCGGGTCCACCAGGTGGAAGAGGAACACCACCTCCAGGTGCGAGAACGCGTCCAGCCCCGCCAGGGAGTCCGGCTGGAACTGCGTCCCGTCGAGGCGGATCACCGCTTCCTCGGTGTTCCAGTCGTCGTCGAACGCCTCGGTGCGCCCGCCCACGACGGTGCCCACCGGTTGCAGGGTGACGGCGTGCTCCACGGCTTCCTCCAATGTCGGGTTTCCGCTCACGACCGTACGGGCCGGGGCTCGCGGGTGAATAAGTCACGATGACCGGGTTGCTCGCGGGCGGCGGAGGCCGCTTAGGTAGGGTCGGGGCATCATGATCGGGCGAAACGCCGAGATCGCCCTACTCAGCGGGCTGATCGCCGAGTCCGGGACCGGCCGGGGCAATGCCGTCGTCGTGTACGGAGAGGCCGGGATCGGCAAGTCGGCGCTGCTGGCGGAGGCCGCGCGGGCGGCGGGCGACGACGTGCTGGTGCTGCGGATCACCGGCGTGGAGGCCGAGGCCGAGCTGCCCTTCGCCGCCCTGCACCTGCTGCTGCGGCCGGCCCGGCACCTCGTCGCGGGGCTCCCCGAGGCGCAGCGGGCGGCCCTGCTCGGCGCGTTCGGCGAGAGCCAGGGCGGGGCCCAGGACCGCTTCCTCGTCGGGCTCGCGGTGCTGACCCTGCTCGCCGAGCTCGCCGAGGAACGTCCCCTGCTGTGCCTGATCGACGACGTGCAGTGGCTGGACCGCGCGTCGGCGGACGCGCTGGTGTTCGCGGCGCGCAGGCTGGGGGCCGAGCGGATCACCATGATCCTGGCCGCCCGCGACGACGGTGCGCAGCCGCCCGTGCAGGGCGTCCCGGAGCTGCGGCTCGCCGGTCTCGGCCGGGCGGACTGCGAGCGGCTGCTCGCCGGGTCGGCCGCCGATCTGGTGCCCGAGGCACGGGACCGGGTGATCGAGGAGGCCGAGGGCAACCCGCTCGCGCTCCTGGAGTTCGCCGCGGCCCTCGTCCCCGAGCAGCGGGCGGGCCGGCTGGCTCCGCTGCCCCTGCAGGCGCCCAGGCTCCCTCTGCCCGGACGGCTCGAACAGTCGTTGCGTGCCGCCATCCGGCGGCTCCCCGAAGCCACGCAGCTGCTGCTCCTGGTCGCCGCGGCCGAGGGCTCGGGCAGCCTGGAGCTCGTCCTGCGGGCCGCGGAGGGCTTCGGGGCCGGGCTGCCCGACCTGGAGCCGGGCGAGCGCCACCACCTGGTACAGATCTCCGACGGCCGGCTGCGCTTCCGCCATCCCCTGGTCAAGACCGCCGCGTACCACGAGGCGCCGCTCGCCCGGCGGGTGGCCGCCCATCGCGCGCTGGCGGACGCCCTCGACGGCGACGAGCACGCCGACCGCAGGGCCTGGCACCTGTCCGCCGCCGCCGTCGGTCCCGACGAGGAGATCTCGGACGTGCTGGCGGCGGCCGGAGAGCGGGCCCGGCAGCGGGGCAGCCACGCGTCGGCCGCGACGGCGTACGAGCGGGCCGCGCAGCTCACCGTCGATCAGGGCCGGCGGGCCCGCCGGCTGGCCGCCGCCGCCGAGTCGGCGATGGGCGCCGGGCAGCTGGCCCGCGCCGGCGCCGCGGCCGACCGGGGCCGGCGGCTGACCGGGGACCCCGTGGTGCTGGCCCGGCTGGTCGCCGTGCGGGCCGCGGTCGACTCCGAGCACGGGAGCCCGACGCCGGCGGCGCTGATCGACGCGGCCGCCGGCATCGCCCGCACCGCGCCGGCCGACGCCGCGTCCCTGCTCGCGACCGCCGCCGCCGAGGCCTGGTTCGCGGGTGACCACGCCGCGCTCGGGCGGGCCGCGGAGCTGCTGGAATCCGTCGTGCCCGGCGACGACCCCGTGGCCGGAACGGTACGCGGCATGGAGCGGGTGGCAGCCGGCGACCCGGCCGCGGGGCTGCCGCTCATGCGCGCCGCCATCTCGCCGCGCGCCGCCACGGACCCGGTCGCCGGTACGTACGCGGTGTTCGGCGCGTTGATGACCGGCGACGACGAGGCGGCCTGCGAGCTGGCCGCGGCCCGCGTGGCCGCCTGCAGGGAGCAGGGCCTGATCGGCGCGCTGCCGCATGCTCTGCAGCTCCTCACCCAGGCGCAACTCCTGCGGGGAAGGCATGCGGAGGCGGCGGAGTCGGGCGCCGAGGCCTGGCGGATCGCCCACGACACCGGGCAGGCGGGGCGGCTGCGGCACCTGCACGGCATCCTGGCGTGGCTCGCCGCCGTCGAGGGCGAGGACGACACGTGCGTACGGCTCGCCGGCCAAGCCGACGGCGCCGCACGGGAACGCCACGGATCGGGGTGGGGCGGCTGCGCGCTGATCCTGCTCGACCTGGTACGAGCGCGGTACGACGCGGCGGCCGAGCGGATGGCGCGGATCCTCGACGGCCCGCTCGGTCACACCGTGATCGTCACCTTCGCCATGGCCGACCACGTCGAGGCCTGCGCCCGGCTGGGCGACCCGGGCCGGGCGGCCGAGGCGTTCGCCCGGTTCGACGCCTGGGCGGCGGCCAGCGGACGGCCGGGCGCCGCCGCCGTCGCGCATCGCTGCCGCGCTCTCCTCGCCCCGCGCGGCGAGGCCGAGGCCCACTACGGCGCGGCGCTCGAGTGGCACGCCCGGGGCGGGCGGGTGTTCGAGCACGCCAGGACGGAGCTGCTGTACGGCGAGTGGCTGCGGCGGGCCCGCCGGCGCTCCGACGCCGGGGCGCAGCTGCGATCGGCGATGGGCCGCTTCGCCGCGCTGGGCGCCGCTCCCTGGGCCGAACGGGCCCGTACGGAGCTGGCCGCGACCGGCGCCCGCGCCGACCTGCCGGAGCTCGGCGTGGCGGCGAAACCGCTCGACGCGCTGACCCCTCAGGAGCTGCAGGTCGTCCGGCTCGCCGCGACGGGCGCCACGAACCGGCAGATCGGCGCGCAGCTCTTCCTCAGCCCGCGGACGGTGGGATTCCACCTGTACAAGGCGTACCCGAAGCTGGGGATCTCCTCGCGCGCCGACCTGGCGGGCCTCGACCTGGGCCGTCCCGCCTAGGGCCGGCGCCCCGACCGTACGATCACCGTCACCAGCAGGGCCAGGGCGAACGCCGCGCCCAGCATGAAGAGGCCGAACCCGGCCAGCAGGTTCCAGTTGCCCAGGTCGGACAGGACCGGGAGAGTGGGGTCCACGTAGTACAGGACGATCCACGCGACGCCGACGAACCAGGACACGCCCATTGCCGCGGCCAGGCGGCGGGCCAAGCGATTGGTCGGCGCGACACGAGCTTGGAGATCGGACACCGGCATCACCCCTGTTCGGTGGATCCAGCGTAACGCGATCAGGAGCAGAGCAGGCGGGCGATCGTCAGGTCGGTGATGAGGACGTTGACCCAGCCGCCCTCGATCGCGGCCTTGATCGCGGAGAGCTTGCGCATGCCGCCCGCGACCCCGACCCGGCGCTCGACGGCGCGGAAGGTCGGCGCGTCGATGCCGATGACGCGCTGGTCGAAGCCCGAGTCGACGGGTTTGCCCGTGGCGTCGAAGAAGTGCAGGCAGACGTCGCCGACGGCGCCGAGCCCGCGCAGCTCCTCCTGGTCGGCCTGGCTGACCGCGTTGCCGCTGCTGAGCAGCAGGGGCGAGGGCTCCAGGCTGCCGATGCCGACCAGCACGACGGTCAGGTCGTGCCACTGCGCCTGCACGTCCTTCACGCTGGGGTCCTCCAGCAGCGCGTCGCGGATCGCGGTGGTCGCGACCACTCCGGGCAGGGGCACGAAGATCGGCCGGGCGTAGGTGAGGTTGGCCAGGCGGGCGACCAGCCGGGTGGCGTGCACCTGCGCCTCGGGGCTGCCGACCCCGCCGACCAGCTGGATGACGCGGTCGGCGACCTGGGAGTTCTTCTGCGGCAGGCGTTCGACCGTGGCCAGCAGGGTCTCGCTCCAGGAGGAGATGCCGATCACGTCGCCGCCGGTGAAGGTGACGCCGAGATAGGCCGCGGCCGCCGAGGCCAGCGGCGGGATCACGTCGTCCTGGTAGTCCTCGACGTCCACGACCACGGCGTCGCGCAGCCCGTAGCGCCGCTGCAGCTCCTCCTCCAGCTCGGTGTGCACCCCTTCGGGGAGCGTGACCACCGTGCGGACCATGCCCCGCGTGACCGCCTCCTTGAGCAGGCGGGACACGCGGGGCTGGGAGATGTTGAGCGTGGCGGCGATCTCGGGCTGGCGCATGTTCTGCTCGTGGTACATGCGCGCGACCCGGGCCAGGAGGCGCAGGTGATCCTTGGTCGTGTCGCGCCTACGTTCCGCGTTCTGGACCACCGCGTACTCCTTTCTATTCACTCCTGAATGAAGCCTATTGTCCGAACCACCGTGGCGGAGACGCCGGCGAGGTCACTTCCTGGCGAACACCCCGAACTCGTCGGCGTTGTCGGCCGTGACGAGCTCGCAGTCGATGGACTGCTTCTCGTCCTTGCCCGTCTTGCCGGTCTTGATGAACTGGTCGGCCTGGTCCACGGCGCTGGTGGCGCCGAGCGCGGCGGGCTGCAGCCCGGTGGCGTGCATCTCGCCCGCCTTGATGGCGGCGATGGCGTCGGGGCTGCCGTCGAAGCCGACGACCACGACCTTCTTCAGCAGTCCCGCGGCCTTCAGCGCCGCGACCGCGCCCAGGGCCATGGTGTCGTTGCCGGCGATGACGCCCTGGATGTCGCGGCTCTTCTGGATGATGGTCTCCATCTTGGTGAACGCCTCCTGCTGGTCCCAGTTGGCGCTCTCCTTGGCCACCGGCTTCATGTCCGGGTACTGGGAGATCACGTCGGCGAAGCCCTTGGAGCGGACGCTGGCGTTGGTGTCGGACTCCTTGCCGACCAGCTCGACGTAGTTGCCCTTGCTCTTCATGGCCTCCACGAACGACTGCGCGACCAGCTGGGCGCCCTGGGAGTTGTTGGAGACGATCTGGGCCTTGGCGACGCCGGTGGCGTTGATCTCCCGGTCGATCAGGAAGACCGGGATGCCGCCCTGCGCGGCCTTGCGGACCGGCCCGATGGAGGCATCGGCGCCCGCGTTGTCCAGGATGATCGCCTTGGCCTGGCGGGAGATGGCGGCGTCGATCAGCTCGCTCTGCTTGTTGGGGTCGTCGTCGTGGGAGGCCACGGACGTCTGGTAGCCGAGCTTTTCGGCCTGCGCCTTGGCCGCCTCGGCCTCTGCCTTGAAGAACGGGTTGTCGTGCGACGGGGTGATGATCGCGATCAGGCCGCCGGCGGCCGCGCCGCCGCTGCTCGCGGACGCGCTGGTGGCGGGTTGTTCCGCGCTGCCGCAGGCGGCCAGCGTGGTGCAACCGAGCAGGACGGAGAGTGCCAAAGTGACGATGCGGGTGGGGGGCATGGTGTCTCCTTGTCGTTCAGTCGTGCTTCTTGCTTGCGGCGACCGCCGCCGCGGCGGCTCCCCGTCGCTTGAATCGCTGCTGGCCCTGGTCGAGCATCACGGCGAGGATGATGACCGCGCCCTTGATGAGGATCTGCCAGAACGTCGACACGCCCAGGATCACCAGGCCGTCGGCGAGGAAGCCGATGACGAACGCGCCGACCAGGGTGCCGCGCACGGTTCCCCGGCCGCCGCTGAGCGCGGCGCCCCCGATGACCACCGCCGCGATGGCGTTGAGCTCGTACGTCTCCCCGGCCTGCGGGGCGGCCGAGGTGAGCTCCGAGGCGATGATGAGCCCGGCGACCGCCGCGCAGGCCCCGGAGATCACGTACACGATCGTCTTGACCCGCCGGATCGGCACGCCGGACAGGTCCGCGGCCCGCTCGTTGCCGCCGGTGGCGTACAGCCAGCGGCCGAACGGGGACTTGGCCAGCAGCAGCACGGCCGCCACGGCCAGCAGGATCATGATCCAGATGGAGGTGGGCAGGCCGAGCGGCCGCCCGCTGCCGAGCAGCTCGAAGCCGGTGTTGCCGAGCGCCGGGTTGCCGCCCAGGTTGGGGTAGGTGGCGCCGTTGGAGATGAGCATCGCCGCGCCGCGGGCCACGTACAGCATGCCGAGCGTGGCGATGAACGGCGCCACGTTGAAGCGGGTGACGAGGATCCCGTTGATCAGGCCGACCGCCATGCCGACCGCGACGCACAGCACGATCACCACCCACACCGGCGGGTAGGCGATCACGCCGCCGACGTGCAGACCCTGCAGGAGCTCGCCGGCGACCACCCCGGACAGGCCCACGATGGAGCCGACGGACAGGTCGATGCCGCCCTTGAGGATGACCAGCAGCATGCCGAGCGCGATCACGCCGTTGATGGCGACGTGCTTGGTCATCGTGATCAGGTTGGGGACGGTGAGGAAGGAGTCCGACAGCAGGCCGAAGATGACGATGAGCACGGCGAGCGCGATGAAGGCGCGCAGCTCGAAGGCCACGTTCAGCAGCGAGAGGCGGCGGGCCCGGGTGGCGGCCTGCTCCGGGGCCGCGGTGGTCGCCGTCGCCGTCATGACGAACCGTCCTGGGTTCCGCCGTCGGACACGCGCATCAGTTCCTCCCGGGTCAGCTCGCCGCGCCGAAACTCGCCGACGAGGGCGCCGCGGGCGAGCACGAGCAGCCGGTCGGGGATGTGCAGGGCCTCTTCGGCGTCGGATGTGGTGAACAGCACGGCCAGGCCCCGCCTGGCCTGGGCCGCCATCAGCTCGAAGATGTCGGCCTTGGCGCCCACGTCCACGCCGCGGGACGGCTCGTCCAGCAGCAGGACGCGCGGCCCGGTCAGCAGCGCCTTTCCGATGATCACTTTCTGCTGGTTGCCGCCGCTCAGCGACCCGATGGCCGCCTGGGCGCCGCTGGTCTTGACGGTGACGTCGGCGATGGTGCGGGTGACGGCGGCGCGCTCGCGCTCGTGGGAGACGAACAGGCCGCGGACGAACGTGCCGAGCGCGGACAGGGACAGGTTCTGCCCGACCGACATGGTCTGGACGAGGCCGTCGCGCTGGCGGTCCTCGGGCACCAGCACCACGCCCCGCTCGATGCGGTCGCGGATCCCGGCCTCGTGCAGGGGCGCGCCGTCCAGCAGGACCTCGCCGGAGGACGGCCGCAGGCGGCCGGCCAGCGTCTCCAGCAGCTCGGTGCGCCCGGAGCCCATCAGCCCGTAGACGCCGACGATCTCGCCCGCGCGCACGCTGAGCGACAGCCCGTTCACGGCCAGCCGGTCGGGGACGGCCGGGTCGGCCACGGTGAGCCGGCGCACGGCCAGCGCCTCCTCGCCGAGCACCGGCTCCCGGCTGGGGAACAGCGTGTCCTGGTCGCGGCCGACCATCTGCTCGACGATCCAGCGGATGTCGACCTCATCGGCCCGGGCCGTGGCGACCAGCCGCCCGTCGCGCAGCACCACGACGTCGTCGGCGATCTCCAGCGCCTCGTCCAGGTGGTGGGAGATGTAGACGACGGCGACGCCCGCGGCGGTCAGCTCCCTGATCACCCGGAAGAGCACGTCGACCTCGGGCGCGGTCAGGGCCGAGGTCGGCTCGTCCATGATGAGGACGCGGGCCTGCTGCAGCAGCGCGCGGGCGATCTCCACCAGCTGCTGCTGGCCGAGCCGCAGGTCGCCGACGAGCCGGTCCGGGTCGACGTCCTCCTCCAGCCGGTGCAGGACCGCGGCCGTGGCCTCGCGCTGTGCCTTGCGGTCGATGGAGCCGTACGCGGTGCGGACCTCGCGGGCCAGGAACAGGTTGTCCTGGATGCTGAGGTTGGGGCAGAGGCTGAGCTCCTGGTGGATGATGGAGATGCCCTGGTCGGCCGCGTCACGGGAGGAGTGCAGCCGCACGGGCCGCCCGTCGAGCTCGACATGGCCGGTGGTGGGCCGTTCGATCCCGGCCAGGATCTTCATCAGGGTCGACTTGCCGGCGCCGTTCTCGCCGAACAGCGCGGTCACGCGGCCGGGCGCCACGTCGAAGTCGACGCCCTTGAGCGCGTGCGTGCCGCCGTACACCTTGGTGACCTCGCCGGCCCGCAGGACCGGGCCGCTCATGAGATCGCCACCGGCGTGATCGTCACGGTCTGGGGTGTCAGCAGGGTGAACGCCCCGGTGACGGAGATCTGCTTGCCCTCCAGCCCGGCCGCGTCCAGCCCTTTGAGCAGTTTGTCGCGCAGCTGGTTGTTCAGGGCGGTGGCGGCGTCGGCGTACTCCACCTGGTTGGTGAACTGGCCGAACGTGATGAATCCCACCGCGTCGCGCAGCGCGGTGCCGTTGATGGCGGGTCCGATCTGCACGGAGACCCGGGTGCCGTCCGGCAGGCCCTTGACGGTGACGGGCAGCAGCCCGGACCTGGCCGCGCCGGCCTCGCCCGTCACCTTGACGGCGAAGGTGTAGGGGCCGGTGCCCTGGCGCTTGCCGTACTTCTGGCTCGCGGCGTCCCTGTCGGCGGCCAGGGCGTCGAGCAGGACGGGCAGGTCGACGGCGGCGCTCTTGACGGCGGGGACGATCTTGGCCTCGTAGTTCTGGGCCCCGAACGCGGCCGGGTCGAACTTCTTCGGAGCCGCCGCGGCCGCGGTCTCGGCGGTCCGGTACTCGGTGCTGACGGCCATGAGGACGACCAGCACGGCGACGGCCGCGGTGGTGATCCAGCGGATCGGGACGCGCCGACGGGGGGTCGGCGCCGTTGCTGTCATGTGCTGCTCCCTTCACCGGAGGGGCGGGATCTGCGCACGGCCTCGTGCCAGGCGGCTTTCCTGGCCGCGCGGTCCGTCTCGTCCAGGGCGGGCTCGAACCGGTCCGCGGGTCGCGGGCGCCGTTCCAGCTCGCCGAGCGTCCACAGCTTGGCCGCGAGCCCGGCGGCGTCGGCCACGCCGAGGCATGACAGGTCGTGCTCGCCGGAGCGGGCGACGGCCCGGCCGCTGACGTCGGCCTGGAACTGCATCAAGCGGGCGCTGCGGGTGAGCCCGCCGTCGGCCATGAGCACGCTCACCTGGCCGACGGCCTGATCGACGGCGGCCACCACGTCCTCGACCTGGAAGGCGACCGCCTCCAGGGCGGCGGCGACGAGCTGGGCCCGGCGGGTGGCGAGCGTCAGCCCGATGATGACGGGGCTCGCGTCCGGGTCCCACCAAGGGGCGCCGAGGCCGCCGAAGGCGGGCACGAAGTGGACGTTGCCCGGGTCTGCGGCCTCGGCCAGCAGCACGTCGGCGGGCACGTCGAACAGCTCCGCCAGCCAGCTGACGGTGCGACCGGTCGCGCGGATGTTGCCCTCGACGGCATGAACAGGACCGTCCCCGAGGTCCCAGGCGATGCTGCGGCACAGGCCGGGCGCCTCCGGAGGGCCGCCGATGGCCATCACCGAGGAGCCGGTGCCGTAGGTGGCCTTCACCACCCCGGGCCGCCAGCCGGCATGGGCGAACATCGCGGCGTGCGAGTCGCCCATGACCGCCAGCACCGGCACCCCGTCGGGCAGCGGCGCGAGGTCGCGGACGGCGGGGAAGGCGCCGCAGGAGGCGACCACCCTCGGCAGCACCTCGGCCGGCACCCCGAACAGCTCCAGCAGCCGCGGGTCCCACTCCCCGGTCCCGACGTCGAGCAGCTGGGTGCGCGAGGCGTTGCCGACCTCGATGACGTGCTCGCCGCCCAGGCGGCTGAGCAGCCAGGAGTCGACGGTGCCCAGGCACAGCTCGCCCGCCCGGGCCCGGCGCCGGTCCGGATCGTACGCGTCGAGCAGCCAGCGGGCCTTGAGCGCGGAGAACATCGGGTCCAGCGGCATCCCGCTCACCGACCGCACCAGGCCGGCGGCCCCGGTGGCGGCCAGCTCGTGGCACTGGGCGGCGGTGCGCTGGTCCTGCCAGCTGATCAGCGGCCCGACCGGCTCGCCGGTGCGGCGCTCCCACAGCACCAGCGACTCGCGCTGGTTGCTGAACCCCACGCCGGCGACCCGGGCGGCCTGGTCGGGGCCGACGCACTCGGCGACCGCCCGCCGTACGCTCTGCCACAGCTCGTCGGCGGACTGCTCGACCCAGCCGGGGCGGGGCTGGCTCTCGGCCACCGGTACGACGGCGCGGGAGACGACGCGGCCGCCCTCGTCCACGAGCAGCGCCTTGGTGGAGCTGGTGCCCTGGTCGATGGCCAGGATGAGCGGGCTAGCCATGGCGCAGCAGGTCCTTGACGGCGCTGACGATGCCGTCGGCGGACAGGCCGAAGTGGTCGAGCAGGAAGGCGGTGTCGCCGGTGGGGGCGAACACGCGGGGCACGCCGAGGATGCGCATGGGGACGGGGTGGCGGGTGACGACGGTGGCGGCGACGGCCGCGCCGAGCCCGCCGCTGACGGTGGCCTCCTCGGCCGTGACGATGCCGCGGGTCTCCCGCGCGGCGGTCACGATGGCCTCCTCGTCCAGCGGGTCGAGGAAGGGCATGTTGAGAACCCGCAGGTAGACGCCCTCCTCGCGGAGCCGGGCGGCCGCCTGCAGCGCGCGGGAGGTCAGCGAGCCGATGGCGATCACCGTGGCGTCGTCGCCGTCGGCGAGCAGCACCGCCCTGCGCGGCTCGAAGGGCGCGCCCTCCGGCGTGACCACGGGCACCTTGAACCGCGGGATGCGCACGTAGCTGGGCCTGCCGGAGGCCGCCGCCCAGCGGACGGCGGCGCGGGTCTGGACGGAGTCGGCCGGGACGATCACGTCGAGCCCGGCGACCGCGCGCATCCAGGACAGGTCCTCGATCGAGTGGTGGGTGGGGCCGAGCTCGCCGTAGGCCATGCCCGGGCTCTGCCCGCAGAGCACGACGTGCGCCTCGCTGTAGGCGACGTCGGCCTTGATCTGCTCCAGGGCGCGGCCGGTGAGGAACGGCGCCGCCGCGCACACGAACGGGATCTTGCCGGCGTTGGCCAGCCCCGCGCCGACTCCGACGAGGTCCTGCTCGGCGATGCCGACGTTGATCAGCCGGTCGGGGAAACGCTCCCGGAAGCCGACGAGGTTGCTGGAGCCCACGGAGTCGTTGCAGACGGCCACGATCCGCTCGTCCTCGGCAGCCAGGGCCAGGAGCTCCGCGGCGAAGTCCTGGCGGCAGTCGAAGGCGGTCTGCTGGTCGGTCACGGTCATCGTGCCAGCTCCGCGAGGGCCGCTTCGACCTGGTCGGGGCTCGGCACCTTGTGGTGCCACTCCACGCGGTCCTCCATGAACGACACTCCCTTCCCCTTGATCGTGTGGGCGATGACGGCGACCGGCCTGCCGGTCGACGAGCCGCTCATCGCCTGCAGGAGGGCGAGGTGGTCGTGGCCGTCGACCTCGCGTACCTCCCAGCCGAAGCTGCGCCATTTGTCGTCCAGCGCCCCCAGGGCGTTGGTGTCCTCCGTCCTGGCGCCCTGCTGCAGCCGGTTGCGGTCGATGACGGCGGTCAGCGACGACAGGCCGTGGTGGGCGGCCGCCATGGCCGCCTCCCAGTTGCTGCCTTCCTGCAGCTCCCCGTCGCCGAGCACGACGAACGTGCGCCAGTCCGCGCCGTCGAGCTTGGCGGCCAGCGCGCACCCGGTGGCCACGGGCAGACCGTGCCCGAGCGCGCCGGTGTTGGTCTCGATGCCGGGGACCTTGATGCGGTTGGGGTGACCGTTGAGCGCCGACAGCGGGGCCATGAAGGTGTCCAGCTCGGCCTCGGGGAAGAAGCCGCAGTGGGCGAGGGTCGAGTACAGGGCGGCGGCGCAGTGTCCCTTGCTCAGCACGAAACGGTCGCGCCCGCTCCACCGCGGACGTTCGGGATCGACGGACAGCACGCCGTAGAAGCAGGTGACCAGGATGTCGGTGACCGACAGGTCACCCCCGACGTGCCCCAGCTGGGCACGGTCGATCATGCGGATGATGCTCCGGCGCACCTCCGTGGCCAACTGGTCCAGCTCCGCGGCCGCGGTGTGCCGGTCGGCCCGGCGAATCCGCTCGGCCGCCTGGCGATAGACGGCCGAACGCGTCGGATCGGCAGCAAGCAACATCATCACCGGGCCACGTCTTGAATATCTATTCCAATATGACTAGGCATATTTTGAAGCTAAGGCCGCCATCGCGTTCATGTCAATGAGGTGCGGAAGCTTGCGACTCGCCTGCTTCTTGACGGCTGTATGTCGCCGACGTTACATTCCGCTCGAATAGACAGGCGGTATTGAATAGCTATTCAATCGCCTCCAGCCCTCTGGAGAGGCAATGAACATCCCAAGCAAAGCGGCAGCTCTGGCAGCGTCTGCGCTGCTCCTGACCGCCTGCAGCGGCCGAGTCCAAGACAACACCAGCGCGACCAGCGGGGGGCAGGTCAAGCTGAGCTGGTGGATGGTCACGCAGAACGCGGACACGGCGAACGCCGCGTTCAAGTCGATTATCGGCGACTTCGAGAAGCAGAACCCGAACATCAAGGTAGATCTTCAGTACCGCGCCGTAGATGCGCACAAGGACGCGCTGCGCACCACGGCCGGCAGTAGCTCCGGCCCGGACATCTACTACAACTGGGCCGGGCCCGGCCTCGGCGGCGAGCTCGTCAAGTCGGGCGTGAGCCTCGACCTGAGCAAGTACTACCAGCAGTACAAGTGGGCCGACCGGTTCAACCCGTCGACCCTGGCGGCGTACAAGCAGTACGGCGGCTACCACGGAGTGCCCTGGACGCAGCGCACCGAGGTCGTCTACTACCACAAGGACCAGTTCGCCAAGGCGGGCATCAGCGCGCCGCCCACCACGTACCAGGAGTGGGCCACGGCGGCGCAGAAGCTCAAGGACGCCGGGCTCACGCCGATCACCATGGGCGGCAAGGACAACTGGCACGTCATGCGCCTGCTGGACACGTTCATCGAGACCAACTGCGGCGCCGAGCTGGGCGACAAGCTCAACACCCGCGCGACGAGCTGGGCCGGCCAGCCGTGCGTGGACAAGTCCTTCGAGCAGCTCAAGCAGTGGTCGGGCAACTACTTCAACAAGGGTTTCGCCGGCCTGCCGGTGGCCGAGGCGGGCGCGATGTTCCACTCGGGCAAGTCGGCCATGCAGCTCGAGGGTGACTGGTTCACCCAGCAGAACATCGACGCCGGCGACGACCAGAACAACGTGGGCGTCTTCCCGATGCCCACGGGCACCGACCGGCTCTACGGCTTCTCCGAGGGCATGTACATCAGCAAGTCGAGCAAGCACCCGGACGAGGCCGCCAAGTTCCTGGACTTCTTCACCTCCGCCGCCGTGGAGGGCAAGTACCTGGGCGTCTTCTCCTCGGTCCCGGTGAACAAGGACACCAAGGGGGAGAACCCGCTCGCGCCGATCAACACGCAGATCGCCGAGCTGACCGGCAAGGCCAAGGGGTTCTTCCTCAACAACGACCAGAACTTCCCCACCGACGTGACGACCGAGTACTGGCGCATCCAGAACGGGGTCACCAGCGGCTCGATCGCCCCCAAGGAGGCGGGCGCGCTGCTGCAGAAGTTCATCGACACCCACAAGGACTGACCAGCCGTGACCGGCCGGGGGGACCGCTCCCCGGCCGGTCCGATCACCCGAGGAGGAGCGGCCTTGGCCACCGTGTCCACCGCCCCGACCACGTCACGACCCACCCACCCCTCGCACCGCCCCCGCACGCCACGCCGCGGCCTGCCCATCCTGGGCGCGCTGCCGTTCCTGGCGCCCGCGCTGGCGCTCTACGGGATCTTCCTGCTGTTCCCCATCGTCTCGGCGATCTACCTCAGCTTCGTGCGGTGGAACGGCTTCCCCACCGTGCCGCAGATCTGGGCCGGACTGGCGAACTACCAGGACATCTTCACCAACGACACGGTCTTCCACACCGCCCTGCGCAACAGCGTCATCTGGGTCGTGCTCTCGCTCGTCGTGCCCACGGTGCTCGCCCTGCTGCTCGCCCTGGCGCTCAACAACCGGCTCCTCGGCCGCAACCTGCTGCGCTCGGCGTTCTACATCCCGGCCGTGCTGGCCTCGATCGCCGTGGCGACCATGTGGACGTGGATCTACAACCCGAACTCCGGCCTGGTCAACAGCACGTTGACGTCCCTCGGCCTGTCGTCGTGGATCCAGGACTGGCTCGGCGACCCGCAGATCGCCCTCTACTCCGTCTTCGTCGCCTTCGTCTGGCAGACGACGGGCTTCTCGATGGTGCTGTTCCTGGCCGGGCTGCAGACGGTGCCGGCCGACCTGGTCGAGGCGGCCAAGCTCGACGGCGCCTCCGCCTGGCAGACCTTCCGGAACGTCACCCTCCCGGCGCTGCGGCCGACCTTCACCGTCGTCCTGGTGCTCACCGTGATCAGCTCGCTCAAGGTGTTCGACCTCATCGTCGGCATGACCAACGGCGGCCCGGCCCAGTCGAGCCAGGTGCTGGCCCTGTGGTCCTACAGCCAGTCGTTCATCAACCACAACTTCGGAGGGGGCAACGCGCTGGCCGTCGTGCTCCTCGTGATCACCCTGGCGCTCGTCCTGCCGTACCTGATGTGGACCTTGAAGGAGGACGAGCGATGAACGCGGTCCGCCGTGCCAACTACCCGCTCATCGGGCTGTGGATCGCGCTGGTCGTCTGCGCGCTCATCTGGCTCGCGCCGTTCGCCTTCATGGTGCTGACCTCGCTGAAGTCCACGGCCGACATCGGCCGCTCGTCCATCTGGGCGCTGCCGGAGGTGTGGCGGTGGGACAACTACGCCGCCGCCGCGGAGCGGGGCGAGCTGTGGACCGTGGCCAAGAACAGCGCCTACATCGCGCTCATCAAGGTGCCGCTCGGCCTGATGATCTCGGCCGCGGCGGCGTTCGCCATCGCGCGGCTGCGCTTCAAGCGGCAGCGGATCCTGCTCATCGTGATCACCCTGGGCGCGATGGTGCCGGTGCAGGTCGCCATCGCCCCGATGTTCACCACGCTGTCGAGCATGGGGCTGCTGAACTCCACCAACGGGATCATCCTGCCCTACCTGGCCTTCGGCATCCCGTCCCAGGTGTTCTTCCTGTACGGGTTCTTCCGCTCCCTGCCCCGCGAGCTCGACGAGGCCGCCCGCATCGACGGCTCGGGGAACTGGCGCCTGTTCGTACGGGTCATCCTGCCGCTGGCCAAGCCCGCGCTGGCCGCGCTGTTCATCCTGGACTTCGTCGCCACCTGGAACGAGTACGGGATGGCCCTGGTGCTGCTGCAGGACCAGGACGCGCGTACGGTGCCGCTGGCGCTGCAGGCCTTCCAGTCGCAGTTCGCCTCGAACTACGGGCAGCTCAACGCCTTCATCATCATGTCCATCCTCCCGGTCCTCATCGTCTATCTGATGTTCCAGCGCTTCTTCACACAAGGCGCCCTCGCCGGCGCGATCAAGGGATAGGAGACCATTCCGTATGGCAGCAGAACCACTGTTCGGCGCCGGGCTCTGGCACTTCGGGCAGTTCCGCGACCGTTATGCCACGGACGGGTACGGCCCGCCCGTCTCCACGCTGGAGGCGATCGACCGCGCGGGCCAGGTCGGCAGCCTCTCCGTGGTCGACATCAACTACCCGTTCAACCCCGCCGACCTCGACGTGGACCAGCTGGAAGACCGGCTGAAGGCCAACGGGCTGCGGGCCATCGCGCTGACGCCGGAGATCTACACCAGGAAGTTCGCCCGCGGCGGCTTCACCAACCCCGACCCCGAGATTCGGCGCGCGGCCATCGAGCTGGTCAGCGAGTCCGCCGACCTGGCCCGCCGCCTCGGCTGCGACTACGTCAAGCTCTGGCCCGGCCAGGACGGCTGGGACTACCCCTTCCAGGCCGACTACAAGGCGCTGTGGCAGATGTCCATCGACGCCGTCCGCGAGCTGGCCCAGCGCCACCCCGATCTGCGCTTCGCCATCGAGTACAAGCCGCGCGAGCCGCGTAACCGCATGACCTTCTCCTCGGCCGCCCGCACCCTGCTGGCCATCGAGAAGATGGACGTGCCCAACGTCGGCATCCTGCTGGACTTCGGCCACTCCCTGTACGGCCTCGAGTCCCCGGCCGACGCGGCCCAGCTCATCCTCGAACACGACCGGCTCTACGCCATCGACGTCAACGACAACTTCCGCGGCTGGGACGACGACATGGTGGTGGGCTCCATCCACCTCGTCGAGACCTTCGAGTTCTTCCACACCCTGCGCCAGGCCGGGTGGCAGGGCGTCTGGCAGCTCGACCAGTTCCCCTTCCGCGAGGACTCGGTGGAGGCCGCCCGCGCCGGCATCGAGGTCATGCGGACGATCTGGCGGGCCCTGCAGGTCCTCGACGTGGACGCCCTCGCCGAGGCGCAGGCCCGCCAGGACGCCCTGGCCGCGCAGCGCATCGCGCGCAAGGCGCTGCTCAGCGCCCAGGTGGACGGCTGATGGGCGACGTGACGCGCGTCGGGGGAGCCTGGCGCGAGGTGGAGATCACGCTCACCGCCTCGGCCGACCTCCCCGACGCCTACACCGCCGTCGAGGTGTGGGCGGACTTCACCCACGACACCGGGCTGTCCCTGCGCAGGCCGGCGTTCTACGACGGCGGCCGCACGTGGCGGATCCGGTTCAGCTCGCCGCTGGCGCACGGCCGCTGGCACTGGACCACCGACGCGTCCCTCGACGACCGCGGGCTTCGCGGGGCGGCCGGGATCATCGAGGTGGACGCCGCCGAACCGCCCGCGCACCGCTTCCGGCGGCACGGCTTCTGGACCATGTCGCCGGGCGGGCGCAGCCTCGTGCACGCCGACGGCACCCCGGCGATCATGGTCGCCGACACCGCCTGGGGTCTGCCCTGGCGGGCCACCGAGGAGCAGGTGCGCACGTACGCGGCCGACCGGCAGGCCAAGGGCTTCAACGCGGTGCTGCTGATGTCGGTCCAGCCCGACATGCGGGCCGTCGGCCCGCGCGACCGCTCCGCCGACGAGGGCTTCGACGTCGCCTTCGAGGACCTGCCCGGCGGGCACGTCAACGCGCTCAACCCCGCCTACTTCCAGTATCTGGACCGGCTCCTGGACATCCTGGTGGAGCACGAGATCGTGCCCGTGCTCCAGCCGGTCTTCCAGGGGTTCGGCTGGAAGGGGCTCGACGTGGCCGGCACGGTCGTACCTCCCGAGGAGTACGCCCGCTACTGCCGCTACCTGGTGGCCCGCTACGGCGCCCGCCCCGCGATCTACCTGGTCGGGGCCGACGGCTCCGGCCGCGAGCCGCAGATCGCGGCCGGCGGCGCCGAGGTCCACGCCTGGGACTGCTACGCCCAGCCCACCGGCATCCACTACCGCCCGCACGCCGACAACCGGGCCTGCCAGGACGCCGACTGGCTGGACTTCCAGTGGTGCCAGACCGGCCACGGCGGCGAGCACGTCCCCGAGCGGGTCGCGGTCATGCGGCGCGACACGCCCGTCAAGGCCGTCGCCAACGGCGAGCCCACCTACGAGCAGACCCGCAGCGTCACCAACGCCGCCGGCTGGTGGCAGGGCCACGAGGCGTGGAGCAACCTGTGCGCGGGCGGGGCCATGGGCGTCGTCTACGGCGCCGCGAACATCTGGCAGTGGAAGCTGCACGCCGACGAGCCCGGCCACGCGCCGTACTTCCTGGCCCCGTCGGGCGGCTGGCGCGAGTCCCTCGACTTCGAGGGCTCCACGTACGTCGGTCTGCTCGGCAAGATCCTGGACGGCCTGCCCACGACCGACATGGAGCCGGACTGGGAGACGTTCATCAGCCCGCGCTCCCTGCGCGTGCCCGGCCGAATGCACGTGGTCTACCAGGAGCACGGCGGCGCGCTGCGCCCGACGAGCGAGGACGGCCTGCCGACCGCCTACCGCGTCGTCGACCCGCGCACCGGCGACGTCGTCGCGAGCGGCCGGCGCCGGCCCGGCGAAGCCGTCGAGGACGAGCGGCAGGTGGCCCGCGTGGTCATCTTCTGCGACGAACAGGACGGATGATGACCCGCCGCCACGCCTTGGAGGGGGTGTGGCGGCGGGGATCAGGCGATCGCCTGGTAGGCGGTGGTCCAGAAGTCCTTGTGGAGGCGGGGGGTGTGGACGGAGTCCATCGCGCTCTGGGTCAGCAGGATGCCGACCAGGTCCTCGGCCGGGTCGGCGTACCCGGTGGTGCCGAGTCCGCCGTCCCAGCCGAACTGGCCCGGCGAGGCCAGGTCGCGGCGGTGGGTGCGGACCGCCAGGCCGAACCCGTATCCGCCGTGCCGGCCGAAGTGGTCGCCGAACGCGTCCTTCTCGACCTTCTGCCCCGGCGTCAGGTGGTCCGTCGTCATCAGCTCGACCGAGGCCCGCGACAGGACGCGCGCGCCACCGAAGGCGCCCTTGCCCAGGAGCATGCGGAAGAAGGCGTGGTAGTCGTCGACGGTCGAGACCAGCCCGTCGCCGCCGGCCTGGAAGAGCGGCGGGCGGCTGTATTTACCGCCGGCGGCCTCGTCCCAGACGACCGGTTCGCCGTTCTCGGGGTTGTGCGCGTAGCTGGTGGGCAGGCGGTGGATCCGGTCGGCGGGCACGTGGAAGCCGGTGTCCTTCATGCCGAGCGGCCCGAACAGCCGCTCGCGCAGGAACTCCTCCAGCGGCTGCCCGCTCACCCTGGCCACGAGCACGCCGAGCACGTCGGAGCCGACGTGGTACTGCCACAGCTCGCCCGGCTGGCGCATCAGCGGCAGCGTGCCGAGCCGGCGGATCCACTCGTCCGGCCCGAAGTCCGGCGAGGTGGTGTCCAGGCCGAGCTCGCGGATCGCGGTCTGGATCGGGTACGTGTCCGGCGCGGCCAGCACCACCCCGAACCCGAAGGTGAACGTCAGCAGGTCGCGCACGGTGATCGGCCGGGCCGCGGGGACCGTGTCGTCCAGCGGCGCGTCGATGCTCCTGAGCACCTGGCGGTCGGCCAGCTCGGGCAGCCACTCGTCGACCGGGTCGTCCAGCCGCAGCCGGCACTCCTCGACCAGGATCATCACCGCGGCGGCCGTGATCGGCTTGCTCAGCGACGCCATCCGGAAGAGCGTGTCACGCCGCATCGGCTCGGTGCCGCAGGCGTGCAGGGTCCCCAGGGCCTCGACGTGCGTCTCGTCGCCCCTGCCGACCAGCGCGACCAGCCCGGGTACGCTCCCGGACCCGACATGTCCGGCCAGCACGTGCCGCATCCGGTCCAGCCCCGCCTGTGACAGGCCGGGCCGCTCGTGCACGTCCCACCGGCCCTTGGTGTCCCAGGTGCCCTTCATGTCCCAACTGGTGTTCGTGGACATCGTCATCTCCCCGCGCTGCGTACGGCGTTCCCTCTTGCGAACACTGTACTCAGAAGGAACGGTGTGCGCAACGAGGAAACGCCGTACGGCGCGCGGGGCGGTCAGGCGATCCGGAGGCCCGCCGGGCTGAAGATCGACGCGGCGAGGCTCTGGACGAACCGAGCGAGCAGTGCCTCAAGGAGCATCATCGCGGCCTTGGCGAGCAGGGAGGCCAGGAATTCGGACAACTCTCTACCTCTTCATTGAAACTACGCTTCAAGTCACATTGGGGTAGAAAGATGTATATACGGTGAGAAACCGGATGTCCATAGGGTGAACTCCAGATGACTATCCCTGGGCGTTCGACCGTTCGATCATGGTGGTCACCCAGGCCGTGGCCCCGGCGCACCCGAGCGCGATCCCCCACGCCAGCGGCCCCACCGGCTGGCAGCCGAAGAGCTGGCTGAGACCGGGCACGGAGACGATCACGCCCAGCGCCGCCAGGGACGACACCGAGGCGAGCACCACCGTGCGATCCCCGCCGCCCAGCGCCAGCGTCTGCAGCAACTGCGCCGCCACCAGGCCGATGAGCCCCACCGTATCGGCCCGGCCCCGGGTGCCGGTCATCCGGGCCAGCACCCAGGCCGCGCCCGCCGCCACGGCCGTGGTGATGGCGCGCAGGTAGATGTCCCTGGTCAGCGCGGCTCCCAGCGACGCCTCCGGGCCCTCGGCCAGGAGTTTCTCCGGGCTCGCGGCACTCGGCGGCCGGATGGCCACCGCCATCGCGGGCAACATGTCGGTGAGCAGGTTGACCAGCAGGAGCTGGCGGGCGTTGAGCGCGCTGCGCCCGGTGAGCAGGCTGGAGCCGAGGGTGAAGGCGATCTCCCCGACGTTGCCGCCGAGCAGGATGCCCAGCGCGTCGCGCACGGAGGTCCACATCGCCCGGCCCTCCACGATCGCGTCGATGATCGTCTCGATGCGGTCGTCCACCACGACGATGTCCGCGGCGGCCCTGGTGGCCGGCGCGGCGCGCGACCCGAGGGCCACGCCCACGTCGGCGAGCCGGATCGCGGGCACGTCGTTGGCGCCGTCGCCGGTCACGGCCACGACCTTGCCGGCCTTGCGCCAGCAGGTGACGATCCGGGCCTTGTGCTCGGGCGTGACCCGGGCGAACACCGCCACCTTCGGCAGTTCCTCGGCCAGCGCCTCGTCGTCCAGCTGCTCCAGCTCCGGGCCGGTCATCACGCGCAGGCCGTTCAGGACGCCGATCTCCGCGGCGATGGCCTCCGCGGTGCTGGGGTGGTCGCCGGTGAGCATGGCGACCCGCACGCCGGCCCGCATCAGGTCCTCCACGCTGCGCTTCGCCGTCGGGCGCACCGGGTCCGCCAGGCCCAGGAACCCGAGGAAGCACAGGTTCTCGATGCGGGACTCGTCGAGGTCGGCGCGGCTCGAGGCGGGGCGCTCGGCGACGGCGAGCACGCGGTAGCCGCGCAGGGCCAGCCGGTCCACCTCCTCCTCCAGCTGCCGCCTCATCCGATCGTCCAGCGGTACGGTCTCCCCGTCGACGACGATGCTCGTGGAGCTGGTGAGCACGATCTCGGGAGCGCCCTTGACGCTCAGTAGCTGTCCCGCCTCCGACCGGCCGAGGACGGCGTGGTAGCCGCGGGCCGGCTCGAAGGGGAGCTCGTCCACGCGGTGCCACGTACGCAGGCCGTACCTCGGGGTGACGCCGAGCTTGCCGGCGCCCTCCACGATCGCGCGGTCCGTGGGGTGCGGGATGGCCCGCCCGCCCTCGAACCTGGGCCCCGCGCGCAGCGCCGCGCCCACGATGGCCCGCAGCTCCGGCGTGGCCTCCTCCACCGACTGCTCGGCCCGGCCGTCCGACACCCGCCGCAGGCTGATGTGGCCTTCGGTGAGCGTTCCCGTCTTGTCGAAGCAGAGCACGTCCACGCGGCCCAGCGCCTCGATCGTGGACGGGTTGCGCACCAGCGTGTTGTGCGCCGACAGCCGCTTGGCCGAGGCCAGCTCGGCCGCGGTGGCGACGAACGGCAGCCCTTCGGGGACCGCCGCCACCATCATGCTCACCGCCGGGGCGAGCGCCTGCGACAGCGGCGAGCCGCGTACCAGCTCGACGACCATCAGGAGCAGGCCGGAACCGAGAGCCGCCGGGAGGATCCGGCGGCTCAGCGCGCGCAGGCGCAGCTCGACCCCGCTCGGCGGCGGGCCCTCCTGGCTGAGCCTGGCCGTCCTGCCCGCCTCGGTGGCCGCTCCGGTCGCCACGACCACGGCGTACCCGTGGCCCGCCGCGACGGTCGTGCCCTCGTAGACCATCGAGGTGCGGTCCGCGACGGCGGGCGCCGCGGTCGGCGTGTCCGTCTTGGAGACGAGCTGCGACTCGCCGGTGAGGGTGGACTCGTCGATCTCCAGCCCGGCCGCCTGGATGAGCCGCCCGTCCGCCGGTACGGCGTCGCCGGCGCGCAGCTCGATCACGTCCCCGGGAGCCAGGTCGTCGGCGAAGCCCGCCACGGCGCCCGTGGGCCGGCGGATCCGTACCCGGATGGCGGTGGTCTCGGTGAGGCGATGCAGCGCCCGCGCGACGTTGCGCCGCTGCGCGCCGCCGAGGACGGCGTCCACCACCATCACGCCGCAGATGAGCACGGCGTCCAGCGCGGAGCCGAGCCCGGCCGACACGCCCGCGCCCGCTGCGAGGACCGGGCTCAGCGGGTTGGCCAGCTCGTGCAGGGTCGCGCTGAGCAGGGATTCGGGGCCCGCCGCAGCGGGCCGCGCCGGGCCCGTCCTGCGGCGTGCGGCCTCCGCCTCGCTCAGCCCCTCGGGCGAGGTGGCGAGCCGGGCCAGGACGTCGCGGGCCGCCATGGCGTGCCAGGGCGTGTGGTCGGCGAGGATCGGCGCGGGCCTGCTCCCGGCGCTGCGCCCCATCCACTCACCGACCGTGAGGGTGGCGAGCGCGGTGCAGTCGCGTGCCAGGTTGGCGCGTCCGATGGCGAGCGTGGCGGGGCCGAGGAGCGCCAGGCCGGTGCCGACGACCGAGCCGGCGGCCGCCACGAGGACCCCGCGGACGCTCGCCTTCCTGGCCGACGACAGGCACTGCAGCAGCAGGTGCACGCCTTCGAGCCCGCCCATCACGTCGGCGTCCCAGGGGACGCGCCGCGCCCCTTCGAGCACCCCGATGCCCAGGTCGGCCTGGCGCAGCCCGCTGCGCCCCCGCTGCGAGACCACGGCCACGGCGTGGCCCTCCGACTGCAGCGCCCGCACGGACGCGCCCAGCCGCGGCCCGTTCTGGACCACGCGGTCCATGCGCAGCCGCTTGGCGAGGGCGGGCTCCCCGCCGGCCAGGACCATGTCGCAGGTGCCCCGTGCCGCCGCGACCAGGGCCTCGGCGAGCGGATGCAGCTCGGGGACCAGCTGGACCAGGGCGATCGGCGTCCCGTCGCGTTTGACCATGACGGTGGTACGGTCCTGCGCCCCATGGGGCTCGACGCTCCACCCGTCGCGCTCGCGCCGGACCGAAGGGTCGGCGAGGTCGATCAGCGCGTAGAGCCGGGTGTACAGATCGTCGCCGTCCACGTCGGGGCCGAGCGAGGTCACGTCGTCGATCGCCCACGCGCCCGTGGTGAGCAGGGCGGCGTCGAGGACCACGGTGTCGATGCGATCCATGCGGACGAGGACGTCGCGGTTGAGCACGATCGTGTCGCGCCCGGCGAGGCCGCGCGCGACGGCGCTGGCGAAGGCCTCCCTGCCGAGGTTCGCGGCCTTGGGGATGCCGGCGATCAGCACGGACAGGCCCCGCTCGCGGTCGCTGCTGAGCACCGTGGTCAGGCCGAGCCCTGCCAGCGACACCGCGCTGGCGGCGTCGGCGTACCGCTCCACGGGCCCGCGGGGCAGCCGGCCCGGGCGCGGCGGCGCGGCGGCCCTGGTGTGGCGGTAGGCCCCCGTCACGGTCGCGAACTGCTCCTCGCGCTGTTCCCACGCCTTGAGCCCGGCACGCGAGTCGACGTACCGGCCGGCCGCGGCGACCGAGTCGATCAGCAGGGACATGGGCCGCATGGCCAGCGTGTGGGAGACGACCCGGGTCATCGCGATCACCGCGTCCGCGCCGGGCTTGCCGATGCGCTCCTCCAGCTCCCTGCGTACCAGGGGAGTGTGCTCGGCCAGCGAGAGGAGGCCGGGCACCGCCGCGGACAGCCGTGGGACACGGGCCAGCCGGCCGGCCAGGGCGAGCCCGGTGCCGGCCAGGTGCAGGCCGAGGCTGACTACGGAGCGGTCCTGCTGCTCCACGCCGTCCCGGGCGGGGGCCGGGGAGCCGTCCCCGTCCTCGGCCTCGTCGAGCTCCTCCACGACGGCCACGAGCTTGTCCATGTCGTCCGTCGTGACGTCGCAGGCCACGAAGACGCAGCCGAGCGCCCCGTTCACCTCGGCGCGCGGCACTCCCACCGCTTTGAGGCGGCCTTCCAGCTCGCGGGCGCGCCGCTCGGTGCGCGGGCCGCCGATGGTGCGCAGCTCGATACGAGCTCCGCCCGGGCACGGCTGAACCCGGCGGGAGCGCGGGAGGACGCTCCGCACCGGCTCCGGGAACATGTTGCGCAGCGTGCCAGCGTTGAGCAGGCCGAACAACGCCATGTGGTCTCCCGTCTACGGCGTCGTGGTCACCTGCTCGGTGCGGTGCTCTTTCGCCTGCTTGTCGAGCTCGAAGTCGAGGTGGTCTACCTGGTGGTGGTGCCGGAGGTCCCGGTCGCCTTGCGCGTGGTGCTTCTCGTGGTGCGGGTGCTCGTGGCGGCCCTGCGCCTCGTGGTGGTGCCGGTCGTCGTGGCCGGCTTGGCGGCGGCGCCTCTGGTCGTGCTCCGGGTGGTGCCGCCGGTGGCGGCGGTCGTGCCGCCGGTCGTGGCGGCCCTGCGCCTCGTGGTGGTGCCGGTCGTCGTGGCCGGCTTGGCGGCGGTGCCTCTGGTCGTGCTCCGGGTGGTGCCGCCGGTGGCGGCGGTCGTGCCGCCGGTCGTGGCGGCCCTGCGCCTCGTGGTGGTGCCGGTGGTCGTGCCGCCGGTTGTGGCGGCCCTGCGCCTCGTGGTGGTGCCGGTGGTCGTGGTCCCGGCAGCGCCGCGCCGGGTGGCGGTCGTGGCGCGCGTGGTCGTCCCGGTCGTGGCCCGCCTCCTCGGGGTCGTGGTCTCCTGGGCCGCGGGCTCCCTGGTCGGTGTGGTGGTCGCGCGCTGCCTCCCGAACGCGGCCCGCGGCAGACCCCGCCGGGCGAGGATCGTCCCGGCGCCGATGGCGGCCGCGACGGGCCATTCGAGCACCCCGACCGCGGCGAGCGCGCCGAGCGCGCCGTAATAGGCCATGCGTTCGGGCGGAGGGAGGAACGTCCGGGCGACGTCGACGTAGTGACCGAGCTCCTGCTTGCTGACACGTGGCATCGGGATGTTCGGCATCTGCATCCGTGGCATCTGCATCCGCGGCATGCGTGGCATCTCGATGTGTGGCATTTCTATGTGTGGCATCCGCATTTCGGGCTGCCGGACCTGGATGCCGAGCATCGGCAGGTCCAGGCTGAACCGCTTGGTGCCATTCCCGTCGGGTCCGGCGGTCGTGCGCCCTCGCGGCTGGGTGACGGCCATGATCCCTCCTAGCAGGACGCGAATTCCTTATATGTCCCTATCCACGGCACGGGTCCTCTAATTCCGGACGAGAGAGATTTGGGGATTTTTGCTGTCCCTTATCTGTTCCTTGGCTAAAGACCGGGTCAGGACGAGGATGATCGTGCGCCCGCGAATCCCTCGACGACGCGGCGGACCTTGCCCAAGGCCTCGTGGTCGCCGAGGCGCAGTGCTGTGTTCGCCGCCATGAGCACCGCGTCGATCTGGAAGGCCGCGAGCTCGGCGTCCAGGTCGGCGATCTCGCCGGCGGCCACGGCGCCGCGCAGCTCGCCGGCGATGAGCGCGAGCCAGTCGCGGTGGTGGCCGACGAGCGCGTCGCGCACCGGCCCCGGCCGGCTGTCGAAGTCGGGGAGGTTCGCCGCCCAGAAGCAGCCGCCCGCGAACAGGGGAGTCTCGGCGTAGGAGATCCAGCGCTCGGTGAGCGCGCGCAGCCGGGCCACGCCGTGCGGCACGTCCGAAACCGGCTGGATGACGGCGTCGCGGAACGCCTCGCGCGCCGAGGCGACGGTGGCGAGCTGCAGCTTCTCCTTCGTTCCGAAGAGCGTGGCGACCCCGCTCTTGCTGAGCCCGAGGTCGGTGGCCAGCCGGCCGATGCTGAGCCCGTTGAGCCCTTCCAGCGACGCGACGTCCACGGCGTGGCGCGTGATCGTCTGCCTGGCCCGCGCGCCGCGCAGGAGGCGCTGGTCGGAGATCCCGGCCGTCGCGGGGGCGGGTTGCTCTAGCTCGCTCATGAGCCCTCATCATGTCACTTGCTATTAAGTACGAACGATCGTACGTTTTGTTCGTGACTATGACAACAACGCCTCGCACCGTGGCCGCCACGCCATGGGGCGCCGTGTCGATCGTGCTGGTCGGCGCGTTCATGGCGCTTCTGGACTCGTACATCGTCATCGTCGCGGGACCGGCGATCCAGGCCGACCTGGGCGCCTCCGGCGGCGAGCTGCAGTGGATCCTGGTCGGCTACCAGCTCACCTACGCGGTGTTCCTCGTCACCGGTGGCCGGCTCGGCGACCTGTACGGCCGCAAGCGGACCTTCGTCGCCGGCATGGCCCTGTTCACGCTGGCGTCCGTCGCGTGCGCGCTCGCCCCGGCCGCGCTCGCCCTCATCGCGGCCCGTCTCGTGCAGGGCCTGGGGGCCGCGCTGATGCTCCCGCAGGTCTACGCGGTCATCACCGTGCTGGTCCCGGAGCAGGGCAGGCACCGCGCGTACGGGGTGCTCGGAGCCGTCATGGGGCTCGCCACCGTCGGCGGCCAGCTCGTCGGCGGCCTGCTGATCGGAGCCGACCTGCTCGGCTCCGGCTGGCGCCCCGTGTTCTGGATCAACGTCCCGATCGGCCTCGTCGCGATCCTGCTCGCGGCCAGGCTCCTGCCGGAGTCGCGGGCGCCGCTCGCGCGCCGGCTCGACCTGCCGGGGGTCGTCGTGCTCAGCGTCGCGCTGTTCCTCCTGGCCTTCCCGCTCATCCAGGGCCGGCAGGCGGGATGGCCCTGGTGGACCTGGGCCTGCCTGGCCGCGGCCGTCCCCGCTTTCGCCCTCTTCGTCCTCGTCGAGCGCAGGACCGCCACTCCGCTGGTGCGGATCTCCCTGTTCCGCGCGCGGTCGTTCGCCGTCGGCATCCCTCTCGTCCTGACGATCTACGCGCTGCTCTCGTCGTACTACCTCGTGCTGTCGATCTCCCTGCAGGACGGGCTCGGCATGCCGGCCCTCGGGGCGGGGCTGGTCTATGCCCCGGCCGCCCTCACCTTCTTCGTCTTCAGCATGGTCGCCGGACGGCTCGTGCCCAGGTACGGCCGTCGCGTCCTGGAGTTCGGGGCCGTCGTGCTCGCCATCGGGTACGCGGTCACGGCGGCCGTGCTGATCGGCGGCCTGCCGTTCACGCCGGCGGTCGTCATCCCGACGCTCATGCTGCAGAGCGTCGGGGGAGGGCTGCTCATCACGCCGTCGCTCAACGCGGTGCTGGCCCGGACGGACCCCGCGGACGTGGGCATGGCCTCCGGCGTGCTGTCCACCGCCCAGCAGGTCGGCAACGCGCTCGGCGTCGCGCTCATCGGAGTCGTGTTCTTCCACGCCTTCGACCCCGCCACCGGAGACCGGGCCGCCGCGGCGGCCCACGGCCTGGGGATGTCCTCGGTGTTCACCTTCGCCGTCGCGAGCGTGGCGGCGGTCCTGGTGTACCTGCTGCCCGCCCGGAAGGATTGACCGGCGTGCTTCAGGAGGGCCCCCGCGACCACGGCCGGCCGGGTGTCACTCCGATATCAGGCGGGCGGGGAAGCCGCCGGTCGCGATGGGGCCCCAGCGGTCGATGTGGACGCGGATCAGCGACTTGTCCTGGCGCCGCATGGCGGCCCGGTACTCGTCCCAGTCGGGGTGCTCGCCGGCGATGCACCGGTAGTACTCGACCAGGGCTTCGAGGGCGTCGGGCATGTCCAGCACCTCCGCGTGCCCGTCGACCTGGACGTACGGGCCGTTCCAGTCGTCGGACAGCACGCAGATGGACACCCGCTCGTCGCGGCGGGCGTTGCGGGCCTTGACCCGGTCGGGATAGGTGGAGACCACGATCCGGCCGTCCTCGTCGACCCCGCAGCTGACGGGTGACAGCTGCGGCCGGCCGTCCTTGCGGGTGGTCGAGAGCAGGCCGTGGTGCCTGGGGCGGAGGAACTCCAGCAGCTCGGGCAGGTCGACGTGGCGTGCGGTGGCGATGTTCGGAGCCATCTCATGTGCCTTTCGGTCATACGAAAACGCTTCGATCCTTTCATCCGAAGCGGCGGCCGCCGGGCCGGAGGTGTTCCCCGGCGTGATAACCCGCCCGGTCGGGGCATCAGGGAGGCGTCGGGGCAAATCGGGAGGAGTCGGGCATGTGCGGCATCTGCGGCTGGGTTGACTTCGAGCGGGACCTGATGGGCGAGAGGGCCACCGCGCAGGCCATGACGGACACGATGGCCTGCCGCGGTCCTGACGACCAAGGGCTCTGGATGGCGCCGCACGCCGCCATCGGCCACCGGAGGCTGGCCATCATCGACCTCCCCGGCGGCCGGCAGCCCATGGTCGCCGACGAGGACGGGCTGGGGCCGGCCGTCCTGACGTACAGCGGAGAGGTGTACAACTACCGCGAGCTGCGCGAGGAGCTGGCCGCCCGCGGGCACCGCTTCCGCACCCAGAGCGACACCGAGGTCGTCCTGCGCGCCTACGTCGAGTGGGGTGAGGACCTGGCCGCCCGCCTGAACGGCATGTACGCCTTCGCCGTCTGGGACGCCGAGCGCGAGGAACTGCTGCTGGTCCGCGACCGCATGGGGATCAAGCCGCTGTACTACTACCCGACCGCCCACGGCGTGCTGTTCGGCTCGGAGCCCAAGGCGATCCTCGCCAACCCGCTCGCCCACCGGGTGATCGACGCCGACGGGCTCCGCGAGCTGGTGGCGTACGTCAAGACGCCGGAGCACGGGATCTTCAAAGGCATGTACGAGGTGCGCCCCGGCCAGCTCATCCGGGTGAGCCGCGACGGGTGCAGCAAGCGCCGCTACTGGCAGCTGGAGTCCCACGAGCACCAGGACGACGTCGACTCCACCGTCAAGACGGTGCGCGACCTGCTGGAGGACATCGTCCACCGCCAGCTCATCAGCGACGTGCCGCTGTGCGCGCTGCTGTCGGGCGGTCTCGACTCCAGCACGATCACCGCGCTCGCGGCCAAGGGCCTGGCGGAGCAGGACCTCGGGAGGGTCCGCTCATTCGCCGTGGACTTCGCTGGCTACACCGAGCACTTCAAGCCCGACGCGACCCGTTCGACGCCCGACGCGCCGTACGTCCACGAGGTGGCCGAGCACATCGCCGCCGAGCACACCGACATCGTGCTGGACTCGCGGGAGCTGATGAACCCGGCCGTGCGGGCCGCCGTGCTGCGCGCCCGGGACCTGCCGATCGGCATCGGTGACATGGACAGCTCGCTCTACCTGCTGTTCGAGGCGATCAGGGGGCACTCCACGGTGGCGCTGTCCGGGGAGTCGGCCGACGAGGTGTTCGGCGGCTACCGGTGGTTCCACGACCCCGCGGCGGTGGCGGCCGACACCTTCCCGTGGTTCATTGGCGGCCTCACCGACCGCCTGGGGGTGGAGCAGCTGTTCAAGGAGGACCTGGAGCGCACGCTCGACGTCACCGGCTACCAGGACACGAGCTACCGCCAGGCCATGGCCGAGGTGCCCGAGCTGCCCGGCGAGACGGGGCACGAGCGGCGCATGCGCGAGATCAGCTATCTGCACCTCACCCGGTTCGTGCAGATCCTGCTCGACCGCAAGGACCGGATGAGCATGGCCGTCGGGCTGGAGGTCCGGGTGCCGTTCTGCGACCACCGGCTGGTGGAGTACGTCTTCAACGCCCCCTGGGCGATGAAGACCTTCGACGGGCGGGAGAAGAGCCTGCTGCGCGCGGCCGCCGCGGACCTGCTGCCGGAGTCGGTGCTCCAGCGCGTCAAGAGTCCTTACCCGGCCACCCAGGACCCCGCCTACGAACAGGCCCTGCGCGAGGAGGCCCGCGCCCTGCTCGAGCGTGACACGCCCTGCGCCCAGCTGCTCGACCTGGACAAGGCGCGTGCGCTCGTCGACCGCCCCGTGGGCGACTCCAGCTCCCTTGCGGCCCGCGCCTCGCTGGAGCGGCTGCTGCAGCTCGACGCGTGGCTCAGGGAGTACCGGGTCCATCTCGCGCTCTGACCGCCGGCCGAGACGCGGCACGCCGTTCGACGCCCGAGTGAGAGGGGAGCCGCTCGGGACGAAGACGGCGCTACCTGCCGATCAGGAGGTCGGCGTGGGCGTCGGGGTCGGGGTCTCGGAGACCGATGACGTCGGATCGGGGGTCGGGGTCTCGGTTACCGTCGGAGTGTCGGTCGGTGTCTCGGTCGGCGTCGTGGTCGGAGTCGGGCACGCGGTCGGGGTCTGCCACGCAGGCGTGCCTGGCCACCACTGCCATGCCTGCTTCCAGCCCTTGTACGACCAGATCCGCTTGGTGGGCCGCGACAGGTCGTAGACGGTGGCGGCCGTGGCTGTGGCTGTGGCTGTGGCAGTGGCTGTGGACGTGGCCGTGGACGTGGCAGTGGCTGTGGGCGTGGACGTCTGGTCGGCACCGATCGCGGTCACCGACACCCAGTCGTCCTGCTTGACCGCGCTGTTGCCGCGCCGTCCGGCGACGGTGTGCGTGTTGTCGTCGATCGCGTACGTGCGCTCGAAGCCGTCCTGGCTGCGCACGGTGATCGAGTCCTCCGCGACGGCGGTCGCCTGCCCGGTCTGGGCGAACAGGGTCACGGTGCCGCAGCCGTCCTTCGTCGCCACCGCGAACTCGCCGTGCATGGTTCCGACGAACGCCGACGGGTTGATCGGCGCTATGTCAGGAGGTTCCGTGGTGGGCGTATCCGTGGGAGTTTCGGTCGGAGTGTCAGTTGGTGTTTCGGTCGGTGTCGTGGTCGGTGTCTCCGTGGGCGTCTCGCTGATCGTCGGCGTGGGGGTCGGTGTGCCCGTCGGCGTCGTTCCCGACGCCGCCGAGGCGGCTCCGATCCCGCCCGTCGTCGCCAGCACGACGGCGGCGGCGACGATCAGCGGTCGTGGGACGCGCCTGCGCGGCCCGTCCGTTTCGAATGACAGTTCCTCGTGTGGTTGGTCAGTCGGTGGCACCTTGTCCTCCACATCGGGTTTGTCCGATTAGAACCCCCACGGACTAAGCCACGTGTAAGCCGGCGCCGGGGGATCCGCCCGCACAGCGCTGCCCGCATCCGTCGCCTTCATGCGCCAGATGGTGGACACCTCTTCAGATAGTTAGGTGTGAAATGCGAATATCAGAGTCGTTTGTCCCTTAAGTGATAGGCGGGAGCATGGCAGACGAACACGGCAGGAAGGCGCTCGTGGTGCGCGGCGGCTGGGAGGGTCACGTCCCGGTCGAGGCCACCGAGCTCTTCGTGCCCTTCCTCGAGAAGCAGGGGTTCGAGGTGCATCGGGCGGAGTCTCCTGCGCCGTACGCGGACTCCGCGTTCATGTCCGGCATCGACCTCATCGTGCAGTGCTACACGATGGGCACGATCGAGAGGGAGGAGCTGAGCGGGCTGGAGGCCGCGATCCGCGCGGGCACCGGGATGGCCGGCTGGCACGGCGGCATCGCCGACTCCTACCGCAACTCTTCCGACTACCTGCATCTCATCGGCGGGCAGTTCGCCTGCCATCCCGGCAAGGACCCGGCCGAGCGGGAAGGCACACAGGCCGACAACTTCGTGCCGTACACCGTCAACATGCTGCCCGAGGCGGCCACGCACCCCATCACCGAGGGCATCGCCGACTTCGACCTCGTCACCGAGCAGTACTGGGTCCTGGCCGACGACTACATCGACGTGCTGGCGACGACGACGCAGCAGGTCCGCCCGTGGGATCCCTGGCACCGGGAGGTCACCTCGCCGGCGATCTGGACCCGCCGGTGGGGGAACGGGAAGATCTTCGTCACCACCCCCGGGCACAGCCTCGACGTCCTGCAGAACGACAGCGTGCGCACCATCATCGAAAGGGGAATGTTGTGGGCCAGCCGGTGAACGTCGGCGTCGTGGGGTGCGGGGCGATCTCGGCCCAGTACTTCCAGACCATCGACCGGTTGCCGCAGCTGCGGCTGGTGGCCGTGGCCGATCTGGATCTCGACCGGGCCCGGGAGGCGGTGCGCCCCTATGAGGGGGTCGACGTGCTGAGCGTGGCGGAGCTGCTGGCGGACCCGCGCGTGGACGTCGTGCTCAACCTCACCGTCCCCGCCGCCCACGCCGAGGTCGCGCTGCAGGCCATAGCGGCCGGCAAGGACGTCTACGGCGAGAAGCCCCTTGCCGCGACGGCCGCGGACGCCACGCGCGTGCTGGAGGCGGCCGCAGCCGCTCAGGTACGCGTGGGGTGCGCGCCCGACACGGTGCTGGGCACGGGTACGCAGACCGCGCGCAAGGCGATCGACGACGGCCTGATCGGCAGGCCGATCGCGGCGACCGCGACGATGATGACGCCCGGCCACGAACGCTGGCATCCGAACCCCGACTTCTACTACGTCCCCGGCGGTGGCCCGCTCCTGGACATGGGGCCGTACTACATCACCAGCCTGGTGACGCTGCTCGGGCCGGTGGCGCGCGTCATCGGCGCGGCCAGCCGTACGCGTGCCAAGCGCACCATCGGCTCGGGCCCCCGCCAGGGCGAGGAGATCCCGGTCACGGTCGACACCCACGTCACCGGGGTGCTGGTGCACGCCTCGGGCGCGCTGTCCACGCTGGTGATGAGCTTCGACGGGGCGGCGACCAAGGCGCCCAACATCGAGGTGCACGGTGAGCAGGGCTCGCTCGTCGTACCCGACCCGAACCGTTTCGACGGCCAGGTCCTGATCTCGGGCAAAGACGGCTGGCAGGAGCTTCCGGAGTCGGCTGGCTATGTCGGGGCCGGGCGCGGCGTGGGGCTGCTCGACTTCGCGGCGGACCAGGATCTCCGCGCGGGCGGCTCGCTGGCCTTCCACGTGCTCGACGTCATGGAGTCGCTGCTGGCCGCGGCGGACTCGGGTACGGCGGTGACCATCACGAGCACCTGCGAACGTCCTCGTCCCGTGGCCCTCCATTCGAGCGTGTCGTAACCGGGAGCACCCGATCGGGCACTTACCGTTAGAACATGGACACCGTGGATCTCGCGCGCTGGCAGTTCGGGATCGTCACGGTGTACCACTTCCTGTTCGTGCCGCTCACGATCGGGCTGTCGGTGCTGGTGGCGATCCTGAACACGGCCTGGGTGCGCACCGGCAACCCGGCCTACCTGCGCGCCACCAAGTTCTGGGGCACGCTCTTCCTGATCAACTTCGCCATGGGCGTGGTGACGGGGATCGTGCAGGAGTTCCAGTTCGGGATGAACTGGAGCTCCTACTCCAGGTTCGTCGGTGACGTCTTCGGCGCCCCGCTCGCGCTGGAGGCGCTGCTGGCGTTCTTCCTGGAGTCGACGTTCCTGGGGCTGTGGATGTTCGGCTGGGACCGGCTGCCCAAACTGGTGCATCTCGCGTGCATCTGGACGGTCGCGATCGGCAGCATGGTGTCCGCCTACTTCATCCTGGCCGCCAACTCGTTCATGCAGTGGCCGGTGGGCTTCACCGTCGACCGGCGGGCGGAGCTGGCCGACTTCGGGGCCGTGCTGACCAACAAGGTCCTGCTGGCCACCTTCCCGCACACCATCCTGGGCTGCTGGCTGGCCGGCGGGGTGATCCTCATGGCCGTCTCCGCCTGGCACCTGGCCAGGAAGCGGGACGCCGACGTCTTCCGCCCGTCCCTCCGGCTCGGCGCGGTCGCGGTGCTCGTGGGCGCCGTCGGCACCCTCGGCTCCGGCGACGTCCTCGGCAAGATCATGACGCAGACGCAGCCGATGAAGATGGCCGCCGCCGAGGCGCTCTACGAAACCCGGCAGCCGGCGCCGTTCTCCCTGTTCACCATCGGGACGCTCGACGGCACGAGGCCGATCTTCGCGCTGGAGATCCCGGGCCTGCTGTCCCAGCTGGCCACCGGCTCGTTCGACGGCAAGGTGCACGGCGTCAACGACCTCCAGCGGGAGTACCAGCGCAGGTTCGGCCCGGGGGACTACCGTCCCTACATCCCGCTCGCCTACTGGTCCTTCCGGCTGATGATCGGCTTCGGCATGCTCGCGGGGCTGGTGGCGCTCGTCCTGCTCTGGCTGACCCGCGGCGGACGCGTACGCGGCAAGGGCTGGATCTGGCGGGTCGCCGTGTGGTCCGTCGTGCTGCCCTTCCTCGCGCACAGCTTCGGCTGGATCTTCACCGAGACGGCCAGGCAGCCGTGGATCGTCTTCACCCAGATGAAGACCGTTCACGGCGTCTCGCCCAGCGTCGGGGTGGGCACCGTGCTCACCTCGCTGATCGTCTTCACCCTCTTGTACGGCGTGCTGGCCGTGGTGGAGGCCGGCCTCATGATCAAGTACGGCCGGATGGCCCCGCCGTCCGGCGACAGCACCGAGCCAGGCGAGCCGTCGCCCGCCTACTAGTCGCCCGCCTACCAGGGGAGAGATCGCGGCATGGAGCTCACCGACGTCTGGTTCGTGGCGATCGCCGTGCTCTGGCTCGGCTATTTCGTCCTGGAGGGGTTCGACTTCGGCGTCGGCATGCTGCTGCCCGTCGTCGCCAGGAACGACGCGGAACGCCACGCGATGATCGAGACGATCGGCCCTGTCTGGGACGGCAACGAGGTGTGGCTGATCACCGCGGGAGCGGCCACGTTCGCCGCCTTCCCCGAGTGGTACGCCTCGCTGTTCAGCGCGTTCTACCTGCCACTGCTGGTGATCCTGGTGGCGCTGATCGTGCGCGGGGTGGCCTTCGAGTACCGCGGCAAACGCGACTCCCTGATCTGGCGGCGGCGGTGGGACGCCGGCATCGTGGCGGGCTCGTTCGTGCCCGCGCTGCTGTGGGGCGTCGCCTTCGCGAACATCGTGCGGGGCCTGCGGCTCGACTCCCGCCACGAGTACGTGGGCACGGTGGCGGACCTGCTCAACCCGTACGCGCTGTTCGGCGGGCTGACGACGCTGGCGCTGTTCGCCACGCACGGGGCCGTGTTCCTGGCGCTGAAGAGCACCGGGGAGATCAGCCGGCGCGCGGTCGCGGTGGCGGTGCGAACGGGCGTCGTCGCGGCGGTGCTCGCGGTGGTCTTCCTGGCCTGGACGCAGCTCCAGGGCGGGAGCCCCGCCACGGTCGTCCTGGCGGTCCTGGCCGTCGTCGCCTTCGCGTCCTCGCTGGTCGCCGTGGGCCGGGGCCGCCAGGGCTGGGCGTTCCTGCTGTCGGCGGTCGCCATCGGCCTGACCGTGATCAGCCTGTTCACGGTCCTCTATCCCGACGTCCTGCCCTCGACGATCAACCCGGCCTACAGCCTGACCGCCCGCAACGCGGCCGCGACCCCGAAGACGCTCGGCCTCATGACCTGGGTCGCGGCGATCTTCCTGCCTCTGGTGCTGCTGTATCAGGGCTGGACGTACTGGGTCTTCCGCCACCGGATCGGCGTCGGCTGACGTCCATCACCTGGCGGCGACCTGCGCTTGATCATCGCACGCGGCCTCGCCACGGATATCATCATCGGAGCCGGGGAGGAGAAGGAGCCCTCATGAGCGAGATCGCCGACCGCTATCGGACCCGAGCCGACATCTTCGCGGCCAAGATCGCCGCAGTCGCTCCCGGCCAGTGGTCCCACCCGTCCCCCTGCGCGGAATGGACCGCCAGAGACGTCGTCGGCCACATCGTCGACATGCACGCCGCGATGCTCAGCCCGCTCGGCAGGTCGCTCAGCCCCGCGCCGCCCGTCGAGGAAGACCCGGCCGCCGCCTTCGCCTCAGCGCGTGCGGACGTCGAGCCGCTGCTCACCGACCCGGCCGCCGCCGCGCGGGAGATCGACACCCCCGGCGGGCGCATGTCCGTCGAGCGGCACATCGACCAGGTCGTCAGCGCCGACATGGTGCTCCACGGCTGGGACCTCGCCCGCGCGACCGGCCAGGACGACACGATCGACCCGGCCGAGATCGAGGAGATGTGGCCCGCCGTCCAGCGGATCCCCGAGGAGATGCGCATCCCCGGCGCCTTCGGCCCGGGCGTCGTCGTCTTCGGCCCCGAGGTCGCGGTGCCCGGCGACGCTCCGCTCCAGCATCGCGTCCTCGGTCTGCTCGGCCGCGACCCCCACTGGTCCGCCTGACCGGAGCCCCGCGATCACCTCGCGGGCGTGTCCGGGGTGCGCGTGACCTTCGAGCCCAGCCAGGACACGAGCCCGGTCAGCGACTCGGCCGTCTGACTGATCACGTAGAACAGCTTCGGCGGCACGTGCGGGAGCAGCGCGGAGTGCCGGTGGCCGAGCAGCGTGAACATCTGCCCCGGCGGCAGGTCGATGTAGCGCGGCAGGTTCTCGTACCACTGGGCGCTGCGGTGGGCACTCTTCTGGGTGCCCTGGATCGCGGTTTTGCGGTCGCGCTCGTAGCGGGCGAGGGCGGCCGGCAGCGTCGCCTCCTCGTACAGCGCGTTGACCAGGCCGGCGGCGTCCCCGAGCGCGAGGGCGGTGCCCGCGCCGATGGAGTAGTGCGTGGTGTGCGCGGCGTCCCCGAGCAGGACGACGTTGTCGCGGTGCCACGTGCGGCAGGTCAGGGTGCGGAAGTTCAGCCAGTGCGAGTTGCCGTCGGGGTGCGCCCGGCCGATCAGCGGGTGCCCGTCCAGGATCTCGGAGAAGAGCTTCTCCAGGACGGCCAGGCTGTCGGCCTCGTCTGCCTCGTGGAACCCGAGCCCTCGCCAGGTCGCGGGGGAGCACTCGACGACGCAGGTGCTGTGCGTCTGGCTGAATCCGTAGCCGTAGCACCAGATCCAGCCGTGCGGGGTCTCCGTGAAGGCGAAGGTGAAGTCCTTGAAGATCCGGGTGGTGCCGAGCCAGGTGTAGAAGTTGTTCCCGACCGCGAACTCGGGGCCGAAGTGGTCGGTGTGGCGCCGGCGCAGCGTGCTCTTGACGCCGTCGCCGGCGACGATGAGCTCGGCCTCGGGCAGCTCGTGCTCGCCGGTGATCTCGCGCTCGAACTCGACGCGTACGCCGAGCGCGCGGGCCCGTTCGACGAGGATGTCGAGCAGGAGGTGCCGGCCGATGCCGTAGCCCTCGTCCCCGTGATCCACGCTCACCGTCGCGCGGTCGCGGATGTGCGCGACCCAGCTGTCCCAGTGGACCGAGTTCGCGCGGATGGCGCTCGCGGACTCGGGGTCGGCGGCGAGCAGGTAGCCGAGCAGCTCGTCCCAGTAGGTCACGCCCCAGCCGTACGTCGATCCGGCCGGGTTTCGCTCGTAGACGGTGATGTCGTGGGACGGGTCCACCCGCTTCATCAGGATGGAGAAGTACAGATTGGCGGGTCCGCCACCGACGCAGGCGACCTTCACAAGAGCCCCCGAATTACCCAAGGTAACCTATTTGTCGCTAAGAGTAACAGGGCTCGGTCGGTTGCCTGGGAGCGGGGGCGTTCCGGAGATCAGGACGAGCGCGTCCGCTCAGAGGATCAGCTCGTACTCGATCTGCTCGATCGGGTTGCCGTCGCCGAAGTCGTGGCCGCGGACCCCGCCGGACTCCGTGAAGCCGCTCTTGGCGTAGAAACGGCGGGACTGGGGCGTGCCACGCAGCGTCCACAGATGGATCCGCCCGAAGCCCTCCTCGCGGATCCTGTCCAGGGACGCGGTCATCAGGGCACCCGCGATGCCGGTGCCCCAGCCGTCGGGGTGGCCGTAGAAGCCGAAGATCTCCGCCGACTCCGGGTGCGCCGGTGAGGCGCCGAAGTAGGAGAACGCCAGCGGTCGCCCGTCCAGCGCGGCCAGCAGGATGATGTCCTTGTTCTCGGCGAGCACGCCGTGCCATTTGCCGCGCCGGTGGCTCACCGCCTCGTCGAAGAACTCCGTAGGGAAGAACCCGGCATAGGCGGCCTTCCATGACTCGGCGTGGATCTCGCCCACCGCGTCCCCGTCGCCGGGAGATGCCGGGAACACGTTGATTGCTCCGTTCATGGGAAAACGCTATCGCCGCGTGCGACCCTGCGGATGGCGTCGATGAGCCCGCGCCACGTCGGGGCGGTGCTGGTTGGCAGCAGAGCCCCTGATGAGCAAGGCCGAAAGCGACACGATGCCCGGCTATTCGGACAAGCCGGCCGGTCACCGCTTGCCCGGCCTCCGGCCGCCGGGCTGAACTGGCACCGGTCAAGCAGGGCGCCACAACCCCCATCGACGACGTTCAGGAGTCCGGCAATGCCTGTTCACGAGCCACCTACGGGAAAGGCGCGCCTGGCCGGGCGCTTCATCTGGCACTACATCGAGATGGTCATCGCGATGAGCCTCGGGATGCTGCTGCTCGGCCTGGTGTGGAGCGCGGTCCTGCCGGGGGACACCCGGTTCGACGTCAGCACGTTGATCATGGCCGCCGACATGACCATCGGCATGGCGGTCTGGATGCGGGTGCGCCGCCACGGCTGGGCCGCCGTCGGCGAGATGAGCCTGGCGATGTTCGCGCCGTTCCTCGTGCTGCTCGTCCCGTACTGGTTCGGCGCGTTGCCGGACCACCTGGTGATGTCGATCGGGCACACGCTGATGTTCGTCCTCATGGCCGTGGCCATGCTGTGGCGGCGCGAGGAGTACCTCCACCATCACCACCGCCTGCGCGTCCCGTGGAAGTGGGTCAGAAGGACGGCCGCGGTGCTGGCCGTGCTGCTGATCCCCGCTTCGGTCTCAGCCGTGAACACCATCGGCAAGTTCGGCGACCTGTACCGGGCGCGCTCGGACGCGGTGTCGGCCCAGCCGGTGGCCAAGGCCCATGATCCGGCCAAGCCCACGGTGGCCTTCCTGGTCGGCGGCAAGGGCTCCAACGTGGCCGACCTGCTCGGCCCGTACGAGGTGCTGGCGGGCACCGGCCGGGTGAACACCTACGTCGTCTCGGCGGGACCCCGGCTGGTGCCCCTGACCGGCGGCCTGGACATCGTGCCGGACCTGACGTTCGACGAGCTGACGCGGCTGATGAGCGAGCGGGGCGACAGCCTCGACGCCGTGGTGATCCCGGCCCTGCAGCCGCCCGATCCGGCCGAGTCCGCCTCGATCAGGGCCTGGCTGCGGCAGCAGTCGGCCGTCGGCGCGCTGACCGTCAGCGTCTGCGCCGGCGCCCGTACGTTCGCCGCGAGCGGGCTGCTGGACGGCAGGCCCGCCACCTCCCACTGGCTGCGGCTGTCCGGGCTGCGGAAGGATTTCCCCGACGTCAAGTGGACGGGCGGCACGCGGTACGTCGACGACGGGAACGTGATCACCACCGGCGGCGTGCTGTCGGGGGTGGACGGCGGTCTCCGGATCATCGAACGGCTGCTCGACGCGGACACCGCGCGTGCGGCGGCGCAGCGGGTCCACTGGCGCCACTACCTGCCCGGCAGGCCCACGCAGATCCCCCAATCCGCTCTGGAGCCGTCGGACGTGGTCGTCGCGCTCAACGCCTCCTACCAGACCGGGCCGACGACCATCGGCGTCCAGCTCACCGAGGGTGTCGGGGAGCTGGAGCTCGCCTCCGCGTTCGTCTCCTACACCGAGGAGTCCATGGTCGGGCGCACCGTCGCGGTCGGCGACGGCGTGATCCACTCCAAGCACGGACTGACGTTCGTCCCGCGTTCGACGGTCGCGGCGGCCGACCTCGACCGCCTCCTCGTGCCGGGGCTGGCCGCCGCGAGCCGCCGCGCGGCGGCCGCCACGGGGCCGCGGCCCGAGTACCTCCACGTCAACCCGGAGTTCGCGTTCGACCCGGTGCTGCGCGACCTCGCCCGCACCTACGACGTGCAGACCGCCCGGTTCACCGCCAAGACGCTGGAGTACCCGGTGCTCGACGTCAAGCTGACCGGCAGCGCCTGGCCGTGGTCCGCCACCCTCGTCCCCGTGCTGCTCGCCCTGCTGGGCGGCGCCGCCGCCGTCGCGACCGGCATGGTGTCCCGCCGGATCCGCGCCCGACGCCCGGAACCGTCCGACGCGCCGGCCCCCGAGGAGCCGCCGGTGACGACGGCTCCCGAGCGCTGACCCCCTCCGCCTGGTATCGGTTCAGGCCGAAATCCGCCTCATGGCCGGGCGAGCCGGAACAGGCGCTCGTTGATCTTGTAGTAGAGGTTGCCGGAGCGGTCGGCCGTCAGCCCTTCCATCCCCGCTTCCGTCCGCAACACGGTCACCGCCTTGGTCGACTTGTCGATCGAGAAGATCTGGTCGCCGGCCGTGCCGTACACGCGGGCCGGGTCCTGGGGCACGGTCAGCAGCACCCCGTCGCGCCAGGCCGCGCTGGGCTTGGCCGTGTAGTCGGGGTCGGCGAACAGCCGTTTGACGGTGATCGCGTCGGGCCGCGCCGGATCGAGGGTGAACAGCGAGCCGCCCGCCAGCCCCCACAGCTCGCCGTCCACCGCCACCAGGGCCGTGACGGCCTTGGGCGCCGTCAGCGGGAGCGGATGCGTGCGCACGGCGCCGGTGGCGGGGTCGTAGGAGAACAGCGTGGCCGACGCCCCCGGGGCGTAGACGGGGTCGACGCCCAGGGCGCCGCGCGTGGAGGTGCCGCCGAACACCTTGCCGCCCGCGTACGCCAGCGAGACGACGGCCTGGTCGGGCAGCACGCACAGGGTCCGCCCGGCCGTGCCCTGCTTCCAGACGGTGAGGGCGCCGCTGCGTTTGCCGTACTTCGGCACCGTGCCCATGTAGACGGTGCCGTCCGGCCCGCCGGCCAGCGCGTACGGCCGGTCCTGCGGGGGCGGGCCCTTGCCCGGCTCGCAGTCGTCGGCCTTGTCGCCCGCCTCGCCGCCCGTGTACCTGAGCGTGGGCGGCCACGGGCCTCCGGGCTGGTAGCTGTAGATCCGGGCCGAGGGATAGACGCCGATGTAGAGCAGGCCGTCGTGGGCCAGCAGGCTGTCGGTCTGGTTGAGCCCGTTGAGGGTGGGCCTGTCAGGCCGGTTGTCGTCGCCGTCGCCCCGCAGCGGGTCGTAGACGCCGGTGCCGCCGGTCAGGTAGCCGCCGGTGTAGACGCGGCCGTCGGGTCCCGCGCCGAGCGCGTTGATGGCGGCGGGCAGGACGGGGGTGCCGGTCACGAGGTTGCTGCTCCAGCGCCCGCCGGCGGGCTCGTACTTGAAGATCCTGGTGCCGTCCGTGGCCGCGCCGAGGCCGACCAGGGTGCTGCCCGACCAGGTGTAGCCGGTGACGTCGAGTCCGGGCCGCACGGAGGTCGCCTGCACGGTCCGGGCGGCGATGTCGTACGAGTGCAGCAGGCCGTCCTTGACGAACCAGACCAGGCCGTCGCGGGCCGGGGAGTGGTGCAGGTCAACGTCGGTGATCGCGGCGTCGGTGGCGGCCGAGTAGGAGCCGTCGGCGTCGCGGACGACGCGCAGGACGAGCAGGGTGCGGTCGATCCAGGCGAACAGCCTGTCGCCCGTCCAGGTGAGGCCGCCCACCATGGAGTTGTGGGCGTAGGCGGCCGGAAGGAGGCTGTCCACCCGGCCGGTGACGTTGTCGTACCTGATCAGGGCCGCATTCGTGCCGGTGCCGAGGTAGGTGGCGTTCGCGGCCGGGTCGTGGGCGAGGCTGCGCACGTACTGGGCGCCGGCCACAATGGGGACGCTGCCGATCGTGGTGAAGGCGCCGTTGTCGTACTTGAAGTAGCGGCCGTCGTTGTAGGTGCCGCCGTACACCTTCCCGCCCGCTCCCGGCTCCAGGTCCCAGATGAAGGAGTAGCCGCCCTCCGCCCGGCCGAGGTCGGTGATCGTGGACTGGCCGGGGACGTGCCGGTAGAGCTTGGAGTTGGGGTAGGTGCCGAGGTAGACGCTGCCGTCGGTGGCGGTGGCCGCCGCCCAGCCGCCGACGGTGGGCGTGGCCGCGCTGTCGGGGATGGTGAGCTTCTGGGTCACCTTCTCGGTGGCCACGTCGATCACGGCCAGCTGCGGGTTGGCCTCCGCGGTGCCGGTGTAGACGGCGTACGCGCTGCCGCCCGCGAACGTGGTGGCGTTGGGCACGCTGCTGTCGATCTGCACGCCCAGGTCGGTCACGTCCTTGGTGATCAGCACCTCGTCCCAGTAGGCGGTGCCCACGTCGGCCACGCCCGAGTAGATGAGGGCCGAGACGGTGGCCGTACCGGCGGGCGCGACGCCCGAGGCCGTGACGCGGTTCCAGCGCCTGCCCGTCGCCGGGGCGTTGCCGCCGCCGGCCAGCAGGTTGCCGGAGGCGTCACGGAAGCGCAGATACAGGTACGCGGTGCCGCTGTCGGCCCACACCTGGGCCTGCAGGGTGTAGCGGGTGCCCGCGGTGGCGGGCACCCCCGGCATGCTCTCCCTGCCGTAGGCGGCGGCCGGGTCGGCGTCGGTGACGCGCGCCGTGCTGCGCCCGTCCCAGGACACGGCCTCGACGCCGCCCGCGGTGTGCGAGCCGCTCCAGCCGGCCAGCCCTTCGTCGAAGCCGTCGTTGGCGATCCGCAGGTCGGCCGCGAACGCGGGCGTTCCTGGCGGCGCCGCGAGCAGTGCCGCCAGGAACGCCGCCGCCACCGCTCCGCGCGTGAGCCGGGGCCACCTTACGTGCCCCTCCACGGGAATCCGCACGGCACCACCTCCGGGGTCGTGTTCGTTTACGCTCAATTCCGGTCCCGACCGTAACCTTATGGGCGGGGCCCGTCAATGGCGCCGGCCATCCCCCGTGAGAGCTACCTGAATCGTCCGCTCATTGGTGATTCGCCGGACGCCATCGCGCTCATACCGTCTTCGCCAGGGCCGCCGATCGCGCGGCCGACGTCAACGGAGGTCACCATGAGCACGCCAGCCACAGTCCCCGGCGACGGTCGGATACGCAGGATCGCCCGCTTCCCCCTCACCTGGATGCTGATCGGGCTGCTCGGCCTCATCGTGGTGTCGGCGCTGACCGGGGGCGGAGCGCCGGTGCTCGCCTTGGTGGGCGCGGTCGCCGCGGTGGTCGTCTACCAGGCGGTCATGCGCTTCGTCGCGGGGCGGCCCGCTCCGGAGATCGCCAGAGACGGGGCCGGACGGGAGGCGCTGTCCGGTGCCGGGATCGGCCTGGGGTTCGTGCTCGGCTCCGTGCTCCTGATCGCGGCGGCCGGCGGCTATTCGTTCTCGTGGTCGTCGGGGAACGTCCTGCCGGTGGTGTTCACGGCGGTCGGCGCGGCGGTCACCGAGGAGCTGATGTTCCGCGGCCTGGCGTTGCAGGCCCTGGAGGCGCTGTGGGGCAGCCGGGTGGCGCTGGCGATCACCGCGTTGCTGTTCGGCGGCATGCACCTGGCCAACCCGGGAGCCAGCCTCTGGAGCTCGCTGGCGATCGCCGTCGAGGCCGGCGTCCTGCTCGGTGCCGCGTACCTCTGGCGGCGCAGCATCTGGTTCGTCGTGGGACTCCACTTCGCCTGGAACGCCACCGAGGGACTGCTGGGCATCCCGGTCTCCGGCCACGTGTCGCCCGGTCTGCTGACCGCCGAGGTCTCGGGTCCGGCGGTGCTGACCGGGGGCGAGTTCGGGCTGGAGGCGTCGATCGTGCCCGTCCTGCTGAGCTTGCTGCTCGCCGTACCCATGCTCGTCCTCGCGCACCGGCGCGGCGGATTGCTCCCTGCGCGGCGTGGGGGTCGTTAGGCTTGCCCGGTGTTCGCGAACGCCGCCCGTTCCGCCCGCTTATGGTCAGACCGGTGGCGAGCTTGCCACCTGTCCGTGAAGGACACCGCGCTCGCGGCGGCGCTCATGCTGCTGACGTCCGTGCCGACGATGTCCGCCATCGGGGCGCAGCTCGGCGACCTGCCCAAGCGCCCGCTGGACGCGCTGGCCGTGGCGCTGGCCGTGGCCCAGTCCGCGCCGCTGGTGGTACGCAGCCGATGGCCCGCGGGCTGTCTCGCGATCATCGGCGCCGCCTTCGCTGTTCATCAGGCGCTGAGCTACCCGCAGACGTTCGCCAGCATCGGGCTCTATCTGTCCCTGTACGCCGCCGGCGCCTATCAGGTCCGGTTCCGCCGCGGCCTCGTCGCGGTGTCGACCGTGGGCTATGTCCTGCTGGTCGTCGTGCTGCACGGCCTGGGGTCGCCCAACGGAGTCCCGGCGTTCCTCGTGTTCTATCTGACGTTGGCGGTGATCTGGATGACAGGTGCCGGGATGCGCCGGTGGCGGGCTGACGAGGCCGAGCGACGGCGCCTGAGCGCGGAGGTGGCCGCGGCGGCCGAACGGGCGCGCATCGCCCGCGAGCTGCACGACGTGGTCACCCATCATGTGACCGCCATGGTCGTCCAGGCCGACGCGGCGCAGTTCCTGGTCGGCAGCGCGCCGGAGCGCGCCGGGGTCGGACTCGCCGCCATCAGCGACACCGGCCGGCGGGCGCTGACGGAGCTGCGTTACCTGCTCGGAGTGCTGGAGGCCACCGGCGATTCGGCGGTCGCGGGCCGCGCGCCGGCCCTGGGCAAGATCGGCGACCTGGTCGAACAGGCCCGGCTGGCCGGCCAGCCCGTCGAGCTGACCGAACGCGGCGACCAGCGGCCGCAGTCCGTCGACGTGGAGCTGGCCGCCTACCGGGTGGTGCAGGAGACGCTCACCAACGCGATCAAATACGCGACGGGTCGGCCCACCGCGGTCACGGTCCACCACCACGACGACCACCTCGAGATCGAGGTGATCACCGACGGGCCCGCCGACGCCGCCCCGGTCGTGCCGTCGGGCGGGCGAGGTCTGGACGGGCTGCGGGAACGCGTACGCATGCTCGACGGCGAACTGGCGGCCGGGCCCCGCCCCGGCGGCGGGTTCGGCGTCCGAACCCTCATTCCGTACAGGAGCAGTCCATGACCGACACGCCGATCCGGGTGCTCATCTGCGAGGACCAGGCACTGGTGCGCGCCGGCTACATCACCATCTTCTCCGTCCAGCCGGACATGGAGGTCGTCGGGGAGGCCGCGGACGGCCGCGCGGCCGTCGAGGCCGCCCGGCTGCTGCGCCCGGACGTCATCGTGATGGACATCCGGATGCCCATCGTGGACGGCATCGAGGCCACCCGGCGGCTGGCCGGCCCCAGCACGGAGGCCCCGGCGAAAGTGCTGGTCGTCACCACCTTCAACGTCGACGAGTACGTCTACGAAGCGCTCAAGGCCGGCGCCAGCGGCTTCCTGCTCAAGGACGCGCCACCGGCGGAGCTGGTCAACGGCGTGCGGACCATCGCCCGTGGCGACTCCCTCCTGGCGCCCGCCGTCACCCGCACGCTCATCGGCCACTTCGCCGAACGGCTCCGCCCCGCCGACCCGTCCCGCCCGGCCAGGGACGAGATCGTGCGCACGCTGACCCCCCGCGAACTCGAGGTCCTCGAACAGATCGCGGGCGGCCTGTCGAACGCGGAGATCGCCGAGAAGCTGTTCATCACCGCCGAGACCGTGAAGACCTACGTGTCGCGGATCCTGGCCAAACTCGAGCTGCGCGACCGCGTGCAGGCCGTCGTCCTCGCCTACCGGGTGGGGCTGGTGTCCGGCACGGACTGAGCTGCCACTTTGATTACGCAGGGTTATTTTCGCAGCTAGGACGGGCACAACGTCAGGAGTGCCCGCCTGGAGGAGCCCAATGCCGACCGTCGTCCGGTTCACCGCCGCCGCTCTGCTGGTCGTACTCGCCGCTGCCTGCGCCGACTCGCGTACCACGCCGTCAACGCCGCTGTCGGTGGCGACGGATACGCTGCCACCCACGACGGACACCGTGTCTCCCGTGCCGACCGCCTCCGTCCGGCCCTCGTCCACCGGGCATCACCCGGCCGACGGGAGCAGCCTGGCGTCCTGCAAGGACGCCGACTGCGAGGTCGAGGTACGGGCAGGCGACCGGCTCCGGATCGACAAGCGGTTCGGCGTGCAGCGGATCACCATCAGCTCGCTCGACCCGGACGAGGCCACCATCGCGCTCCTGGGCTTCACCGGCGGGCTGCAGGCCGAGGGGGCGAACGTCAGCATCTCCAGCAGCTGCGTCAACGGGCGCTGCCGCGACGAGGGCAAGCTGTCCCTGGCTCCCGGCAGGTCCGCCCGCATCAACAACCTGCGGCTGGAAGTGCCCTACCTCTCCCGCGACCACGCCATCCTGCGCCTCACCCCCAGGTGAGGCGCCGGGCTTTCGGCTCCTCAGCTCAGAGCACGATTGACGGCCGCGACGTACTTGTAGAAGGCTTTCGTGCGGTTGGCCGGGTTCTCGATCCAGGCGCGATTCAGCTTGCCTTCCTTGAATAACCGCTCCCGCTGACCCCGGCTGATTTCCAGCTGCACCCCCATGCCCCTGCGGTTTCTGTTCGCGATGTTCCGGGGGCTGTCGCCGCCGATTTCGTCGGGTACGGACGCCGAGACGGGGAACCCGGCGGCGCGCAGCTCGGCCGTCACCTTTTTGATCAATGTCGTGTCGCGCCCGCCGACGTAGGTGGTGGCAGCGGTGCCCGCCGCGGCGTGCCAGGAGATGGTGTAGTCGACGGCGGCCACCACCGAGAGCGCCTTGGGTTCGTCGAAGTGCGTAGAGGTGATGTGCAGAGCGCTGTTGCCGCTGTCCTTGATGCCGACGAATGAGTAGTAGGCGTGCTTGCGTCCCGCGGCCTGGTCGGCGAGCTGGGACGTCGGCGCCTCAATGGCGCCGCCGTGGATGGCGATGTGCGCCACCTTCGCTCCGCCGGGGACGCGAAGGACGCGGCGATAGTCCCGGCCCTCGGTTTCATGGGCGGAGAGCTCGGCGTAGTTGGCGTAGACATCGCTCGCGGACACGGCGTGAGCGGCGGGAGCGAGGCCGATCACGAGCACGCTCGCGACGGCGACGGACACGATCTTCTCCACGTGGCACCTTTCGACGATCTTCTTGACCGCCATCATGCCGCCGTCTTCCCCGGGAGCCAGACCTTCACCACCGGATGGAACGGCACCTGGTCCGCGACCCCGCCCACGACACCCACCGGCCACCTCAGAAGAGTCCGCACGTCAGGTCGTGCTCCAGCGTGCGGGCGTAGGACTCGACGCCGGCCACGATGTCGATCGTGTCGGGGTCGAGCAGCCACTGGGTCTGCAGGCCGTCGAGAGTCGCGATGATCTCGGCGGCCTTGGCCGCGGGGTCGATGTCCTGACGGGCGAGCCCGGCGGCCTGGGCCGACCGGATGCTGTCGGCGACGATGGCGCGCATCGCGCGGTAGCGGTCGACGAAGTGCCGGTGGCCGGGCGCGCCGGGCTCCAGGCTCTCGGCGACCAGCACGGTGAACAGCTTGGCCAGCCCCGCCCGCTCCTTGTTGCGGCGCGCGAACTCCGGCATGGCCCGCAGCCGCCCGGAGGGCTCCATGCCCAGGAGCTCCATCGCGAACGCCTCGCTGTCGAGGTCGCGCCGTTCGATCACGGCCAGGAGCAGTCCCGCCTTGCTGCCGAAGTGATGCAGGAGGCCGGGCTCGCTGATGCCGGCCCGGGCCGCGACGGCGGGCAGGGAGGTGCCGCGGAAGCCGTCGCGCGCGAACATCTCCGCGGCCACGGCGATGATCTCCTCTCGCCGTAAGCGCGCGCGTTCCTGTCTGCTGGGGTCTTGCCTACTTCGGGCCACGGTGTTAAATCTAACCCATCACTTACCGAGTGCTCAGTAAGTGAATTCCCCCAGAAGTAGCGAGGTGTGACTCATGTCATCGAGGCGCCGACGCATCACAGGGTTAGTGACCGCGGGAATCCTGCTGGCCGGGCTGGGCACCTGCCAGCAGGTGCAGGCCGCGCAGCGGGAGCCGGTCATCCTGATCCACGGCTGGAACGGGTCGCCGACCGAGTTCGCTCAGATGGAGGCGGCGCTGGAGCAGGCCGGCCATCCCGCGTACACGATCGACCTCCCCGGCGAGGAGAACATCGCCAACGCGGGAGCCATCAGGGACCTGGTGGCACAGGTACGGCAGGAGAACGGCGGCGGGAAGGTCAGCCTAGTCGGGCACAGCATGGGAGGGCTGTCGGCGCGCTATTACCTGAAGTCCCTCGGCGGCGCCGATGCCACGCTGAGCTACGTCTCGATGGGCACCGGGCAGCGCGGCTACTGGCCGGCCTGCCTCCTTCCGGCGAACCAGGGCGGGCAGATGTGCCCGACCAGCACCTTCATCAGCCAGCTCAACAGCGGCGACCCGACGCCCGACCCCGTCCGCTACACGCTGCTGGTGAGCTCGCTCGACGAGACCCGCAATGACGTCATCGACGGCGTGTGGTGCAAGGCCGAGTTCCCCGGGGTGGCGCATGCCGACGAGCCGAAGTCGCAGGTGTTCATCGACGGGGTGATCAGCGCTCTGGACGGGACCTGCCCGTCCTGATCCCGGTACAGCTGGCTGTACCCCAACGCTCCAGCGCACGGGATCGATCAAGGATGCCGTGCGCCGACATGCTGGGTGATGTCCGAAGCGGACGACCCCCACCAAGAAATCAGGAGCGTTTCCCATGTCGCGTACCTCTTCCGAGTCGAAGTCCTCCCGGCGCGTGCGGGTCCTCGCCGCGGCGGCGCTGGCGGCGCTGGCGGGGCTGGTCGTGGCGGGGACGCCGGCCGCCGCGGCCACCGGGCTCGGCCGCACCGCGAACGTCGTGCGGCAGAGCCCGGACGAGAGCCTGTCCGCCGAGCTGGCCGAGGTGCGGGACGAGCTGAAGCGCAACCACCGGCCCGACGCCGTGCAGCGCAAGCTGGACGCGCTGGTGGAGAAGGACAAGTTCCCGGCGGCGCTGGCGGCGGTGCAGGACGGCAAGGGCCGGACCCGCCACTACACCGCCGGGGTCGCGGACCTGACGACCAAGGAGGAGGTCCCGGTCGACGGCCGGGTGCGGATCGCGAGCAACACCAAGATGTTCACCGCGGTGGCGGTGCTGCAGCTGGTCGGCGAGGGCAAGGTCGATCTGGACGAGCCGATCGAGGCATACCTGCCGAAGGTGGTCCGCGGCAAGGGCATCGACGGCAGGAAGATCACGGTGCGGCAGCTGCTGCAGCACACCAGCGGCCTGCCGAACTACACCCGCTGGATGCCGAGCATCTTCGAGAGCCGCAACGTCTACCGCTCGCCCCAGGACCTCCTGGACATGGCGTTCGCGCACAAGGCGTCGTTCGCGCCGGGCACGAGCTGGGAGTACAGCAACACCAACTACGTGCTGGCGGGCCTGCTGATCGAGAAGGTCACCGGCCGTCCGGTGGCCGAGGTGATCACGGATCGCATCATCGAGCCGCTCGGGCTGCGTGACACGTACTGGCCGGGCAAGGGGGACAGGACGATCCGCGGGCGTCACCCGCAGGGGTACGGGTCGGAGCAGCCCGGCGGCAAGCTGAAGGACATCACGAACCTGGACCCGTCGTGGGGATGGGCGGCCGGCCAGCTGATCGGCACCCCGAGCGACCTCAACCGCTTCATGACCGCCCTGATGGGCGGCAAGCTGCTCAAGCCGGAGCAGCTGGCGGCGATGAAGCACACGATGAAGGCGCCCGGGTTCCCGGCCGGCTGGGAGTACGGGCTGGGCCTGATGAAGATGCCGCTGAGCTGCGGCGGCGTCACCTGGGGCCACGGCGGTGACATCGACGGGTACGAGACCCGCAACGGGGTGACCGAGGACGGCCGCGCCGCCACCGTCGCCGTCACGGCGCTGCCCCCCGACGAGGAGGCCCACCAGCACGTGATCGAGGCCATGGACACCGCGCTGTGCGCCAAGCGGTAGCCGGTCCTTGACGAAAGCCGCCCGGATCCTGTCCGGGCGGCTTTCGTATGTCGGGATTTACCGTGGCCCGATCATTCGTGTCAACTCTCCCTGCAGACTTTCTTCGGTCGCTGATGAAAATTTCACGAATGCGAAACTTTATGGCCGGGAAGTTCGGGCAGGTTATGCGTATACAGCGCGTTTTGGACCGATCCTGTGAGTGGCGTGACATTGACATATGTGCTTGATCTCAAGAATCTGCTTGGGAGCGCTCCTATAACTTTCAACAGTCAGGAAAGGGCATTTGCCGTGGATCTGTTGGACAAGAATCAGGGGCTCTTCCTGGCCCTGTACCGGATCGTGCTGGGACTGCTGTTCGCCTGCCACGGCGCGGCGACGCTCTTCGACGTGCTGGGCGGGGCGCAGGGCCCGGTGCCCACCTTCGGACAATGGCCCGGCTGGTGGGCCGCGGCCATCGAACTGGTCGGCGGCATCCTCGTCCTGCTCGGACTGGGCGCCCGCGTCGCCGCCGTCCTCTGCTCGGGCACCATGGCCTACGCCTACTTCGTCGTGCACCAGCCTCAGGCGTTGTTCCCGATCGAGAACGGCGGTGAGAAGGCGGCGCTCTTCTGCTGGGGCTTCCTGCTCATCGCCGTCCTCGGGCCCGGCCGCTGGGCGCTGTCCACGCTGCTGACGCCTTCGCGGCAGCTCGCCCACGACGGGGCTGAAGTCACTCGGTGAGGAACAGCTCGACGACGGGCACGGCGACGTCGGGGCGCTGTACGGGCAGGTCGAGGGTCAGGACGTCCGGCGACGCGGCTCCCATCGTGGTGAGGCCGGCCTGCTGGCCGGGGTCGATGACCCGCGTACGGATCTCCGACGCGTCGTGCAGGAACTGGGCGTACTTCACCCGCCCGGCCAGCCCCGGCAGGTGCAGGTGGCCGAACGGCCAGGCGAACAGGTGCAGGTAGAGCCGGTCGCCACGCTGGGTGTAGCGGCAGTCGGGAGGCGCCGTGAAGCCGCTGGGACCGCAGCCGTAGATCGAGCGGGAGTTCAGCCGCATCCAGGCGCCGATGTCGGCGAGCGTCCCGCGCGCGCGGGGGTCGATCTGGCCGCGCCCGTCCGGGCCCACGTTGAGCAGCAGGTTGCCGCCCTTGGCGACGCTGTCGACCAGCATCCGTACGAGCAGGTCCGGAGACTTGTAGTCGAGGTTGTCCCGGTCGTACCCCCAGCTGCCGTTGAGCGTCTGGCACGCCTCCCACGGCACCTCGTGCCCGTCGACGACCATCGGCCCGGCGGGCTGGTACTGCTCGGGGGTGACGAAGTCGCCGGGGATGTCGAGCCGGTCGTTGACGATGACCTCCGGCTGGAGCTCCCTGACCATCGCGAGCAGCTCGTCCGAGCGCCAGTCGTCGGCGCCCTTGCCACCCCAGTTCCCCGGCCTGCCCCGGTAGGAGAAGTCGAAGAACAGGTAGTCGATCCGGCCGTAATCGGTGAGCAGCTCGCGCACCTGGGCATGCAGGTAGTCGGCGTACTTGGAGACGTCGCGGCCCGCGGCGGCGGCCTTGAACGCCTCGTCGTCACGCTGGGGATGCAGCGAGTCGACCGGGAACTCGGGATGGTGCCAGTCGATCAGGGAGTGGTAGAACCCGACCTTCAGACCCTCGGCGCGGACGGCCTCCACGAACGGCGCGATCAGGTCCTTGCCCCAGGGCGTGCGCGTCGCCTTGTAGTCGGTCTGCGCCGAGTCCCACAGGCAGAAGCCGTCGTGGTGCTTGGTCGTGAGGACGATGTAGCGCATGCCGGCCTCCTTGGCCAGCCGCGCCCATCGCGCCGGGTCGTACAGGTCGGGATCGAAGTGGTCGAAGTAGCGCTGGTAGTCCTCGTCGGTCAGGCGCTCGCGGTTCTTCACCCACTCGTGCCGGGCCGCCAGAGAGTACAGACCCCAGTGCACGAACATGCCGAACCGGGATTCGGCGAACCAGGCGTGGTGCTGCACGATGTCCCTCTTCTTCAAGTGTTCAGCGTCCGCCGAGACCGCTGGTCGCGATCCCGCGTACGAGATGTTTCTGCAGGATGATGAGCAGCGCCGTGGTCGGCGCCATGGAGATCACGGCCGCGGCCATGATGAGGTTCCACTGGGTTCCCTGCTGCCCGAAAAAGAGCTGCAGACCCAGCGGGACCGTGGCCTTCTCGTCCACCGAGTTGATGATGATCAGCGGCCACAGGAAGCTGTTCCAGTAGTTGATGAACGTGAAGACCGCCAGCACCGCGAGCGCGGGCCTGACCAGCGGCAGCATGATGCTGGTGAAGACGCGCACCGGCCCCGCGCCGTCGAGGCGGGCGCTCTCGGCGAGCTCCTCGGGGATGGTCAGGAAGAACTGGCGCAGCATGAACGTCCCGAAGGCGGTGAACGCCCAGGGGAAGATCAGCGCCTGGAACGAGTCCACCCACCCGAACCAGCGCATCAGCATGAACATCGGCACGACCAGCACTTCCTGGGGGATCATCAGGGTGGCCAGGAAGACCAGGAAGACGCCGTCGCGACCGCGCCAGCGCAGTCGCGAGAAGGCGTACGCCGACATGCTCGACGCCACCAGCACCACGAGGGTGCCGCAGACGGCGACGGCGAGCCCGTTGACCACGAAACGCGCGAACGGCAGGAACTCGAACGCCTCGCTGTAGTTCTCCCACCGGATCACCGACCCGAACAGGCTCGGCGGCGAGCCGAACACCTCGTCGGCGCGCTTCAGCGACGTGGCCACCATGTACACCAGCGGCGACACGAAGGCGGCGGCCACCAGGTAGAGGGCGGCGTGCGAGACGACCAGCCGGACCCTGTGCGCCCATGGGGAGGCCGGGGCGGCGTGCGCGTGCTCAGACATCGTAGGTGACCCATCTGCGCTGGCCGGCGAACTGCATCGCGGTCACGCCCAGGATCAGCACGAACAGGATCCAGGCCGCGGCGGAGGCGAGTCCGAACTGGTAGACGGAGAAGCCCTGGTTGTAGACGAACATCATGAGGGTCTCGGTGTCGATGCCGGGCCCGCCGCCGGTCATCAGGAACGGCTGGGTGAAGACCTGGAACGACGTGATGAGCGTCATGGTCGTGGCGAAGAACATCGCCGGGGAGATCATCGGCAGCGTGATGCGGAAGAACAGCCGCCAGGGCCCCGCCCCGTCGATCTGCGCCGCCTCCACGAGCTGCCGCGGGATGGCGTCCAGGGCGGCCGAGAAGACCAGCATGTTGTACCCGAACCCCTGCCACACGCTCATCGCGACGACGGCGAACATGGCCCAGCCCTGCTCGCCGAGGAAGTTCGGCGCGTGCACGCCGGTGGCGGCGTGCAGCGTGCCGTCGATGAACCCGTTGGGCTGGTAGATCATCCGCCAGACGATCGCGTTGGCCACCATCGGCGTGACCACGGGCAGGAAGAAAACCACCCGCAGCGCCTGGCGGCCCTTGATGCGCGGCGAGATCCACACTGCCAGCCCCACCGACACGATGAGGTTGAGCGGCAGGTAGAGCACCACGAACAGCAACGTGTTGAACAGCGTCCGCCGGAACACGGGATCGCCGAACAGCGTCGCGAAGTTCCCCAGCCCGGTGAAGACGTGCTCGCCCACCGCGGGCCATCGGAAGAAGGCGATCACCAGGGACATCACGATCGGGAAGAGCGTGAACAGCGTCAATCCGATCAGGCTGGGCCCGGCGAACAGGGCGGCGACCCTTCCGTCGCCGCGCCGGCGGCGGGCACGCTGTCCGCGTGCTACCGCCGCTCGCCCGGGTATGGCGTCGTTGTACACGTCACTCCCTGTGGATGGTTGCGCATGCTCGTTACGCCGGTGCCTGCTGCTGGACCTGCTTGAGGACGTCCGCCGCCGTGCCCTGCCCGTTGAAGACCGGCACGCCGTACTGGGCCAGCAGCTTCGACACCTGGTCCCAGCTGGACGTCGTGCGGAACGGCGTCGCCGAGGCGTTGGCGGCGTCGAGGACCTCCTTGGCGCCCTCGAAGGCGTTCTCGTACCACTTGTTCTGGACGGACTTGCGCGCCGGGTAGGCGCGCCCGATGGTGGCGAGCTGCCCGAGCACGTCGGCGCTGGTCATCACGCTGATCGCCTTGAACGCCTCGTCGGGGTACTGGCACGACTGGGAGATACCGAAACCGGAGCCGGCCGAGTAGGTCTTGGACCCGCCGGGACCGGCGGGGATGGTGGCCAGGCCCACGCCGAACTTGGCCTGCTCCTTGAGCGACAGGACGGCCCAGGGCCCGTTCACCTGCATCGCCACGTTGCCGTTGAGGAACTGGGTGTCGGGGAAGTTGTTGTCCACGCCGGGCACCTTGGGCGCGACCCCGGCCTTGGCGACCAGGTCCGCGTACCACTGGAAGCCGGTCGCCATCGGCTCGGAGGTGAGGGTGAGCTTGCCGGACGCGTCCACCGGCTCCGCGCCGGTCTGCGACAGGATCATCGAGAACATCGGCAGGTCGATGGGGTAGGCCACGAAGCCGTACTTGCCGCCGGTGGTCAGCTTCTTGGCCGTGGCCTCGAAGTCGGCCATGCTCCAGCCGACCTTCGGCGCCGCCACGCCGGCCGCCTTGAACATGTCCTTGTTGTAGGTGACGATCAGCGAGCCGACGTCGTACGGCAGGGCGTACTGCTTGCCGCCGGAGGCCAGCCCGGCCATGATCGAGGAGTCGAAGTCGCCTGTGTCCAGGCTGTTCTTCTTGATCAGCTCGTCCAGCGGAAGCATGCCGTTGACGTAGCCGCCGGTGCGCAGGCTCTGCATGGAGACGATGCACGGCGCGCTGCCGCCGGCCAGGCGGGTGCCGAGCTTGGTGAAGTAGTCGTTGAACGGAGAGGTCTCCAGTGTGATCTTGATGTTCGGGTATTTCTTGGTGACCTCGTCGGCCACCTTCTGCCAGGCGTCGCGGTCCTCCGTGCCGGAGGCCCACATCGACCAGGTGAGCGTCACCGCTCCGTTGGTCGCCTTGCTGCCGCCTGATGATTGCTGACCGCCGTTGTCCCCACAACCGGCGGTGAATCCCCCCGCGATGACCACCGCTACGGCGACTGCCAATGATCGCCGACCGCCATGCATCCGCCTGCCCATCGCAGCTCCACTCAATAAGCTCGGGGCCGAGTTAATAATTGTGAAACTTAGGCGTCGCGCTCTGTAGTGTCAATGAGATCGAGGTGGAAATATCCGATGACTGCTCCTCGAGTCGCCCCTCGCGGAGATCTGACCCGCGTCGAGATCCTGGCGCTGCTCGGCACCGCGGGCGCCCTGGACCGCCGCCAGATCGCGGCCCGCCTCCGGCTCGGCGACGCGACCGTGCACGAGCACACGCGACGTCTCCTGGCCTGCGGCTACCTGCGGACTCTCGCCCCGCAGGCCGGGGCCGTCGGCAGGCCCCGCATCCCGCTCCAGGTGGTGCCCGAGGCCGCCGCGACCATGGGTGTACGGGTGGCCACCGACCATGTCGTCACCGTCGTCGCGGGTCTGGACGGTCGCGTGATCACATCCGATGTATCACCCTTCGACTGCCGTTCCGATCCGATCCCTCAGCTGCTCGCGGTGATCAACCACCGGCTGGCCGACCCCACCTTGGGGCCCAGGTTGCGGGCCGTGGGAGTGGTCACTCCGTCCTCTGTCGATTCGGCCACCGGCTATATACGTGTATGTCCCCGATTCGGCTGGAGCGAACTTCCCCTCGGCGAACGGCTGCGCGCCGAACTGCCGATCCCGGTGCTGGTCGACAACGATCTCCGGGCGAGCACCACCGCCGAGCTCCTGTACCGGACGGGCCGCGAGCACGACGACTTCCTGGTGCTCGGCATCGGCGACGGGGTGGGGCTCGGCGCGGTCCTGCAGCGGCGGGTGCACCGCGGCCCGAGCGGGCTCTCCGGCGAGTTCGGCCACACGCCGGTCGCCACCACCGGACCGCGCTGCGCCTGCGGTGCCCGAGGCTGCCTGGAGACGCTCACCAGTGACGGCGGCATCCTGCGGGCCGCGCGCCGCGCCGGCCTCGCCGAGGCGGCCACCACCATCGAGGAACTCCGCGCGCGCTGGGTCTCCGGCGGCGAGCCGGGGCTGGCGGAGGTCCTCGCCGGGATCGGCACCGTGCTCGGGCGGGCCGTCGCCGGCGTCGTCAACCTGCTCGGCACGCCCACCATCGCGGTCATCGGCGAGAACCACGTCCTCTGGCCGGGGCTGGAGCCGGGGTTCCTCGCCGCGATGCGGACCAGCCGGGTCACCGCCGCCCACCGCGTTCAGGTGATCGTCCGTCCCTGGAGCGATGCCCAGCACGCCCTGGGCGCCGCCGGCCTGGCCCTCGCCGCCCCGGAGACCCTCGGCTGACCGTTCGCCTGACCGTTCGCCTGACCACGGCGAACGGTCAGGAATGGAGAAGCGCCGGTCACCGGGCCGCAACTAGCGTCGTCGCCATGGACTTCACCATTCACCAGACGTTCCTCCCGCACAACGACCCGGAGGCCTCCCTGGCCTTCTACCGCGACAATCTGGGCTTCGAGGTCCGCAACGACGTCGGCGACGGCACGATGCGCTGGATCACCGTCGGCCCCGCCGGCCAGCCCGGCACGTCCGTCGTCCTGCACCCGGCGGGCGCCGAACCCGGCATCACCGACGACGAGCGCCGCACCATCCTCGAGATGATGGCCAAGGGCACCTACGCCCGCATGATCGTGGCCACCGCCGACCTCGACGGCGCCTTCGCGCGGCTGCGGGACGGCGGGGCCGAGGTCGTCCAGGAGCCGACCGAGCAGCCGTGGGGGATCCGCGACTGCGCCTTCCGCGACCCCGCGGGCAACATGATCCGCGTCAACGAGCTGGGCTGAGGGGCACCGATGACACAGCAGCAGCAGCGCAGGAGCGGTACGCCCGGGCCGATGTCACGGTGGATCCAGCGGAAGATGAACGCCCGGATGAGCCGCAAGATCCGGCGTGGCCAGGGCTCGTTCATGGGCATGGACGTGCTGATCCTGAACACGGTGGGCCGCCTGAGCGGGCAGCCGCGGCAGTCGCCCCTGGCGTGGTTCGCCGACGGCGAGGACGCCTGGCTGATCGTCGCGTCGGGCGGCGGGGGCCGGCACCCGGACTGGCACGCCAACCTGATGGCGCACCCCGAGCGGGCGTCGGTCGAGCTCCCCGGCCGCGACGCCGTGCCGGTGACGCCGCACCGGCTCGACGGCGCCGAGCGCGCGCAGGCATGGCAGCGCATCACCGCCGCCCAGCCCCGCTACGCCAAGTACCAGGCCAAATCCGACCGCGAGTACCCGGTGATCCGGCTCACCCCGCGGTGACGTCACCCCTTGAGGCCGGTGGTCGAGATGCCCTCGGTGATGCGTCGCTGGAAGATCAGGAAGAAACCCAGGATGGGGATCAGCGACAGCACCGCCATCGCGAGCATCGGCCCCCAGGTGGAGCCGCCGCTGGAGTCGAGGAACGCCCTGAGCGCCAGGGGCACCGTGTACGTGGACACGTCGCTCAGATAGACGAGCTGGCTGAAGAAGTCGTCCCAGGTCCAGATGAAGGTGAAGATCGCGGTCGTGATCAGCGCCGGCCGGGACAGCGGCAGGATGATCCGCCAGTACACCAGGACGGGCCCGCACCCGTCGATGCGGGCGGCGTCGTCCAGCTCGCGCGGCAGCGACCGGATGAACTGCACCATCAGGAAGATGAAGAACCCGTCCACCGCCAGGAACTTCGGCACGATGAGCGGCAGGAACGTGTCCACCCAGCCCAGATACTTGAACAGCGTGTACTGCGGCACGATCAGCACGTGGATGGGCAGCATGATCGACCCCAGCATGATCGCGAACCAGAGCTTCCTGAACCGGAAGCTCAGCCGGGCGAAGGCGAAGGCCGCCATCGAGCACGACATCACGTTCCCGGCCACGGCCGCCGCGGCGATGACGAACGAGTTCGCGAAGAACCCGCTGAAGGGCACGCCCAGCGCGGTCCACCCGGTGGCGTAGTTGTCCGCGACCACGGTCTCCGGCACCAGCCCGGGATCGGTGAAGATCTCGTCGTTGGGCTTGAACGAGGAGCTGATCAGCCAGAACAGCGGATAGAGCATGACGAGCGCCCCCACCACGACCAGCAGGTGGAGGGCCCAGCGGCGGCTAGTCGGCATAGTGCACCCAGTACTTCGAGGAGCGGAAGGCCAGCGCGGTGAAGGCCGCGGTCACCAGCAGGAGCACCCAGGCCAGCGCGGAGGCGTAGCCCATCCGGAAGTTCCCGAACCCCTCCTGGTAGATGAAGAGCGTGTAGAAGAGCGTGGAGTCGGCCGGTCCGCCGGTGCCGCCGCTGATGATGAAGGCGGGGGTGAAGGCCTTGAAGGCGTTCACGGTCTGCAGCACGAGATTGAAGAAGATGATCGGGCTGAGCATGGGCAGCGTGATGCGGAAGAACGCGCGCACCTTCCCGGCGCCGTCCACCGCGGCGGCGTCGTAGAGCTCGGCGGGGATCTGCTTCAGCCCGGCCAGGAAGATCAGCATGGGGGAGCCGAACTGCCAGATGTGCAGCAGGACCAGCGTGTAGATCGCGTACTGGGGTGTGGAGATCCAGCTCGGCCCCACGATCCCGAAATAGCTCAGGGCGTCGTTGATCAGGCCGTCCGCGCCGAAGATCTGCCGCCACAGGATCGCCACCGCGACGCTGCCGCCCAGCAGCGACGGCAGGTAGTAGGCGGCGCGGTAGACGCCGATGCCCCGCACGGGCCTGTTCAGCAGCACGGCGACCAGGAGCGCGAAGGCGCCGGACAGCGGCACGGAGAACACGACGTAGATCAGCGTGACCCGTACGGCGTTGACGAAGTGCGGGTCGTCGGTGAGCATCCTGGCGTAGTTGTCCAGCCCCACGAAGGACGGCGCGGTGAGCAGGTCGAAGTCGGTGAACGAGAGGGCCAGCGAGGCCAGGATCGGCCCGCCGGTCAGCAGGAGCAGCCCGGCGAACCACGGCAGCAGGAACAGGTAGGCCGCGCGTCCCTCTACTTGAGCACTCGTCGAGCTTCTTCGAAGAATCGGGACACCCCCTGCTCGATCGTGAGCTTGCCGAAGCCGATCTGCTGGTTGATGTTGGTGAGCACCTTGTTGTGCAGCTCCCCGGCGCCGAGCGGTTGCGGCGGCGGCAGCGGGCCGACCTGGTCCTTGATCGAGTCGATGTAGTCGTAGACCGGCTGCTCGGACGGCGACGCCTTGGGCCGCAGCGCGGCGCGGATCGGGGTCGCGGGCGGGATGCCGCGCTCCGACCCGAGCTGGCCGGCCACGTCCGGGTCCGCGACGAGCGCGTTGACCAGGGCCACCGCGTCGTCCTTGGCCTTGCTCCCGGAGCTGACGGTCAGCAGCATGGACGGTTTGTAGTACTGGCCGGGCTTGTCGCCGGTCGGGAGGGTGTGGACGCCGACCTCGTCCTTGGTGAGCGACATGTAGGCGGTGAGCTGGTTGGACCAGGCGAAGTCCATGACCGCCTTGCGGGTGGCGACCAGGCTGTTCTGCACGTCGCCCGCCGCGGTGGCCTGGACGTCCGGCGGCGTGGCCGCGCCCGCCTTGCGCAGGCCGTCCCAGAAGGTGAACCACTCCTTGAGGTCGTCCTCGTCGTAGGCCAGCCTGCCGTCGGCGGTGAAGAACATCTTGCCCCGCTCCAGCAGCCAGTTCTCCAGCGCGCCGCCGTCCTGGGCGCCGTCCTCGGTGCCGAAGACGCCCTTCCCGGCCAGCTTCTTGACCAGCTCGCCGTACTCGGGCCAGGTGAAGGTCTCGGGGATCTCCACGCCGCGCTCGGCCGCCAGGGTCTTGTTGACGATGAGGGCCGTGGAGTTGATGCCGAAGTTCACGGCGTACTGCTTGCCGTCGATCTTGCCGGCGTTCACCACGTCGGGGTCGAAGCCGGACAGGTCCAGGCCCTTGCCGACGTACGGGCCCAGGTCCAGCAGGCTGCCGCGCCTGGCGTACTCGCCGAGGTAGGAGTAGTCCATCTGGATCACGTCGGGGGCGTTGCCGCCCGCGGTCTGGGTGGCCAGCTTCTCCCAGTAGCCCTCCCAGCCGGAGAACTGGGTCTTGATCTGGATGCCGGGCTTCTTCTTCTTGAACGCGTCGATGGCCTTCTGCGTCGCGGTGTGCCGCGTCGTACTGCCCCACCAGGCGAACTGGAGGCCGGCACCCGAGCCTCCGCCTCCGGCGCAACCGGTCAGGGCGAGGGCGGCCGCGGTGACGCCGGCCTGGAGGAATCCACGTCTGCTGAGCTCTCTCATGCGGGGGGTCCATCCGTTATCAAATATTTAACTGGGGACGTTAATTGGCGGGTAACACGACGTCAACGCCACAGGTCAATCGGTTGCGGCTTCGAGACGATCCGACCTCTGGGGGTCTTGACCTTGCCGCTTTCCGGAAATACCGTTCATTGGTGCCCGATACGTCCGATCTATTTGCGGCGAGCGAGCCGTCCAGGCGCGAACTTCTCGGCGCCGCGCTGGCCGCTCCCGCGCTCGGCGGCGGTGGCGGTCCGCTGCTCCATGACGAGATCGACTGGGAACGCTTCCTGGCCGACGCCGACCTGGTGTGGAAGCGGATGCCGCAGACCTGGTACGAAGGGCCGTTCCTGGGCAACGGCTTCCTCGGCTCCGGCGTCTACGCGCAGCAGGACGCCAACGCCGTGCGCTTCACCGTGCAGCACAGCGAGGTCCAGGACCACCGCCCCGAGTACGGCGCGCTGTTCGGCCTGGCCCGGCTGCCCGTCGGCCACCTCACGCTGGAGCCCGTCGGCGCGATCACCGGCGTCGACTGGCGGCTCGACCTGTGGAACGCCGAGCTGACCGGCGCCATCACCACCTCCTCCGGCAGCCTGGAGATCAGGGCGTTGATCCACAACGACCGCTCCGTGCTGGCCGTCGAGGTCTTACCCAGCGACGGCGAGCGCGACTTCCGGTGGACCTTCCACCCCGAGGAGGCCGTCAGCCCCCGCGCCGACCCGATCTTCAACCGGCCGCCTCCGCCCGGCTACACCGCCAACCCCGCCCCGTCCGTGACCCGCCACGACGACCTGGAGCTGATCACCCAGCCGCTGCTGTCCGGCGGCGGGCACGCGACGGCCTGGCGAGAGGTGCGGCGCGGCGCACGGCGTACCCTCTACGCCGCGGTCGCCTGGTCGTTCCCGCGGGACACGGCGGGCGACGAGGCGGTCAGATCGGTACGATCCGCGGCCCGGCTGCCCGTCGAGGCGCTGGCCGCCGACCACCGGCGCTGGTGGCACGGCTACTACCGCAAGAGCTTCCTGTCGCTGCCCGACCAGCGGACGCAGAGCTTCTACTGGATCCAGCTCTACAAGGTCGCCGCCGCCGCGCGCGGGGACGCGCCGCCGATGGCGACCACCGGCCCGTGGCTGGAGCCGACGCCGTGGCCGGCCACCTGGTGGAACCTCAACGTGCAGCTCGAATACTGGCTGATCCACGGCTCGAACCACCTGGAGCTGGACGCGGTCACCAGGAGCCTGTCGCGGTACCGGCAGAACCTCATCGACCAGGTGACGTTCCCCGAGGACTCCGCGGGCATCCCGCGTACCACGGACATGACGCTCGACAACGGCTCCGGCCTCGGCAACAGCGGCTACCCGGTGGGCGTCCCCGGCCAGGCCACCCCCGTGCCCGAGGTCGGCAACCTGACCTGGGCGCTGCACAACGTCTGGCTGTCCTACCGGCACACGATGGACACCCGGATCGTGCGGGACGTGCTGTTCCCGCTGCTGCGCCGGGCGATCAACTACTACCTGCACTTCCTGGAGCCGGGCTCCGACGGGAAGCTGCACCTGCCCGCCACGTTCTCCCCGGAGTACGGGGTCAACGCGCCGGACACGAACTACGACCTGGCGCTGATCCGCTGGGGCTGCCGGACGCTCGTCGAGTCGGCGCGCCTGCTGCGCGTGCGCGACCCGCTGCTGCCGAAGTGGCAGGACGTGCTGGCGAACCTGGCCGGCTACCCGATCGACGAGAACGGCTTCATGATCGGAGCGGGCGCCCCCTTCGCCAAGTCGCACCGGCACTACTCCCACCTCCTGATGATCTATCCCCTGTACCTGGTCACGTGGGAGCAGGAGGACCAGCGCGCGCTCATCGAGAGGTCGCTCAAGCACTGGATCAGCTTCGAGGGCGCCCTGCAGGGCTACAGCTTCACCGGCGCGGCCTCGATCTCCGCGCAGATGTCGCGCGGCGACGACGCCCACTTCTACCTCGACGAGCTGCTGCGCCGCTTCGTCCAGCCCAACACGATGTACAAGGAGAGCGGCCCCGTCATCGAGACGCCGCTGTCCGCCGCCCAGTCCGTGCACGACATGATCTGCCAGAGCTGGGACGGCGTCATCAGGGTCCTGCCCGCCATGCCGGCCGCCTGGCCCGACGTCACCGTGCACAACTTCCTGACGCAGGGGGCGTTCCTGCTGTCGGCCGCCCGCCGCGGCGGCCGTACCGACTTCGTACGGCTGGTCTCGCTGGCCGGGGCGCCGTGCCGCGTCCGCACCGGCATCGACGGCCCCTTCACCGTACGGAGCGACGGCCGCAAGGTGCCGTGGCGGACGCTGCCCGGCGGGGACCTCGAGCTCGACCTGCGCCGTGGCGAGGAGGTCCTGATCCAGGCCCGGGGCGACGCGGTCATCCGCCCGGTGACCCCGGCGAACCAGGCCCGCTGGGGCCTGCCGGCCTAGGGTCTGATCCGTCCGCATTCCGGATGGTTCGCCCGTACAATCCCCATCGGGGGTGGGCGATGGCGACACGTTCCAGGGGCACCACCGCGTTACTCGCCGTCGCGGCGGGAGGGGTTTGGCTGCTGGTCGTCAACGCCCTGGGGGCCAGCCCGGGCGCCATCTGGCGGCACAGCCCGATATTCGTGCTCGGCGCGCTGGCCGGCGTCTCCTTCCTCGCGGGCGGGATCGTGGCCTGGCGCGAGCATCCGCGTAACCAGGTCGGCCCGCTCATGGCCGTGCTCGGGGTCGCCTGGATCCCCCAGCAGGTGCTGTTCTTCCCCGGACAGCAGCTGTGGGCGCTGTCGCTGTGCGGCCTGTGGGCGGGGATGGCCTGCCACCTGTTCCTCGCCTTCCCCACCGGCCGGCTGGACCTGGTGTCGTACAAGGTGGTGACCGGCCTGGCCTACGTCCTGGCCCTCGTGCTGCCCACGGCCAAGGCCCTCATGCGCCTTCCGATGCCCGTGCCGCTCCGGAATTTCACCGACGCGCTCGACGCCTCGTCCTGGCAGCTGACCGTCCTCATGTCGGGCATGGTGCTCGCTCTCAAGGCCAAGCGCTGGCGTCAGGCCAGCATGGCGCAGCGCCGGGCGGTCGCGCCGGTCACCGGCGCGTCGATGGTCGCGACGGTCGCCTTCGCCGTGGACCGGATGGCCGAGCTCTTCGGCCCGAACCCGCTGCAGGCCCCCATCACGCTCGTCATGCTGGTGTCCTTCATGGCGGTCCCGATGGCGTACCTGGTCGGCCTCATGCGCAGCCGGATGGACCACGGCCGGGTGGCCGATCTCGTGGTACGCCTGAGCAGGCGAGAACGGCGGGGCACGCTGCGCGACGAGCTGGCCGCCACCCTGCGGGACCCCGGGCTGGTCGTGGGCTACTGGACGGCCGAGCAGGACAGGTACGTGGACGCCGACGGCCGCCCGGTCGACCTGAACCCGGGGCCGAGCAGGGTCGTCACCCGCGTCGACCAGGGCGAGGCGCCGCTCGCCGTACTCGTGCACGACGTCGCCCTCCTCGAACAGCCCCTTCTCGTCGAGGCCGCGTGCGCCGCCGCGGCGCTCGCCCTGGAGAACGAGCGGCTCACCGCGGACCTGCGGGCCCGCCTGCGGCAGCTCGCGGCCTCGCGGCGGCGGATGTTGCAGTGGGGCGAGGCCGAGCGCCGCAGGTTCGAACGCGACCTGCACGACGGCGTGCAGCAGCGGCTGCTGTCGGTGGCGATGACGCTCGGGCTGGCCGAGGCCGGCACCGACCCCGGGCGGGCCGCGCCGCTCATCGGCGAGGCCAAGACGGCGGTGCTGGCCGCGCTGGACGACCTGCGCGCGGTCAGCCACGGCATCCACCCGCCGGTGCTGACCGAGCGCGGCCTGTCCGGCGCGGTCAAGGAGCTGGCCGCGGTCGCCCCCATGGCCGTCACCTGCGACCTGGCGCTGGACGAGCCGCTCCCGCAGGCCGTGGAGAGCGCGGCCTACTACATCGTCAACGAGGCCCTGGCCAACGTGACCAAGCACGCCGCCGCGTCGAAGGCATGGGTACGGCTCGCCCTGGTCGGCCGCCGCCTCCTGGTCGAGGTGGGCGACGACGGCGTGGGCGGGGCCGATCCCGCGCTCGGCTCGGGGCTCGCCGGGCTCGCCGACCGCGCCGAGGCCAACGGCGGCAAGCTCACGATCGACAGCCCACCGGGGAAGGGAACCGTGCTGAAGGTGGTCCTGCCGTGCGCGTAGCGATCTGCGAGGACTCCACGCTGTTCCGCGAGGGCCTGGCCCGGCTGCTGACCGAGGCCGGGTTCGCGGTGGCGGCGTCAGTCGAGCACGCCGACGAGCTGCTCGCCCATGTGGCGAAGGACCCGCCCGACGTGGCCGTGCTCGACATCCGGTTGCCGCCCACGCACACCGACGAGGGCCTGCGCGCCGCGGTCACGCTGCGGGAGCGGCATCCGCAGGTGGGGGTGCTGGTGCTGTCGCAGTACGTACGGGTGAGCTACGCGGTCGAGCTGCTCGGCGGCCGCACGGAGGGTGTGGGCTACCTGCTGAAGGACCGGGTGTCGGACCTGGCCGAGTTCGCCGCGGCCATCCGCCGGGTGGGGTCGGGCGGGTCCGCGCTGGACCCGGTCGTGGTCGAGCAGCTCGTCGGCCGCCACCGGCAGCCCGGCGACCCGCTGCGCATGCTCACCGAGCGGGAGCGCGCCGTGCTGCGGTTGATGGCCGAGGGGCGTACGAACATGGCGATCGCCGAGCTGCTGGTCATCGCCGAGCGCACCGTGGAGAAGCACTGCACCAGCATCTTCGTCAAGCTCGGCCTGGAGGCGAGCCCGCACGACCACCGGCGGGTGCTCGCGGTGTTGCGCTATCTGAACGCCTGAGGGGTGCGGATAACCGTACCTACCGGTGGGTGCCAGCCGGGTTCCGCTTCCGGTGGCCATCGCGAAGGATCGGATCAACGGAAGGAGCATGCTCATGGTGGCAGTGGACGCCGGGGTCCGGCGGCTGCTGGCGGACTCCGGGGAAGCACGTACATGGGTGAGCCCTCGGGCGGACCTGGTCATGGCGTTGCTCGGAGTCTGGTACGGCGTCGGGCTGATGATCGACGCCTGGGCGCACAGCACCCTGGCCGAGTTGGAGACGTTCTTCACGCCGTGGCACGCGGCGTTCTACTCGGGGTTCGCGGCGGTGTCGGGGTGGATCATCTGGCAGGTCTACCGCAACGTGCGCACCGGCCGAAGCGGGCTGGCCGCGGTGCCGAACGGGTACCTGGCGGGGTTGCTCGCCATCCCGGGGTTCGCCGCGTTCGGGTTCGCCGACATGATGTGGCACACGTTCCTGGGCATCGAGCAGACCATCGACATCCTGTTCAGCCCGTCCCACCTGGGGCTGATCCTGACGATGATGCTCATCATCACGACCCCGCTCCGCTCGGCCTGGAGCGCCCCGGACATCGGGGAGCGGCCCCGGCTGTCGCGGCTGCTGCCGGCGCTGATCGGGCTCGGCTTCGGCGCCACGCTGGTGTCGCTGTTCGTGTCGTACGGCAACGCCATGCAGCGCAGCCCGAACGGCATCGTCCGGGACTTCTCCGCCCTGGAGGGCAACGGCGCCGACATACTGGCCGCATCGATGATCATCACGAACATCATGGTGCTCGCTCCCGTGCTGTTCCTCCTGCGGCGCTGGCAGCTGCCGTTCGGGAGCGCGACCGTGCTGTCCGCGGTCGGCATCCTGATGCCGGGCGCGCAGACGGCCTTCCGCAACCTGCCGATCCTGCTGACGTTCGTCGCCGCCGGGCTGGTGAGTGATCTGCTGATCCGGTGGCTGCGGCCCTCGCGGGAGCGCCGGGGCGCCTACTGGGCCTTCGCCGGCCTGTCGGCGTTCGCCACCTGGTCCCTGTACATCGCGGTCGCCTCCGTGTTCGCCGGGCAGCTGCCCGTCGTACCCGAGCTCTGGACCGGGGCCCCGATCGTGGCGGGTCTGGTCGGCCTGGCCCTCGGCGCCCTGTTCCTTCCGAACGCGCTGCCCGCGGAGACCGGCGAGTCCGGCGCCCGGCGGGCATGATCCGGCTTCTCTGCCTGGTCGGCCTGCTGGTGGTGCTGCTGGCTTCGCCGGCGGCGGCGCACGACGTCAAGGCGGGGTCGGACCTGCGGATCGCGCAGACGATCGCGGGCGCGGAGCTGACCCTCGTGATCAAGGCCACGACCCGGGTGCCGGGGCCGCTGCGCGTCGAGGTGATCGGGTTCCCGTCCGCCCCGACGCTGGACCTGCGGCTCCGGTCGGTGACCGACGGGCGGGTCGTGACCGGCACGGTGACGCCGGGCCGCCCCGCCCAGCTGCGGGTCGAGGAGACCGGGCCGCACGAGCTGACCGTCGGCGCCGGGGGCGAGAGCGCGGTGATCCCGTTCCGGGTCCTGGTGGACCGGGGTTCGGGGTGGGAGTTCCTGATCTACGGCGGCCTGTTCGTGGCCGGGCTGCTCCTGGTGGGCGGGCTGCTCACCGGCGCGTTCAACCGGCGCGGCCGGTCGGCGTTCGTGGTGACCGCGGTCGCCGCGGCGGGGCTCGCGGTGGCCGCGCTGATCGTGATCCTCGACCCCTGGCTGCCCGCCCGGTCGCCGGACGGCGCCGAGCCGCGTCCCACGGACTCACTGCTCGGCCGACCGTACGTGCAGCGGGTCGTCACCACGATCCCCGCCGCCCCGGCGGTAGGCGAGGAGTTCGTGGCGCGCGTGGAGCTGTTCGACGGGTCCACCGGGCGTCCCGTCGACGACCTCACCATCCACCACGAGGCCATGGCCCACCTGGTGGTCACCAGCGAGGACGGCCGTTACTTCCGCCACGTCCATCCGCTGCGCACCGCGCCCGGCCGCCTGGAGGTACGGCTGCGCGCCGACCGCCCCGGCCGCTATCTCACCTACGTCGAGCTCGAACGCACCGACTCCGGCGGCCAGCTCCTCACCGGCTCTTTCACGGTCACCGGCGCGGCGAAGCCCGCGGCCGCGTCCGACCCGGCGATCCAGGACGCCGCCGCCGGGACGGTCACGGTGACGCCCGCCGCACCGCAGGCGGGACGGGCGGCCACCGTCGAGGTGGCCACCAGCGGCACGCCGCGGCCGTGGCTCGGGATGGCGGGTCACCTCATCGTGCGTGGCGCGGACGGCGAGTTCCTCGGCCACGTCCACGAGATGGGGACGCCCGGCAGCCGGCTGCGCTTCACGTTCAGCTTCCCCGCGCCGGGCCGCTACCTCGCCTGGGCGCAGTACGCGACGGACCGCGGCATCACCACCGTGCCCTTCACCGTGGAGGTTCCCCGATGAAGCAGGTCAAGGGCCTGAGGCTGCTGATCCTCGGCGGGCTCGTGGCGGTCGTGGTGGCCGCGTTCGTCATCGCCCGCACCTCGGGCCCGGACCCGGTGACCACGACGGGAACCCGTTACGCCGTCACCGTCACGGCCGACCGGAGCGCGGTCGACATCCGGGTGGACAGGGGCGAGGCCGACACGGTCATCGTCGCCGCCGTGATGACCACCATGGGTCACGCGGTGCCCGAGGTCACCGCCAGGAAGGCCGCCCCCGGCCACTTCGTCGCCGAGGGTGACCTGTTCCTCATGAACGGCGCGTGGGAACTGTCGGTCCGCCTCGCCGGCCGCTCCGGCGAGGAGACCCTCACGCTCAACACTCTCGTCACCGACTAGCTCTCCGGGCCCTTCGGCGAGTTGTCGCAGGACGGTGACGAGGGTCACGGTTGCCCTCCGGCGAGCTGTCGCAGGACGGTGACGAGGGTCACGGTTGCCCTCCCGCGAGTTGTCGCAGGACGGTGACGAGGCCGGCCGTGTCGGGCACGGCCCGGAAGAACTCGGCGTCGGCCCGCTCCACCTCCTCGACGGCTCGCCGGGCCAGGTCGGCGCCCTGATCGGTGACCCGCAGCAGGCGGGCGCGGCTGTCGGCGGGATCCGGCTCACGGACGAGCAGGCCCTTTTCCTCCAGCTTGCGCACGACCTGGGAGGTCATCTTGACGTCGGTGTCGGCGAACGTGGCGACGGCGAGTTGATTGGGCAGCTCGCCGTGCCGGTTCAGCCACTCGGTGCTGGCCAGCAGCACGAACTGGACGTGCGTCAGATCGAAGGGCGCCAGCGCGGCGGCGATGGCCCGCTGCCAGCGCAACGTGGTCCGCCAGAGCAGCAATCCCGGGCTGTCGTCGGGCGCGAGCGCCATCTCAGGACGCCTCGGCCAGCTTGATCAGGGCGGCCATGGCGTCGGGGACGTCGGAGGTGACCATCGGGCCGATCTCCTCGGCGCCCGGGCCGGTGATCTCGACGCGGTGGGTGACGCGGGTGCCGGTACCGGTCTCCGCCAGCCGGTGGATGAAGCGCAGGGTCAGCTCTCCGACGACGGTCTCGTCGGTGAACAGCTCGCCGGTGACCAGCTCGACGATGCGGAAGCGGACGGTGTCCTGGCCTTCGGGGGTCATGGTGCCCTCGGTGCCCACCTCGAAGGGGCCCTCCAGGTCGATCTGGAGGAGGCTGGTGTCCCATGCGGTCCAGCCGTTGACGTCGGCGTAGAGGGCCCAGACGGCCGCGGCGGGGGCGGGGGTGTCCAGCGTGTGCTCGTAGGCGTACATGCCGCGTTCCTCCTGGAGGGTTTGATCCGTGCGCAGACTATCTACGCGTAGACTATATCGCCCGGAGCTGGCGGGTGATGGAGGGGTCGGTGATGGCGGTGTCGTTCGCCAGCAGGAAGGCCTTGCTGAGGATGAGCGCCAACCGGCCGTCCTCCTCGAACGGAAGGAACAGCCCGGCCTGGGGGGCTCTTGCGGCGACGATGCACAGGTAGGCGTCGTTGGGTTCCATCAGGATGTTCGCCGACCCCAGGTGGATCTTGTAGGTGCGCAGATCACCGCGTACCACCAGGAAACGGTCGGTCATGGTGCAGCGGTCGGCGATGGTCGTACGCCCGATCAACCGGGACAGCGCGTCGCGGCGCACCTCGGCGGAGGGCGGCAGGGCCGCGAACGAGCCCGTCCGCCAGTAGTCCCGCAGGTGGTCCGGCCCCTGGTCGGCCCACTGGGGATCGCTCGTGATCGAGGCGACGCCCACGAACAGGTCCACGTCCCGCATGGCCTCGCTGAACACCAGCGCGGGAACCTCGGTCAACGGCGCCTGCTGCCACCTGCCCTCGGTCAGCCGTTGGAAGTGGACCCGGCCGGTGCTCGCGTGGTGCTCGTCGTACAGGCCGTGGTCGAAGTACACCCGCCACCGTCCGCTCGCCAGCACCCGATGGGCCGCACCCTGGTAGCCGTCGTCCCACTGCCCGAGGAAGGGCGACTGCCAGCCGCGCTGTTTGAACAGCGCCCGGAGCCTGCGATAGTCCACCACGTGCCCGTCGAACCGGCAGGAGTGGATCCCGGTCTCCTCCTCGGCGGGCGTGAGCAGGTAGACCTCGCGGAAGGCCTGCTTGAACGGCTGGCGCAGCTCCTTGCCCTGCACCACCTCCCGCCAGGCGCGGACCTCCTCCACCGACGCGCGGGCCGGATGCCACAGCCGTACGGGCACGTCCGACACGCTCATCCCCAGCTCGCCGCGCCACACGCCGGGCGAGACCTCGAACTCCCAGATCAGCCGGTCGACGACCGAGCGGCCCTCCAACTGCCGGTAGGGCGCGGCCTCCTCGCCGGTGTATCCGGCTTCCAGCGCCCTGAACAGGGTCGTCTGCTGCTGCATGGTCTGCTTGGCCAGCTCGCGCAGCCGCTTGACCTCGTCCGGGTGCTCCCGCCTGACCGCCGCCGGGACCGCTTTCAGCTTCCTGTCGCCGTGCCACCACGACAGCTCGACCTCGCCGTCGGTCGAGATCACCGCCGTGTGCTCGCCGAACGCCTGCCGTACGCGCCCGTCGGGCAGCCTGAACGCCACCTCCAGCCGCTGGCCCAGGGCGGGCTCGATGCGCTTGAACATGCGATCCAGCTGCTTGGGCACCCCGGCGTGCCGGGTGAGCTGGCGGGCGGCGCGCAGCGCGGAGATCGCCTCGGGCGTCGGGTGGTCCCGCACCGCGCGGGCGATCTCGAACAGCAGTGCCTGGGAGGGCAGGGTCTTGGCCTGGGTGGGCGCCACCGCGATCCCGCGCGCCAGCGGGTCCAGCAGGCCGGGCAGCCAGGGCTCGTCCCGGTAGAGCGCCAGCCGTACGGCCCGGCCGAGGGTCGACTTCTCGTCGTCGCCGAACGCCTTCTCCGCCGTGTAGGGAATCTCGCCGGCGTGGATCGCCGCGACGCGGGCCTGGGCCGCCTCCAGCGCCGTCCGGGCGAAGTCGGGGTAGCCGGCCAGGGCGTCGAGCCATTCGATCACGCCGGGCAGCGGCTCCTCCCACCGCACCCGCGTCGCCTCGGCGAACAGCGCCCGGCGTTCGACGTCCCAGCCGAGCAGCAGGTCCGTCTCGGCGACCGCGATCGGCCCGCACCTCTCGGCGAGCCGGGCGCTCACTTCGGCGTCCATGCCCGCCAGCCCCGCCGCCACCAGCACGGGGAAGCGTCCGTACGACCATGGCCCGTCCTCCGGCAGCAGGAACTCGACCAGCTCGCGGGCCGGCGCGGCCAGCTGCTGCCTGGCGCGCTCGTCGATCGCGTACCGCCCCGGTGCCGAGCCGGCGACGCCGGTCAGCCCGACGTTCAGCTGGGAGGCGTCGGGCCAGCGCGTGGGGTCGTTCGCGGTCCCGTTGATCAGATTGAGCAGGCGCTGCGCGAGGGGGGAGAGGGGCATGCCGGTGGGTCCTGTCAGAAGTGGATCTGGCGGGTGATGGACGGGTCGGTGATGGCGGCGTCGGCGGCCAGCAGGAACGCCTTGGACAGAATGATCGACAACATGCCGCCGTCCTCCTCGAAGGGCAGGAAGACCTGGTCGCCGGTGCCGTGGGGGACGATGCACAGGTAGGCGTCGTTGGGCTCCATGAGGATGTTGCCCGAGCCGAGATGGATCTTGTACGTGCGCAGGTTGCCGCGTACCCGCAGGAACCGGTCCGCCAGGGTGCAGCGGTCCGCGATGGCCAGGCGGGGCAGCAGCCCGGCCAGGGCGTCACGCCGGACCTGCGCGCTCTCGGTCAGGTCGCCGAAGCTGTAGGACTGCCAGTAGTCCCCGTGGCCCTCGGGGTCCAGGCCGGTGGAGGTGACGCCGACGGCCAGGTCGGCATCGCGCAGCGCCTCCGACAGGGTGAGCGCCGGGACCTCGGCCGGCGGGACCGGCCAGCGGCCGGTGTCGGCCGGCGGGACCGACGAGGTGCCGGAGCGGAAACGAAGGTCGCCGCTGACGCAGATGGAGGCGGTGGTGCCGTAGCCGTCGCGTTCGTAGGAGTGCTCGTCCAGGTAAAACTCCCAGGTGGCGGTCAGGCCGCCGGGCAGCTCCTTGACGGCCTCGCACTGCTCGGACCCTCCGGCCGCGTCCCAGTGGCCCAGCGACATGCCGGTCCAGCCGCGCTCGGTGAGCAGCGCCTTGGCCTGGCCGTACCGGAGCAGATGGCCGGAGAAGCGGCGCGAGCGGTCGTGCGTCGCCTCCTCGGCGGGAGTGAGCAGGTAGACCTCGCGGAAGGCCTGCTTGAACGGCTGGCGCAGGCCGATCGCCAGCAGGTGGTCCCGCCAGGCGCGGACCTCCTCGGGAGTGTGGGAGATGGGATGCCACAGACGGACCGAGGTCTCCGGGCGGGGCCGGACGCGGCGCCCGGCCGGATCGGTCAGCTCCCACGCTCCGCCGACGCGGGCGGGAAGCCCGGCGGAGCCCTGGACGACCTCCCAGATCAGGGTACGGGCGAAGGCGCCGGTGACCGGGTGGTCGAGGTAGAACTCGCACACCTCCTGCCAGGGCCACCTCCGCCCGGCCGCCAGCATGCGCTCGACGCGGAGCCGTTCGGCGGGGACCGTCTTCTTCAGCTCCTTCGCCGTGGCCCTGAACTCGGCCAGCAACTCCCGGTCGACGCTCTTGGGGACGGTCTTGCGGCCGTTGCAGGTGATCGCGCCGGTCACGGCCAGGGTCAGCCCCTGCTCGGTCCGCGTGCCGTCGTGGCCCAGGCCGAAGGTGGGGACAGTGCGTTCGACCAACTGCTCCGGAGACAGCCCGGTCCGTACGGCTATTTCGTGGAGGATCTGCTTGACCTTGGTCAGGACGCTCTTCCTGCGCACCTTGGCCTGGATGCGGGCGAGCTGGGCGACCACCTCCATACCCCCGCGCCGGGCCAGCACGCCGAGGGCCGCGTTGGCCACTCGCTCGCTGCGGGAGTTCGGGCCCGATCCGCCCATCCCGATGCTGGTGGCCAGGGCCACGTCACCCAGGAGCCCGGTCACCCAGGGCTCGTCGATCAGCTCGCAGGTCCAGATCATCCCGCGCAGGAGCTCGGCGGTGCGCTCGTGGAGATAGGTGACGACCTCACCGTAGCCGTTGTGCCAGAGCCCTTCACGGTAGGCGGGCACGCGGCCCAGGATCTCCCGGATCAGCTCGGTGGCGTGGGGCGTGAGCAGCTCACCCGCGCGTGCCGTCCACTGCGGCGCCGGGGTGGGAGTGATCGCGGTGGCCCAGTGTCTCACGAGCGGGAGGGCATCGGGCTCGCCCAGCCGCTCGCTGTACTCCTCGCGCAGCAGCGCGGCGAAGCCGTCGCACTCGGGCAGGAGGGAACGCGTGGCCGCGGCGGGGTCGCCGGCGAGGTGCTCGGCGATGAGACCGTCCAGCAGCCGCTTGGCCGTCCAGCCGGCCGAGAGCGGGAGCGCCTCCATCTCCCGCTGCGCCTGCATGAGGAGCGGCAGGAGCGGTTCGCGCTCGCTCGCCGGCAGATCCTTGATCGAGGACATCGGAATGCGGTAGACGAGGTCCTTCCGGGGCTGCTCCGGTTGGGCGAGTGTGGTCCGCCACAGCAGCTCCCGCTCGTGCGGGGACCAGCGCAGCTTGCGCTGGGCCAGCCTGGTGAGGAGCGTCTCGCCGGCGATGCTGCCGTCGGTGGCCAGCGTGAGCAACTGCGCCCACAACGCCGCCGTCCGCCATTCGGCCTCGCCCCATCCGACGGAGAGCTCCTTCAGCAGCGCCTCATCGACGAAACGGTAGGTCTCCTGAGGGCGCAGAGTGGCGTCGAGCCCGCGGAACAACTCCAGCGCGGCCTGCCCCAATCCGCCTCCACCTCCGCCTCCGCGCTCGGCTTCGTCGAGCCGGCTGCGGACCTCGGCCGGGAGGCCGTCGAGAACGCCCACGTCAGCCTCCGACCAGCGGGACGAGCTTGACGAAGGAGACGACGGGGTCGGCGATCAGGTCGATCTCATCGTCCAGCTCCAGGATCTGCCGGTCACCGACCAGCAGCAGGAAGCCGTTGCGGGCGAACGCGGCCTCGGCGGTGTCGGCCTGCTTCTCCCAGTCCAGCCTGCGCGCGCTCCGCATCCGGTAGCCGTTCAGCTCGACCTCGGCGTCGGTCGGTCTGACCAGACCGCGGAAATGGTGGGAGGGGGAGGCGTTGTAGCGGGCCACCTCCTCGCGTACGCGCAGCCGTACCAGCTCCCGGGCCGAGATCCGCTCGGGCAGCTCGGGCACGGAGAACTCCTCCAGAGCCCGGCCGGTCGCGGTCTCGTCGCGAAACGTCACTGATGCCATCGGACACCTTGCTTCCATGAAGATCAGGCGGTGCGGCAATCTATAGCAGCGGCGAACGACAGAAACCCCGACGGCGGCGGGCTCGCTGTTCGAGACGTGCGCCGTCTTCCCTGAGGGCTGAAACCACCAGAGCCGCCCCCACAACGGGAGCCGCGCTCTCATATGGGCATGCTGGGCCGACCCCACGCGAAGAGCACCGAGCTGCTCGCAAACGCCACAGGAATAGCCAGGACCACATGGAGCAGCAGCAAGCCCGCGATCGCGGAGGAATTGTCCGCAACGCCACCCGGATAAATTAGGATCTTTCTACTTTCCCCGTGAAAGAGGTCGACCGTGCGCGTGTGGAGGCTGTTCGCGGACTGGTTCTGGCGCATGGACAGCTCCCTGGGTGGTGCTGCGGAACCGCACCGCGGTCAACGCTTCTCCGCGGCCCACCCGCTGCTCCTCGGCCTGGTCATGGGGCCCGCCTTCGGCGCGCTGATCGGCAGCCTCCTGCTGATCAGCGCCCTGGCCGGCTTCGGTGGCCCCCTCACCGCGACCACTCTGCTCTTGTCCCTCGGCCTCTCGGTTTTCATCGGGGTGTTCTTCGTAGGCATGGGTTACTTCGAACGCCTGCGCCAGCGCCATTATGGCCACTACCGGGAGCCATAGCCCTTTAGGACGTGCCAAATTGTCAACAGCCGAAGCTTTCGCGCCAAAGAACCAGTGGGCTATTGCCGCCCTGGCCCTTTCGATCCTCGGGCTGGTCACGCTCGCCGTACCAAGCGTGGCCGGGGTGATACTCGGACACATGGCCCTCTGGCGGGCGAATCATCTCAACGGAAATCGAAGAGCCGTTTCCATCACGGCACTGATCCTCGGCTACGTGGGTATCTCCATCTACGCCACGATCTTCATCCTGTGGACCATCCTCCTGTGGAACTTCTGACCCGAGCAGCCCCGGTGGTGTCTACTGGTCGTCCGAGCGCTGCCGCTTCTACGCTCCCTCCGTGGCAGACATCGGCTATCTGGACGCCCTGCAGATGTGGTTCTCGGGCAACAGCGCCTTGCAGGACTCCACCATGTACGGCCTGGGCATGCTGTGGTGGGGGCGATTCGGGAAGATCGCCGCATTCCTCGGCGGAATGACGGTCGTCCTCGACATCCTCGGCCCAGAACGGATCCGTGAATACGGCGGACGCCTCCGAGCCGTCCCCCGGTCCCGCACCCGGGGAACACTGACAGCTTTGGCCACGGCAGGGGGCGCGATCGTTGCCGGTGCCATGGGGGCCGCTGCCGAGATCGCCACAGGGCTCGGCAAAGGTCTGCTCGCCCTGGCGGTCCTGATCGCGACGATCGTCCTCGCCGTCGGCTGGGTGGCGATCTCGACCGCCAGGAGCAAGCTGTTCGAGAACACCCTCAAAGGCGTGGCCTGGGTGCTTGAGCATCCGAAGTCCCTGGTGTGGTGGCGCGTGATCAGCCTCCTCGGCCTGGTCGTCGGCTTCCACTTCGACCTGCTCGCCTCATGACGCCCGCGTCGGCTCAGCCCGCGGTGGCCTTGGCGTAGTGGAACACCTCGGGTGGAAGCGGGTGGTCCAGGCGCCAGACGAAGCGGATGGGTCGCTCGCCCTCGTGGCTCACGTACCGCATGGGCCCGGCGTAGGTGTACGGCGGAGCACCAAGCCCTTCGTCACGTTTGGACTGCCGTACCAGGAGATGGACCGTGGATTCACCCGTCAGATAACGGCGGGCAGTGGCGGCGGAGGCCCGCAGCGTGCTCTGCGACTCCCACTGGAACAGCTCCTCGCTGATCGCCCGGTCGTGGTAGAGCGTGGTGGGGGAGTAATGGTCCTCGGCCTTGTCGACGGTGACGAAGAACAGGTCCGCCCGGTGCTCCTGAACGTACTTGACCCCTTCCCGCATGTGCGCGGGCCGGTCGATGCCGAAAGCGGCCAGCACCTCGTTCTTGCTGTAGCGGGCATGGACGTGCAACGGCACGACGGCGTCCAGCCGCAGGGCGACGTGCCGGATTCCCGAGCGGAGCACGTCCGCCAGTTCCCCGAGCTCCGCGGCACGGGCACCGGTGAGCCGCGCGAAGCGGGCCTCCATGCCGGAGACGGGCTCGGTGCCGCCCCACAACATCGCATCGAGCATGGCCATGAGGCGTAGATCGCGCGGAGACCGGGGAGCCCGGCCGGTCAACACGTCGCTCACAAAGGTCAGACGCTCGACGTCGTCGATGTGCAGCATCCGGCCCAAGGCGTGCCCGAGCCCTTCGTCCGGCGCCACGGCGTCGAACCCCGCGGCGTGCCGAAGGGCGGCCCAGCCCTGGCGGCGCCGGTAGAGGTCCTCCACATCCAGCCCGGTCTCCCGCAGGAACGCGGGCATGCTGACGTCCCCCAGCTCGCGGAGCTCGCGCGCCAGATCCCGCCAGTTCAGGCTGAGCGCCTGCCGTACGTTCTCGAGGACGAGCCGCCGCACGTCACGATCCAGATCGATCACGCAGCCGGCGGGCAGCGTCGGAAACCCCCGCTCGATCTCCCGCGCGACGCCGGTACGGCTCGCGCCCGTGAGCGCCCGCCGCATCCCGATCCCGGCTCTTGGCGACGCCCAGCAGCTCCTCGGCGGCCTCCAGGAGTTCCTCGGGCGAGGCGGCCTCGGGCACCAGGTCGTCGATGAGGTCCGCGACCTTGTTGACGATCTCCACCTGCCGCGCCAGCCGTACCGCGTCGTTCTCGCCCCGTACGGAGCGCAGCGCCCGGCGGGTGAGCGCGGCCAGATGCCGGGCCAGCGTCTCGTGGGAGTCGGCGATGTCCAGCGCCCGCCGGTCGATCAGGTCGCGATCGGGTACAGCACGCAGCAGGCCGTCCAGCTCACGAGTGATCAGATGCTGGTAAACGCCCGGCTGGAGATCGCTCACTCGGTGACTATAGGGCGCGGCCGGCCACCGCGACAGGCGGATAATCGCTCTACACTGGCCGATCGTGGACTGGATCGAGCGGGTCGCTGAGATCCGGCGCTGGACCAGAGGCGGCGAGCGCGCACCGCACAAGCCGCTCCTCCTCCTGTACGCCTTGGGCCATTTCCAACGGCACGGCAACCGGCCCATCACGTTCAGCGCCGCCGAGGCCGAGCTCAAGAAGCTGCTCAAGGAGTACGGCCCGCCCCGCGACACCAGCCCCGGCTACCCCTTCCACCATCTGACGAACGACGGCCTCTGGCTGGTCGACACCCGCCACGGCCCGGGCTCCCCGGGCCCTGAGCTGGGCCGCCTTCGCGACAGCCACGCCGCCGGCCGCCTCCACCCCGACCTGGCCCGCGCCCTGTCGGAGGAGCCCGGCCTGCTGGGGCGAATCGCCCGCCACCTCCTGGACGCCAACTTCGCCCCATCCCTGCATCCGGACCTGTGCCTGCTGACCGGCCTCGACCTGGAATCCGGCGAGGAGCTCAGGACACCGCCGGTCCTGCGCCGTGACCCGGGCTTCCGCGACCGGGTGCTCATGGCGTACGAGTACTGCTGCGCGTTCTGCTCCTACGACGGCTGGCTGGACGGCGCGGCGGTGGGTTTGGACGCGGCACACGTACGCTGGTGGGCCTTCGACGGACCTGACGACCTGACCAACGGGCTGTGCCTGTGCGCCATCCACCACAAACTGTTCGACAAGGGCGTCCTCGGCCTGACCATCGACCGCACCATCGCCGTCTCCGCCAGGTTCGTGGGCCGGTCACAGGCATCCCACGACGTGGTCCTCTCCCTGTCCGGCCACCCCGCCCGAAGCCCCCAGCCCGGCCTGGACGCGGTGGAGCCTGACCACATCAGCTGGCACAGCCGCCAGGTCTTCCGCACCCCCGCCCGCGGCTGACACCACCCTGGTCTTCATGCGCAGGCACACGGCATGACGAAGCCACCGGACCCGACAGCCACCGGAGCATCAAGATCCTGCCCCACTCGTCCGGCGCCATAGACGGTTCCCTTCATCCAGCGCGGACCCAACACGCGCCCGCGCTCCCTGGCTGCCTTTCCTCCGGGTCGCGGCCGCCGGGTGCGCTTGATCCCGGGCAGCAGCAGGCACGTCACGGGGGCCTCCGAGCCTCGCCCACGCACACGCCGTTGTCGAGCACCCCACACCCCGCGACCTGCACCCCGCAACCTGCACCCGCAGCCCAGCGTCCGCAACGCCGTGATCCTCTCCCCCTGGCTGCCCATCCACGGTCACCCGGTCACCTCGGCACGTCCGATCTACGCCGGTTCATGCGAGCAGACGGTAGCGATCAGCTCGATCGCCTTCCTGCCGTCGCGGATCCGAAACAGGGCGCCACGACCGGCGCTTTCGCCCCGTCATTCCTCGCGTGAGGGCACAAGCTCGTGCTTCGATGTTGCTTTGCCAGCACATCGAATGAATCGCACGATGAGAGGTCACCCATGCCAGATCTCAACGACCCGACCGCCACGTTCCAGGAGTTCGACCGTGACGGGGACGGATACATCACGCGCGAGGAGTTCACGCTCGCCATGAACGCGCGCGGCGAGCAGGTCACCACCACCGAGCTCGACTCGATCTTCAAGGTCTCGGACGAGCACGACGGGGACGTGGACGGACGCATCTCGTTGACGGAGTTCCTGGTGGCCTGGAACAAGTAACGACACGCTCGCCGACCCCTAAACGATCAGTGTGCTGGTTCAGAACATAGGAAACTCCAGCCGGGTGTGGCTGCGGCACCACCATCAGCGGACGGTGTCGCGAGCCACGATCAGCCGCTACCTGACGCGGCATGGCCTGGTCGTCCCCAAGCCGAAGAAGCGGCCTCGCTCGTCCTACATCCGCTTGAAGCGGCGCTGCCGAACGAGACCTGGCAGGCCGACTTCACCCACTACCGGCCGGCCGACGGCAGCGACGCCGAGATCCTCAACTGGCTGGACGGCCACCCCCGCTACGCCTTGCTCGTCACCTGCCGGCGCCGGGTCACAGGGCCTATCGTGCGCGACACCTCAGCCAAGCCGTCGCCGCCCATGGCGTGCCCGTCCCCACGCTGACCGACAACGGCAAGACGATGAAGAACTGGCTGCCGTCACCTTGCACGTGGACGGCCGGCTTCACCATATCGGCGTCGCCCGAACCCACGTCATCCTCCTGGTCGCCGACCTGCACGTTCGCGTCGTCGAGGCTGTCACCGGAGAGCTTCTCCGTAAGCTGACCATCGACCCCAGCCGCGACTACCAACTCCAGGCAAACCCCAAAACGACGAAATCCCCGAACCCGCAAGTTCGAGGGTTTCCGATGTCCTGAGACACCACAACCCTGAACGATCAGAATTCGAACCTGCGGTCCCCGCTTTAGGAGAGCTCTAGCTGTACGGGGGCAGGGGTTACGTCGTTTCCATGACTCCGGCTCTCAGTTACGGGGCGATGTAGTGGTTCATGAACCGGTGTATTTGGACAGGCATACGGATCTCGACGGCGTGGGGGAGAATCATCGCGCTCTTGAACGTGTGCGCTGAGGAGGGATAGCTGAAGTGGCGGCCGCAGGGGTGCGCGGCGGCGGTTTTCACGTGCCACACACTCGCGCGCAGGGATAGCGAGTCGACTAGCCACAGTTGGTAGTCGTCGCGGTGTTCGGCCAGGTGGGTGATGTAGTGAGTGAGTACGGTTTGCGCGACCGCTTCGGCCGTGTCGGCCACGATGATTCCCTGGGAATGCTCGCTGGGAGCGGGGTGCCAGCCTTTTGCGTGCTGGTCGGTGTATTCGACCAGGTAGGCGTATTCATCGGCAGTGTCGGCCGCATCCGGCCTGCCCAGTTGTTCGGCCGCCTGGGCCGATAGTCGAGCCCAGTCAGCGATGCCGGCGTACAGCACCGCCTGCTGGTTGATTTGCGGAGCGTCTTCGCTCGCGGCGCTCTCATCCAGGCGCGGCATGTTGAGCAGGGCCGCCACCTGGTAAAGCCGGCGGAGAGGAACCAGGCGGTCCCACGCGTCGGTGAGATCGTTCGTCACGGCCTTCAGTGTGAGGGGTCGTCAAACGAACGGTCAGGAGAAGACCAAAAGATCTTCCATGGCGCCTTCCAAGAAGTCCTAACAGGATGATTTTGTTGTGCTTTGATCTCCAGCCGGAGCCGAGCGAGAGGGAGCGCGGGTGGCGAAGCTGAAGCCGTGGGGGTCAGCGACGAGCTGTGGGCGATGCCTGCGCGGCAGATGCGCTCGACCTCTCTCGGGCCGCAGTGGACTCTTCCCAGATCAGGGTGGCAGCCCGGCCCGTCCCGGTCGATCGCGGACGGGCCAGCAGCAAGCGCCACCTGATCACCGACACCACCCTTGCCGTCATCCTCACCGGTCCAACCGCAACGACGTCACCCAGCTCATCCCGCTCCTGCAGGCCATCCCGGAAGTACGCGGAAAGCGCGGCCGTCCGCGCCGGCGCCCCCGACGCCGTCCTCGCCGGCCTGGGCTCCGACCACGACAAGTATCGGCGCCTGGTGCGCGCACTACAGATCGGCCGACTGATCGCCCGCCACGACACCGCACATGGCTCCGGCCTGGGCAAACACCGCTACATCGTCGAGCGGACCTACGCCTTGCTGCACGCCTTCCGACGTCTGCGTGTTATGCCATATGGGCTGATGCGGCGACACGGGAGAGCTCGTCAAGGGCAGCACTGCGCGCTTTTGCCCCAGCGACCTCATGTCGACTGATGCGATCCTCCTTTCACGGTGGGCGTGATCGGGGTGGATTGTCGTCGGCGACGCTTCTGCGCCTGCGGGGCCAGGTTCTGCTCCGACGCTCCCGGGCGTTCGATGCGGGTGGGGTTGCCGCGTACGAGCTCATCATGGATGCGCCAGCGGGCGGTGGTGACGGCGCGTCCCGCCGCCTCGTCGCCATGCTCGATGCGCTCTCGCAGCAGCCGCATGGCGATGCGGCGGTTGAGGCTGAACTGCCGCTCGGTGTCGACCACGACGACGATCCCCGTGGGCCGGTGGGTCGCCCGTACGGCCGTGCTGGCCTTGTTCCGATGCTGACCGCCGGGGCCGCCGGTGCGGCAGGCGACGATGTCGACGTCCGTTTCCGCGAACGTCGTACGCGGGGTGTCGACCTGGCACGGCTCGGCGATGACGTACCAGTTCTTGCGGCCGGTGCTGGCCCGGTACGGGCTGGGGGCCTGCCAGCACAGAGTTCCGGTCCACGAAGCGGCGAACGCCTCGGCGCCGTCACCTGCGATCCGGACGAGAACCGATCGATAGGTGCCGGGCCGATCACCGGGAACAGTCTGGGCCCGATGGGTCTCCAGACCCTGCCGGGTGGCGTCAGTTTCCATGCGGTGCAGCAGCTGCGCCAACGCCCAGGCACACTCCTGCGGGCCGCGCCCGGCCGACAGCAGCAGGTGGACGCTCACGGCCGCCCCCGCTTGCGGCGCTGCTCCCGATGGTCCCTCTGGGGCGCCGACCCGAGGTCGGGCGTCTTGTAGGTGACCAGAGGGATCGTGGTGGCCACGGGCGTGGCCAGGCCATGGTCGACGAGGTCGGCGATCACTTGCTCAATGCGTTTGTAGGCCGTCGGCGCCTCCTCGAAGAGCAGTTGCCGGTCGCCGCACACCACCAACGACCCCATCGGCGTACGGCGCAGCTCCTCGACCGTGTGCTTGGCCCGACCCCGGCGCAGAGCGTCCGCACGCGACATCTTGCGGCCCGCGCCGTGCGCCACGGAATGGCCGGCGTCCGGCCCGGCGTGACCGGCCACCAGGTACGACGGGGTGCCTCGCGTACCGGCAATGAGCACGTCGCGGCCGTCACCCGGCGCCGCCCCCTTGCGGTGCAGGTAGATCCCGTCGCGGACCTCGACGAGGTTGTGGCACTGGTCGACGATCGGCTCGGTGGGCTCGAACCCCAGAGCATGGGCGACCCGGGCGGCCAGCAGCCGCCGATTGAGCGATCCCCAGCGTACGGCGTCGTCATGCATCGCCAGATAGGCGCCGGGATCTGGGGCGGGGCCCGCACCATGGACCTCGGTGTGCGCCCGCAGGATCCGTTCCCCCAGCCCACGGGAACCACTGTGGACGATGAGAACCAGGTCACCGGCGGCGAGTTCGAGCCGGCTCGCGTGGTCCGGCTCGAAAACGGTCCCGATGCGCGCCAGCTCGACGAAGTGGTTCCCCCGGCCGACCGTCCCGAGGCCCTCAACGTACCCAGCGGGAATATCACCCTTCACCACGGCCCAGGCCGGGTCGTCGGCATCCTGCTCAGGGTCCAGCGCGCGATCGAGATCGGGAAACCGGGCGGCAAGCTTCTCGGGTACGGCCCGCTTGAGCTTGACGGGGAACACGGCGATGCCACAACCGATGTCGGAGCCCACCAGGAACGGGTACAAGATGGTCGATGCCATAGCGGCACCGATGGGTGCGCCCTTGCCCGGGTGCAGGTCAGGCATGGCAGCGACGTGCATCATCCCGTCGAGGGCGGCCACCTGATGGCACTGCGCGACGGCATCGGACTCGATCCAGCTCGTGGGGGAGGCGAACACGGTGACGCTGGCCGACGTGGCCGTCGGCAGGAACTCCTGCCGGGAGTGTTGTTGAGACAAAGACGCTCTCTTCGCTGAACAGGTTATGGGCAGGCGGCATCACGGCGCGAGTCGGCGCCGCGGCATCTCAAATGGCGGGGTGCGTCCGTCAGAGCATCATGGACACCACATTCCCCTGAGCCCACCACGCGGGGCAAGCGATTTTCGGGTCGTACGGGCCTGTACGCCTGTGCGGGTGACACGCTGAGACCATGGTGGATGAGTAGATTCTCATGCCGCGATTCGCGCCCTCTCATCCACGTGTCAGCGCATGCCTGATATTGAGCGGGACCTTATCCAGGGCAATGGAGGACTGCCAGCGGATACGTAACCAATGTGGTTTCTGGACAAGTGTGGCTGATGAAATTGAGGAGTATGAGCCGCCTCAGGATCCTCCGCCGAAGAGGAGAAGAGATCATGGAGAGAGCAGCCCATCGGGGCCGTTCGTAGTGTCCATTCACAGGGCCCCGTGATCTGGTACCAGGCGAGCGCGGGGAGCGGCGGTAGCCAGGACTTGCCCTCGATGGCGTCGACTGCGCTGATGCCGTGGGCGGCGGCGGAGTCCAGGTAGCCTTCGAGCCTGGCGCCAGTGGGCGAAGGTAGGCAGTTCACCCTGGATGGCAGGATCAAACCATGGACGAGAAGACGGAAGGGCAACTGCGTGTTATCCGCAAAGTCATCGCGGTTCTGCAGGCAGTCGATATCTCAGCGTGGCTGTTCGGGGGCTGGGGACTCGATGCGAGGATCGGCGGGATCACGCGCGAGCACGGCGACGTTGAATTCTGGGTTGAGCGTATTCACGCCGAGCGATCGAAGGCAGTGCTCGTAGGAGCCGGCGCCACGGCGCTGACGACTCAGCCACCAGAGGAGGCCTGCGAGTTCACGCTGGACGATGTGCCGTTCAGCACCGCTTACTTTGACCGGTGGCCGGACGGATCGTTCAGTCAGCCCCTTGGGCGATGGTCCGACTGGCTGTTCCCGCCAGGATCCTTCGGCGACGAGCCCGTGATACTCGATGGCACGCCGGTGCCGGCCATGAGCGTCTCCGGCATGCTCGCCATGAAGGAGCAGTTCCCACACCTGCGCAACGGCCGGCCGTGGCGGCAGAAGGACATCGCCGATATCGAGATACTCCGGGGGCTGGCCTCCGGGGAGAGGACCAGCGGTCACATTTAAGCGGCCTGACCAGCGCAGGCCGCCATGTGGACCAGGTATAGCGGATATCCTCGGTGGACAGTTGAACCGCTCCGGGACTGATGGAGGCTCTGGTGTGCCCCGGGTTGAGTGGAGGTGGATTGATGCGACTACGCATGACCCAGGCGCTAATGGGCCTGCAGAAGAAAATTCCTCTCTCCGATGACAACCGATCCGGGGGACAAGTATCAAGGCAGGTGGAAAACGCTGCATAACCCCTGGCCACGGGCGCGACGCCGCGTCACGATCACGGCGTCAGTAGAGTGAAGGCAATGTTCGTGCGACCGCATCATTGAAGCGGTCGAGCAGTGGTTCGAGGCGCTTGCTGTGCTGTTCTGCCTCATCCATGCTCTTGGACCAGATCGAGTCCCCGGCTGCTTTTTGGAGCTCCATGGCCAGCGAGCGGATCTCTTCGTTGAAGACCCGCGCCCGGGATGACTTCAGCAGCACCAAGGCCGTGGACCATCCGACAGCCGTAGGTGTCTCCCATCGCCGGGCCGGCCACTGCCCCGTCTCTTTCGCAATGGCGATGACCCTGTCGAGCTCCTCGTACGCCGATTTGATCAGATCAGCTGCCGCGGTCTGAAGCGTGAGGATGCTGTCCCTCTGGAACGTGTCGCGTGCTGATCGGCGTTCGCGCTCGTGCTGTCGTTCGCTTTGCGCTGCCTCGCGCTTGCTCTTCTGATGCTCTGCATAGATTGTCACGATTGCCGTGATGATGGAGCCCACCAGGACTCCTATTAAGCCGGAAAGGGCCTCACTCATGTTGGCTCTCTTCTGTCGGGTGTGATCAACGGCGACTTCGGCAGGCTGACAGCAAAGCCGCCCGGCTTACTGGTCGGTCATGTGGAAGTCCAGCAGGTGCACCTCTCGCAGAATGTTGGCGTATGTATTGAAAATGTGCACGAAGCCAGCGTGATCAGGCTTCCCCGTGTACTGATCGCAGGACGGCCATTGCCTTGATGACGTCGGTGACCGCATGGTCGGCATGATGCTCTTGGCCTGACCAGGTTCCCTATTGATCCAAATAGTGCGCGGTCCTACCATCTGGGCGCCCTGGATATCAGCTATGAGGTTGTCGCCGATCATCCAGCCGCCCTTGCCTCCACAACGCTGAGCAGCTATGCGGAAAAGATCGACCTCGGGCTTGCGAATACCCTCGGCTTCTGAAACGGCATGACCGTCGATCACGTCGGCCAGCCCGGTCCGCCGTAGCTTGCCGAGTTGGCTGTCTGGCATGCCGTTCGTGGTGACGCCCACTCGCCATCCCCGCGTCCGCAACTCCGCCAGGCCGGTCGGCACGGCCGGGTAGCACTGCACGAGGTAGGGCATACGCCTCCGGCAGGCAGCCAGGAGTTCCTTGACCGGCGCGGCCAGCTTGTAGCGTTCGCGAACCCTGGCGAAGTAGATGTCTCGATGAGGATGCACGTCACGGTCCAGAGCGACGAGCCAGGCAACGTCCTCAGGTCCTAATCGCCGTTGTTCAGCGAACTCCTCGGCCCGTCGCAGGAAGCCTGCATCGAGGTCAATGAGCGTTCTGTCGAGATCGAAGAGGGCGAGGAGTTGCACGGCCTCCAGCCCAAAGACGATCACCGGTGCTGCAACAGGGCCGTCAGAGAAATCCCTAACTGACCTCGGGAAACGCCCCAAGATCATCCCATGTATATCCCGTGATCACGGTCCTACGGCTGCACACGGGGTGCCCTCGGCGACCTGTCGCAGGCCTGGAAGGCAAAAGACCTGCCGCTAAGAAGCCGCAGGTCAGAAGGCGAACCGCCTGGTGGAGAAGAGTGCCCCCGGCAGGATTCGAACCTAATGACTCTGTACGACCCCGAGTTTCGCCGACTCGGGCACTCGCCCCAGAAGCCTCGATTCGAATCGGAGCTTGACTCCTGACCGCAGGCCGTGCGGATGGGGCGAGGGTCTGGCGGGTGGCGGTCGACGGGGACCGAGTGAATGCCTGAGTCGATACCGGACCTGGAGTCCTCTGCTAAGGCCGTGCACCTTGGTCCCTCTTGACCGCCACCCGTCACTCACTTCTTTCGCCAAGATCGTGGCGTGAGCCAGCCGCAGGAGACACCACTCGTATCTACCCGGGCACCCAAGCCCTTGCGCAGAACGCGGACCTGCGGCGGGCTGGGGCCACGAACTGCTGATCGGATGTCGAGCCGTCGAGCTCTCTCATTAGGGCGTGGCGTGCCCCTGCGCGGCTCACCCGGGCCAAGGACCGAACGAAGGAGACGCCGGTGACGGTGACATGCGGAATCGACTGGAGCGAAAGACACCACGACGTCGCCCTGGTCGATGAAGGCGGCAAGCTGGTGGCCAAACGGCGCATCAGCGACGATGCCCACGGCTGGCGGGTCCTGGTCGAGTTGCTGGCCGAGCACGGCGACCGTCCCGACAACCTGATCCCCGTCGCGATCGAAACCGGGCGTGGGCTGCTGGTGTCCTGCCTGCGAGCCACCGGGCGCAAGGTGTATGCGATCAACCCGCTGGCTGTGGCCCGTTACCGCGAACGTCACACCGTCGCCCGGGCCAAGTCCGACCACGCCGACGCCATGACCTTGGCCAACATCCTGCGCGTGGACGCCGACCACCACCGGCCGCTGCCACAAGACTCCGAGCTGGTCCAGGCGATCGCCGTGCTGGCCCGGGCGCAACGAGACGCGGTCTGGAGCCGTCAGCAGCTGGCCAACCAGCTGCGATCCCTGCTGCGGGAGTACTTCCCCGCGGCGTTGCATGCCTTCCACGTCAAGAACATCGGCCTGATCTCCCGCGAGGCTCGTGCCGTCCTGCAGGCGGCGCCCACGCCCACCGCGGCCGCCAAGCTAACCGCCCGCAGATTGCACGCCCTGCTGCGCGCCTCGGGCCGGCAGCGCAACATCGCCACCTGGGCCAACAGGCTGCAGGCACTGTTTGGCGAAGAACACCTTCACCAGCTCCCGCTGGTGGAGGAAGCGCTCGGCCGCCAGGCCCAGGCGCTCCTGCTCCAGCTGGATGCAGCATGCCGCGCCGCTGACGATCTCGCCGACGCCACCAACGAGGCATTCCACCAGCACCCAGACGCGGCCGTCATCACCAGCTTCCCGGGCCTGGCCGACCTCACCGGCGCCCGGGTGCTCGCCGAACTCGGCGACGACCGCTCCCGCTTCGCCGACGCCCGCGCGCTGAAGGCCTACGCCGGCGCAGCCCCGATCACCCGCGCCTCGGGCAAGAGCCTGGCCGTCCACCACCGTAAGGTGAAGAATCAGCGCCTGGCCGCCGCCGGGTACGTGTGGGTCTTTGCCGCCCTGCGAGCACCGGGGCCCAGGGAGCACTACGACCGGCGACGCGCCGAAGGCGACCGGCACTCCAGCGCGCTACGCAACACCTTCAACCGGATGCTTGGCTGCCTGTTCCACTGCCTGCAAAAAAGCAAGACCTATGACGAGCTCACTGCCTTCCCTCCTCGTCCATCGATGCGACTCAACCAAGCGTCCTGAGCGTCGGCCAACCCCTCTACCAGCGGTAATGGGACGAAGCGGCACGCGAACTCCATACCGGCGTCCGCGCCATCACCATGAACACGGTGGTGCCATGCATCAGCGCTGTCGGGGTCGGCGGTGAGCTGGAAGAACGTCGTGTGCCGCGGATGGCCGTTATCTTCACGAGGTCTGTGGTCCACCGCAATGGGCCCGACGATGGCGACTTCGGTCAAGCCGGTCTCCTCGGCGACTTCCCGCAGGACGGCCTGTTCCAGGCTTTCATCCGGCAGGACCCCTCCCGCCGGCACTTGGGTGCCGGCTTCGGGCGCGCCGACATGATCGAAGACAAGGAGCTCCGGGGTGGACCGGTAACGGAGGACGTAGGCAGCGACGCGGATTCTTGGACCAGACATCCCTCCATAATCCCAGGCACCGATCTTGAAGGGTTCGCCAGAGCCAAGGACTTGACACTCTAGGCAGATCGGATGTCTGCGGCACCCGCTTTAGGAGTCCGATGAGCAACAGAGCCCAATCTCGCTGTCTACCTGCAGTTTTGTGCTTGACATCGGGGGACGTGGCCCTCTCTGGGAGCACATTGGGAACGATCACGCGTGCGCCCTGGGATGACGCGTTAACCCTTCCGGCCGCGGTGGGATTAGTGGCGGGTTGGAAGTGCGCCCGTCCACCAGCCGAGAGCTTGCAGGTCGGTGGCCAGCCAGTGGTAGGCGAGGTCGGTGGCGGCCAGCTCGTTCCCGGTGGGCAGTTCGCTGAGGTGGCTAGCCGGGCGATGGAAGCTGGATCGGCGGTGTCGGAATGCCGCAGCAGAGGCGTGGTCGCGCAAGGGCTGCGGCGATTGGGTGAAGGTGAAGTCCGCGCGAGGGGTCTGTGGCGAGGATGCGGGATCGGGTTTGAGGGCATACCAGATCGCGTCGTCGTCGCCCGGGTCTTGCACGTCGATGATGATGTTGCCCTCGGCACGAAGAGGCAGGCTGCTGAACAGGCCGAGCGCGGAGCCAAACGCGGGAAAGTTGGTGGTGACGAGATCGTGGTATCCGGTGAGAGCGTCCTGGAACACGTGAGTGACGATTGTGCGGGTCAGGTCGGGTGAATACTGCCGCCACCGCCAGCGCGTGGTGCCGGAGGGGGACAGGTCTGGAGCGGGGCGTGGAGATGTTAGGTCGTCGTGGTGACGGGACAGGCGGGCCTGCATCCAGCGGATGTCGTCAGAGTCCAGCCGCGCGGTGCCGCTGCTCCAGGTCGAGCGGACGGAGCCATTGACCTTGACCATCATCTCCTCGATGGCCGTGGTGAGCTCGTCAAGTGGGATGCGGCTGGGCACGGTACGGCGGTAGAAAATACGAATGATGTGCTGGGCAAGGCCCCATTCGCGTTCGGTGGCCAGCGGTGAGGTGTCGGGGACAGGGAGCCGCTGCTGCCGCACCAGACTGGCCAAGGCGTTGCGTAGGCGGTCGCGGGCCCAGTACCAGCGGCCAAGAGGACCGGTCGGCAAGCTGAACGACGTCCACCTGTTCCAGCCGTGGCGCCGGATGTCGCTGTGAATCTCGATGTTGTGGGCGACCAGATCGGGGGCTACCTTAGCGTTGGCCTCTGCGAGGATCAGGCCGGCGCCATACACCGGATCTTCGACGATCCTCGTTCCCCATTGGACGAGCAGGCCGTCGTGATGGCGGGACAGTTGCGTTCCGCAGTCTCCAAAACCCGCGAGCAGCGCTTCAACGGCGTCGCGGAGCCACCTACCAGCGCGCACCGAGGGATCAGTCTCGTTTGGGCGGGCCGGGGCTGTCTCCCACGGGCGGGGGCTGGCAGACGGCGGGGTGAGTTGGGAGCGGGCGACCTCGTCGAGGAGCCAGGAAGCGGCGCCGGGGTTCGTGCGGGCAATCCTTGCCACGACCTCGTCGCCGCCATGCGGGTCTTCGGTGAGGAACTGGGTGAGGGGGTAGCGCCAGAGCGGGAACGCCGCGCCGGATGCGGCGGTTTCGACCTCGATGATGCCGGCGCGGAGCGCTTCGGCGCCGAAGTGATGTTCGAAGACGGGCAGCGTGAACCGTAGACCGTCGTTGTCGGCGACAGCCAAGCCGCTGTCGGTGAGCGCCCACAGTTGCGGCTCCCGCGCGCCCAAAGCGGTCACCGGAACGGCGGCTTGGGTGGCGATGGCGCGGGCGGCCAGTCGGGTGAGCAGATCCCAGCTCTGTTCGAGGTCCTGAGGGCGTTCGCGCTCGAGGATGGTCGTGGCCAAGTCGGCCAGTAACCGCGAGGGCGATACCTTGGCGGTGCGGCCAGTGGCGAGGCGGGCGGCGAGGGCGAGCGCGAGCAGGGGACTGGTCAGCAGGTCGTCGATTTCCGGCGTCCAAACGCCGCGCAAGCCGTCGGTGACGATGAGGTCGACGAGCTCAGCTCCTTGGGCGGGCGGCCAGGGGGCCATGTCAACGCGCTCGTCCTCGGTCACGATGGGCCCGGGCCGGCTGGTCGCCAGGATCCGCATACGCTCCCAAATCCCCACGAGGTCTCGGGCCTCGTCCAGCAGCCGGTTGGCGTCTTTGACGGGAAGCCAGGTTACGTCTTCGAGAACGACCCGGAGGGGCCGGTGGGGGTCGCCGCCGAGCGCTTCAGTGACTGCGCCCGCCAGGCCCTTACCACCGAGGGTGCGGGCCTCCAGCCACAGCGGGATCCCCACCTCATCGCGGTCGGCGCAGATGTCCAGACCGTCCTGCCACCAGCGAGCTGCCCGCTCGCTCTTCCCCGTGCCCATCGGCGCAACCAGTACCCGCAGTTGCCCCTCTGGTACAACAACCGGTGCTGCTGGCCGTTCCTGCATCCAGTCCAGCACCGCCTCCCTCCGAGAAGGTGGGACGATAACCAGCCGGCGCTTCCTGCGCGCCTTCGCCTCCCGGAACGCCACGTCCAATGCCTGAGCCCGAGATCTCGAGCGCGCGGTGAACGGCATCAAAGGGGAGACCGCTTCAACCAGTTCCTCCAAGCCGAACGACATCTGGGAAACCTCAGCGACCTCCTCTTCGGTCAGCACCACCGCCGCAGCAGTGGACTCGGCCTCCGCGATCTGGCGGCGTTTCCAATGGCGCAACAGATCCGCAGGGAACAGGTCAGGGCTGCTGTCGATCTCCTCGTGGTGAGGCAGACACATAAGGATCAGATTGTCGAAGCTCCGGTTCTCCTCAGCCGTCATGCCGGCATCCCATCGCGCGGCGTTTTCGCTGCGGGCGTGAATGTGGGCGATCTCGACGTTCAGGTTCCGGAGGCCGGTCCCTTCGCTCGTCCGGTACAGCGGCTGTTGGCACCCCTTGTAACCGCACCGCACCGCACTCCCAAACAGTTCGCGCACGGTACGAGCGTCCGGGGCGGGGTGTTTGATCGGCTTGCGGCGCGCAGGGTTACTCACACGCCTAGTCTGCCGCTGGCGGACAGTCAAGGGCGGTCCCGATGCCGAACTACTTGCCTTTCGTTGCAAGCTGCGCCGCATGTTTCAGCCGCTCTCTTGACCATCCTCCCGGGCTGTCTCCAGCACGGCCAATACGGCCCCCAAGACCCCCGACCGCCCGACAGCCGGGCCAAAGCCTTGCGCGCCTCACTGTAAGGGCCAGCGATATGCCTAAATACACATTCAGCACAAGGCAGACAGTGGGCACCACAGCGTGCGCTACAGGCCACCTACTCGATTCTGATATGCCTCACCGGGATGACACCAGAGACTCCAGTGCAGAGCCGCTAGCCCGGTGAAGGGTCGGTGTCGATCGAGTAACACGTGTTGTCTTGAGGTCGCTGAGCGACACACGAACTGCTAGGAGCATTCATGCAGGTAATGACGGATGGTCCGGCAGAACGATTCTGGACTGGATCGTTGATCAGATAGTGCCCCTGAGTTAGCGTCGGGGTGGAACTCTGAGGAGGCTTCAATGCCCGACTTCAGGACGGTCGGTGTCGAGCCGGACAGCCTCACTTCGTTGTCCGCTGAGGCGTTGCGTCGATTAGTGATCGCCATCGCTACGGATTTCGGACTGACCTTTAAGGTAGTCGTGCCCAAGGGTGATCACGAGGACCTCGTGTTCACCAAGAGGGTCTTCCTATCCGATCGAGAGGTCCTGATTCGAGTTCTGCACGTGCCTGCACACTGGAGCCATGTTGAAGCCGTGAGCACTGATGCGGCTCGCGAGGGATGCGCGGATGCGTTACTCGTGGCAATGCGGTTGGATGATCAGACGCTTGCCGAAGACGATCGGGTGCTTTCAGTGGAGCGGCTCGCTGGCCTTCTATCGAGATCGGCCTTAGTTGTCCCCAATGCGGAAGGTGAGCCTACGGTCGACAGGACCGGCTACAAGTCGATAAAACAGCTCGCTGAAGCATTTATGCTCGATCGTATTGGGTTGTTATGGTTGCCAATTTTTGCTAAAAACCGACTACCAGCTGAATTAGAAGGGCAAGGGAAGCCTGAGGATCTGTTTGAAAGGTACTTCTTCAGGCTTGCAACCACCGCTCTCGGCTTGCAAGGCAAACGATTTGGGACAGCAAGTCGAGGACGTCGCGTCGGTGACGCGCTTCTCACCAGGCTCAGGGCTGAGCACCTTGTTCTGACTGACTGTAAGGCTGCAGCAGCAGGTTATGTCATGGATGTCGATGATGAGCGGCGTCTTCTTGAGTATGTCAAATCTCCTCAAGAATGGCTCGGGGAAACGCTGCCTGTCTCATGCGTTCTAATAATTAGCAGCGAGTTCCCGGGAGTTGATGGCCCAAGGCATCCCTTCTATGTCCGGAGAGAGAAATTCCTCCAAGTCGGATCGAACCTTGCCTACCTGCGGGCAGACGATTTGGCGGCGGTTACACGCCTGCTGCTAGAAGAAGCTAGTGACGACACCTCGATCGCGGGGCGAATTAACTGGTCCGAGATCCTTAGCGAAGGTCTGATCCAACGAAAAACGCTGCTCGATGGCATAAATCTTGCTAAGCAAGGGTTGCAGCTAGCCGAGGAGGGCTGACGACCAATGGGAACCTCAACGAGTCGCAGCTCACCCAGAGGCAGTCTTAGGTGGGGGGCCGCTCGTGCAGTTTTGGCTTCCAATGCAACCCCGGAACGGATCCTGACGGAGCTATTTCAGGCCGCTCGTGGCGATGATGAGTGGCTACTGATGTTAACGAGCCCAGCACTGAACTCTTACGCCACGGCTGCTCACCGTGCATGGTCTGAGATGGGAGATCTCCTCTCCGAAGAGGCTGGGCCGGCGCAGGCTGTACGGATATACATCGACAAAGTACGTGCGGATGGACTAGAAGCTGGAGGAGGCGGAGTAGCCCTTCCGCTTGCTGAGCGAGCGCTCTCACGAGTGTTGTTTGCAGCCGCTCGACAGGTGCCAGACGATGTAGACGCGGCGGATGCATGGCGAGCCGCAAGGAGTGTGTCCGCGGAATCTATGGTCGCAGAGTTTCTTGGAGAAGCTCTTAGACAAGTAGCTCATTACCTAGTATCACGAGATCTACCGGCTATAGCTCTGGCGCGAGATCGAGTGCAGATAACGGCAGGTGAGGCTAACGATCTAACGAATAGTGTTGGCGCTGTCGCGGTGGAGTCTGCAGCAGCAGGAAAAAATATGCTCCTTGAGCAGGGCTCGTCAGCATGGCCTCAGGCGGTAAGGGTTTCTCTGTCAGCTGCGATCCGGTCGCAGGGCGATGGACCGGACGATGCCTGATTACAAAGTTGTAGTCAACGCATGCGCGGCGCCTTCATTTACAAATCTGACTCAAGTGCGCTGTGGTACGGGGCCAGGCATCACGCATAAGTACAAATACGACCGGCTTGTAGAGGGCTTTCCTGAGAGGCTCAGCTCTCGTCAGCAGGATTGGGCAGATGTCTTAGGAGCGATATATGCGATAGATTTGAGATGTAAGCGTGGCGAAGGTGTCGACTGGCATAGAGATATTGAGGCATGGATCCCCGTGCGTGATCCCGATCTATGGAACAGTCTCACTCCCCAAATCGTGAACGTGTTTGCTGCGCTAACGTATGACCGACTAAAGCCGAACTTTGTGCTGGGCGTCGATATGGGCCAACCTCCACGACAGTCGCGAAAAGCTTTCCCTGACGCGGACGGTGTTGCACTTCTTTCTGGCGGTGTCGACAGTTTCGTGGGTGCCGCGCTTCTCCTCGACGGAGGATCAAAGCCATTACTTGTGTCGCATATGAATACCTCTTCGGCTAGTGCTGCTATCAATGCAATTATGCCGACCTTGCGTAGGATGGGGGCGCCAGCGCAGCCCGTCTCTGTGACTGCCGGTAATGTAGAGAGAGATCGTAGTGGCGAGAGCAGCCAACGCGCTCGCTCAATGCTATACATGGGCGTAGCTTGTCTGGTCGCAGACGGTATGGGTCTGCACGACGTGTGGCTGAATGAAAACGGTGTTATGGCTGTTAATGTTCCCCTCACGGCTGCACGGTCGGGTTCCCTAAGCACTAGAACTGCAAGTCCTCGTGTTCTTGCTCAATTCTCCAAGTTAGCCTCGGCCGCGCTCGGGACAGCGATTACCGTGTCGAATAAGCTGGTTGCACTCACCAAGCCCGAGGTAACCGCACTTGCGGGCGAATTGCGCATCAATCCGATGCTGATGCATACGGTAAGCTGCTGGCAGATCGGGCACAACCCCGAGCATTGCGGACGGTGCGTTCCGTGTTTAATACGCCAAATAAGTCACGAATACTGCAATACGGCAGACCGCAGCTACCTTACCCGCCCCTTTGATGCAATTCCAGAGGGCGTCCCATGGGGTGCCACTGCAAAGGACAACGTATTTCATCTCCTAATGCACGCGGTAGCTTTAGGCCGTGCAGATGAAGATGATCTAGTGCTTGATCAACCGGAGCTTTTAGATGCGGGTCCAGGCCTATCGGTGGGCCAGAGTATTGATATGCATAAGCGGTGGGCCGACCAGTGCCTGACCGTCGCCACTAGCCATCCCTACTCCCGTTCCATTCTTGAGGGGAACGTGTCATGAGGATATCGGCAAGTCAGTTGCGCGATGCGGCGACCAACCCTAAATATCGCCTTCCCAAGAAGTCTGGTGGCGGCCCTTCAACAGATTCTGCTCTGCGGAAGGTGCTTCGGATCGTCCATGAGAACGGGCCCCAGGCTGCGATAGATGCTTTAAGTCAAGCTCTGGCTGCAGATTACTGGCAGGACAAAGGAAAACCTATGGCACTTACTGCGCATGAGTGTCTTCGCAGCTATATCGATCTGGCCGAAGATGACGAGAGGATATGGGCGCCTGGTAACCGCCAAGAGGTAACTATCGATGGCGACGTGGTTGCTGCAGGGATCGATGGGCTACTTGTCTGTGATGATGGGTATTGGGGGCGAATGGTGATACCTGGCCCACTTCCTGCTCCGCTTACGGATGCCCAGCGTGCCATCTTGGCGTGTCCTGCGACACTGGCCCTCATAAACGAGTTGGAGGGCGGCCTTTTCGATGAGCGTCCGGTCCTTGGGGTGGAGGTCTGGGAACTCCGACGAGGAATAGCGGGGAAGGTGGATCGTGCTGCTGCTGAAGCTGCGCTACCTAATGTGCAAAGAATCTTGGACCGCTTACGTGAATGAAGAGCTTCTGCACTCTGATAGCCGATCCCTGCACTGAGGACCGATGGACCGGCAGCGGCGGTCCCTGACGGACGATGCCCAGGCCGTCGCCATGTGGCTGATGCTTCGGCCCTGCCAACAGGATGCTGTGAGGCTACGGTACGGCTGTCCAGGACCAGGGCCTTGGTCCACGCTCACCACGTAGACATGCCAACCTCAGCATCACTTCGTCGCGCCGAGCGGGATTCTCCGCAGCCACTTGAGCGGCCATGCAAGTCATACGAAACTCGCGGATGTCCCGCAGCGTCTCGAATCCGTCCCACGAGGTGACGTCGTGCTCGTACGTCCGGACGAAGGCGTCGTAGTCCTCGGCGGTGATGCCGGCCAAGGTGAACGCCTTCACCGCGGTGGAGGTCAGGTCCCATTCAGGCGGTCCAACTGAGCAGCGCTCCAGGTCGAGCAGCACCACCTCGCCGCCGTCGGTGCTCACCACGTTGCCGATCCACGCGTCGCCGTGCACGACGGTCTCCGGCAGGCCCTTGGGCAGCTCTGCGTACCGCGCCTCCAGCTCAGCCAAGCGGGCGCGCATCCAGTCCCGGTCCGTCTCGTTGAGGGTGACGGCACGGTCGATCCGCTCAGCCAGTCGTACGAACGGATCCAAGCGGCCGATTTCGAAGCCAGTCGGTGGCGGGAGGTCATGGAGGCGGCGCAGAGCGGTCGCGACCATCGGCGCCGTACCGTGCCGGTGGGGCGGTAGCTCTCGCCACCAGGTAACCGCTCGGCCGTCGACCTCGATGGGCTGGTCCACATCTGGCCACGCCCGGACGGCTGGTACCTGGTTGGCTTCGAGCCAGCGAGCCACCGCCACTTCGCGCGCCGCGGCGCCGAGCTGGCCGGCGCGGGAGACGCGGGCGACGATGCCGCCGGGGAACCGGTACAGGGCGTTCTCCCCGAGCCGCATCAGCTCTGCATCGGTCGGGTCGAGCCCGATGCGGCGGCTCGCCATGCCGAGCACGGCCCAGGCGGACCTCTCGGCGTCGCTGATCCGGGTCATGCGTGGAGGGCCTCCCGGATACGGTGGCGCAAGACGGCTACGGGCGTCCGGTTCCTGTGGGGGAGGGCGAGCCTGGCGAGGTCCTTCATGTCGTCCTGGGCTCGACGAGAACGCACCGTCCCCGCGTCAGTGACCGCTCGCCCTCCGATAGAGGCGGCTTCCTCGGGATCTCCTGTCGCCATGGTGAGTGAGGCCAGCTTGATTCCGCTGATCGCGCGAGAGCGAACATAGGCTGCGCTGTGCCCGGCCACCGCGCTGGCCAGCCTCGTGGACGCCTCGCCCAAGTACGTCTCGTTGACCGCTTCGCCAGGGGACGTGCCATGTGTCGCCCACTCGTCGACGACCAGGTCGAAGAGCGCGTGCCCAGTGTCGCCCGAGTGCTGCGCGGCGTCGTAGTAGCGCATCCAGGGCTTCTCTTCGCTGGGACGGATGCGGCCGAATTCCGCGTCCGCCTCCTCGACGGCCCTCCAAGCCTCCTGCGCCCGACCCAGTTTGGCGAAGGCTCGCGCCTGGGCCGACCGCAGCATCGCGCGCTCGGCTGGGGTCAGCCGGTCCGCCCGCACCATGGCGAACTCCACCAGCGTCAGCCCGTTGTCCGCGTCACCGCACCAGATGGCCTGCCGCGCCATCGAGGAGAGCACCTTGGCCCGGAGATGCCAGTCGTTCGCCTGCTCCGCGCACGTGAGTGCAAGGGTGAACATCCTGCGGGCGTCCTCGTGCGCGTAGGCGTCGAACGCCATGAACGCCGCCGCGTGTGCCAGCCAGCCGACCGCGGAGTACAGAGGATCGTGCAGCTTGGTCGGGCAGCGGGATTGCTTCAGGAGTCCTACTGCGAAGCGCAGTTGGCCGGCGACCGCTTCGCGGACCAGACAGCCGCCGTAGGTGTGATCCCAAGTGGTGAAGACGTTGGCGATGGTTCGTAGCTCGGCGATGTCGGAAGGTTGTACGACTGGAGGTGCGGTGATGGCCTGGGCAGGCATGGCCAAGTCGGCGAGGGGGACAGCGGCGGCCGCCCCCAGAGCAGTGCGAATGAAGCCTTTCCGATCCACATCTGTCACGGTAACGACCGAGCTGGTACGTCGCGATCGAGTGAATCCGAGGTCCCGGTCATGTTCGGCGCCGAGAATGGTACGGAACGCCTCCCGATAGTCGCGGTTGGGCCAGCGCACTTCGCCGCGTTCCAGCTTCCCCACGTACTCCTGTGACAGGCCGCCCTGACGTTGGCGATTTTCGAACAACCAGGCGTTGACCAGGTCTGCCAGCTCCTGGCGCGAGGCGTGCTCGCCAGGGTCGGCAGGGGACGGCAATCGTTCTCGCGCCTGCTGCAAGCGCAGATTGGGCTCGGACATTGGCTGTCTCCCTCCGTCCGCATCGTCGCACAGCAGCCTGCCTGAAGGGTCGCCAACCTGACCGCGATCTGACCGTGGCCTGACTCTTGACTGCCTGGCTATCTGGTGTTCCCGCCCGAGTCGTGCGAATCCACAGTGGAAGCAAGTCGTCACCGTACGTTAGGAGCGGCACACGATGCAGACCCTTGACGCGGAACCCCACCACGTCTTCACCCAGCCCGCCATGACGCCCGTGTTACCGGGTGAGTTGGTCCTGGTCACCCTTCTCGTGTCACTCGACCAGGGCCGGACGTGGCGGGTCAGTGGCACGCTCAAGCTCCCCACCGTCCGGTACGAGACCGCAGCACGGCTCTTCCTCATGACCGCAATGAGCATGGCGGCCGAGGATGATGCCACGAACGTGGTGTGGCAGGCACATGCGTGGGCCATTGGCGAAGGCAAGGAGATCCCTTCCGACACGCCTCCGCTCGTGTCGCTACGCAGCGATGGTCAGCCCTCGAATGCAGACCTTCCCCGTCGGCTTCCACCCCCCTGACACCTGCCCGAGGGAATCTAATGACCACCAACTCTCCGCCGATCAGGAGCGGCCTACGGTTCGTCCCGGATGAACTCGGATGGGCGTGGGCCGCCCACCTGCAGCGCCACACCTGCGGCTGGTGGCTTGTGCTCTGGGAGCCCGGCAGCCAACACTTCACCGCCTTCTACCTCGGCGACACGACCGAGGGCGGCGCCTACCGGACGGCCGACACTCCCCAAGGGCTGTGGGAACGGATTCTTGCGTTCGACCCCATGCGACCTCATCTCGACCTTGAGGGCAATGCCACGGGCGACTCCGCGTGGCAACTGCGGGTGGGCGGGCCGGCGACGAACGTGCCGAGCGGTCCCGACCCCGTGACAGCCCACGCTACGGAGGGCGCTCTTTCGCCCTCACGACCGCACCCGGTCCACCGCGCCGGCCGCACGAGCACGGACCGCGACCGAAGGATCCCCTATGACACCTGAGCACGTGCAGACCTTCCACGAGGTGTGCATAAGGGTGCTGCGGCCGACGACGACGAGTCCCGACCGCCGGATCTCCATGCGGGGCACCACCTCAACCGAGCTAGCTCAGTACTGGCTGCAGGTCCTCCTGGTGCGGGAGGCATATCGACAGATCACCCACACTGACCGGCCCTTCAGCGCAGAGGTACTCCAAGCGTTGGATCCGGGTTACCGGTGGCGAGTCGAGCGACGCTGTCCGGAGCGCCTGCTGGAGGGGGCGACGTGACCGCGCGTACGGCCGACGGGGCGCGCTTCAGGCCGCCGGGCGGGTGGGACTACTGGACGGTCGTCATGTGCAAGCCCGACGCGACCGACCGCAGGCTAGTCAGGCCGATCCTCGAATGGATCGCCGGCACCGTGACCATCGTCCAGACTCGCGAAGTGGTCGTCACTGCCCAGCAGATCTTCGCTCACTACGCCGACATGCTGGAGTTGCAGCACCGCTTCCCGTTTGACGTCCGTGCCGACCTGATCGACCACTATGTGGGCTCGACCGTGACCGTGGCACTCGCCCGTGGCTACACCAGCGACACCGCGCAGCGCGTACGGGACTTGCTTGGCCACTACGACCCGTCCCGCGCGCCATCCACCACTATCCGCGGCTACTACGGCAACGACAGCGCCGAGAAAGCCGCCGCCGAGGGCCGGTTCATCCGCAACCTCGTCCATACCAGCGACAACTCCGCCGATGCCGCAGCCGACTTCATGATCTGGTTCGACGAGGCGTACCGGCGCATCCTCTCCCAGGAGGCCCACGCACGATGAGCGAGCCCGTCTTCATCGCCGCCGACAGAAGTCGGGACAGAAACCTGGAGCAATTGGTGACGTACGTTGAGGCTCACACCGAAGAGAAAGGTGCAGCTGAATCAAGCCGTCTAGAAAACGACACATGGCCATGTCCCGGATTTGCTCCCCACCCGCCCCGCCGGACTGGCGGCCAGAAGATTCCCCTCAAGTGGGCCGCGGACGGGCCAGCTCAGAGCCGGACGCTCGAATACACCTGCTCATGCCTCACGATCTTTTACGAGTTCCTGGCGTCTGGCGGCAATTATTGGATCCGCCGTACGGACCAAACCATGGCACTGCGGGAGTCATACGCTGGTCCGTGGCGTCGCCGAGCGGCAGAACGCGTGTGGGAGAAGATTCTCGCGGGCGAGGCGAGCTTATGTTCCTCCCCCAGGTCGGGAGCAGTAAGTCAGCATGCGTGACCGTGGTAGCCCCTGCCGGGGCTCTGTCGTCCTAGCCTTGTGTCTGTTGTTGCTCGGTTAGGGAGCCCCATGAGTCAAGGCAAAGCTCAGCCCGCGTACGCCACGCTGGCCAATGATCTCCGCCAGCGGATCGCGACGGGTAAGTACCCACCGGGCGCGATGATCCCATCGGAGGCGACTCTGATGGCCGAGTTCGGCGTGGCCCGTGGGACGGTACGCCAAGCTCTCGCAGAGCTCGAACGCGAGGGCCTGGTCGTCAGCCAAATGGGCCGAGGCCGCAGGGTTCAGGGTGAGGCGACCCCGGATGCGCAGCCGAGCACCCGCTATGAAGACGTGGCCAACCAGCTCCGCGCCGCCATCAAGGCCGGCGAGTTTCCTCCTGATGCCCGTCTGCCTGGGGAACCTGTCCTCGCCGGAAGGTTCGGCACGGCACGCATCACGGTACGCAAGGCTCTGGAACTGCTTCAGCAAGAAGGCCTGATCGTCGTCGTCCCCAGCAAGGGCCGTTTCGTGGCCACGAAGCCGCCACCTCCCGATACGAACAGCGAGGGCTAGTCCATGACGGAGACCCACACCGCGAGAGGCTTCTCCCTGCAGCACGCGCATAAGGCGCTCGTCGCGGCCTGCGCGCACGTTGGGTTGGACAGCGAAGACGCGCTGCCCTTGCGTGTAGGGGAGAACAAGCTGTTCCGTCTCGCGTCGGCTCCGGTGGTGGTGAGGATCGCGAGGAGCGTGGATCTCCTGGCTGATGTCCACAAGGAGGTGGCCATCGCGCAATGGCTCGAAGCGGTCAGCTTTCCTGGTGTTCGGCTCTTTCCCGACTGTCCTCAGGCGATCATCTGCGAGGGCCGCGTGGTGACATTCTGGCTTCACGTGGACAGCGGCGGCCCGTCTCCCGACTTCGGAGACCTGACGGTGGTGCTGCGGGAGCTGCACGGCTTGTCCAAGCCGGTGAACCTCGTCTTGCCGCTCTTCGACCCGCTGGGGCGTGTAGAGGATCGCTTGGACTGCGCTCAGAGCGTCTCGGACAGGGATATCGAGTTCCTGCGTCAGCGAATAAAGGAGCTCTACGCGGAGTACAACGCGTTGGAGTTCGCCCTGCCTGCCGGCCACATCCACGGCGATGCCCATAGGGGCAACCTGATGCGCCGCACGGATGGCAGTGTGATCCTTATCGACTTCGAGAGGTTCGCGTTCGGCCCACGCGAGTGGGATCTCAGTACGGCTGTCGGAATTCCCTTCCAGGGTTTCCGGTGGATCGAGGACGAGGAGTATGCACAGGCTGTGGAGGCCTATGGCTTCGATATCGCAGGGTGGCCTGGCCTCCACACGATGCGCCGCATTCGCGAGGTCGCCATGACCACGTGGCTCATGCAAAACGTGGACCACAGCCCCGACATCCGCGCCGAATTCGACCGTCGCATGGCATCGCTGCGGCATGACGACTTGCCGCGCGTCTGGCGCCCCTTCTAAGGGCCCTCCACCAGAACGCTCTGATGGCCCGCATCATGCGATGGCGGGCGCTGCGACGGAGCCCCACGGCTATACGGCGGTGGCGGTCTCCGAGCGTGCGCGGGCTAGTCGCGCCTCGGCGTAGGTCTTGAAGTCGCGTACGAGCGGATCGTTCTGGTAGTTCATGAGCTGGCTCATGAACTCCCGCACGTAGCGCCTGGTGCGAGCCGATCGGAGATCGGCCACCGTGGTCACCACTTCACGTGCCACCGCGATGCCCTGTTCCAGGTCGCCGCCGGCTATATGACTCGTGGCGAGAATGGTCCGTACGAACGACAGACTTCGGACGTAAAGGGTCTCCGAGAGTGCCACGCTCTCCAGCACGCGATCGCGCGCCCGGTGATGATGTCCCAGGTCGCGATAGCAATGCGCGAACTCAGCCGCCAGCTCGGCCTCGTCGAAGTACTTGAGCCAGACCGGATCGTCCTCGGCATTCCGGCGCTCGAACCACCGCTCTGCCTCGCCCAGCGCGCGACTGCAACCGGCCTCGTCGCCCTGGGAGGCCAGCGCGCGAGCCTCCATCGCGTTGAACAGGGCCATGGCTGTAGGCGTGGCCGCACCCTCGGCGCCCATGCGAGCCGAACGGGCAAGGTTCGCTGCCATGCCGTAGTGGCCGAGGTAGTTCGCCTGGTGGCTCATGCCCGCCAGGATGCGGCCACCAAGCATCCGATTCCCAGCCTCGCGGGCCAGCATGAGCGCCTTGGTCATGTACTGCTGGGCCAGGCCGTGACGTCCGGTGTCATAGGCCATCCACGCGGCCAGTCGCAGCATGGCCGCCGTCTCCGAGAGGAACTGCCGGCCGAGCACCGTGTCCGGGCGGACATGCTTGAGCAGCGGCTCTATCTCCATGGCGATGTACTGGACGACCGTGGATCTGGCGTGTCCGCCGCCGAACCGATAGTCGAGCTTGGCGAACAGAGCGGTTGTTTCCCGTACGGCCTCGACGCTGCCTGCAGTGATCAGCCGCCCGCCGGCGTGTGGCCGAACCCCACTGCCAGGGGCCACCAGCCACGTGACCATGGAGTCGTTCCAGGCGTTCGAGGACACATCGCGCTCGACCACCTGGGGATTCCCCGACAGGTCGCCTGAGATCAGCACCGTCACGCCGTCAGCGAAGGAATCGGCCTGTTTCTGGGGGCTCGCTACGAATGGTGTGGCTTCGGCGTACATCATGCCGATGTCGCGCACGCTGACCCGCTCGCCGAGCTTGCGGCTGAGCGCCTCAGCTATGAAGTGCGGGGTCGTGCCGCGGGGGTGCATTCCGTCCAGCCAGCGTTTCACCGACACGTGATCACAGCGGATGTCCTCGCCGTGGCCGGCGGCCACGTCCTGTACTCGTCGTGCGAGCCCCTTGTTTGAGACGTCGGCCCTCGCCATCACCGCCGCGAGCTGGTGGTTCGGCTCTCGGAGCTTCATGGCACCCCCGGCACGACAGAGGGCTGACAACCCTGAGTGATCGCTGTATCGCTGTCAGTTTGCACCCCCTCCGCGCCGCCGTGCACCCCCCTTTGCTGAATTGCACCGCCCTTTGAACGCTGCCGCACCCTCTGACCTGCGCGGTTTCCTTGTGCCACGAACACGGCGAGCCCCGAAAGGAGCTTGACGGACTCGCCAGTCCTGTTCTATACCTGTACAGGACAGGACTTCAATAAAGGGCCTGTCACCAGGAAGAACAGGCCAGCCAAGACCAAGAAGGGATCACCACATGCCTGTTCTTCGACCCCGACGCTTCCTGCCCACGGTGCTGATGATCCTCGCGGCCTTCTTCGTGGTCACTCAGCCGCACAAGGCCGCGATAGCGGTGAACACAGCCGTGGACGGCATCCAGACGATCGCCAAAGCCATGACCACCTTCAGCAACGGTCTCGGCTGAACCACCAAACAGAAGAAGCCGGGGCGTGGCCCAAAGTCGCCAAACCTGATCCACGCCCCGGCACCCCTTAGAGAGGTGTCTCCATCATGACCTACGGGTCGAACCACGCACTGCCCAAGTCCGACCTCCAGCCGATCACCTGCCTGTACGCGCAGTGGGCCTGTCTCGTCTGCGGCGGCATCGAGGAAATCGCATCCGACGAGGAGGCGCCGGTCCCGCCGATCTGCCCCTCGTGCCACAGGCTCGCGGTCGCCGAAGCGCTGGCCGCTCTGCGGGGGGTGCGGCGATGACCAATCCAACGGCGGCCTCCCTCAGCGGTAGGGAACTTTCGAACCTCCGGGACGAGCTGCTCAACTCCAACCCAGCCTGCGAGACCAGCGACGCGGAGCTGTTCACCGGTCCCGACCTGTTTGAGGAAGAGCCGGAAGAGGAGCGGAGAGCGCGTGAGGCCAAGGCCAAGACCGTGTGTGCCAGGTGTCCTGCGCGGACTGCCTGCCTCATGTACGCGCTCGCCGTACGCCCGAAGGACGGCATCTGGGCCGGTCTGACCGCCGCCCAGATCCGTGCCGCCCGCAGGAGGGCCGCCTGATGGCGCGCTTCCAGTGCGCTGACTGCGGCGATCGCTCGCGCAGCGCCTACCGCTGCCGCCGCTGCGGGACCAGCCGCCAGGTCGAGACCTGCGCCTCATACGGCACGCGCGGACTGCCCGGCTGTCGCCTGTGCCGCATCCTCGCCCGTTCCCGGTCCGGCCTCTGAAAGGAGGAGCCATGCACCACACAACCCGCCTGTCGCCGTGGCCTGCCAAGCACTGCCCGCGCTGCACGGCGCAGCTCGACGGCGGCCCCGTGCAGTTCTACTGCGCGCTCTGCCGCCGAGCGGTGTTCGCCGCCGACATCAACAACGAAATGCACGCCCCGCTGAGGAGGGCCGCATGATCTCAGTCCTGCTCTACCTGATCACGTTCGGCGCCGGATGGCTCGGCGCCGAGCTGGTGCGCATCGCTCAAGAACGCCACCGTCTACGCCAGGTCGTACGGTCCGCGGTCCTGGTTGCGGGATCGCCTGACATGGCACTGCGCAGGTGGTCCAGCCATGTGGCGAACTGGTGCACCCGGCCCGACTGCCCGCGGTGCCGGAGGCGGTGGGGCCGATGACCGCAACCGACGCCATGAGCTACGGGCCGCGCCCGCTGAGCGAGGGCGAGCACACCGCCGTCTCGGTGACCACCGTCGCCGTAGCCGCCCTGGGCCTGCTCGGATTCGTCATCAGCTTCGCCACCGTGGCCAGAGCGGCCGCCCCGTCGTTCGGCGCGATGGCCTGGATGGTGCCGCTCGGCATCGACCTGGGCATCGCTGTCTTCTCCGCACTGGACATCGTGCTGGCCCGGCTCGGCATGCGGATACGTCTGCTCAGGCTGGTCCCATGGTCGTTGACGGGCGCGACCGTGTACCTGAATGTGGCCGGCGAGGACACCCTGTTCGGGATGGTCGCCCATGCCATGCTCCCGCTGCTGTGGGTGGTGGCCGTGGAGGTGGGCGCGTACGCCGTCCGCAAGCGCGCCGATCTGGCCAGACCTGACCGTATGGAGTCCATCCGGCTCTCCCGCTGGCTGCTGGCCTTCCCGTCCACCTTCGCCCTCTGGCGGCGGATGGTCCTGTGGGAGATCCGCTCTTACCCGAACGCCCTCAAGCGGGAGCGCGACCGTATCCTCACCCGCACCGACCTTCAGGACCAGTACGGCTGGCTGTGGCGGTTCAAGGCCACTCGTCGCGAGCGCGCCCTGTACCGGCTCGGCGAGCTCGTGCCTGAGGGAGTACTGCTCCCTCCTCCGGCCGAACGCCCCGCCCTACCTTCCCCTCAGGTGCCCAAGCCCGTCACCAGAACGACACGGAAAGGTGGACGACGTCGCCGTGCACCACGTACCGACGTGGACGACCTGATGCAACTGGGCTGGCAGGTCGCCGCCGACCACGAGGTCCAAGGCGTACAGCTCACCCGCGACCGGCTCCGCGACGCCATCAGGCAGACCGGTCGGTCGATATCCACCGACCGCGCCGGAACGCTGCTGGCCCGCCTGCGGACGGAGGTACCTCCCGAACGGTCCTCGACCGCCGGACGGACCGCCGGCACCGACCCGGACCGACCGGATGGCCCGACCGCCGTCGGGACGCCGCCTGACCGCGAATCGGTCCTGACCAACACGCAGGGCGCGGCCCCCACTCCGCCAAGAACAGTGGCCGCGCCCGGCAACCCCGCAACCGTCAAGGCACACGAGGTGTACTCATCATGACCCACGATCCGCACGAGTCCGACAGCCGTCCGGTACCCGGGCGTGAGCTGGACGGCTTCGAGTGGCCGGTCCGCCCGGAGCCAGCAGGGGATGGCGCAGCCGAGGTCGTTCCGCTCGACTCCCGGCGCCGTGTCCGTCCGCATGAGGACGCCACTCCGGCCGATGAACCGGAGGACGAGTTCTTCGACCGCGAGACGGTCGCAATCGCCGACCGCGTTCTCGGACCGCCAGTCGACCTGCCGGACGAGGACACGATCCCGCCGACCACGCGGGCCGCACGGCGCCGGGCACCGATCATCCCGGTCTGGCTGCGCACCTGGCAGTCCGTCCGTGCGATGGCCGTCTGGCAGACCCGTGACGCCGCATACATCCTCGGCTACCACGCCGCACGGTCGCCGAAGTACCTGGCCAAGATGCTGTGGTACGCCCTTCCCGGCCTGTTCACCGGTATCGGGCGCTTGCTGCACTGGGCGACGGCGGAAGAGGGCAACTGGGCACTGCGGCAGTACGCCGCCGACCGCAACGACGCCGAGACATGGCTCAAGCTCGACAAGCAGCGCCAACGCCAATCCCGCTGGCGCTGGTCGGTCCTGATCGCGTCCGGCGGACTGACTTTGGGTGGCTTGCTGGTCGTCCTGGTGGCCGGCGTGCCTGGCTGGGTGCGCCTCGCCGCCGCGGCCCTGGCCATACCGATGTTGGCGCGCGTCGGACGACCGAGCGACAAGCCGATCACCGACCGCGTGAGCGAAGCGCCGCGCTACCGCAAGCTCACCGCGGAGCTGGTACGGCGGGCGTTGCTGTCCTGCGGGATCTCCGGCATCACCCAGGCAGTGAGCAAGGATCCGAACGCCATCAGCTTCCCGCAGGAGATTCACCGCGACGGCCCTGGCCATCTCGCGATCGTGGATCTGCCCTACGGCGTGGAGGCAGCCGAGGTGGTGGCTCGCCGGGGACGGCTGGCCTCGGCGATGCGGCTCCCGCTCGATCAGGTCTGGCCTGAACCGGCCGCCGGCCATCCCGGACGGCTGGCCCTGTGGGTCGGGTACGAGCCCGCCTCGCAGATGAAGCAGCCGCCCTGGCCGCTGCTGCGCGACGGCCAGGTGGACGTCTTCAAGCCGTTCCCGTTCGCCACGACACCGCGCATGGAGACCGTCAACGCCGAGCTGGTGTTCCGCAACTGGCTCGTGGGTGGACAGCCCGGCTCCGGTAAGACGTTCGGGCTCAGGCTCGCGGTCCTGGCCGCCGCCCTCGATCCACGCGCCGAGCTGCGCATCTACGAGCTGAAGGGAGTAGGCGACTTCAAGGTCCTGGAGCCGGTCTGCACCGAGTACGGCAACGGCTTCGACGACGAGACGATCGCCCGCTGCGCCGCGATGTTCGCCTGGCTGTACAAGGAGTGCGAACGCCGCTCCAAGCGCATCGCCCACTACCACGCCCTCGGCAAGGCACCCGAGAACAAGGTCACTCCCGAACTGGCCTCGCTCAAGGGCTCTGGGCTGCATCCGCTGATCGTGGCCGTGGACGAGATCCAAGAGCTGTTCTTGCACCCGCAGTACGGCAAGGAAGCCGGAGAGATCTGCGAGAAGGTCATCAAGCTCGGCCGCGCCCTCGGCGTGATCCTGCTCCTGGGCACGCAGATCCCGGACAAGGACAGCCTGCCGACCGGTATCACCCGCAACGTCAACACCCGCTACTGCATGAGCGTCGCCGACCAGACCGCCAACGACATGATCCTCGGCACCTCCATGTACAAGCAGGGCTACCGCGCCACGGTGTTCCAGCCGGTGGTGGAGGCCGGATGGGGCATCCTCGCGGGTCTCGGCAAGCCCGCCGCCCGCCGCTCCTACTACCTCGACACCAACGACGCCGACAAGGTCATCGAACGCGCCAAGCGGCTCCGCGGCCTGGCCGGCACCCTGCCCGAGCCCGGCACCCAGGCCCGCGAGGACGCACCCGTCTTCGACGTCCTGGCCGACCTCGCCGAAATCTGGCCGGTCGGGGAGAACGCGGCCTGGAACGAAGCCCTGTGCACCCGCCTGACCGAACTCCGACCCGGCGTCTACACCGGCTGGAAGTCCGAACAGCTCACCAGTGCCCTCAAGCCGTACGGCCTGCGCGTGGGTGACATCGGCCGCCGCATCGACGGCAAGCCCGTCACCCGACGCGGTATCCGCCTGGACGACCTCACCGAGGCCATCGCCGAACGTAACCGCCAGAAGCGTTCCGGCTGACCCGTCAGGAGGCTGCTAGCGATAGCACCTGACCTTGCTATCGCTAGCAGCCCCGCTAGCACCAGAAACAAGCCTTGGCCAGGCGGTTAGCACGCTAGCGGCCTTCCTCGACCACACCCAAGAACCGGCCCAGGAGGCCATCGTGCACCCTGCCCTGCTCGCCGCTATCACCACGATCATCAGCACACTCTGTTACGCCTCACGATGCTACGTCAGCCCGTTCGGCCGCTGCCGCAAGTGCCAGGGCAAAGGCCGCATCCCGCACCGCCGAGGCACCCGCTACTGCCGCCGCTGCGACGCCACCGGCCTGCGCCTACGCCTCGGCCGCCACGCCTGGAACTACTTCCGCCGCCTCCACCAGGACGGCCGCTGACCATGAACGGCCCCGGCGCACAGCCACCAAGCACGACGCCGGGGCCCATGCCCCAACCGATCACGGGCCCCGCAGGGCCGACTCAAGGAGCAACCACCAGCATGACACCTCATCCGTCCCGCCAGACGCTGACCTACGCGCTGGCCGCCGCCGCCCGAGGCTGGCACGTCTTCCCGCTCATGCCGGGGGACAAGGTGCCGCTCAAGGGTTGGAAGTGGAAGGAACACCACACCATCGACCCCGACATCATCCGACGCTTCTGGACCGGCACCGCCTGCAACATCGGCATCGCCACCGGCCCGTCTGGCCTGGTCGTCATCGACCTCGACACCCCGAAGAACGACGAGCAGCCGCCATCACCGTGGAACCAGCCCGGCGTCAACGACGGGGCGGATGTCCTGGCCCTGCTGTGCGAGCAGGCCGACCAGCCGCTACCCCTGGAAACCTTCCAGGTCCGCACCCGGCGCGGCGGAACGCACCTGTACTTCACCGCCCCGCAGGGCCTGACACTCGGCAACACCTCCGGGGCCAAGGGCCAAGGACTCGGCTGGCTGATCGATACCCGCGCCACCGGCGGCTACGTCGTCGCGCCTGGCAGCTACGTCGATCTCCCGGACGGCACCGGTACCTACGACGCCATCCACACCGCCGCCCCCGCACCGCTGCCGTCCTGGCTGGCCGAACGACTCACCCGACCCGAACACACCTCTCACCCCGTGCAGGTCTCCGACGTTCTGGCGGCGCTGGGCGACCAGTCCACCGGCTACGCCCTGGCCGCACTCCAGAACGAGCTGCAGCACGTCCTCGACGCCAGGTCGGGCACCCGCAACCACACCCTGAACGCCGCCGCCTTCGCCCTCGGCCAGCTCATCGCCACCGGCCTGCTCCCGCACCGCCTGACCGAGGACGCTCTGCACACCGCCGCCCAGGCCACCGGCCTGTCTCCCCGAGAGGCAACCGCAACCATCCGCTCCGGCCTGAACGCCGGAGCACGCCAGCCACGCCGGGGGATCGCATGACCAACCCACTCGACGCCAACACCATCCTGGAGAACCTCGACGCCCATGCCACCATCACCCGCCTCCACCGCGACCAGTCCGGCGACCCGGCCCTCGGCCTACCGGTCCCGCCACCCGCCGCCGACCCGGCCATGTTCTACGGCCTGCCCGGCGAACTGGTGAAGGCCGCCGACCCATCCACCGAAGCCGACCCCGTAGGCGTCCTGGTCTCCGCCCTGTCCGCGTGCGGCGCGGTCATCGGCCCTGGCCCGTTCGTCCAGATCGGCAACACCCGCCACCCGCTCCTGATCTGGCCCTTGCTGTTCGGCCGCACCGGCTCCGGCCGCAAGGGCCAGGCCACCGACACCGCCGAGATCTTCCTGCATCACGCCGGGATCGGCTACGGCGACCTCTGCGTCACCGGCCTGTCCTCTGGCGAAGGGCTGATCGAGCGCATCCGCGACCCCGACAGCCCGGACGACTCCGGCGGCACCATGGACAAGCGCCTGTCGGTCACCGAGCCGGAGTTCTCCACCGTCATGGCCCGCGCCAAGCGCGAGGGATCCACCCTCGGCACGATGCTCCGCCAGGCATGGGACGGCCGCACGCTCGCCGTACTGACCCGCAACGCCTACCGCGCGACCAACCCGCACATCGCGATCATCGGCCACATCACACCCAAGGAGTTCCGCATGCGCCTGGCCGAGGCGGACATGGCCGGCGGCTCCTACAACCGCTTCCTGCCCATCTACGTCGAGCGCTCCAAGCGCCTGCCCATTCCGGAAGGCGTCGCACCCGACCTCCTTGCCAGCCTCAGCAGCCAACTGCACGACGCCGTCAAGGCCGCCCGCCAGATCAAACGCATCGCCCTGGACGAGAACGCCCGCGCCCTCTGGTCGGCCGAGCTGTACGAGGAGTTCACCGCCGCCGACGACGAAGACCACGCCTGGACCGAGTTCACCCGCCGCTCCGCTCCGTACTGCCTGCGCATCGCCGCCCTGTACGCGGCCCTGGATGCCCGAACCCACATCACCACCACCGACCTCGGAGCCGCCGCTGCGCTGGTCCGCTACTCCATCGCCTCAGCCGTGTTCGTCCTGGACAAGCAAATGCGCGACCCGAAGATCGACCGCATCCGCCGCGCCCTCGACCAAGCCGCCGACACCGGCCTGACCCGCTCGGAGCTCTCCGCCCTGTTCAGCCGCAACGTGCCCAAGCAGACCCTCGACGAGCTACTGACCAGCCTCACCGCCACCGGCCAGTACGAGACCTTCACCACGCCCACCGGGGGCCGACCATCCGTCCGCTACCGCCGCACCAGCCCCGACGAAGAAAGAAGAAACAAGCCCTCATGAGCTGCACAACCCACCACGCGGCAGCAGAGACGCGATCGCCGCAGGACCGACCTTCTTTCGTCGGCCATGAACAAAGCCGATCACCACCATCCCAGCCCCAGCACGTACCGGCCCGTTCTTTCTTCTTTCTTCGTCCTGATCACCACCCGGCCCACAGCCACCAAGCACGGGGCCGAACACACCCAACCGCCTGAACCGGCAAGGAGCCGCACTTGGCCACCGGCACCACCCAACGAGGAATGCTCACCCTCGCCGACCTCTGCACCGAACTCCAGATCTCCCGCTCCACCTTCTACGACTGGCGAGCCAAAGGCCGTGCCCCGCGCTGCCTCAAGCTGCCCAACGGCGATCTCCGCATCCGTCGCACCGACCTGGACCGCTGGCTCACCACGATGGAAGAGGCCGCCTGATGAAGGACATCACCTACAACGTCCGCGTCTACGCGATCGAGATCCGCAAGAACGCGGCCGGCAAGGTCACCTCCTACCGCGTGGCCTGGCAGACCACCACGAAGACCTGGAAGCGCTCCTTCAAGAACGCCGCCCAGGCCGACACCTTCCGCGGCTCCCTGCTCACCGCCGCCCGCAGCGGCGAAGCCTTCAGCACCCTCACGGGTGAGCCCGTCTCCTGGGGACGCACCGACCGCCCCGAGATGAGCTGGTACGACTTCGCCTGCAAGTTCGCCGACATGAAGTGGAAGAACGCCGCCGCCAAGTACCGCCAGGACATCGCCCGCGCCCTCACCGCCGCCACACCCGCCATGTACACCACCACGCGAGCCAAGCCAGATGATCGAGTCCTGCGCTCAGCGATGCATCGCTGGGGCTTCAACACCAAGCAACGTCAGGAGGCACCCGAGGAGGCCGCCGCCGCGTTGAGCTGGCTGGCCGACAACACCAAGCCGCTCTCGGCGCTCATCGACGATGCCGGTCTCGTCCGCGACCTACTGGAGTCCGCCACATCTCTGCTGGACGGTACGCGCGCCGCTCCCAGCACCGTGCGCAAGCACCGCATGCTGCTGTCCAACGCCCTCGACTACGCCGTAGAACTCAAGCTCCTGCCCGCCAACCCACTCAAGACACTGAAGTGGAAGCCGCCGGCCAACGCCTACGAGGTGGACCGGCGTAGCGTCGTCAACCACACCCAGGCCAAGGCGTTGCTCGCGGCCGTGGCTGCACAGAAGCCGAGCGGCGAACGTCTCGCGGCGTTCTTCGCCCTCATGTACTACGCGGCCCTGCGTCCGGAGGAGGCCGTCAACCTACGCCGAGACAACGTCACCCTCCCGCCTCTCTGCGAGAACGCGGAGAAGGGCGAGATGGAGGAATCGGCCAACGCCTGGGGGGAACTTCACCTCGTCAAGGCCGCACCGTACGCCGGTCGGGACTGGACGGACAGCGGCAAGGCGCGAGAGGAACGCGCGCTCAAGCACCGCGCTGTCGGGCACAGCCGTACGGTGCCCATCCCGCCACCTCTGGTGCGGATCCTGCGAGCCCATCTCGCAAAGTTCGACCAGGGACCGCAGGGCCGCCTGTTCTACGGCGTCAAGGTGAGCGAGCTGCCATTCATCACCTACCGCCGCGCCTGGAAGGCCGCCCGCAAGACAGCCCTCACAGAGAAGGAGTTCGCCTCAGCTCTGGCCGCGCGACCATACGACCTACGTCATGCCTGCGTGTCCATGTGGCTCAACGCTGGCGTTCCTGCGCCGCAGGTGGCGGAATGGGCCGGGCACAGTGTTGACGTGCTCCTGCGCATCTACGCCAAGTGCATTGTCGGTCAGGATGAGGCGGCCAGGGCCCGAATCGCTGATGCCCTTGCAGAATAAGACGGCGAGTGGGAGTCCGATGAAAGTGTCGGACTCCCCTCGCCACTCATGCCTACCCAGCTAAATCACATTGATCACGGTAGCCAGAGACCACTTCCGGTGGTCTTCATCGTAGCCAGCCATTCCCTGAGAGTGGTCGGATTGACTTCTCTCACTGGATAGCTTCTGGTTTTTGCTACTTCTCGCGCTCCAGGCAGCCATTCAGCCGTAGCTACCAGTAGCCCCTGCTTGGCGCCTTCCCACTCTACGTCTGCCGCCAACGCCTTAACGACGACTTTCTGGATCTTATGCTTCTCGCGTTTGCACTGCACAATGATTGTTGGTGTCGCGCCCTCATCTCTCGCTCCAGATTCCCATATCCTTAGGTCGACCCCATTATCATTCCTGCCCGCACCAAGTTCGACCTCAAAGCCCTGTCGATAGAAGTGTTCGGCCGTAAGAGCTTCGAACTTCCTCCAATTGATATCGCCGATCTGATCGAAATTAGCGACTAGATAATCTATGAAGCGCTGGTCAAAAAATCTACCATATGTGGCCATAGTAGATTCTGAATCGAAGAGCTCGGAAAGTTCTAGCGAATCTCCCCAAACCTTCTCGGAGGCGCCCAGTCTGATTACACTTCTGGCGTATCGAAACGCTATTTCGTCCAGAGCTACCGAGACCGCGCCTGCCAGCGCCTGTCCTGCAAGTTCTCGGGCTTCTTCGATGAGTTCGCGAGTACGATTTGGCTCGACGTGGATTGGATTGATGATCACAGCTAGTGGAGACGGGCCCAAATCTACCGGGTGGGGCTGTCTGGCGGGATAATATATGCGCCCAATCACGAACTCGGCTGCTTGGACTGCTAGGTCCAGGTCGCCGAGTCGTTCCTTGATCCCGGCGACTATTGGTTGGTCGGTTGCCCGCAGAGCGCCATGGAATCCGAACTTTTCCAGCACGGCCGCCATTAGCGTGCCGTTCACGACTTTATATTCGGCACTAGTTCCTAGGTGCCGCTCCACTCGGTGCAAGTTCTCCTTAGTCGCTAGCTGTATTTGTTCTCTAGTCGCTGCCAAGCCGAGACTGATCCCAATCACTTCTGACAGGCGCTCTATATAGGAGCGATCGTTCACCCAGTCCCAGGGTTTACCCATGGCGATCCTCCCGGATTCATCTTCGTCATGGAAGCATCTGTCGCTTATCGCTCGCCTTCCTCTGAAGGAAATCGTCTTGTTGCGACTGTTTTGCGGCATCGCAAATCGCAGTTATAGCGATCTAAGTGGAAGTGCAAGGCGGATGGCAGGTGCTTGCCTATGTTGGTGTGGGACGCGAAATCTTGAGGCCGATTGATAGCGGCGGATCGAGAGGTTTCTTGCCGATTGGTCAAGTGTCGTCATCATCTTCCGAAGCAGTGGGGGGATGTGCGGTGACGGGATGAGCGGCAGAACCCAAATAGCCGTACTTTGCATACCATGCTGCTCGACGCAACTCTGCCTCTTTACGGTCTAAGTCGCGCAGCCGGCGTTGCGCTAGGTCCGATGCGTAGGCGTACTCGCTGGTAATTGCTCTTGCTAACCATGCTCGCGATTCGACTATCCGGCCTTGATCCGCCTCTAGCCCACCAAGGTCAACCATTGCTACGGGTGAAATTTCTGCATGCCCGAATTCGGCCGCTAGCCCATACCAGTGGCGAGCTTGATCTACTCGTTGGAGGCTTGCCTCTAACGTGCCGAGGTCGAGCATAGCCTTCGGTGCTTGTTCAGAATGGCCGGTTTCGATGGCTCGCAAGAACCACTTGCGGGCCTCCTCCATCTGTCCAAGTCTCCCTTCCATGTGGCCGAGGTTGACCATCGCCTTTGGGGCTTGCTCAAGATGGCCGGACTGAACCGCCTGTTCATACCAGTGACGAGCCTGTTCCACCCGCCCCTGTTCCTCTTCCAAGTGGCCCAGGTTGAACATTGCTGTCGGCGTGTGCTCAGAGTGGCCGGAATCAATCGCCCGTACAAACCATCTGCGGGCCTCCTCGATCCGGTTTTCCCTTCTCTCTAGGATGCCAAGGTTGACCATCGCCTCTGATGCATACTCAGGATGATTGGTCTCCGCTGCGCGCACGAACCACTCGCGAGCCTGGTCTACTTGATCGTGGTCCGCCTCCAGCATTCCCAGGTGTTCCATGGCGCGGGGTGCTGAGTCGGGGTGCCCCGACTCCACCGCGTTAGCCCACCAGCGGCGAGCTTCCTCTACCCGCTCTCGCCGCGCCTCCAATAGGCCGAGATGGATCATCGCCGCTGCCGCGTGCTCGGGATGGCCAGCCTCAACTGCTCGCACCAGCCAGCGGTAGGCTTCGTCCGTTGGCCCTTGCGTTCCTTCGATGACGCCGAGGTTGACCATCGCCTTCGGTGCGTACTCAGCATGACCCGACTCCGCAGCTCGCAGGAACCACTCGCCAGCCTTTTGCGTCCGTCCCTGCTCGTTCTCCACGATGCCGAGGACCACCATGGCTTGGGGTGCAGAGTCTTGGTGGCCGGACTCCACCGCCCGCAAGAACCATTCACGGGCTTCCTCCACTTGGCCCTGCTCCTCATGCAGGATGCCCAGGTTGTACATCGCCCTCGGGGAGTCAGGATGACCAGATATAGCAGCGCGCGTCAACCACTGACGGCAATGGCCGGAGTCCTGCGTGGCGTAGAAGTGATCAGCGATGGTCATGAGTACGGGCAGGGTGATGTCATCGGCTGAGAGGCGCTCCAGTAGCTTGGCTGCAGCCTCGATTTCGCCGTGGTCGAGTGCTGTGTAGCCGAGTTTGAGCAGGTTGCCGTCGTCAAGGTGATGGAGGGCGTAGTCCCATAGGTGCGGAGCAATACGCCAACCGATCGGCTCGTCTTCTGCGGCGACTACAGCTAATAGGCAGTGCGGCCTGTACGGGGCGGTGGCACTGAGCAGTTGCGGACGGCCTGCGGAGGCGGGCGCCTTCGCCCATTCCAGTGCGCGAACGAAGTTGTCGGCTGGAAGCCGAGTGCGTGACGGTAGGCATGTCAAGTGGCGCCGGTAGTCTGCCCACAGCTTCTGAAGAACCTGTCTGGTTAGCCGCTCTGGGATCTGCGCGCGGTGCCAGTCTGTGGCTGCACGCAGCAACGCCACACGGTCGGTCGCCTGTTCGGAGTCGCCGGTTGTCAGCGCGTTGCGTAGTTGCTTCAGAGAGACCATCAGGCGACCCATCAGCACTTCGGTTGCCACGTCATCTATGGACGGCTGCAGAGCCTGGTAGCTGGATTCGGCGCGGATCAGTTCACGCTCGCCAGGTGTGATCACTCCCAGGACGAGGTGTACGGTGCGCTCGGCCAGAACATGCATCACATGGGAGGGCAGCCGGGCCGCTGGTTCCCCGTGTAGACCGGTGATCTCCTCGGTGTGCAGTGTGACCAAGATTCCGACCCGAGGCGGGAGCTTGGCCAGCAGTGTCTCAGTGAGTTGGCCTAGATGCTCCAAGCTGATGGCGTCTAGCCATACCACCACTCCGGCCTGCGGTTCCACCCACTCGGCGGCCCGCTCTAACATCGCCGCCAGCGTCAATTCCTGCTCGCGTTCGAAGGCGGCCACCTTCCATTGCGGTATGTGGATCTGTGCCGCATGAGCCAGCGCGTGCGTAGTGCCGGCGAGGCGCTCTCCCTGCACCACCACCACACGCTCTCGTCCACCGGCGAGAGCATCTAGCGCCTGACCGAGCTGTCTGTCGATCGGTCGGTTGATGTGTGGAGCCATCCGATCAGGACGGGCGAAACGCGAGTCGGCAACGCCAAGCTGAGCAAGACTGACGCGCTCCAGCGGTAATGGTCGCCCACGCGGATCCGCCAGCCGCAGCCTCCCGGCCGGTTCGGACCGGGACCTCCAGCTATCCCAGGCACCAGTTGCTAAGGCTGCGGTCAGTGCGGCCGCTCCCCATCCCCAGCTCCACCCGCTGTCGTCGAGCACCTGATTGCCCAGGATCGCGACCGCCAGCAGCAGCACAGCGCTGCCATATCCGCTCCACCGTGTCGACCGCCGAGAGAGCATCGTCAGGCCGCCTTCCTGCTTGAACCCGACCCCGAGTGCCATCTCCATTCTCTTTGCTACGCATGGGCGAAGTCCCAGAGTCTGTGAGAGCTGAAACTGCCCTGGGAAGGCATTGGGAAGGGGTGGCCGCAAGCGATCGACGGCAGTCGGACACCACCGGACACACCAAAAAGCCCTCAACCGACGTTTCCGCTGGTCAAGGGCGCTTTGCTGCTGGTCGAACCTGGTGCCCCCGGCAGGATTCGAACCTGCGGCACCCGCTTTAGGAGAGCGGTGCTCTATCCCCTGAGCTACGGAGGCGGACTCTCGTAAGCCTAGCGAAAGTCTGGCACTGCGTGGGACGTGGAGCCGGGGTGAGTTTGGTGGGGTTGGTTATGGGTGCTCTGAGCTGCGGTAAAGGCATGGCAAGTGGTTGGAATCTTGTGGATCCGGCGTGGATAGCGTCTGCCTGTGACCAGGAGGCGATGCAAGCAGGCGCGGCGGCGGCCTGTCGTGTTGTTCGGGGCGTTGTTGGCGCCGGCGATCCTTGCTGGAGGGTTGTTGGCTGGGGAGATGCGGGGGTTTGAGGGGAGTGTCCCGGCGGTGGTTCGGGAGCGGGTCGTGCGGGCGGGGTTTGGGCCGATGGTGGTTCGGGCGCCGGCGCATCCGGATCGGCTGTACGAGGGGAGCGTGCCGGCTCCCGTTCGTGTGGTGAGTCGGCCGCGGGCTGTTGTCCCGGCGGCGGTGCCGCCTGTCGGGGATGTGGAGCCTGGGGTGGAGGAGCCTGTTATGCCGGCTCCGGTGCGGACTCAGACTCAGGTGGGGTGTTCGGGGGAGTGGGTGAACACCTGGCTGTGGGATCTGTGCCGGGACGAGGAGGAAGGGGTGGGGTTGAAGGTCGGTGGGAGCTTGGTGCCTGGCATCTGATAGGCCCTGTTTCGGGTGGCGGGATCTGGCTGGTCGTGGGGGGTGGGCGGACAGAGTGCGCTTTTTGTCTCATAACAGCTCTCCCGAGTTCGGTCCGGGCACTCGGGGGGCTGTAGTAACGTGCGTGCCTGACCCAGGTAACGAGTTTGCAAACGGAGGAGTCGAACGTGCCAGCCCCTCGATCAGCGGGTCTGATCGCGGTAGTCATGGCGGTGGCTTCTCTTTTCGTGCCTTCCGGGCAGGGGCGCGCTCAGGCGCAGGTGGCGCAGAAGCAGGAGCGGCAGGCGCCGGGCGACCTGGCGGCTCTGCGCAAAGAGGCCGAGCGGTCGGCCAAGGAGCTCGAGGACGCCACCAAGGCACTGGAGAAGCGGCGGTCGGACATCGCCGCCTCCGAGAAGCAGCTGAAGACCAAGCTGGCGGCTCTGCAGGATCTGGAGCAGCGGGTCGCGGTGATGCGGCAGCCGGTGTCGCAGATGGCCGAGCTGCTGTACGAGCAGCCGATCATGGCGGACGGGATCGTGCCGTTCCTGTCCGGGACCGCGGACGAGACGACGCTACGGGCGCTCAGCGACGTGACTCAGATCGTCTCTGTACGGCAGCAGGCCGTCGAGCAGACCAGCGTGCTGTACCAGCAGGCCGAAGGGCTGGCCGCGGAAGCGCAGGAACTGCGGGCCGGCAACCTGCTGGCCGAGGCACAGCTGGCGGTTGAGGTGGACACGCTCCGGCAGCGTTCCGACAAGATCGTGAAGTCACTGACCGCCGCGCTCGTGAAGATGGGCATCAAGATCGACAAGGTTGGGCGGGCGGCGCTGGGATGCAACCCGTTGCGGGCGGCGACGGCCAACGACTATCCCAACGGGCTGATTCCGAAGAGCATGCTCTGTCCGTTGCAGCAGAAGGGTTTCAGTCTGAGGGCCGACGCCACCATCGCGTTCGTGAGCCTGAACGAGGCCTATCGGAAGCGGTTCGGGAAGAGCATATGCGTCACCGACGCCTATCGGAGCCTGGCCGAGCAGCAGTCGGTCTACTACCGGCGGCCGGGTTTCGCCGCCGTGCCGGGGCGGAGCAACCACGGGCTCGGGCTGGCCGCGGACCTGTGTGGCGGGGTGGAGAGGTCGGGGTCGGCGGAGTTCGTCTGGATGGAGAAGAACTCGAAGAGGTACGGGTGGTTCCATCCCTCCTGGGCCTACACCGGCCCGTTCGAGCCATGGCACTGGGAGTACGATCCCAAGATCGATTCGCTGCTCTAGCTCCCTAGGCGACCTGTGAGCTGCAGAAGGCGCAGCGGGACGCGGCCTTGGGGATTTCCGACAGGCATTCGGGACAGTCGCGGGTCTTCGATCCGATCTTGGCGACGCTGCGGTCTTTGAGGTGCGTGTACGGCTTCACCAGCAGGAAGTAGACCACCGCGGCGACCATCAGGAACGAGATGACCGCGTTGATGAAGTTGCCGTACATGAAGTTGGACCGGCCGACCGTGACCTTGAGTGAGGAGAAGTCGGGCAGGCCACCGAACGCCGAGATCAGCGGGGTGAGGAGGTCGGCCACGAACGACTGCACGATCGAGTTGAAGGCCGCCCCGATGACGACCGCCACGGCCAGGTCGATGACGTTCCCCTGCATGAGGAACCTCTTGAATCCGCTCATGGGGAAAATCGTAGCTGAGCGATTACGTTGAGTTAGCTTTGATGGTGATCGAAAGGTGGCCGGTCGTCTGGGCGGAGGCGAGTTCGGCGGCTTGGGTCGGGGTGGTGGCGAGCACCACTAAGGCGCCGTGAGTTTCGCTCGTCGTCTTGGGCGTCCGCGGGATCGTGATGATCCGTACGTCCTCGGCTACTGTGCGGGCCGGATGGACTTCCTCGTCGGATGCCAGGATGGTGATCGTGGCTCCTGGGGTGAGGAGGCTCGCGGTTGCGGCGTCGGCGATGCGGACCGGGGTGGCGACCATGCCCGGTGGGAGCCGGTAGGCGTGGAGAAGGCGGACATCTGTCAGCGGCTCGCCCTTGCGCATGGGGCTCGCCAGGATCTGGCCCGCCGCGGCTGCGCGTACGGCACCTGTGGGTGGATGGTTGAGGGCCACCGGGGTCAGGTCGGCTGGGCCGAGAGGGCCGGGAGACAGGTCGCGGGCCGCGACCAGGACCGTGGGGGCCGGCTCGGGGCGGGTGGCGATGAAGGCCGACATGACGGCCAGGGCGGCCAGCGCCGCCGCGACGAGGCGGCGGCGACGGCCGTAGCGGATCAGCCAGGCCCGGATCACGGCAGCTCGAAGGGGAGCTTGATGCCGTCAAGCGTCGCCCCGCACGGGCAGGTGCGCTCGTCTGGGAGGGCCTGTACGGTCTCCGCCACCAAGGTGCGCATGCGGGTGACGTTTTGCGCGAAGAACTCCAGGACCTCGTCGTGCGTGACGCCCTGGCCGGCTTCGACGCCGGCGTCATGGTCGGTCACCAGGGAGAGCGAGGTGTAGCAGAGGGCCAGCTCGCGGGCCAGGACGGCCTCGGGGAAGCCGGTCATGCCGACGATCGACCACCCGTTGCCCGCGAACCACTGGGACTCCGCTCGCGTCGAGAAACGCGGGCCCTCGATGACCAAGAGGGTGCCGCCGTCGACCGTCTCCCAGCCGGTCGAGCGGGCGGTTTCCACCGCGACGGCACGGCCTGAGGGGCAGTAGGGGTCGGCGAAGGAGACGTGGACCGCACCGTCCACGTCGTAATACGTCTGGACGCGGCCTGAAGTGCGGTCTACGAGCTGGTCGGGGATGACCATGGCGCCGGGGCCGTACTCGGCTCTCAGCGAGCCTACGGCGCTGGGGGCGAGCACCTGGCGCACGCCGAGCATGCGCAGAGCCCAGAGGTTGGCGCGGTAGGGGATGCGGTGTGGGGGGAAACGGTGATCTCGCCCGTGTCTGGGGATGAACGCCACCGAACGGGTGCCGATGCGTCCGACGGTGACGACGTCGCTCGGGGGGCCGTAGGGGGTGGAGAGCTTGATCTCTTCCGCGTCGTCGAGCAGCGAGTAGAAGCCGGAACCGCCGATGACGCCGATGTCTGCGCGAGGGACCATGGCCGAGAGAGTAGCCGGATCGGGGACTGGCCAGGGTGAGCCGAATTCCGTTCTGTGGATAACTTGATTCCTGCTGCTCGAGGGTCCCGGCTTCGGGGGGTCGGGAGCGCCGGTGGATCCGAGAGGTTCCAGCAGGGGGAGGGCGGGGTGGCTGGTGCGCGGGGATTCGGGATCCCTGGTGGGTGGAGGCCGCCTCAAATTTCTGCCGTCGGCGGCGGTGCACATGCGGGCGGGATTACTGGGGCCGTCGACGCCGATGAGGGCGAGGAGATCCGCGTGGGCTGGGCATGGGTGCGGTGGCGGCGCAAGTGTGGCCCGGCTGAGAGTGACGTGGGCCCGCGTGAGAGTTAGGTGTGGGGGCCGACGCCTGTGCCTCGCTGTGGTGGTGTGCGGCTTTGGGCCTCAGGTGAGATGCCCGTGTGAGGCGTGCATGCGGGGCCGACGCATGCACATGGCTGCGGTGATGGACGGTGTGGTCCCCGCGAGGTGCGGGTGTGAGGCCGACGTGGGCCTACACCAGGCGCACGTGCGGGGCCGATGTCGGTCCCATGTGAGATCCAGTGTGGGCCTGTGTCCCAGGTCGGTGCGCGCACGCGGAAACGTACGCGCGCGAAACCCACCCAGGTGTCCATGGCCGCGGCGGTCGGCGCTGGGCGGCCAGGTCCTGGGGGCGGCTACCGAAAAGATCCGCGGGAGGCCGCGGTCGCTGACGGGAGGGTCAGTTGGACGCTGCGGCGGGGGCGGCGGCAGGGGTGGACGTGCTCGTGTCCGCGGACTTGCTCTCCGCGGGCTTCGACGACGAGGAAGAAGAGGGCGTCGTGGAAGTCGAGTTAGACGACGAGCGGTTGTCGGTCCGGTAGAAGCCCGAGCCCTTGAACACGATGCCGACAGCCGAGAAGACCTTCCGCAGGTTCCCCTCGCAAGCAGGGCAAATCGTCAACGCGTCGTCAGTGAACTTCTGAACGACCTCGAGCTGCTCGCCGCAGTCGTTGCAGGCGTACTGGTACGTCGGCACGCGCTCCTCCTTAAGGTCTGGCACTCGAGGGATGCGACTGCTAATGGTAACCGATTAGGTCAAACGCCTATTCCAGTCCCCGCTCTCCGTACCAGCCCGCCAGCTTTCCGCTGCGGCTCACGGCGCGCAGGCGGCGTTCGACCTGGTCACGGCAGGAGGCGGTGGTGACCAGCAAGATCTGGTCCTCCACCTTGATCCTGGTATTTCCGGTGGGGACGAAGGATTTGCCGTCGCGGACGATCAGGGTCACCTGCGCCCCGGCGGGCAGGCGGAGCTCGAAGATCTCCACGCCGTGCAGCCGCGAGCCGGGAAACACCTTGACCTGCAGCAGGTCCGCCTTGAGCTCTTCGAGCGGCGCCGCCTCCACCTCCAGGTCGTGCGCCTCCCCGGGCGCCGCCACCCCGAGCAGCCTGGCCACGAAGGGCAGTGTCGGCCCCTGCAGCAGCGTGAACACGATGACGATCACGAAGACCTCGTTGAAGATCTCCTTGGACCCCTCCACGTTCGACGCCCAGGGGATGGTGGCGAGCACGATCGGGATCGCGCCGCGCAGCCCCGCCCACGACAGGAACGCCTGTTCGCGCCAGCTCACCCTGCCCGCCCGCAGCGCCCACGACAGCAGCGAGCTCACCATGACCGAGAGCGGCCGCGCCAGGAGCACCAGCACGGTGCCGGCGATCAGGCCGGGCACGATGGACGACGGCATCTCCTTGGGGCTGGCCAGCAGACCGAGCATGACGAACAGCCCGATCTGCGCCAGCCACGCGGCCCCCTCCGCGAAACCCCTGGTCGCCGCCCGGTGCGGCAGCCGCGAATTGCCCAGGATCAACGCCGTCAGGTAGACGGCCAGGAACCCCGAGCCGTGTATCAGCACGGCCCCGCCGTACGAGACGAATGTGAGCGAAAGCACGGCGAGCGGATAGAGGCCGGAGGCGGGGAGCGCGACGCGGCGCAGCGCGTACGCGCCCGCGGGGCCGACGGCCAGGCCGACCGCGGCGCCGATGATCAGCTCGACCGTGGTCTCGATGAGGAACGTTCCCGGGGACGCCGAAGAGCGCCCGGCCCCGCTGAGCAGCATCACGGCGATCACCGTGGGGGCGTCGTTGAAGCCGGACTCGGCCTCCAGCACGCCCGCCAGCCGGGGCGGGAGCGGCAGTCTGCGCAGCACGGAGAAGACGGCTGCGGCGTCCGTTGAGGCCAGCACCGCGCCGAGGATCAGCGCCGTCGTCTGGTCTATGCCGAGAAGCGCCTGTACGACCAGCGCCACCACGACGATGCTGACCGTCACGCCCACGGTCGCCATGATCACGGCCAAGGGGACAGAACGCCGTACGTGAGACCAGTTCGTGGTAAGTCCACCCTCGGCCAGGATCACCGCCAGCGCCGTGAGGCCGATCTGCTGGGCGAGCTGGGGGTTGTCGAAGGGGATCCCGAACCCGGCCTCGCCCAGGACCAGGCCGAAGCCGAGGAACACGAGCAGGCTGGGCAGGCCGGTGCGGTGCGCGACGCGTACGGACGCGATGGCCGCGATGACAATTGCGGCACCAAGAAGAAGCCAGACATCTAGTGTCATCTGGCCCCCTCTCGTACCTGCGGTCACATAAGCCTAGTGAGTCCCTCCGGGGTCGCGGCAAAACGGACGTGCCGGTCATGAGGCTCCGCCGGGATGCCGTCGATCAGCTCGCCGTCGTGCAGCAGGGCGACCGTCGGGACGTTGGGGCCCACCCTGGCCAGGGCACGATCGTACGAGCCGCCGCCGCGCCCCAGACGTACACCCGTCGCCCTGTCCACCGCCAGGGCCGGGACGATCACGAGGGCGGCGGTGCGGATGGCGTCGACGCCGCGGCGGGTGTCGACCGGCTCCATGATCCCGAAGCGGCCCGGGGTGAGCGAATCCGGCCCGTCGTACACCGCCCAATCCAGGTCATTGTCCTCAAGCAGGACGGGGAGGATAACGGTGGCTCCATGTTTCCAGAGAGCGAACACGAGCCCGTGCGTATCCGGCTCCGACCCCGTCGACCAGTAGCAGGCCACGAGACCGGCCATCTGGACCCACGGCTGGTCGAGCAGCGTTTCGCGGATCTTGATGGAGTTTGCCCGCTGTTGTTCGGGGGAGAGGGAGGTACGTGCCGAGCTCAGCTCGCGACGCAGGTTCAGCTTGTCCACAGATACCTCCACTAGGGTCTACTCATGGCTGACTTCGACCCTGTGACGAAAGCCGTCGTGCCCGCCGCGGGTCTGGGCACCCGGTTCCTTCCGGCGACCAAGGCGACACCGAAGGAGATGTTGCCCATCGTCGACAAGCCCGCGATCCAGTATGTCGTCGAGGAGGCAGCCTCCGCTGGGCTCCTCGACGTCCTCATGGTCACCGGCAAGAATAAACGCTCCATCGAGGATCACTTCGACCGCGCGTTCGAGCTGGAGGAGGCCCTTGAAGCCAAGGGCGACGAGCACCGGTTGTCCCAGGTACGCGAGCCGGCCTCGCTGGCGACGCTCCACTACGTACGTCAGGGCGAGCCCAAGGGGCTCGGCCACGCGGTGCTCTGCGCCAAGCAGCACGTCGGCGGTCACCCCTTCGCCTGTCTGCTCGGCGACGACCTGATCGACTATCGCGATCCGCTGCTCAAGCGCATGATCGAGGTGCGTGACACGTTCGGGGGGAGCGTGATCGCACTGATGGAGGTGCCCAAGGAGCAGGTCTCCCTGTACGGCGTCGCGACCATCGAGGCGACCGCCGACGACGACGTCGTACGCGTGACGGACCTGGTGGAGAAGCCGCCGGCCGACGAGGCGCCGTCCAACTGGGCGATCATCGGGCGCTACGTGATCGACCCCGCGGTGTTCGAGGTGCTGGAGAACACGCCGCCGGGGCGCGGGGGCGAGATCCAGCTCACCGACGCGCTGCGCATGCTCGCCGGACGCGGGTCCGGGGACGGCGGACCCGTGCACGGGGTGCTGTTCAGAGGGCGCAGGTACGACACCGGCGACAAGTTGGACTATTTGCGGACGGTGGTGAAGTTCGCGGCGGGCCGGGAGGACCTGGCGCCCGATTTCGTGCCGTGGCTGCGGGAGTTCCTCGATGAAATCGGTTGACGAGCATCTGGCTGAGATCCTGGCCACTGTTCGTCCGCTGGCGCCGCTGGAACTGGAGTTGGAGCAGGCGCTGGGGGCGACGCTGGCCGAGGAGGTTGTCTCACCGGTGCCGCTGCCGCCGTTCGACAACTCGGCCATGGATGGCTATGCCGTACGGTCAGCCGATATTTCGGATGTTCCGGTTACGTTGCCGGTGACGGACGATGTGGCGGCCGGGTCCGAAGAGCTGCGGGCCGTGGGGCCCGGGCACGCCGTACGGATCATGACCGGTGCTCCCATGCCCGCCGGGGCCGATGCCGTGGTGCCGGTCGAGTGGACGGACGGGGGGACGGTCACCGTACAGATCTCCCGCCCGGTGAGCGCCGGCAACGCGATCCGGCTCGCGGGCGAGGACGTGCAGGCCGGCGAGGTCGTGCTCAAGCCGGGCACGGTGATCGGGCCCTCCCAGCTCGGGATCATCGCCGGGGTGGGGCGGCGGCGGGTCTGGGCGCGGCCCCGGCCCAGGGTCGTCGTCATCTCGACGGGCGCGGAGCTGGTCGAGCCGGGTAGTCCACTGGCTCCCGGGCAGATCTGGGACTCCAACAGCTTCACGCTGACCGCCGCCGTGCGGGAGGCCGGAGGCGAGGGGTTCCGGGCGGGGTCCGTCGGGGACGATCCGCGCGTACTTCTCGATCGGCTCGACACCCACCTGATGCGGGCCGATGCGATCATCACCAGCGGTGGCGTGTCCATGGGCGCGTACGAGCCGGTCAAGGAGGCTCTGTCCCCGCTGGGAACCGTCCGGTTCGAGAAGGTGGCGATGCAGCCGGGGATGCCGCAGGGGTTCGGCGTGCTGGGGGAGGACCAGGTGCCGATCTTCGCGCTGCCCGGCAACCCGGTGTCGTCCTATGTGTCTTTCATGCTGTTCGTACGTCCGGCGCTCGACAAGATGCGCGGGCTCCCGGCGGACATGCCGGAATCGGTGACCGCCCGCCTGACCAGGCCGGTGCGCTCGCCCGCCGGACGGCGGTCGTTCCTGCGCGGCGTGCTGGCCTCGGACGGCACGGTGTCGCCGGTGCACGGGCAGGGCTCGCATCAACTCGCCGCCCTGGCCTCGGCGAACGCGCTGATCGTGGTGGCGGAGGACGTGACCGAGATGCCCGAGGGGGCGACTGTCGAGGTGATCAGGCTGTGAGCGACTCGGGGCTGACCCATGTGGATGAGACCGGGGCCGCTCGCATGGTGGACGTCTCCGCCAAGGACGTGACGGCTCGCACCGCCACGGCGACCGGGCGGGTGCTGCTGTCGGGCGAGGTCGTGGAGCTGCTGCGGTCCGGCGAGGTGCCCAAGGGCGACGCGCTGGGCGTGGCGCGGATCGCGGGGATCATGGGGGCGAAGCGGACGCCCGACCTGATCCCGCTCTGCCATCCGATCGCGGTGCACGGGGTGAAGGTCACGCTGGACGTCGAGGACTGGGGCGTGGCGATCACCTGCCGGGTGAAGACGGCCGACCGTACCGGCGTCGAGATGGAGGCGCTGACGGCGGTCTCCGTGGCCGCGCTGGCGCTGATCGACATGGTCAAGGCGGTCGATCCGGCCGCGGTGATCACCGATGTCCGGGTGGAGGAGAAGCTGGGCGGCAAGACCGGACGCTGGACCAGGGAGCCGGAATGATCCGCGCACTCGTGATCACGGTGTCGAACCGGGCGTCGGCCGGGGTTTATGCGGATAAATCCGGGCCGCTGCTCGTTGACCTGCTGCGCCGCGATGCGGGCTGCGAGGCCGTGGAGGGCCCCTTGGTGGTGCCCGACGGAGAGCCGGTCGAAGGAGCGCTCCGTGACGGGGTGGCGCAGGGGTTCGACGTCATCGTGACCACCGGGGGGACCGGGTTGACGCCTATGGACCTGACCCCGGAGATGACCGCCCGAGTAATTTCTCGAGAAATTCCCGGTATAGCCGAGGCCATTCGGCTGGCGAATCGGGAAAAGGTCCCGACCTCGATTCTGTCCAGAGGGCTGGCCGGCCAGGCGGGCGCTACCTTGATCGTTAATTTGCCCGGATCGTCGGGCGGCGTACGCGATGGCGTCGCCGTACTCGCGCCGATTCTTCAGCATGCGGTCGATCAGATCCGGGGAGGCGATCACCCGCGCTGATCGCGGTTCCCTGATGCGTGGCGACATCATGCCCGATGGGGGGATGATGAGTGGGTGGATCGACTTCGTGGCTGGCCGGTGACCCTGAACGAAGGTCCGGTAGGCCTCCGGCCGCTGCGGCTGAGCGACGTGCGCGTGTGGCGCGAGACCCGGCTGCGAAACGCCGACTGGCTACGCCCCTGGGAGCCCAGCAATCCCGAGACACCGCTGTTCAGGACCGGGCTCGGCCCGTACGTCTCCATGGTCGGCACCCTGCGCCGCGAGGCCCGGCAGGGCCTGGCGATGCCGTGGGTGATCACGTACGGAGGGCGCTTCGCGGGGCAGCTGACCGTGGGAGCGATCGTGTGGGGCGCCGCCCGTTCCGCCCAGGTCGGCTACTGGATCGACGGCGCGCTCGCCGGGAAGGGGATCACCCCCACCGCCCTCGCCATGGCCGTTGACCATTGCTTCTTCACCACGGGGCTGCACCGGCTGGAAGCGAACATCCGTCCCGAGAACCAAGCCAGCCGACGGGTGGTTGAGAAGCTCGGATTCCGGGAAGAAGGCATTCGGCGGCGCCAACTCCACATCGACGGGGCCTGGCGCGACCACATTTGCTACGCGTTGACCGCTGAGGACATTCCTGGCGGCCTGCTCGTGCAGTGGCGTCGCGCGCGTGAGTCAGCTGCTCACGGGGGGCCTTCCGTCGAAGAGGTTTGACGATCTCGCGACACACCGCACCGAATGCTCGTCAATTAGTGACACGCGGTCTTACGGTGCGTGACGTGAGCACATTGAAGGCGCGACGAGCACACTCGCGTCTTTGTGCTGCCCGGAGGTGCCCATGAGTAGCGCCTTCCTCTATCTGGTCATCGTCGTGATGTGGCTTTGCGTCCTGATCCCGATGTGGCTGCGCAAGGACAAGACGAACCTGGCCGAGCTGGCCGAGCTCGAAGAGCACTACACCGGCGAACACCAGCTTCCCGATCTCGACAACCTGGACCCATCGGACGCGGACGAGGACGACGGGTCGTCTCCTGCCGAGGTCGAGAAGGTCGATGTGCGCCAGTTCCGGCTCCGGCGCCGCGCCATCATCGTGGCCCGCCGGCGGCGGCTACTGTTCTTCACCACGCTGCTGGTGCTGGCCTCTGTCGTGACGGCCGCGGTCAAGATGATCCCGTGGTGGGGCGTGGCTCCCTCGGTCGTCATCATGTTCGCGTACATGGCGTTCCTCCGCATCGCCGTACAAGTCGATAGGGAACGCCGCGAACGGGGCCGTCAGGCGCGCGCTGAGCGCCTGCGGCGCGCACGTGAGCGGCGGCGGGCCGCGGAGGAGGCCGCCCAGGCTGAGGTCATCGATCTCGCGACGCTGCAGGCGGACGTTCTGTTCGATCAGTACGCCGAACCGCCCAGGCGGGCGGTGGGCGACTGAAACGGTGGCGCGAGGACCCCTCAGAGTTTGCTAATCTGGTCGAGTCCTTGGGGATGTAGCGCAGTCCGGTAGCGCACTTCGTTCGCATCGAAGGGGTCAGGGGTTCGAATCCCCTCATCTCCACCAGGAAGATGCAGGTGAGAAGGGCCTTCGGAGCAATCCGGAGGCCCTTTTCTCATGTCTGGAAGTCGATGGGAGCCAATCGGGGAGCCATCTCAGTCGGATTCTCTGCGGCGGTTCCGAGGCCCGGTCGCTTGGTGATCTTGCGGAATGCCGGCCCGCACGTTCGAGGCGTTCGGTGGGGCACCCGTGCAGAGGACCAGGTGATGATCTTGGCGGACGTGGTGTTGCCGGGGTGCCTCGGCGTACGACGTGGGTCTTGGGTCCCCGGTCCGCAAGGCCAGACGCATACCGCGGACGGGTGATCGGACTCCCCATCGAGGTTGCAGGGCAGGTGTCGTCAAGCCTGCCCGAAGTCGGTGCAGTGTGCGATCGTCGCATCGTCCGCCGCTACCGCGTGATGTGCCTCCGCCTGCCGGACCCGGCGAATGATTTCGTCTGCTCCGCTCGACGCCAGGACGGCCATGACCCCTGGCCAGTCGGTGAGCCCGAACCGGTCCACGATGCCGCTGGCGCCATTGCTGAGGAGCACGACGCCGGCATCGGTCAGGTCCGAGATCGGACAACTGCCGGTGATGGCCTCGTCCGCCGCCCGCGGGTCGTCCTTGGCCACCCAGAAGCCGCCCGGTTGGTTCCGGTTCGAGCGTAAGTCGTTGAGGATCCGGTGGTACTCGTCACTGCCTTTGGCGGCGGTCTCCAGCGCGGGCTCGTACGAGCGGCTGATCACGACCTCCCGGGGATCGGAGACGACGAGCGGCGCGCTGTCTGCTTTGTCGAGCACGACGTACGCGTCGCCGAGCACCAGATACTCGACGAGGCCATTGGACACGCGCAGGAGGGCTACCGCCGCCGACGGGCTTATGCGGTTGGCGACGTCGCAGGTGTCCCGATGATCGTCCGTCACCTGCTCGATGGCATCGGCGAGCACTGCCGGAAGGTCGAGGTCCTGTGCGAGTGACAGGAGACCGAGGAGACCGCCTCCCAAGCGGTTGGCATACCAGGCCACGCCGTGCCGGCAGATCGATTCCGTGCCGGGGATGCCGGCGCCGTCGACCAACACGGCCGCCGTCGGCAGGGCCCCGGTGAAGTCCTCGTTCGCGCGGTCGGCCCGCCCCGCGGCAGCGCTCGCCATGGCCACCCGCATGTCCTACCGCCGCCCTCCCGCCGATCAAAGCGTCCACCGTAACAATCGCCGGCCCGCTGAAAGATACACATCTGCTGCCGGGGAAGCTTCTGCGGGTCCGTGGAGCGGCGAGCCCGTGTGCTGGGCTCCAGCCGGCCCGCGTCCGCCGTGTGACGGACCACGGATTGCGACGCTCTTCTCCGTTTTCCACCATCCCTTGCCGAATGACGAGAAGATCACGCGCATGTACTTACGCCGTCACCGCCTTCCCTCAGGAGCAACCCTGTGACCACGACACCGATCGACCTCGAGGTCGGCGCCATCATCGATGCCTACCGGACCTGCGAGTTCGCCACCCTCGGGGCTGACGGCACCCCGCTGACCTGGCCCACTGCGGCCTGGCGCCGGGCAGATGGCACGCTGCTCGTCACCACCAGCCTGGCCTTCGCGCAGAAGGCGCTCAACGTCCGCCGGGACGGACGCGTCGCACTGCTCTTCTCCGACCCCACTGGCAGCGGCCGCGCCGATGCGCCTCCGGGGCACCGCTGCTGGTGCGGACACGGCCAAAGGCCACCACCGACGGCTTCACCATTGCGACGGACGCCGCCGATGACATCGTGCCGGGCACGGCCAGCCTGCTCGTGCACCGGCACGACGAACGACTCAACGCCATGCACAACGCGCTGATCCGCGGCGAACTTCACGCCGACGGCGACCAATGGACGATGGTCCCGCGGAAAGTGATCGAGCCGGCCGGATCCGGCCGCATCAGCGACGCGTTCCCCACCCTGCGCAACGCCCGCCGCTCCACACTCCGCTACCTGGAGCGGCGCGGCCTGGCCCGGCCTCGCGTTCGGTGGGACCAGTTCCGGCTGCTCGCCACATCCAGCAACGACGCATAACGCCGACTGGGCAGGACGGCAGGGTCACCGGCCCTGCAGTCCGCAGCCCTCGCCGGGCGTCGGTGAGGAGCCGGCGAAACGCCGGATTCGGGTCGGCGCGACGGCGTCGCAGGGCTCGAGTGCCTGCGATGAGGACGACGGAGACGGCGCGGCGGCGGGTGACCGGCGCGAGAGCAGGTATCCCGTCAGCGCGGCGAGCAGGCCGGCCAGACCGGCCGCCGCGAAGCCGCCCGCCGGCACGGACGCGTCGATCGCCATTCCCACGACCGGGGAGCCGAGCGCGAACCCCGCGCTCGCCGCCGAGGACTGCAGGCCGGTCGCCTCACCTCGTACACCGGCCGGCGTCAGCCGGCTCACCGCGTCGGAGACCGTGGAAAGGGTCGGTGCGGTGAGCAGCCCGGCACCGATGACGGCCATGCACAGCCAAGGCCAGTCATGGGCGAGTCCGGCCGGAATCGTCACCAGCCCGAGCAGGCTGAGCAGCAGCCAGGTGGGCATCGGCCGGGGCAGCGCTCCGTACACCAGACCGCCCACGACGGACGACACCCCGAGCACGGCGATGACCACGGCCGCCCACGAGACCTGGTCGGCTTCTCGAAGAGTGGCGACGATGGCCAGGTCGACGCCGCTGAGCAGCATCGCGACGCCGAACCCCATCGTCAGAACAGCGACCATGCGCGCTCCCAGCCACTCCCGGCGCCGGGGCCGGCCCGCTGCCTCGCCGTCCACCTCGTCCCCGGCCCGCAGCGGCGGGTTGAGCAGGGCGATCCCTGCCCCGCCGGCGACGATCGCGGCGCCCACTCCCCATGCCACCACGCCGGGGGACACCGTCGCCGCGCACAGGATGACCACCGCGGGCCCCACCATGTACGACAGCTCGCCCGCCACCGACTCCAGCGCGAACGCTGCCCGCCGCTGCCCTGCCGTCGTCATCGCGGCGATCGCCTGCCTGGTAACCGATTGGATTGGCACCATCAGCAGACCGGCGGCGAAGGAGGCGCCCAGCAAGATCACGTACGGCAGCACGGGCACGGTCAGCCAGAACACGAGCTGCGGCACAACCGTGGCCAGCAGCACGGTCCGCAGGCCCCGCCGGTCGATCATCCGCCCCAGCAGCGGCCCGCCCAGCGCGACACCGGCGGTGAGCGCCGCCACCACGGCTCCCGCCGCCGCGTAACTCATGTCGAGGGCAACGACGACGTACATCGTCAACGCCATCGCGTCCGCCGTGATCGCGGTACGAGCGAGCAGCGAGACGCCAAGCAGCGGCGTCATCCCCGGCACTGCGAGCACCTGGCGAAATCTGGTCACCGTTTTGACGCTAGATCACCCGTTGCGCCATAGGAAGTCGTTAATTCATTGGAACCGACATAATGAACGCTTATGGCACGCGATCTCGAGACCACACTGCTGCGATCGTTCGTCACCGCCGTACGAGCGGGCAGCATCAGCCGTGCGGCGACGGCGCTCGGCCGCACCCAGCCCGCGCTCAGCCAGCAGTTGCGCAAGCTCGAGAGGGATGTCGGCAGCCCGCTGCTGCACCGGGCGCCGTCCGGCGTCTCGCTGACCCGGGCAGGCGAGGAACTGCTGCCCTACGCCGAGCGCATTCTCGCGCTGTCGGCACAGGCACTCGCCGAAACGGGACGTACGCTCACCGGGCATTGCGGGGTGGGACTCCTCGAAGATCTCGCCGCTTCCCGCCTTCCTCAGGCACTCGCCGACCTCGCACGGCTGCACCCCGACGCGACACTGGAGGTCCTCAGCCTCTCCAACACGGCGATGCGGGAGGCCTATGACACGGGCCGTGTCCAGCTCGTGCTCGACGAGGCCGCGGTTCTTCCCTGGCCGCCGCGCTGGACGGTGCGTCTGCCGCTGGTCTGGGCGGTCGGGCAAGGTGTCGCCACCGACGCCGATCCGCTGCCGGTGGTGCTGTTCTCGAACGCGTGCGCCTGGCGAACGTCCGTGCTGGAAACGATGGAAGGCACAGGGCGCCGCTGGCGAGTGGCGTTCGAGAGCAACAGTCTCGCCGGAGTACTCGCCGCGCTACGGGCCGGGCTCGGAGTCGCGGCGCTCCTGCCCGCCAACCTCGAGCCGGCCATGGCCTGCCACGACGCGGCCGCGTTGCCTGCTCTGCCGGACGTCGAACTCGGACTTGCCCGCCACCCCGGTACCGAAGGTGATGCGCTGATCGACGCTGTGGAGACCGCCCTGCGGCGGATGCTCTGAGCCGTAAGCCTGTCCCCGCCGGCCGCCGGGAGGTCTCAAGGGACCGCATCGAGGGTGGCGCGGCGTACCGGCGGTTCCGTTACCGCTGGACGTCCGACACCCTGCACTCCGAGGGCGACTCGCCTTCCGCCCGGTCGGGGAGGACGAGGAAAGCAGGTCGGGCGCGTTCTGGGCTGAGGTGGCATGGAGACGGCCGCATGTGGAGATCGCGTGATGGCCCGCCGACGCCACTCCTGATCGCGAGGTGTCACTGGACTGCTAGGGACTAACTGATCAGGCTTCTGATCGCCGCGGCGACGGCGTCGGGCTGAGTTTCCGGTAGAAAGTGCCCACCCGGCAGCATCAGGGTGCGGACATCCGGCGCCCAGCCGTGCCAGATCGCCGAGGGGTCGAACGGCAGGACCATGCCGCCGGGGTCCTGCCAGATCGCCAGGGTAGGAGGCTTGACGCGCCGGTCGGCCTGCCGATCCTCGCTGTCGTGGGCCGCATCGACGAAGGCGCTGGCCCGGTAGTCCTGGCAAATGGCGTGGATCGTTTCCGGATTGCGCGTCGCGGCCAGGTACGCCTCACGGACGTCGGCGTCGAATGTGCCGGGCTCGGCCCAGACATCGAGGAAGTGGCCGAAGAACGTGTCGGGGTCAGCGCCGATCATCCGCTCGGGCAGGTCGTTGAGCTGCGCGAGGAAATACAGGTGGAAGCCGAAGACGCCACCCACGCCCGCCAGCGACGCCCACATGTCGACAGTGGGGATGACGTCGATCACGCCGAGGTGAGCGACGGCGTCGGGGTGATCCAACGCGGCGCGGAAGGCGACCAGCGCTCCACGGTCATGACCGACCAGGCTGAAACGGTCGTGGCCGAGCTGCCGCATCAGTGCCACCATGGTCGCCGCGGTCACACGCTTGGCGTACTGTTCGTGGCCACCCTCCGGCTTGGCGCTGGCCCCGTAGCCGGGCAGGTCGGGGCAGATGACGCGGAAGCTATCTGCCAGCGCCGGAGCGACATGCCGCCAGGTCAGATGGGTCTGTGGGAAGCCGTGAAGCAACAGCAGCGGCGGTCCCTCTCCTCCTGAAGCCACATGGAGGTCAAGGCCGTCCACCCGGACCGTGTGTTCGTCGAAGCCTGAGATCGTTGTGGGCATCGGCTCAGGCTGCCATCAGCAACCGACAATTCTTCGCCTCATCATCGCCGGCCTCCAGCCTTCGACCCAAGTCAGCTGGGTGAGCGAGTACGGCTCGCTCACGCCGCCCAGGGCGGACAGCCGACGCGTCTACGACGTCCGCTTGTAAGCCTTTGGTCACTTCCTACCAAGTATGGGGGTAGATCGACGAAGGGAGCATGGCCGGTGCGTCGTAAACAGGCGGAGTTCGCCACAGACTCTGCGGCGTTCGAGGCCTTCTACCGGCGGCACGTCGAAGGGATCACGCGATTCCTCGCCCGCCGGGTCGATGACCCCCATATGGTCGCGGACCTGGTGGCGGATGTGTTCCTGGCGGCGATGGAGTCCGCTCACACCTACCGGCCGGGACGGGGCAGCGAGGTCGCGTGGCTGTACGGAGTAGCGCGCAACACGCTCACCGTGCTCGGCAAGGCCGCGACCGGTGAGCCGTGATTCGCCTACTCCCTGCCGCAGTACGCCGGGCTGGTGCTGGTCTGCGCGGTGAGTGGCCTGGCGCGAGGACTGGCCGCCACGCGGCGAGTACGGCGCCGGGCCCTTCTGTCCGATTGAGGCAGGGAGGAAGCGGTTTTCACCGTACGGGCGTGCCCGTGGGGAACTCCTCGATGCCGAGCACCAGCAGCAGTTCCAGCCGCTCGCGGGATTCGGCGTCCGCCGGGGTGAGCACCAGCAGTTCCTGACCCTGATCGGGGGTGACCAGGGTCTCGCAGTCCATCACCAGGCGGCCCACCCGCGGGTGCAGCAGGGTTTTGCGGTCGCCGCGCCGTACGGCCACCTCGTGCTCGGCCCATAGCCGGCGGAAGTCGGCGCTCGCGGCCTGCAGCCGGTCGACGAGCCCGGCGACCACGGGGTCGCCGGAGCGGCGGCCGGCCGCCGCGCGCAGGTCGGCCACGAACTGACGGGCCCGATGCTCCTGCTCCTCGGGCGGGCAGACGGCGCGCGTGGCGGGGTCGGTGAACCAGCGGTAGACGACGTAGCGACGGTCGCCGGAGAAGCCGGTGTGGTCGCCCGTCAGCAGGACGGCCGCGCGGTTCTGGGCGAGGATCTCGCCCAGGTCGGACAGCACGAGGGCGGGGGTGTCGCCGAGCAGGTCGAGCATGCGGATCAGGCCGGCGCGGGCCAAACGGGCCACCCCGTCGGCGGGCTGCGGCCGGTGGCCGGCCAGGTGGAACAGGTGGTCGCGCTCGTCGTCGGACAGGCGCAGCGCCCGGGCCAGCGCGCCGAGCATCTGGGTCGAGGGCTGGCTGCTGCGGCCCTGCTCGAGGCGTACGACATAGTCGACCGACATGCCGGCGAGCAGCGCCACCTCTTCCCGGCGCAGGCCGGTGGTGCGGCGGCGGGGGCCGTCGGCGAGGCCCACCTCGGCCGGCCGGATCCCCTCGCGGCGGCGGCGCAGGAAGTCGGCGAGCTGGTCACGTTGCATGGCTTCATACTGCCTCGCGGCCGGCGAGCCGAGCCAGGGAGCGGCTCTCCCACGATGAACGCTCCGCTCCCGCCCGTCCCGGTTCGGGCGCATGGTTGGGGACGACATCGAGAACGAGGGAGAACGTGATGCAGAGACGAACCCTGGGCCGCACCGGACCGGCCGTTTCCGCGCTGGGCCTGGGCGCGATGGGCATGTCGGGCGCGTACGGCACGGCCGACCGGGCGGAGAGCATCGCCACCGTGCACGCCGCGCTGGAGGCCGGCGTCACGCTCATCGACACCGGCGACTTCTACGCCATGGGCCACAACGAGTTGCTGCTCGCCGAGGCGCTGCGCGGCCGGGATCGCGACAGCTACCGGCTGAGCGTCAAGTTCGGCATGCTGCGGGGGCCGGGCCACGAGTTCGGCGGGCATGACGGCCGTCCCGAGGCGGTGAAGAACTTCCTGGGCTACTCGCTGGCCCGGCTCGGCACCGACCACATCGACATCTACCGTCCCGCCCGGCTGGACCCGGCGGTCCCGATCGAGGAGACGGTGGGCGCGATCAAGGAGCTGGTCGAGGCCGGGTACGTACGGCACATCGGCCTCTCGGAGGTCAACGCGGCGACGATCCGCCGGGCCCACGCCGTCCACCCGATCGCCGACCTGCAGATCGAGTACTCGCTGATCTCCCGCGCGGTGGAGGCGGACGTCCTGCCCACACTGCGGGAGCTCGGCATCGGCCTGACCGCGTACGGCGTGCTCGGCCGCGGCCTCATCTCCGGGCACTGGACCGCAGGCCACACCGCCGGCTCCGGTGACAGCCGCGGCTTCAGCCCGCGCTTCTCCAGCGGGAACGTGGAGCACAACCTCGCCCTCGTGGACGCTCTGCGCCGGGTAGCCGAGGCGAAGGGCCGCACCGTCGCCCAGCTGGCCATCGCCTGGGTGGCCGCGCAGGGCGACGACATCGTGCCGCTGGTCGGCGCCCGCACCCGCGAGCGGCTGGCCGAGGCGCTGCCCGCGATGGACCTGAACCTCACCGCGGACGACCTCGCCGAAATCGAGAAGGCGGTGCCGCCGGGCTCGGCGCGCGGCGACCGATACCCGTCCGTGTTCATGTCCGGCCTCGGCGTGGGCAACTGATCGCGCGATCACGCCCCATCCGCTCCACAAGAGGCTTTTGCCGGAGTAGATCGCGTGCTACTTTTTGGACATACGTCCAGGGCGATCGTCCAGGGCGATTGACCAGGAGTGTGGACGAGTGGGCGCGACGGCGGCGGAACGGGGGCGGGAGGCGCGTCGGCGCCTGCTGGGGGTGGCGGCCGAGTTGATCGCCGAGCGAGGCTGGTCGGCGGTCAGTACGCGGATGCTGGCCGACCGGGCCGGAGCGGCCCCCGGTGTGGTGCACTATCACTTCTCCTCCGTCCAGGCCCTGCTCGCCGAGGCCGCGCTCGGCGTGATGCGCGCGCTGATCGAGCAGATCGGCGCGGGCCTGGAGCAGGCGCACACGCCCGGCGAAGCGCTGAAGCTGATGGTGGCTTTCCTGAAGGACTACGACGGCCGGGATCCGACCTCGCTGCTGTTCGCCGAGACGTACCTGGCCGCCGGCCGGGACGAGAGCCTGCGCCGCTCAGTGGGTGCGGTCGTCGACGAGTTCCGGCGACTGCTGGCCGGCCTGCTGGCCGAGCAGGGGGTGGCCGTGCCCGAGGCGACCGCCGCGGTGCTGGCCGCCGCGTTCGACGGCATCATGCTGCACCGCGCGCTCGGCCCGGGACCGGACGCCACGGAGCTGACAACCGTCCTGGAGCGGCTCATCACGCCCGCCGAGTAAGGAATGGTGAAATGTCGTGAAAGTGGTCATCTGTGGGGCCGGAATCGCCGGACTGGCCCTCGCCCAGTGCCTCGACAGCTTCGGGGCCGAGGTCGTGGTTCTGGAAAAGGCGCCCGGCCCTCGTACCCAGGGTTACATGATCGACTTTTTCGGCCCCGGCTACGACGCCGCCGAGGCCATGGGTGTGCTGCCGCGCATCCGGGAGCTGGGCTACCGGATCGATGAGATGACCTACCGGGATCACCACGGCCGCCGGCGCTCCGGCGTGCGGTTCGCCCGGTTCGCCAAGATCGTGAACGGCCGGCTGACCAGCATCATGCGCCCCGACCTCGAACGTGCTCTGCGCGAACACCTCTCCGACCGCGTCGATGTGCGTCACGCCACCACCCTCACCCGCATCGACAACCGCGCCGACGGCGTCACCGTCACCCTCACCGACGACAGCACCATCGAGGCCGATCTCCTGGTAGGCGCCGACGGCATCCACTCCACCGTCCGCGACCACGTCTTCGGGCCCGAACGGCAATTCCTGCGATACCTGGGATTCCACACCGCCGCGTACTCGTTCGACGACGCCGACATCCACGCCCAGGTGGCCCGGCAGTTCTGCCTGACCGACACCGTCAACCGGCAGATGGGCCTTTACGGGCTGCGAGACCGGCGCGTGGCGGTCTTCACCGTGCATCGCACCCCCGACCCCACGCTGCCGGCCGATCCACGTGCGGCGATCCGCCACGAATACGGCGCCCTCGGCTGGGTCGCGCCACGCGCTCTGGCCGCCTGCCCACCGCCGGAGCAGGTCTACTACGACCAGGTAGCCCAGATCGACATGCCGGCCTGGAGACGGGGCCGCGTGGTGCTCATCGGCGACGCCGCCTACGCGGTGTCCCTCCTCGCCGGCCAGGGCGCCTCCTTGGGCATCACCGGCGCGTACGTCCTGGCCGAGCACCTGTCCCGTACCGACACCCTTGACACCGCGCTGGAACGTTACGAGCAGGCACTGCGACCGGTGGTCACCGACAAGCAGCAGGTAGCCCGCGACGGGACACGTTGGTTCATCCCCGCCACCACCCGGCAGCTGCACCTCCGGCGAGCCGCACTCAAACTGGCCCGGCTCCCGGTCATCGACCGGTACGTTGCCGGCGCCCTCGCCGGCAAGTCCACCGCAATCATCACCAACCTGCGCGCGACCGGTGCCGTTTCGGGGGTCAGCCGGCGCTGAGGAGGGCGAACCGCTCGGCGAACGCGGACATCTCATCGCGCTGCTGTTCCGGATCCGCCGAGGTGGGGCCGACCACGACGCGGGTCACGCCTTGCGCGGCGAAGGCCTCGACCCGTTCGGCGGACATGTCGATCGACCCCCATCGGGTGTGCTCCAGCGCGCCGGGGTCACGGCCGGCCTCCGCGGCGGTGGCCCGGGCCAGCTCCCACTGGATCGCGCGTTCCTCCGGGGTGAGGGCGCCGCCGGGGAAATAACCGTCGCCGCGCCGACCGGCGCGCCGCGCGGCCGCCCGGCTCGACCCGCCGACGTGGATCGGCAGGTGGGTGCCCGAGTACGGCTTCGGGTAGCTGGTCACGTCGTCGAAGCCGAAGAACTCGCCGTGGAAGCTGACGCCCTTCTCGTCGCCTCCCCACAGCAGCCGCAGCACGTCGATGGCCTCGTCGGTACGGCGTCCGCGGGTGCCGAAGTCGACTCCCATCGCCCTGGCCTCGCCGGGCAGCGTGCCCAGCCCCACGGTGAGCAGCCGCATCCGTCCCTTGGACAGCACGTCGATGGTCGCCAGCCGCTTGGCCAGGACCACGGGGTGGTGGTACGGCAGCAGCAGCACGGCGGTGCCGAGCAGGATGCGACGGGTGGCCGCCGCGACGAAGGCCAGGCAGTCGAGCGGATCGGGGAAGGGCAGGGCCGGCGGGAGCTCGAAGGGGCCGACCGCGGCGCCGGGATACAGCACGACGTGCTCGGGCAGGTACAGCCCCTCAAAGCCGCAATCCTCGGCATGGCGGGCATACGTCACGAGCCCGTCGGGGTCGAGCCCGTCGGCCGTGGAGTAGCTGATCGCGAATTTCATCGTCATCCTCGAGGTCAGAGTCCGCGGGCACGCTACATCCTTGACGTCAGTGTCAGGGCAAATGCGTGGCCGGCGCCGTGCTCACCGGAACACGACGGCGAGGAGCCCGGGAAAGCGTTCCTCGAGATCGTCTCTGCGCAGGGTGAGGTAGTTTCTGCGTCCCGAGTGGCGCAGGCGGATCACGCCGCTCTCCCGCAGGACCCGCCAGTGATGCGTGAGGGTGGATTTCGGCGCTCCGGTCTCGATCGCCCCGCAGTATGTCTCCTCGCCGGAGGCGAGAGCACGCACGATCTTCATCCGGACCGGGTGCCCGAGTGCGGCGAGTACGTCTTCCAACTGCAACTGCTCGGTCGTCGGATGCAGAAGAGCAGCCATGGTCCGATCGTACGGTACCGCCGTAGTCGGCTAATGTACGGTACTCCCGTACATTGGGAGGATCACATGCCGAAAGCACTGTCCGACGCCGAGCTGGCACGGTCGTTGCCGGGCGGGTTCGTCAGCAGTCACGCCGACGTCAACGGGACTCGCCTGCACTACGTGACGGGCGGGCGGGGCAGGCCCTTGGTGCTGCTGGGCGGATGGCCGCAGACGTGGTGGGAGTTCCACAAGATCATGCCGCCGCTCGCCGAACGCCACCAGGTGATCGCCGTCGATCTGCGCGGCATGGGCGGCTCGGACAAGCCCGCCTCCGGCTACGACAAGAAGACGATGGCCGCTGACATCCTCGGACTCGTGCGCCGGCTGGGCCACGACCGGGTGGACATCGCCGGCCACGACATCGGCGGCATGGTCGCCTACGCCTTCGCCGCGAACCATCCCGCTCACGTCCGACGCATCGCCCTGCTGGACATCGCCCACCCTGACGAGCGCTTCCACACCTTCTCGTTGCTCCCTCGGCCCGGACGCCAGCAGGTCGACGGCGACATCCACGCCGGGCCGGGCCGCTTCCTGTGGTGGTTCGCCTTCAACCAGGTGCCCGGCCTGCCGGAACGCCTGCTCGCCGGCCGGTCCCGCGAGCTGATCGACTGGATGTGCGACTACCTGGTCGAGGATCCCGCCGCCATCGGCGACCACGACCGCGACATCTACGCCCGCGCCTACTCCACACCGGACGCGATCCGGGCGGGCAACGCCTGGTACCGGGCGTTCGGGCAGGACATCGCCGACGAGAAGACCTACGGCAGGGTGACCGTTCCGCTGCTGGGCCTGGGTGGCGGAGAGGGAGGTCACCTGCTCCTTCAGGCGGTGCTGCCGGACAAGGGCACCGACGTCGAGGTGGTGCTGGTGCCGGACAGCGGCCACTACATCCCCGAGGAGCAGCCCGAGATCGTCGTCAAGCACCTGACCCGATTCTTCAACTGAAGCCGCCCGGCGAGACTCCGCCCGATCTCGGCGGGCGACCTAGCGGCTGATCTTGAAACGTTCGGCGTGCTCTGCCACCCACTGCGCGAACGTACGCGCCGGACGGCCGATCACCCGTTCGACGGTGTCGTCCACGGTCGTGGCGGAATCGCTGGGGGTGGCATACCAGCCGATGACATACTCGGCGTCCGCACGGGAGACGCCGGTGGCCATCAGCCTGTCGACGGCCTGTTCATGGGTGATGGGCATGAAGGCGATGTCGCTGTCGACGGCCCGGGACAGGAGAGAGAGCCGCTCGCGCGGGGTCAGCGCCTCGGGACCGGTGAGGTTGTACGCGCGTCCCGCATGGCCGTCGTCGAGCAGCGCGACGGCCGCCACGGCCCCGATGTCGGCCTCGTGGACCAGCGCACTGGGAAAGTCGTACGGCTCCCGGACGACTCCCTCGGCCCGGATCGATCCGGCCCAGGTCAACGTGTTGGACATGAACTCCTGCGGCTCCAGACGCGTCCATTCCACGCCCGAGTCGGCCACGGCCTGCTCGACGGGTCCCACCCAGCCGCCCCACACCACGGTGATGCGCCGGACACCTGCGGCGACCGCCCGCTGGACCAACTCGGGACCGACCTCGGCGAGTCCCGTCGTCACCGTGAGGTGCAATCGGCCGGCGCCGTCGAGGGCGGTGTCCAACATCGCCGGTTCGTGGTGCGTGCCGGCCACCAGCTCCACCCCGGCCGGCAACTTCCCGGCCGCCGCGGCCGGATCGCGGGTCAGCGCCCGAACGGGCTCTCCGCGGCGGAGCAGCTCCGTCACCACGTGGCGGCCGGTGTTCCCGGTGGCACCCGTGACAAGTGTCGTCACAGTCGAACTCCTTTCGTCCGTCGCCGACGACGCTAGAAGCTGAATCGCACTTGAGGTCAAGGAAGTCCGGGGAGGTGATCCGCCGAGCACCGATAGGGTCAGAACGCGCAAATCGATCAGAGGGGCTTAAACGGAACCTTGATCGGCCCGCTCGCACGACAGGAGAGACATTGATGTACCCCCCGTCCGGCTCCGGGCCGGGGTTCCATCCCCCTCAGCCGCCCACCGGGCATCCCCAGCCGTACCCGCCCGGCCCCTACCAGCAGCCGCCACCGCCGACCGGGCCGGTGCGGCCCCGGCGCAGCGCCTGGCGGGTCCTCGTGGGGCTGGTCGTCGCGGGCTTCGGTCTGCTGGCCGTGCTCGGCGGTGGCGCGCTCATCGCGCACGCCTACTCCAACAGCCGGCAGGTCATCCACAACTCGGCGTACTCCAAGGAGCTGTGGCGCAACGTGCCCGTCGAGAAGCTGTTGCCGCCGCGGCTCGGCCGGGAGCACCCCGACAAGGGCTACTCCTCCCCGAACGACGAGCGCGGCTGGACCAGGGCCGCGATCTCCTCCGACACCTCCTGCCGGGCGGCGCTCTCCGGCGAGCTGGCCCGGGTCGCCACTGAGCGGGGCTGCGTCGCGGCCGTGCGCGCCACGTACGTGGACGACACCGGAGGCACGGCCGCCACCGTGGCCCTGGTCGCCTTCCGCGAGTCGCAGCCCCGCGTCGACCTGGAGGGCATCGTGCGTGAGGCGCAGCGGAAGCCGGACCACGCGGTACGCGCGCTCGCCGCGCCAGGCACCCAGTGGAAGGACTCCGCGCGCACCGGGAACGGCGGAAGGACCGTTGGGGACGTGCCCATGTTCGTGGCGGTCACCACGGGGCCGGCGGACGGCCGCAGGCCCGGACGGCTGCCCGAACCGTGGGGCAGGAGGGAGTACCCGCAGCGGGAGGACCGTGAGGCGTGGGCGTACACCGCGCAGGGGCTCGCGGAGAGCCTGGCCACCCGGCTGTACGCGGAGGCCCGGAAGGTGGGGGCATGATTCGCAGGCTGACCTGCGCGGCCGTCATGGTCGCCGGACTGGTCGCGGCCACCGCCGCGCCGGCTGTGGCCGAGGCGCCGCGGGGCTGGGAACAGCAGATCATGAAGGTGCCGGCCGCGCAGCGGCTCGGACAGGGCAAGGGGATCACCGTCGCGGTCCTGGACACCGGGGTCGTGAAGAACCATCCGGAGTTCCGCGGACGGGTGACGAACGGCCCCGACTTCATCGGCGGCGGCGCGAAGCCCGGGCAGTCGTACTGGGGCGCGCACGGCACCGCCATGGCCTCCAGCGTGCTGCGGGTCGCCCCGCAGGCCCGCGTGCTCTCGGTACGGGTGATCTGGGACCGGGAGGACCCGGCGCGCAAGCGCGCGGAGTCCGCCGCCAAGTCCGGCGGCACCGCCGCCGACAAGGAGAGCATCAAGGCGGCCACCGCGCTGGCCAAGGGCATCCGGTACGCCGTCGACAAGGGCGCCCGCGTGATCTCCATGTCCCTCGGCACCGACGAGTGGGGCCTCGGCAGCGGTTACGACGAGACCACGGCCGCGGCCGTCGACTACGCCCTCGGCAAGGGGGCCATCCTGCTGGCCAGCGCGGGCAACGGCGGATCCACCGACCCGCTGGAGGTCGACGCGAACAACGTCGTCTCCTACCCGGCCGCCTACCCGGGAGTGATCGCGGTGGCGGCGATGGGGCCGGGCGGCGCGCGGGCGGACTTCTCCCAGGTGCACACGTACAACACGATCACCGCACCCGGCGTGGACATCTACGCCGCCGACAACCGCGGCGGCTACCGGGCGGGAGACGGCACCTCCCCGGCCTGCGCGCTCGCGGCGGGCACCGCGGCGCTGATGCTGTCCCGCAATCCCGATCTGACGCCCCGGCAGGTACGCGACATCCTGGTGCGGACCGCCAGGAAGCCGCCGTCCGGCTACAACGTGTTCCTCGGCTTCGGGCTGATCGACGCGGCGGCGGCGGTGCGGGCGGCGGGCGCCGCCAAGGACACGAAGATCGAGGCGGCCCCGTACAAGGGGAAGGAGTACCTCGGCGGCGGGCCGGTCGCCGCGCCGACCACCAACCCGCCGATCGACATGACCTATGTCGTCGTGGGCGGCGCGGCCGCCGGTGTGGGGCTCCTGTTCCTGCTGGTCGCGGTGCTGCTGATGCGCCGGCCCCGCGCACGCCCCGTGCCCGGCGCCTGACCTGGCGAACCCGGTGACGGGGCGGGCCACCGCATGCCGTCATAGCGAGACGAGACGGTCCGTCTTGACGTAGAAGCGGAGTGCCTGTATACCTTGTCATCACGAGACGGACCGTATCGTCTCATGATAGTGAGGAGTCCGTGTGACGACTGCCCGAGTCTGGTTCATCACCGGCGCGTCGAGGGGCCTGGGCAGGGCCTTCGCCGAGGCGGCGCTCGCCGCCGGAGACCGCGTCGTGGCCGCCGCCCGCGACCTCGGCCCCCTCGCCGACCTCGCCGCCGCCCACCCCGACAGCCTCGTACGGCTGACGCTGGACGTCCGCGACCGCGCGGCCGTCCAGAAGGTCGTGGACGAGGCCGCGGCGGCGTTCGGCCGCCTCGACGTCGTGGTCAACAACGCCGGCACGCTGCTGTTCGGCATGGTGGAGGAGGCCACCGAGGAGCAGATCCGCGCCCAGTTCGAGGTCAACTTCTTCGGTGCGGTCTGGGTGGCCCAGGCCGTGGTGCCGCACCTGCGGGCGCAGGGGTCCGGCCACATCCTGCAGGTCACCTCGATGGGGTCCGGCGGCGGATTCGCGTCCGTCGGGTTCTACGCGGCGAGCAAGTCGGCGCTCGACTCGGTGAGCCAGGCGCTGGCGATGGAGGTGGCGCCGTTCGGGATCAAGGTGACGATCGTGCAGCCGGGCGGGTACGGCACGGACCTGTTCACGCGGGGCACCACGCTCGCGGAGCGGCGCCCGGAGAACGAGCCGCTGCACGCCCAGCTGGCCGAGATGTGGGGCGAGGACGCCGGTCCCGACCCGAGCACCGCGGCGCCGGTGATCATGGAGCTGGTCGAGCTGGCGGAGCCGCCGCTGCGGCTGATCGTCGGCGGCGCCTCGTACGACATCGTCCAGCAGATGGAGCGGGCCCGCACGGAGGAGTACCGGGCCTGGGAGCACCTCAGCCGCAAGGCGCCGGGCTGACCACCCCACCCCGTTTGTTCATGCTCGAAAAGGAGGCATGCCTTTTGCGTACCGCTGCCCAACTCGCACTCACCGAGGTCACCAAGCGTTACGGCATCCGCGTCGTCCTGGACCGGGTGTCGCTCACCGTCAGACCCGGCGAGCGGATCGGAGTGATCGGCGACAACGGGTCAGGCAAGTCCACGCTGCTCAGGCTCATGGCGAACGCCGAGCGGCCGGACAACGGCGAGCTCCTGGCCGTCGCGCCCGGCGGCGTCGGACACCTGCCGCAGTCACTCGCGCTGCCGCCGCACGCGACGGTGGCCGACGCCGTCGATCTGGCGCTGGCCGATCTGCGAGGGCTCGAGGCCCGGATGCGGGCGGCCGAACGGTCGCTCGAAGAGGCGGACGCGGAGGCGTACGCGGGGCTCGTGGCGCAGTTCGAGGCACGGGGCGGCTACGAGGCCGACGTCCGGGTGGAGATCGCGCTGCACGGGCTCGGGCTGCCCGGGCTCGACCGGAGCCGCCCGCTGGGCACACTCTCCGGCGGCGAACGCGCCAGGCTCGCCCTGGCCGCCACGCTGGCGTCCGATCCCGAGCTGCTGCTGCTCGACGAGCCGACCAACGACCTGGACGACCAGGCCGTGGCCTGGCTCGAACAGCGCCTGCGCGCCCACCGGGGCACGGTCGTGGCGATCACGCACGACCGGATGTTCCTGGAGCGGGTGACCACCGCCATCCTGGAGGTCGCCGACGGGCAGGTGCGCCGCTACGGCGACGGCTACGCCGGGTACCTCGTCGCCAAGGCCGCCGAACGCGCCGCGCAGGCGCGGGCCCACGAGGAGTGGAAGACGGAGCTGGACCGGCACGCCACGCTGGTGGCGGCCAACGCGGGCCGGCTGGCCGGGATCCCGCGCAAGGTCGCCAAGGCGGGCATGGGCACCGGCGCCTGGCGGGCGCGCTCGCGTACGCACGGGGCCGCCGGGCGCATCCGGCAGTCCCAGCAGCGGCTACGGTGGCTCGCCGAGCACCCGGCGCCGCCGCTTCCCGAGCCGCTGCGCTTCGCCGCCACCCTCGCCACCGCGGGGGCCGCTTCCGAAGCCGAGGTGGCCGCGCTCGACGGCGTGGTGGTTGCGGGCCGGCTTCGCCTCGGCTCCCTGGCCGTCGGCGCCGGTGAGCGGCTGCTCGTCACCGGACCGAACGGGGCGGGCAAGACCACGCTGATGCGGGTGCTCGCCGGGGAGCTGCGTCCGGACGCGGGCGAGGTCCGGCGGGCCGGCCGGGCCGGGTTCTTCCGGCAGGACGAGGGGGACCTCGGCCGGGTCGGGCCGGCGGACCGGACGGTGTTGCGGGCCTACGCGGACGGGCGTCCCGGGAGCCTGGACGAGCACGCGGACGCGCTGCTCGCCCTGGGGCTCTTCCGGCCGTCGGACCTCGGGCTGCGCCTGGGGGAGCTCTCCTACGGGCAACGGCGCCGGATCGAGCTCGCCCGGCTGGTGAGCGAGCCCGTGGACCTGCTCCTGCTCGACGAGCCGACCAACCACCTGTCGCCGATGCTCGTGGAGCAGTTGGAGGAGGCGCTGGCCGCCTACCGGGGCGCGCTGGTGGTCGTGACGCACGATCGGCGTCTGCGGGCCGCGTTCACCGGCTCCCACCTGGAGCTGGGCGCGGCCGATCGCGGGGTCAGCGGCGGAACGAGCCGGCGTTGAACACCATCACCTTGCCGCCGTCTCCGTCAGCGGTGCCAGACGTCGTAGCCGCGGTTCTGGTACAGGTACGCGGGCGTGAACGCCGACTTCCCGCTGATCAGGCCGAAGTGGATGCCGTACGCGGTCCCGGCGTAGTACCAGGGTCCGCCGGAGTCGCCTGCCTCGCTGATGTTCTTGTCCATGACCACCATGTGCTTCATGCCCCCGGCGGAGACGTCGCGGCGGGCGACCTTGGCGCAGCTCCCGCCGCTGGTTATGCCGAAGTGGCAGATACGCGTGCCTATGGAGGGCATGGCCGAACGGTCGTCGGCGTACCTCGTCTTGTTCCAGTCGTGGTAGAACGTGCGGCCCGCGGTCTTGGAGCCGACGGTGTAGTAGGAGAGGTCGCCCCAGTCGCCGACCGCCCACCAGACGCGCTTCACCGTGGTCGAGCCGCCGTGGGTGCTGTGGTTGGAGTACGTGCGGGTGGGGTAGTTCCGCGCGCAGTGGCCGGCGGTCCCGTGGCGCTTGGTGTTGCTGTGGATGTACTTCAGGTTGAAGCCCGAGGTGCAGTTGCTGAGCGAGCCGCCGCCCCGCATGTACCTGTCCTGCGGCTGCGACACCTTGTCGACCAGGGTGACCTGGGCCTGGATCCCGGCCTCCGACGCCTGCCGGGGCAGCAGGCCCTGGGCGGAGAGGGGCGTGCTCGACTGCGCCTCCACGACGACGGTCCCGGTGCGTACGTCGTAGGAGGTGGCGGCGTCCTGCACGGCGGGGTTGGCCAGGACGGTCGCGTGGGTGGCCGTGCCGGCGGCGGACAGCTCCTGCTCGGAGAAGCCGCGGTCGCCGACCAGGTCGACGCGTACGGGGAGGGTTCTGGCGAGTTCGACCGCCTTGGCCGGAACCTCTCCCTTGAAGCCGAACCAGGCGCTGTCGTCGTACTTGACCGCTCCGGCGAACTCGGCGGGGAAGCCGGTCTCGAGCTCCGCGGCCACCTTCTCGAACTGCGGCTGCCAGGAGATCGCGTCGATCGCGGCGGCCAGCCCGATGCCCTCGGCGGCGGCGATGCGCGTGAGGTCCTCGATCTCGCCCGCGTGCAGGTCGTCCACCATGACGTCAGGGGTGTCCACGGGACCGTCGGGCTGGGCGGCGGCCGAGAAGGTCTGCTTGGCGGCGGTGGCGCTGATGTAGTCCTTGACGGCCTGCTCCAGGGGGACCCCGTCCTGGGCGGCCTGCTGCTTGATGGCCTCCAGCGTGGGGCGGGCCGGCTTGGGCTGGTCCTGGGCGGCCAAGGTGACGCCGGTCGCGCCGGGCTCGGCGGACGCGGACCCGGCAGGTAAGCCGACGAGCGCGAAGGCTAGCACGGCACCGGTGCTGATGCGGCTGACATGGGAGAACGAGGGCATGCGCAAGCTCCTGCACTGTCGTCGGAGGAACGGGATGCATGCCCACGATACACAATTCTAGAGCGCGTGCTCCATTATTTTCCGCTGAACACCGGGAGTGGGGCGAGTACGGTGGCGTACTCGCCCCCTCTGTCACGGCGTCACCCGAAGGTCACGACGAGGCGGCCGTCCGAGGCGAAGGACCAGTGCAGGGCGCCGCTGTAGGACGAGCACCGGGACCCGTTCGAGCCGGACCAGAACTGGTTCGAACTGTCGGAGTTGCCGACGATCCGGTCGTTGGTGCCGCTGCCGCTGCGGCACGAGGTGTTGTTGCGGAACACCGAGGTCCCGGCGTCGAACGAGTAGTTGCGCTCGGTGTTGTCGATGCTGACGTTGTCCGACACCGTCATCGTGCCGGGGTTGCGGTTGTAGGTGAAGCCGTGCTTGCCGTTGCGGTACGCGATGCTGCGCCGGATGGTGTGGTTGACCGCGATGTCCTCGCCGCCGAGCTTGTAGCCGTTGCGGTCACCGTTGCCGGCCTGGCTGCCGTCGCTGAGCGTGCCGTTGTTGTACGACAGGGAGTCCTCGATGGTCACCGGGCCGATGGCGCCCGTGTCCGTCTTGGTGTAGAGGTCCCAGCCGTCGTCGATGTTGTTGCGGGACACGCAGTAGCGGAAGACGTTGCCGGAGCCGACGGTGAGCTTCGCGGCGAAGCCGTCGGCGTCCTCGCCGTCGGAGTCGGCGTTGTCGTGCGACAACGCGCTCAGGATGAGGTTGTTGGACGGCCACTGGTCGCGGGGCGTGTCGGAGGCGATCCGCGAGAGCTGCAGCCCCGTGTCCCGGTTGAACCGCGTCTCCGTGCGCTCGAAGATGTTGTTGCTGCCGCCGACGAAGATGCCGTTGTCACCGGCACGCTCGACGACGATGCCGTAGATGTGCCAGTACGACCCGTTCACGGCGAGTCCGCGGTTGGCCGGGTCCTCGCTCTGGGCGGAGAAGTTCAGGATCGGGGTCTCGCCCGGGTAGGCGGACAGTTTCTTGCGGGCGCTCGAGGTGCCGTTGTTGCCCGCCGCGATGGTGACCGTCTGGGAGAAGTTGTAGGTCCCGCCGCGTGCGTAGATCGTCCCGCCGGCGGTGATGCGGGTGATCGCCGAGGTGAGGGTCGTCGGGTCCGACTGCGTCCCGGTCGCGCCGTCCCTGCCGTTCGGCGCCACGTAGAGCGTGCTGCCCGTCGGCGGGGTCGTGCCGCCCGCGTCGACGTCGATGTAGTCGAGGTTGGCCAGGCCGTTCGAGGTGGTCGGGTTGAACTGGATGGTGTTGCTGCCCGCCCGCACCGACACGGTGAGCGTCTTGGTGACCCAGGTGTCCCACGTGCCGGTGCCCTCGTACGAGACGTTCTGGACCGTCGACCCGTTGACGATCAGGTCGGCGGGGCGGGCGGTCGTGGTCCCGTTCGCGAACCGCACGCTCAGCGTCGCCGTCCCGGCCGCGCCGGCGTTGACGGTGAACTGGGCGGAGGCGCCGGTGGCGTTGTTGCCGTTGCAGAATCCGCTGCCGGAGTAGCCGGACCAGTTGCTGTCGATGGTGCCGGTGCAGACCGCGGGCGAGCTCTCCGCCTCGTACCGCGTCGGCGCGGCCTGTGCGGCGGTCGGTGACAGTGCGACGAACGCGCCGGCTAACAGGCCGGCGCACGTGAGGATGGCTTTCAGGCGCATCATCGTTCTCCAAGGTGTCGGGTACGGAGGCGCGGGCGAAACGTCGCCACAGTAGGAAAGCGCTTTCCTCGGCGTCAATGCGCCACTGCAAACGCGTCAATCCCGAAACCATCGCCGCTGGCCAGGGATTTACCGCTGGCTCAACCGCCGGTGAAACTTTCATTCAGCCCGAGAAGCGAGGCCCCGCGGCAGGAACGGGCACTACCATGCTGCCATGCAGCACCTTTGTGCCTGACCAGCGGATGCGCCGACGACGTCATCCCTTTCCGGTCCTTCTCCGGAAGGACGCACCGCTGGAGTCACCGAGTGTTCCCTGCATGGCGCCGATCTTCCGGCGACCTCTTCACACTGCTGCGCGGCAACGCCGATTTCCGACGCCTCATCGGCGCCTGCGCGCTGAGCCTGACGGGCGACTGGTTCGCCTTCGTCGCACTGAGCGGTTTCGTCTACCACAGCACCGGCTCGCCGGGGTGGACGGCGCTGCTGTTCGCGATCAACTCCCTTCCCGGAGTGCTGCTGTTCCCGTTGATCGGCCCGCTCACCGACCGGGTCGACCGGCGACGTCTTCGGATCCTCTGCGACCTGGGCTCGGTGGTCCCGGTGGGCGGGCTGCTGGTCGCCTTCCACACCGGCTCGGTGCCGCTGGCCCTGGGATGCCTGGCCGTCCTGTCGGTGCTCGCCGCGATGGCCGGTCCCATCCCCGAGGCCGCGCTGCCCAACCTCGTCACCGGCCGGGACCTCTCACTGGCCCAGACCGTGCTCGGCAGCCTGTACTCGGCCGGCCTGCTCGTCGGAGCCGGACTGGGAGGCCTGGTCACCGCCGCCTGGGGAACCTCGGCCACGCTCCTCCTCGACGGAGCCTCGTTCATCGTCTCCGCGCTGCTCGTCGCGCGGATCAAGCGGCCCTTCTCCAGCGCCGTGTCGACGCGCCGGATCCGGATACGCGCTGACACCGCCGAACTCTGGCGGTTCCTGCGAACCACCCCCGTGGCCGCGGCCCTGCTGTGGCTGACCGCGGGGCTGCGTCTCTGCTACGGAATGGTCGGACTCCTGCCCGTCTACGCCCTCGATCGCTTCCATGTCGGCGACGCGGGAGTCGGCGTCCTGTACCTGGCGCAGGGCCTCGGCGCCGTGCTCGGCCCGTTCGCGGGCAGGCGGCTCGCCGGCGGCTCGACACGTCGGCGGCTGTACGTGGCGGCGGCGGCCCTGGCCCTCTTCGGCCTCGGATACCTGGTCCTCGCCCACGTCTCCGGACTCGGCCCGGGAATGGCCGCGGCGTTCGCCGGCCACCTCGGGGTGGGCGCGTGCGCGATCCTCGCCCTCAACGGCCTGCAACTGGCGACGCCTGACCATGTCCGGGGACGCGTGATGGTGCTGGTGTTCAGCCTCTCGGCGGCGTTCCAAGGCGTGTCGACACTCGCGGTCGCGCCCATGACCGCGGCCATCGGCATGGCCGACACCACCCGTCTCCTCGGGCTCCTGGCCGTCGCGTACGCGATCGTCTGGGCGGCACGCGTCCGGCGCTGACACCGGCGGCGCCGGTCCTGCTCAGGGCTGGGAGCCGGGTGGCAGGGCGAAGGGATCTTCGGGGAGGAAGCAGCCGTAGTCCTGCAACGGCATCGGATCCTCGAGCACGATCCGCTGGAGCTCGCCCGCCGGTGACAGGCCGTCCGGACGGTCCGGCACGCGCCGGCCCGGCCGCAGCCCGCCGCGGCCGAGCGACGTCTCCGGCGCGTCCGCCGCGAGCTGCCCGAACCGGTCCAGCAGAACGTGTACGGCGTCATAGACGTCGCGGACGTTCTCGGCGGCGTCATCCTCGCCCGCCTCGGGGCAGAGGTCGCGGTACGCGGCGCGGGCCGCGGCCAGGAAACGCTCCGGATCCACGATCACCACGTCCCGGCGCGTCCGTACGCTGATCGTCATACCCGCCGCCGGAAGCGTCTGCTCATCCACCGTCCGACGGTATCCCGCCGCCCGGTCCCTGCCGAGCCTCCGCAGCCGGCCCGGCAAACCGCATGCGGCCTTCGACGAGGCCGATCCCGGGAGGGCGCCGATCGGGGCCGGCCGGAATATCGCCGTCCGCGCCCGGGCTGACCCGGTCATGACCGAGATTCTGGTGACCGGGGCGACCGGGAACGTGGGCCGGCAGGTGGTGGCCGGGCTGGTGTCCGCCGGTGGTTCCGTGCGGGCGTTGGTGAGGGATGCGCGGGCGGCGCGGCTTCCAGGGGGAGTGGCGGCCGTGGAGGGGGACCTGGGTGTGCCCGGCACGCTGGAGCGGGCGCTGGCGGGTGTGGAGACGGTGTTCCTGGTCTGGCCCTTCCTCACCGCCGACGGCGCCTCCGCCGTCCTGGAGGTGATCAAGAGCCGGGCCCGCCGGGTCGTCTACCTCTCGTCGTCGGGGGTGGACGACGAGGCGCAGCGGCAGGGTGACCCGATCAACCAGCTGCACGCCGACATGGAGGGCCTGATCGAGAGGTCCGGGCTGCGGTGGACGATCCTGCGGTCGAACACCATCGCCTCCAACACCCGGGGATGGGCGGCGCAGATCCGTGCCACCGGCGCCGTACGCGGGCCGGAGATCGCCGCCACCGCGGTGATCGACCCGCGCGATGTCGCGGAGGTGGCGGTACGGGTGCTGGCCGGCGACGGGCACGACGGCGCAACGTACGTGCTGACCGGGCCGCAGGTGGTGGGCCGGGCCGAGCAGGTGCGCGCGATCGGGGAGGCCATCGGGCGCCCGCTCCGGTTCGAGAAGGTGGCCGTACAGGCCGCGCGTGAGCAGATGCTCGCGGACGGGAGGCCGCCGGCCCTGGTGGAGGCCCTGCTGGCCAGCGCGGAGGCGCGGCCGCGGTCGGAGCTGATCACCTCGACGGTGGAGGAGATCACGGGGGCGCCGGCGCGTACGTTCGGGCGATGGGCCGCCGACCACGCGGACGAATTCCGCTGACCGCAGGCCGCTTCAGCGGCACCCGCTGTACGCCGCGCGTGTCGGCGTACAGCATCGTGAACTCCCAGGAACGCGTCCACGGGGGACGGCTCGGCATCGATGTCCCGGCAGAGGGAAATGTTCTCCTCCTGCCAGGCGCATTCGGTTCACGCGATGCCGAGGCCGTCCGTCTTCGGTTGAGCCGGGCCGGTGCGGGGTGCTCGCCGTTCCATGTCGAAGTCCCTTCGCCCCGTCCCTCTGACGATGAGGCCAGAGGCGCGTCAGTTGCCGAGGATCTGGTTGACCAGCGACGAGACCCCGGCGGTGTCCAGGAGCGTCACGGGCTGCTCCACCGTGAGATCGCCCGGCGACTCGAACGTCCAGGTCCCGGTGGCCGGGGACCAGGTCGGGAACCAGCTGGTCGGGGACCAGCTGGTCGGGGACCAGGTGCTCGTCGTGGCGCAGGGCATCGCGCCCAGCCAGAGCGAGTCGACGACCTGCGTGAGTCCCAGGGCGGCCAGCAGCGACGAGGACGACGTGCTCGTCGTCGTCGTGCACGGCGCCGCGGGTGCGGGGCCCAGCAGCCCGTCGACCAGGCCGACGACGCCGCCGGCCTTGTACGTGGGGGTGCTCTGGCTGCACGTCGTCGTCCGGTTGACCCAGGTCAGGCCGTCGACGGGGCTCGGGCGCCCGGACCACGGCGGCCCCAGCGGCGACTCGTTGAAGACCGATTCGGCCAGGGCCTGGAAGTCCTCGGTCCAGGACGACTGCCCGTTGTAGCTGACGACGTTGTTGTTGCCGCACAGGACCGTGTCCACGGCCCCCTCTTCTGCGGCGGCCGGCCCGGCGGCCAGCAGCAGGCCGGAAGTCGCGGCGAATGCGGCAATGGCGTGCTTGTACATGGTGCTCCCTGCGGATGGTAATCCGGTTATCCGCAGAGATCATTACCCTTAGTGGTGGTTGGATTACTTCATAGTTGTATCTAGCCCTCTTTACCGGGAGGTCCTATTCTCACGTCTCGTGAAACTTCTCATGTTCGCGGCGCTTACGGGCGCCCTCATGATGCCCTTAGCGGGTACCGCTACCGCCCAGGCAGCTGCATACCCCGTCAAATCCTCCCAACTAACCGCCAATCCGCTCTATAAGGCAGGCGCACTGCCGACGACCACCTGTGCGGAGCCGTCGCTCAAGCCGAACAATCGCAAGCAGGCCCGCGCCTACCTCGACGCGGTCATCGCCTGCCTGGAAACCACCTGGGAACAGCACCTCACGAACGCCGGCCTGACCTACAGGCCGGTCAAGGTGCGGCACATGGACCGGATTCCGAAGAAGTGGTGCGGCTATGACATCGAGAAACTGAATTCCCAGAGCTGGTACTGCGACAGCACCGAGACACTGGTCTTCCAGCTCGGCAAGGACTGGCTCGACGAAGCCGACGACCTCTGGCTGTTCGAGACGGCGGCCTCCATGTACGGCTACCATGTGCAGAAATTGGTCGGTATCGCCAAGGCCTACGACAAATTGCCCTATGACAAAAAGACGGAGCTGTATGAGCAGCAGCGCCGCGTGAGTCTCCAGAACGAATGCTTCGCCGCCGCCTTCATCAAGAGCGTCTGGCCGATCGAGGGCAGGAACCTGAGCGACTGGAACGCGCTCGTCAACTTCCGGTGGAGCGAGGACCCCGCCGAGGTGCGTGAGTTCGGCAGCCGGGCCGCGGTGCGCCACTGGCTCAAGCGCGGCTTCACCGCCGGTGACCCCGGCTCGTGCAACACCTGGTCGGCCCCCTCGTCCAAGGTCGCCTGACGGTACGGCCGCGGTGGTCCACCGGGTCCACCGCGGCCGTCTCGATACGATCGTTCCATGTATCCCCCCATCGAGCCGTACGACCACGGCCTGCTCGACACCGGTGACGGCAACCTCGTCTACTGGGAGGTCTGCGGCAACCCGGAGGGGAAGCCCGCGCTCGTCGTCCACGGCGGCCCCGGATCGGGGTGCAAGACGGGGGTGCGCCGGCTCTTCGACCCGGAGCGCTACCGGATCGTCCTGTTCGACCAGCGAAACTGCGGCCGCAGCCGCCCGCACGCCAGTGACCCGTCCGTCGACCTGAGCACCAACACGACCCACCATCTCGTCGCCGACATGGAGCGGCTGCGCGAGCACCTCGGCATCGACAGCTGGCTGCTCTACGGCGGCTCGTGGGGCTCGACGCTGATGCTGGCCTACGCCGAGGCCCATCCGGCGCGGGTGTCGGAGATGGTCATCGTGGCCGTCACGACCACGCGCCGCTCCGAGATCGACTGGCTCTACCGCGGCGTCGGGCGGTTCTTCCCGGAGGAGTGGGAGCGCTTCAGGCAGGGCGTCCCCGAGGCCGACCGCGACGGTGACACCTTCGCGCTGCTGGCGGCGTACTCGCGGCTCCTGGCCGACCCCGATCCCGAGGTCCGCGCGAAGGCGGCCAGTGACTGGGTCACCTGGGAGGACGCGGTGATCTCCATGGAGCCCAACGGCAAGCCCAACGCCTACAGCGACCGCCCGGCCGAGGCGGTGATGGCGCTCGTCCGGATCTGCTCCCACTACTTCTCCAACGCCGCCTGGCTGGAGGAGGGCGTGCTGCTGCGGGAGGCGGGGCGGCTGGCCGGGATCCCCGGCGTGCTGATCCACGGCCGTCTCGATCTGGGCGGCCCGCTGGAGACGGCCTGGGAGCTGGCGAAGGCCTGGCCGGACGCCAAGCTGGTCGTCGTGGACGACTCCGGGCACACCGGCAGCGGCACGCTCTCCAAGGAGTTGTCCGCCGCGCTCGACGGCTTCGCCGGGCGGTGAGGGGGCGGGACCCGCGGCTCGCGATCGTCTGGGGCGTTAGGACGGCGCCAGTGGTGACCATCGCCTCGCCGTCGGTCGATTCCGTACGGGTGAGCCGCGGGTCCGCAGGGGACAGCGCGCTGACAACCGCGTGCCCACTCGCTGACCTGCAGCAACAGTAGCTTCGCCGACTGTCCGGACACCACCGAATTAAACGCCCGTGCGCGGAGGATTCCCCCGCCGGCCACTCTGGCGCTGTCTCGAAAACGTCTCACATAGTGTCTCAATATTATGCGGACAGGTGGCGGTAGAGGGTGGCGCGGGAGACGCCGAGGGCTCGGGCGATCTCGGCGGCGGTGTGCCGGCCCGAGGCGTGCATGCGCCTGGCCCGCTCGATGGCCTCCGGCGTCATCGCCCCCGGCCTGCCGCGCCGGCGCGCCTCCTGCGCCGGAGGCTCGGGACGGTCCTCCAGCAGGCGTTCCACCCCGGACAGCACGGCCGGGCGGAGCATCTCCGCCGGCAGGTCGGCGAACATCACGACGGGGTCGCTGAGCATGCCGAACGCCTGGGCCGCCCGGATGCGGTCCACGTGGTCGGCGAGCGGGCCGGCGATGAGGTGCTGGGCCAGGTAGGCGGCGTCTCGAAAACGGTCGAAGACCGATCCCTCCGCGGCCAGCGCGAGGTCGCGCATCTGCAGCCTCAGCAGGTCGCGGTGCGTCAGCCAGACGTCGAGCAGGCCCTCGATCACCGCCCACCGCTTCTGGCGCTCGTCGCTCCCCGGCGCGCGGTTGGCCGCGTCGATCGCCGTCTCCATGTCGGCCAGCAGCGGCTCGGCCAGGGCCGCGATGATCTCCTTCTTGCTGGGGAAGTGGTAGAGGACCGCCGTCTTGGTCAGCTCGAGCCGCTCGGCGATCTCGCGGATCGAGGTGGCGTGATAGCCCTGCGCGGCGAACAGGTCCTGCGCCACCTGGAGGATCCGCGAGCGAGTGTCGTCCGTCACGCCGCCGATTCTAGACCTTGTCTGACCGTTGGTCGGGAGCCTATAGTCCTGAACTGACCAACGGTCAGGAGAGGCGGAGGCATGACTGAGGTTCTGGTGGTCGGGGCGAGCATCGCCGGGCAGACGCTGGCGTACTGGCTGGCCCGGCACGGGATGCGGGCCACGCTGGTCGAGCGGGCGCCGCGGCTGCGCACGGGTGGCAACGGGGTGGACCTGCGGGACGAGGCGACCGAGGTGGCCGAGCGGATGGGGATCATGCCGCGGGTCAGGGCCGCGGCGGCGGACGTGCGGGGCATGAAGTTCGTCGACGCGGCGGACCGGGCCGTGGCCCGCGTGAACATGAGCCGGAACGGCGAGATCGAGATCATGCGGGGTGACCTGGTGGCGCTGCTGCACGAGGTGGCCGGGCCGGAGGTGGAGTACGTCTTCGGCGACTCCGTCCGGTCGATGGAGGAGGACGGCGGCGGCGTGACGGTGTCGTTCGAGTCAGGCGCGACGCGGCGGTTCGACCTGGTCGTCGGGGCCGACGGGCTGCACTCTTCGGTGCGGCGGCTGGCCTTCGGGCCCGAGGAGGGGGCCCTGCGGCACATGGGGCACTACTTCGCGTTCGCGAACGCGGACTCCGCGCTGGGGGAGGACCGGTGGGTGACGATGTACAACCTTCCGGGCAAGATGGCGGGGCTCTACCGGTCGGGCAACCACGCACAGGCGAAGGCGTACTTCATCTTCAGGTCGGAGCCGCTGGCCTATGACCATCGCGACGTCGAGCAGCACAGGACGCTGCTGACGGAGGCGTTCGGCGGCGAGACGTCCTGGCGGGTGCGCGAACTGCTCGACGGGGCCCTCGCCGACCCCGACTTCTACTTCGACGCGCTGAGCCAGGTGCGCCTGCCTTCATGGTCGTCGGGGCGGGTGGCGCTCGTGGGGGACGCCGCCTACTGCGCCTCCCCGGCGTCGGGAGCCGGGGCGGAGCTGGCCGTCGTGGGGGCGTACCGGCTGGCCGAGGAGCTCGCGGGCACCTCCGACCACCGGGTCGCCTTCCGGCGGTACGAGGAGGGGCACCGCGAGCTGGTCAGGCGCAAGCAGCAGATCGGGCCGAACGTCCGCATGATGGTGCCGAAGACCCACCTGGGCATGTGGGCGCGCAACGGGCTGGCCCTGGGGATGGGCCTCGTCGCCCGGAGCTCATAGGAGGGGTTACACGGGAGGCACCAGGACGAAGTAGCGATCGAGCCGGCTCTTGTCGCCACGTACGTCGAGGCCGTCGGCCGGGATGCGGTTCCAGAGGAACAGCATGAGGTTCGACGCGCTCCCGGCCAGCTCGACGTCGAAATCGCCGCCGTCCGCACCGGAGGACAGCCGTACGTCCGGGCCGTCGAAGTGGACCGCCCAGTCGCCTTCGCCGTCCGTGCGACGGAAGCGGAAGCGCTCGCCCGCTCCGGCGGGCGCCTGCGTCCACTCCCGCCGTGCGGGCACCATGACCTCGAACGTCTGCGTGACCGCGTCGGCCGCCACGTCCTCGTGGATCGGGCGTGGGACACCGAGGGCGTTCTCGGCGTCCCAGCGGTGCACGGCGGCCTCGATGGTCTGCACCCGCACCCAGAACCCGACGGCCTGCTCCTTCGACCACGTCCACGCCGGATCGCCGGGGTCGCGCTCGTCGAACAGCGCCGCCAGCCGGGCCGCCCCTTCCTCGAACCAGTCGAGCACCCCGTCCGGGATCGGCCCGAGGTTGGGCGCGTGCTGCGGATCGGGCCACCCCGTGAGGTCCTGCGGCAGCCCGGCGAAGGACAGGTCGGAGCCGTCCGGCGGTCCGTCGCGCCGGTCGTCGATGATGCTGAACACGCCCCGGTGCACGGAGCCCAGGTGGATCAGCAGATCGGCGACCGACCAGCCGGGGCAGGACGGCACCGGCGGCGCGGCGCCGGTCTCCGCCGCCTGCCGGGCGGCGTCCTGGAATGCTCGGACCTCTCGGCGAAAGCGCGAAGCGGGTTCCATTCCCCTCACTGTGCCCCAGCCGGCTGGTCCCGCTCCACCGGCTTCGCCGATGACGGCCGCCCGACGGCGTGGGCGACGGCGGCGGTGACCAGGGCGGCGGCCACCAGCAGGGCGCTCACCCACAGCGGCGAGCGCAGCCCGAGCCCGGCTCCGATGGTCAGGCCGCCCAGCCACGGGCCGAGCGTCGCGCCCACGTTGAGCGCCGCCGTGGCGAACCCGCCGGCCAGGGTGGGGGCGCCGGTGGCCGCGTACAGCACCTGCGAGATCAGCGTGGAGCCCACGGCGAACGAGAGCGTCCCCTGGACGAAGACGAGCACGAGCGCGGGCACCGGCGCGCCGGCCGTCAGCGCGAAGAGGGCCCACCCGGCGGCCAGCGCCGGCCCGCAGATCACCAGGAGGCGGGTCGGCCGCCGGTCGGCCACCCGCCCGCTGACGGTCACCCCGGCGAACGAGCCCAGCCCGAACAGGGCCAGCATCAGGGGCATCCAGGAGGACCCGATCCCGGTGTCCCCGGTGAGCAGAGGTGCGAGGTAGGTGAACGTGCAGAAGGTGCCGCCGTTCACCAGGCCGCCCAGCACGAGGAAGACCAGCAGCCGCGGCCGGCGCAGTGCCCGCAGCTCCCCGCGGGCCCGCGGACCGGCCGGGCCGGGGGCGCCGGACGGCACGGACTTGAGCACCGCGACGATGGCCGGGACCAGCGCGACGGCCACCGCCCAGAACGCCGAGCGCCACCCCCACACCTCGCCCAGCAGCGCGCCGCCCGGCACGCCCGCGACGCAGGCGATCGTGACGCCGCCGAGGAGCACGGAGGTGGCGCGCCCCTTGGCGTCGGGAGGCGCGAGCGCGACGGCGGTCGCCATGGCCACCGCCAGGAACCCGGCGTTGGCCAGCGCCGCGATCACCCGCGTGCCGAGCAGCACGCCGTAGCTGGTGGTGAGCGCGCCCACCACGTGCACGACCAGGAACGTGACCAGGAAGGCCAGCAGCGCGAACCGCCGTGACCAGCGCAGGCTGAGCACCGCCATGAGCGGCGCCCCCACCACCATCCCGACGGCGAAGGCCGAGGTGAGCAGCCCTGCGGCGGGGATGGACACCTGCAGGTCCCGCGCGATGCCCGGGATGAGCCCGGACAGCATGAACTCGGACGTCCCCTGGGCGAAAACCGCCAGTCCGAGCAGGTAGACAGCGAAAGGCATGAGAGAACTCCGCGACCGTATCGAGGATCGACAAGGAAGCGGGCAGGCCGGAAGAAGGTCCTGCCCCGCTGGGGAATCGGCCGCATCACGAAGAACCGCACGGCTCGCGGAGAGCCCGGCGTCAGCGCGAGACAGCCACCGGATGACCGGTGGCTAGCGTCTTGACGCCTCGGGGCTGGACATGAGGGCGAACGTAGCAAGGTCGCGGAGACCTACGCAAATGATTTGCTATCTTGGACTAGTCGTTCCAAGATGGGCGCGGAGGTGCCGATGCCGGACGTGAAGCATTTCGATCCCGACGCGGTGCTGGAGCAGGTGGAGCGCCTGTTCTGGCAGCGCGGCGCCGCCACCACGGGCATCGCGGAGGTGATCGCGGCGACCGGCCTCAGCCGCTCCAGCCTGTACGCGACCTACGGCGGCAAGCAGGACCTGTATGTGCGGGCGCTGCGCCGCTACGTCGAGCAACGCTCGCAGCCGATGTTCCAGACCCTGGCCGACGACGGGCGCGGCCTGCCCGCCGTCGAGGCGTTCTTCGACCGCCTGATCCGGATCAGGTGCGCGGGCGAGCATGCGCGCTGGGGCTGCATGGCGACCAACGCCAACGCCGAAGGCGCGGACCCGGCCGTGCGCCAGGTGCTGGACCAGCACCACGACCGGCTCCGCACGGCGATGCGCACGGCCCTGGAGGCGGCCAGGGCCCAGGGGCAGCTCGCCGACGGCCTCGACCTCGACGCGACCGCGGAGTCCCTGACCCTGCTGGCCTACGGGGTCAACCTCCGCTCGCGCGCCGGCGCGGACCCGGCAGCCCTGCGCAGGGGCGCGTCCGCCGCACTCGACTCTCTCAGAAGGGACCGGTCATGAAACCGCAGGTAGTGATCTTCGACGTGAACGAGACGCTGACCGACATGGAGCCGATGCGGGGCAGGTTCGAGGAGGTGGGGCTGTCCGGCGAGCAGATGGGGACGTGGTTCGCGAGCGTGCTGCGAGACGGGTTCGCGCTCACGGCGGCGGGCGGTTTCGCCGAGTTCGGCCGGATCGCCGACGACGTGCTCAGGGAGATGGGGGCCGGGGACGAGGCGGTGCGCCACGTGCTGAGGGGGTTCGCCGAGCTGCGGGTGTATCCCGACGTCCCCGAGGGCATGCGGCTGCTGCGCGAGGGCGGCATCCGCCTGTTCACCATGACGAACGGGGCGGCGGCCATGACCGAGGGGATCCTGCGCCGCGAAGGGCTGTCGGACCTGGTGGAGGCCACGCTGGACGTGAGCGGCCCCCGCGCGTGGAAGCCCGCCCGCGCGGCCTACGAGTACGCGGCCGGTCAGGCCGGGGTCCGGCCCGACCAGGCGGTCCTGGTCGCGGTGCACCCGTGGGACATCGACGGGGCCCAGCGGGCCGGGCTGTCGGGGGCCTGGCTGGAGCGGCGCGGCACGCCGTACCCGAGCGTGATGAGCGCCCCGCGCCTGTCGGCCCCTGACCTGGTCTCGCTGGCCAGGCTTGTCACTGCCTAGGGAAGAAGTCCGCGCCCTGGACGTACTCCATCGCCTTCGTGAAGACGGGGTCGGTCATGCGGTGCTCCATCTCCTCGGGAGAGAGCTCCTCGACGCGCGCCTGGATCCACCACAGGTTGCCGAACGGGTCACGCACCCGCCCGACCCGGTCGCCCCAGAACAGGTGGGTGATCTCCGTCACCGACGTCCCGCCCGCCTCGATGGCCCGGCGGTAGATGGCGTCGGCGTCGGCGTCGGGGACGTACAGGCGCAGGAAGGCAGGCGTGGGCGGCCAGCCGGGAGCCGAGTCGAACATCATCACCACGGCGTCCCCGATCCGCACCTCCGCGTGCCCGATGCGCCCCTCGTCGTCGGTCACCCGGGACAGCTCGACGGCGTCGAACGCGGCCGCGAGGTAGTCGATGAGGCCCGCGGTGTCGGCCCCGATGATCCACGGCGTGACGGTGGTGTATCCCTCCGGAATGTTCATGCCCGCAGGCTATTCGGGAAGTAGGCCAGATCATGTCCTACTTGCGTTGGCGAGCAGGAAATCCAGCACCAGAGGGCTCGCGACCTCCCTGAACTCCTCGAAGTACGCGTGCCGCGCCCCTTCGATCATCCGCAGCTCCGCCCCGGGGATGCGGCCGGCCAGCAGCGGGGCGTTGGCCGCCGGGTTGAACACGTCGTCGGTGCCGTGCACCACCAGCGTGGGCGCGGCGATGGAGGGCAGCGCGGCCCAGCTGTCGTGCCCGGCGCTGGCGGCCAGGTGGCGGCGGCGCGCGTACGCGGGCATGCCCGGGTCGCCGACCGTGTGGTGGGGGCCCGGGTGGGTGGCCAGCCAGGCGGGCGTGTACATGAGCTCCAGCAGCGCCCGCTCGGCGGCCGCCCGGTCCGGCTGGGCCAGCGACCTGCGCACGTCGTTGTCCCGTTCGAGCCCGTGGACGCCGCCCGGCGAGCTGCAGCCGAGCACCAGCGACCCGACCCGCTCGGGATGGTCGGCCGCCAGCCACTGGGCCACCCGCCCGCCCATCGACGTCCCGTAGACGTGCGCCTTCGCCACGCCGAGCTCGTCGAGGACGGCCAGCACGTCGGCGGCGAACCCGCGGGTGGTGTACGGCTCGTCGGGTTTGTCGCTGCCGCCCGTGCCGCGGTAGTCGAAGGCGACGGTGCGGAACTCCCGCTCGAAGTCCGGGCGTACGGGATCCCACCAGCGGTGCTCGTTGGCCTGCCCCTGCAGGAGGACGAGGGGTTGCCCGCCGCCGCGGACCTGGTAGGACAGCTTGACGCCGTCCACGGCTGTCGCAAATGGCATGTCTGGCATCGTAGGGGGCCGGTGAGCGGGTGCGGGTCTAGCCGGTTTTCGCCTCGACGTACCATTCGCGGCCGAGCAGCAGGCCGAAGACGGGCGCCGGGAGCCGCACGAGCACTCTCGCGACGGCGGACAGCCGGCCACCACCGCTGATCTGGGAGAGGTGGGCGGCCAGCGCCCGCTGCTTCTGCCCGGCGTAGCGGCGCACGTCGATCCTGTGGGTGATGGCCTTGCCGGGGCTGTACGCCTTCGCCAGCTCGCGTTCGTCGTAGCGGAGCGGGATCCGGAGCAGGTGGATCAGGCGTACCAGCCGGACGGCGGTGTCGCGCGGGACCGTGGCCTCCAGCACGCGGGGCACCCCGGCCAGCTCGGCGGCCCGCTTGCCGACCTCGTGCACCTTGACGTGGTCGCGGTGGCCGTACCCGCCGTTGGGGTCGTAGCTGAGCAGGAGGTCCACCTTCTCCTCGCGCAGGATCGCGGCGAGCCTGGCCGCGGCCTCCTCCGTGCTCGCGCGCACGAACCGCATCCGGTCCGGCGGGTCGGGATACAGGTCCTTGCCGTGCCCGCTGTCGGCGTAGCCCAGGTGCTCGACGCGCGCCATGCCCAGCTCGGCGGTGGCGGCGCGCAGCTCGTTCATCCTGGTCGTGCCGCCCTCCGCGACGGACTTCATGACGCCGTCGGTCGCGACCACGACGATCACGCGGTGGCCCTCGGCGGCGGCGCGGGCGAGCGTGCCGCCGGTCAGGAGCACCTCGTCGTCCGGATGCGCGTGAAAAGCCAGGAGTGTCGCCATAGCCGGTCACCCTATATTCCATTGACGGAGTGAGTACTCACTCCGTACCGTGATGGTCATGACGAACCCGACAGGCCGGCGACGCGCGCCGGCGATGAGCCCGGAACAGCGCCGCGAGATGATCGTCCGGGCGGCGCTTCCCCTGGTGGTGGAGTACGGCACCTCCGTGACCACCGCCCAGGTCGCCCGCGCCGCGGGCATCGGCGAAGGCACGATCTTCCGGGCCTTCGGCGACAAGGAGACCCTGCTCGCCGCCTGCATGGCGGCGGCGGCGCGGCCCGACGACACGCTCGCGCACGTGGCGGCGATCGCGCTGGACGTGCCGCTGGAGGAGCGGCTGATCGAGGCCGCGGAGACGCTGCGCGGCTACCTGGCCCGGATGGGCGCGGTGGCCGGTGCCCTGGCCGCCTCGGGCGGCCTCCGCCGCGACCCCCGCCTCCTGGGCGCACCCTCCGAAGCCTCCGGGCAGGGGAGCGGCGCGCCCTCCGAAGCCTCCGGAGACGCGCCCTCCGGCGCCTCCGAAAGGCCGCAGGAGGGCCCGGGGCGGGCCCTCTCGGGGCGGGAGGCGTCGATGGCGGCCACCCGCGAGGTGCTGTCCGGGCTGTTCGAGCCTGAGCGCGACGACCTCAGGCTGCCCCCGGAGCGGCTGGCCGAGGCGTTCCAGTTCCTGATCCTGGCGTCCGGGCGGGGCGGGTCGTCCCCGCTCACCTCTGAAGAACTGGTCGACCTGTTCCTGCACGGCGCGCTGAAGGGCGGCGAGGCCGGGTGACGGACCTCTACGAGGACCTCCCGGCCCGCAGTCGCACGGCGGTGACGTACGCCCTGCTCGGCTGCGCGTTCCTGAGCATGCTGGACGGCACCGTGGTCGGCACCGCCCTGCCGCGCATCGTCGAGCAATTAGGCGGGTCGGGCTCATGGTACGTGTGGCTGGTCACCGCGTACCTGCTCACCTCCTCGGTGACCGTGCCCGTCTACGGCCGCCTGTCCGACCTGTACGGCCGCCGCCGGCTCCTGCTCGCCGGCCTGGCCGTTTTCCTGGCGGGATCCCTGGCCTGCGGCGTGGCGGGCTCGATGCCGTTCCTGATCGCCAGCCGGGCGTTTCAGGGCCTGGGCGCGGGCGCGCTGCTCACCCTGGGCATGGCCATGATCCGCGACCTGCACCCGCCCTCCCGCGCGGAGGGCATGATCCGCATGCAGACCCTGCTGGCCGCCATGATGATCGTCGGACTGGTGGGCGGCCCGCTGCTCGGCGGCCTGCTGGCCGACCACGCGAGCTGGCGCTGGGCGTTCCTGATCAACCTGCCCCTCGGCGCGGCCGGAGCCGCCATGATCGCCGTGCTGCTGCCCGAGCGCCGGCTCCCCGGCGCCGCGCCCGGCAGGCTCGACGTGGCCGGGATCGTCCTGCTCACCACCGGCCTGTCGCTGGTCCTGGTGGGGCTCAGCCTCAAGGGCAACACCGCTCTGGGGTGGGCCGACCCCGCCGTGCTCGGCACCCTGCTGGCCGGTCTGGCCCTGCTGACCGCCCTCGTGCACGTCGAACGCCGGGCCGCCACCCCGGTGCTCCCGCTCCGCCTGCTGCGCCGCCGCACGTACGCCGCCCTGCTCGCCGGCGGGTTCTTCATGCAGTTCGCGGTCCTGCCCGTCGGCGTGCTCCTGCCGCTCTACCTCCAGCACGTACGCGGCTACTCGGCCACGGCCTCCGGGCTGGTCCTGCTCCCGTTCCTGATCGGGATGACCGTGGGCAACCGGATGACGGCGGTGCTGATCCTGCGTTCAGGGCATCCGAAACCAGCGCTGCTGACGGGCGCGGCGCTGGTCACGATCGGCACGGGCGCCTTCTTCGCCCTCGGGCCGGACACCTCGCCGATCCTGACCGGGGTATGGCTGCTGCTCGCCGGCCTCGGCACGGGCCCCGCCATGGGCGGGATCACGATCGCCACGCAGAGCAGCGTCCCGCACGCCGACATGGGCACCGCCACGGCCGGATCGGCGCTCACCAAGCAGCTCGGTGGCACCTTGAGCCTGGCCTGCACGCAATCCCTGCTCGCCGGGCCCAGGGTCACGGCCGGTGGGGTGGGGGCGACGGTGGCGTGGATCGGTGGGGTGGCGGGGGTGCTGGCGTTCGCGGCCCTCCTCGCCATGCGCGACACCGCCGTCACGGCCCCGGCCCGCTCGTAGCGACCCGCCGTACTTCGGCTGGGATCCTTCGGAGGGGAACGGGCTCGGCGGGGGAGAGAGGGGCGGCCATCTCCTGGTGGCCGGAAATTCGTGTCGGGGTGGGAATGTTCGGGGGGCGGGTGTGGTTACATAGATCGTGGCCGGTGTGTCCAGTGTCCCCGGGCCTCACCTATTGCCTTCGCGGAATACCGTTCGGCTGGAGCCGCGTTGTGCCTTTCGCCGAGAGGCGACCTGCACACCGGTTCGCATACGTTGAGCGCCCGCCCTCCTCGGAGGGCGGGCGCTCAATACTTTCCGCTCAATACTTTCCGCTCAGTACTTTCCGTAGTACGGGTCCGTGACGCCTCCAGGCGAGCTCAGCGCCTCCATGTCGACCCCGGTCAGCCGGGCCCCGGCCTGGTAGGCGCTGTCCAGGAACTCCAGCACGGACGCGACCGGATCACCCATCGCGCGCACGTCGTCGTACCGGAGGATGGCCAGGTGGCTGCCCCGGGCGGGCAGCCACTCGGCCTCGACGGGCCGCAGTGGCTCGAGTTCCAGGCCCTTGGGCTCCGGCGCGGTGTAGGAGTAGAACGCCGGCCACGGCCGCTCCTTGTCGCCGAACCAGAACCCCGCGCTGATGACCTCCCAGCTGTACGCCTCCCGCGTGACCGGGTCGGCGTCGGGCGAGACCCGGACCACGCGGCCGGTGAAGCGCGTCACGGCGATGTCGAACGTGTGCCAGAAGTGGTGCACCGGCGAGGTCTTGCCGGCGAAGTCGGCGGCGAAGCGGTCGAGCAGCTGCGCCACCTGCGACAGGATCCGCCAGTAGCGGTTGATCAGGACGGGGTCGTACCGGGCGTGCAGGGTGTCGTCGGCGAACGGCGTGTCGTCGCCCAGGTCGAACGGCACGGCCCAGATCTCCGGCCGGATCCCCAGCCCCGCGAGCGTCTCGAAGAGCCGGTCGTGGAACGACGCCACCGACCGCCCGATCAGGCTGAACTCCGCGCTGCGCCCGTCGAGCACGTCCACCACCAGCCGGTGGCGCACCAGGTCGAAGTCGATGCTGAACAGCGGTTGCTCGCTCAGCCCGCCCATCGGGCGCGTGGTGAGCCCGCGCCCGGTCGGGTGGAAGGGCACCTGCCACCAGTGGTTGCGCCGGTTGCTCGACGACAACCGGATCTTCCCCACGATCTGCGCGAACCTGTGAAAGGTCTCCTTGGCCTCCGCCCACTCCGCGAGCGGCATTGCTGGGAACAGCTCCATGAGACCAATGGTAACTACTGTATGTAATGGAACAGTTCCCAAGGGTCATGCGCAGAGAAGACTGTGACGCCGTGGTCGTGTACGAGCGACCTCAGGCGTTCCTGGCTCGACATGCGGCGCTCGGCGTCGACCTGGGCGCTGACCTGCACGAGGTCCATCAGCGGGTGCGGTTGGGGCTCGCGGTCCAGTTCGCCGTGGTAGAAGTACGCGTCCCCGGCGTGCAGCAGCCAGCGCTCGCCGTCGTTGACCGCCACCCCGGCGTGCCCGCGGGTGTGCCCGTCCAGCGGCACGAGCAGGAAGTCCTCGCCCAGCCCCGTCAGCGGCCGCACCCCGTCCACACCCAGCCACCGGGTGCCCGTATCCGGATAAGTCACCCATTTGGGTGAGTGGGCCCAGTGGCCCGGGCGGTAGCGGCGGTTCGGGGCCTGGGCGATGGCGTCCTCCAGCTCGACCTCCATGACGTGCACCTGGGCGTGCGGGAAGTCGGGCAGGCCGCCGCTGTGGTCCACGTCCAGGTGGGTCAGCACGATGTGCCGTACGTCGAGCGGGTCGTAACCGAGCGCGGCGACCTGCCGCACGGCGGTCTCGTCGGGCGAGAGCAGCGGCTCGACGAGCTCCGCCCACTCGCGCTCCAGCATCTCCTCGGGCTTGGCCACGTCGTCGAGGCCCAGCCCGGCCTCGACCAGGACGAGCCCGGAGGCGGGCGTCTCGATCAGCAGCGCGTGGCACACCGCGGGCGCCGCCGGCTGCCCGTCCGGGGATTCGATCTCGCGCATGGAGCCGACATTCAGGTGGTGAATTCGCATGCGCACTAGACTGCGACTTGAAGCGCGGTTCAAGTCAAGGGGCCAGGTCGTGGAAGACACGTTGATCGACATAGGCGAGGTGGCCAGGCAGAGCGGGCTGGCCGCGTCGGCGCTGCGGTTCTACGAGCGCAAGGGGCTCATCCAGGCGGAAGGACGCAACGGCCTGCGCCGCGCGTACCGACCCGAGACGCTGGAGCGCCTGGCGCTGATCACGTGCGCCCGGGACGCGGGGTTCACGCTGTCGGAGATCGCCGAGTTCCTGCGCGCCAGGCCGTCCGACGCGAGGCTGCGCGAGCGCATGGCGGCCAAGGAGCGCGAGGTGTCCGAGCGGGTCGCGCAGCTCACCCGGCTGCGCGACAGCCTGCGGCACGCGGTGACCTGCGACCACGACCCGCTTGTGGAATGTCCTGAGTTCAAGCAGGCCGTGGGCCGCGTGCCGCTGGGCTGAGCACGCTCGTCAGCTCGGGTTGACGTACTTTCTCGGTCGCAGGGCGTGGGCGCGCAGGGCCGCCAGGGCGGCGAGCTGGCCGGAGCGGTCCATCCGCACCGCCAGCTCGTCGCTGAAGGCCAGCCCCAGCGCGGTGAGCTGTGAGATCAGGTCGGCCACCGGCGCGGCGACGTCCTCCACGGTCGTGGTGGGATGCCAGCCCTCGCCGCCGACCACTTCCGCCACCCGCTCGCGCAACTCGGTGGGTGACATCAGCGTGCCGTCGGCGATCAGCATCAGCGCGGCCTCCCGCGCCGACACCTCGAACTCGTGCTTCCCCCTGGCCAGCAGCAGCCTCGTGACCGCCGACCACATGGCCGACTTGGACTTGAGCAGCCGCCGGCCGTAGTCGGTGATGGCCAGCTTCGTGCCGTCGCGGCTGATCGCGCCGAGCTCCCGCTCGGCCAGCTCGCGCAGCCTGAGCGCCTCGGGCGAGGGTGCCAGCCGCAGCGGCAGGCTCTCCTCCGAGGCGGCCAGGGTGAGGAGACGGTGCAACGGGGGCAGGGGCTGCGGGGTGATGGGCGCGTGCAGGCGCACCTCGAACGGCTGGGCCAGCTCGCGCCTGGCCGGGCCGCGGCCCAGCACCCAGCGGTTGAGGCGTTCGCCGTGCACCCGGTTGAGCCAGCTGTCGCCGCCCAGCTCGGAGCGGGGCTCGGTGAGCCAGCGGCGGGTCAGGGCGGTGCGATCGACGGTCTCACCGGCGACGATCGCCAGTTCGAGGGCGGCGGAGCAGGCGAGGTGCGCGCCCAGCTCCTCGGGCCCCATGATCATGCTCCACTGCAGTTCGGGGACGTCGGGCGGGAGCACGCCCGTGGCCTCGAGCGCCTGCTGGTAGGCGCTGGTGCCGGCGTCCTCGCCCTCGCGGGCGTAGGTACGGAGGATCTGGAGGGTCGTGGGTGACACGCACAGAGCGGCGTAGCGCTCCATCCCGCCGAGCTGGAGCAGCCGGCCCAGCGAACGTGCCAGTCGTTCGTGGTCGCCGCCCACCTTGAGCGGCAACGTGTACCAGAGGAACTCGCAGACGTCGAGCTGGGTCACCGTTTCCAGCGGCTCTCCAGCCGTCAGCCATTCGACGGCGGTCCTGGCCTCCTCGGCCAGCTCCGGCTGAGAGCGCTCCAACTCGGCGAGAAGGGCGGTGACATCCGGTGCACTCATGCCTCGAAGTTTGCCGTATCGACCCCGGGCCTGACGATGGCCGAATCCGGTGCGTATTGGGTCTTGCACAGCGATAACCCTAAGAAACCACTATGGGGCGGATGGTAAGCAGATCATATCCACCGTTTCTCGAACAACATGCGGGCCTTCCACTCGGTGTACGGGATGAGTTCGGCGGACAGGATCGGGTGCAGCCACCAGAAGTTGATGAGCGCGAGCAGCGTGAACGCGCCGACCACGGCGGCCCCGACGGTACGCCGTACCGGCATCGCCCCCGTGACCGTCGGTTTCGACGACCCGATCAGCAGCCCCGCGCACAGCGTGATGGCCAGCACCATGAACGGCACCATCGGGATGGCGTAGAACAGGAACATCGTACGGTTGTCGGCTACGGCGAAGTAGATCCACGGCACCAGGCCCATGGCGTACGACAGCAGCACGGCCCCCGCCCGCCAGTCGCGCGAGGAGACGTACCACGCGATCAGGGCCACCAGCGCGGCCACCGCCCCGAACCAGATCACCGGCGTGCCCACGCCCAGCACGGCCTCGGAGCAGTCCTTGACGCCGCACGTGTTCTGCTTGCCCTCGTAGTAGAAGGCGACCGGACGCAGCAGCAGCGGCCACTGCCAGGGCTCCGACATGTACGGGTGCGAGGTCTCCAGCCCGCTGTGGAACGTGTAGACCTGCCACTGGTACTTGATCCACGACCGCATCGAGTCGACCACGAAGAAGATCGGGTTGCCCGCGGAGGTGGCCTGGTTCCAGTCGCGCCCGTAGCCGGTCGCGTTGGCGAACCAGCCGATCCAGGTGGCCATGTAGGTGACGAACGGCACCACGGCGAACGCCAGGAACGCCTGCGGCACGTCCTTGTTGAACGCCCCGACGTACGGATGCCGCAGCCCGACGGCCCGGCGGGCGCCGAAGTCCCACATCACGGACATGATCGCGAACGCCACGGCGAACGCCAGCCCCGACCACTTGACCGACATCGCGAAGGCCAGGCAGACTCCGGCGGCGATCCGCCACCACCTGATCCCCAGCGAGGGACCGTGCGGCGAGAGCGGCGAGTTCTCGTACCAGGTCGCGAGCCGTTCGCGGGCCTGGTCGCGATCGACCACCAGGCAGGCGAACGCGGCCAGCACCCAGAACATCAGGAAGATGTCCAGCAGCGCCGTGCGCGAGAGCACGTAGTGCAGGCCGTCGAGGGCCAGCAGCAGGCCGGCGAAGCAGCCCAGCAGCGTCGACCGCGTCATCCTGCGGGCCACCCTGGCCAGGATGAGGATCGACAGCGACCCGATCAGCGCGGCGGCGAAGCGCCAGCCGAACGGATTGAGCCCGAACAGCCACTCGCCCGCGCCGATCATCCACTTGCCCAGCGGCGGGTGGACGACGTAGGAGGCGCACTTGTCGAGGGTCTCGGACGTGCACGACTGCCAGATGTCGGTGTTGCCGGCGATGATCGCCTTGTCGGCGTCCTTGATGGTGGTCCGCTCGACACCCCAGGTGATCAGCGAGAACGCGTCCTTCATGTAGTACGTCTCGTCGAACACCACGGCCTTGGGATGGCCCAGGTTGATGAAGCGCAGGACGGCGCCGAAAAGGGTGACCAGGATCGGGCCGATCCAGCCCCACAGGATGCTGCCGTGCATGGGAGGCACGAGCCGTTCGCGTACGGACATCATCTTGGCCTTGGGAAGGCTGTCGCCGACCTCCGAGCTCTCGTTGGCCTGGTATGGGGAATCGGTCACCGCCATTCGGACATCGTACGGGCCCCAAGCCGATCGCAAACGCAGAAACACGGTTATTTGGGATGCCCTGCCACAATGGTCAGGTGACTGGAGACGGCAGGTTGGTGCTGGCAGGAGCCCCCATCGGCCAGGCGGGTGATGTCTCGCCGCGGCTGCGCGAGGCGCTCGGGAGCGCCGACGTGGTGGCCGCCGAGGACACCAGGCGGCTGCGCAGGCTCGCGACCGAGCTGGGCGTGGAGATCGAGGGCCGGGTGGTGTCCTACTACGACCAGAACGAGGTGGCGCGGGCCAAGGAGCTCCTGGAGACCCTGAAAGAGGGCCGCACGGTCGTGGTCATCACGGACGCGGGCATGCCGGGCGTCTCCGACCCCGGCTACCGCCTGACGCGCCTGGCGGTCGAGGAGGGCATCACGGTCACCGCGCTGCCGGGCCCGAGCGCCGTCACGACCGCACTGGCCGTGTCCGGGCTGGCCAGCGACCGGTTCTGCTTCGAGGGCTTCCCGCCGCGCAAGCCGGGCGAGCGGGCCCGCCGCCTGGCCTCCCTGGCGGCGGAGGAGCGCACGATGGTCTTCTTCGAGTCGCCGCGCCGGCTGGCGAGCTCCCTGGAGGCCATGGCCGAGGCGTTCGGCCCCGACCGGCAGGCCGCCGTGTGCCGCGAGCTGACCAAGACGTACGAGGAGATACGGCGGGGCGGGCTCGGCGAGCTGGCCGAATGGGCGGCGAAGGACGTCAAGGGCGAGATCACGCTCGTGGTCGCCGGATATGCGCCGGGGGAGGACGAGCCGGACCTGGACGAGCTGGTCGCCGAGGTGGACCGCAGGGTCGCCGAGGGCGTCCAGCGCAAGCTCGCCGTCGCCGAGGTGGCCAGGCAGGCGGGCATCCCCAAACGCGAGCTGTATGACCTGGTTCACAGGAGATCCCCTACGCCATAGGGTGCGCATGGTGAGGAACTGGGGGGTTTCCGCTCAGCGACTGGTCCCGCCGATGCCGGGGACACCCATGCTGGGCTGGGTCGGGCCGATCCTGGTCGCGCTGTTCGGCGGCCTCCTGCGGTTCATCAGGCTCGACGAGCCCAAGGCCGTCGTCTTCGACGAGACGTACTACGCCAAGGACGCGTACTCGCTGATCACGCACGGCGTCGAGCGGACCATGCTCGGCGACGCCAAGGACCCGATCGCCGACAGACGCCTCATCACCGGCAACCTGGACATCTTCAAGCAATGTCCGCAGCCCGACGACTGCGCCTCGTTCGTGGCGCACCCGCCGCTGGGCAAGTGGATGATCGGCGTGGGCGAGTGGCTGTTCGGGATGGACCCGTTCGGCTGGCGCTTCGCGGCGGCGCTGATCGGCACGCTGTCCATCCTGATCATGGCCAGGGTGGCGCGCAGGATGACGCGGTCGACGCTGCTGGGCTGCCTGGCCGGGCTGCTGCTCTCGCTCGACGGCCTGCACCTGGTGCTGTCGCGCACGGCGCTGCTGGACATCTTCCTGATGTTCTGGGTGCTGGCCGGGTTCGCCTGCCTGGTGACCGACCGGGACTGGGCGCGGCGACGGCTGGCGGACTGGCACGAGCGCGGGCCGATCGGCGAGCTGGGGCCGCGCCTGGGGCTGCGGCCGTGGCGGCTCGCGGCCGGGCTCTGCCTGGGGGCGGCGTGCGCGGTGAAGTGGTCGGGGATCTTCTTCCTGATCGCGTTCGCGGTCATGAGCCTCATGTGGGACCTGGGGGCCAGGCGGGCGCTGGGGCTGCGGCAGCCGTACCGGGGGGCGTTCTCGTACGACCTGCCGGGCGCGTTCGCGGCCATGGCGCTCGTGCCCGCGGTCACCTTCGTGGCCTCGTGGACCGGGTGGTTCGCCACCTCCGGCGGCTGGGGGCGCAACTGGACGCAGGCCACCTCGTCCGGGCCGGTGTTCTTCGTGGTCGACTCGGTGCGGTCGTGGCTTGAGTACCAGGTGCAGGTGCTGGGCTATCACAGCAACCTGCACGAATACCACCCGTACATGTCGGAGCCGTGGCAGTGGCCGCTGCTGATCAGGCCCGTCTCGTTCCACTACCCGTCGGACATCCCGCCGTCGGCGTGTGGGGCCGACAAATGCTCACAGGCCGTGCTCGGGGTCGGCACTCCCGCCCTCTGGTACGCCGCCGTGCTGGCGCTGGTCGGCCTCGTCGCCTGGTACGTGGCCACGCGCGACTGGCGGGCGGGGGCGGCGCTGCTGGGCGTCGCGGCCGGCTGGCTGCCGTGGTTCTACTACGCCCTCGCCGACAACCGGACGATGTACCTGTTCTACATGATCCCCGTCGTGCCGTTCATGGTGCTGGCGCTCGTACTGGTGGCGGGGCTGGTGCTGGGCAGGCAGGACGCCCCCGCGCCACGGCGGGCGACCGGGGCCGCGCTGGTGGGGGCGTTCGCGCTCATCGTGGTGATCAACTTCTGGTGGCTCTATCCGGTGCTGACCGCCGAGACGATCACACACGCAGACTGGTGGGCTCGGATGCTGATGCGTTCTTGGGTGACCGCCGCGCCCAAGTGACGCCGCGGCGCAGCGTGATCGCCGCGGCGACGCAGGCCAGCGGGACGGCCGGGAGCACGTACCGGTAGTCGAACTCCGCCGTCGCCGCCGGGGCCAGCAGCAGCCCCACCGCGCCGAGCCACGGCAGCGCCACCGGGCCGCCGAACTTGCGCCACCTGACCGCGACGCCGTACAGGCCGATCAGCAGGATGCCGCCGAGCATGATGCCGCGCAGGTAGAACACCTTCTGGTAGCCGCTCATGATGTCGGCCCACGGGTGCACGATGCGGGTCTCCGGCGGGCCCTGCTCGTAGCTGAACGCGTCGGTGTCGGTGCGGCCGCCCGCGTACGACGACCACTTCGGCAGCCGCTTGGGCTGGCCGCTCTCGTCCGGCTCGACGTACGGCTTGAACTCGTACATGCCGTATGTGGACGGATCGGGGAACATCGGCCGGCCCCAGTGGAACGAGCGGAAGAAGTCACGCGTGACCACCTTGAGGTAGTCGCCGGGCTGCGACAGGATCGCCCGCGTGGCGAACGCGCTGGCCGCGTCGTTGGTGATCTCGCTCCACTTCTTGTTGATGCCCCATCGGTGCAGCACCTCGCCGGTGCCCGTGCCGTCGCCGTTGCCCTGGCCCCACAGGTACCACTGCGCGTAGTCCTTGCGCTGGCTGACCGGGTCGTTGATGCACAGCAGGAGGAGCTGGACCTCCTTGTACTTGTCGATCTTCATCTTGTTGCAGTCGGCGAAGATGGCCGTGCGCATGTAGAGGATGAGACCGTCGCTGTTGGTCATCGCGAACTTGCCGTACGCGGAGGCGAACCAGCCCATGTACGCCATCACCGGCACCGCGCAGGCCGTGATCACGGCGACGATCGGGCGCCAGCCGGTCCGCTTGACCAGCAGGTAGAGCACCACCAGCGCCAGGATCGGCAGGCCGATCGAGCGGGTCAGCCACGTCACCGCCAGCAGCAGGCCGACGACCGCGCCCGCCTGCCACGACAGCCGCCGCTTCCACAGCACCAGCGTGATGACGCCCACCACGAGCAGCGTGAACATGCTGTCGGACATCACCAGCTGCTCGAGCTGGATCTGGTACGCGTCCAGCAGCACCGGCGCCGCCGCCAGCGTGGCGCCCCACTTCGGCAGCCGGAACTTGATCCGCAGCAACGCGTAGATCAGGCAGGCCGTGGCCAGGCCCATCAGGTGCTGCGTGAAGATCACCAGTGCGAAGCTGTGGAACGGCTTGAGCAGCATGAGCCAGAAGCTGTAGCCGTCGGGCCTGATCGGGTGCGGCCGCGGGTGCAGCGCCACCGAGACGTACTCGTAGGAGTCGTTGAACCACATGGCCGGGCCGTAGCCGAGCATGGTGATGAGCCGCAGCACGGCGCCAACGCCGAAAACCGCGGCGAACACTCGATGCCGGCGCACGAACGACAGCCAACGAGCTGCCCGGCCAGGAGCGGAGTGGTCCACAGGGGTAATCTCCGCGACGCTCACCATGCTGTAAAGAATGCCAGTCGTTTTTGGGTCTTGACCCGAGCACGGTTGGGCACAGGGCATGATGGTTCACTGGAAGAGTCTTAACTGAAGGGTAGACACGTGGAACTGACGGTGGTCATGCCCTGCCTCAATGAGGCGGAGACCGTGGAAGTCTGTGTACGCAAGGCGCTGGCGTGCATGGAGGAGCACGGCATCGAGGGCGAGGTCCTGATCGCCGACAACGGCAGCACGGACGGCTCACAACAGCTTGCCCGCGACGCCGGAGCCCGCGTGGTCCACGTCGACGAGAAGGGCTATGGCAACGCCCTCATGGGCGGAATCAGGGCGGCGCGCGGCAAATACGTCATCATGGGCGACGCCGACGACTCCTATGACTTCACCGCGTTGCTGCCGTTCGTCGAGCAGCTGCGTGACGGCGCCGACCTGGTGATGGGAAACCGCTTCAAGGGCGGCATCGCCCCGGGCGCCATGCCCCCGCTCCACCGCTACCTCGGCAACCCGGTGCTGTCGTTCGTCGGCCGGCTGTTCTTCCCCTCGGCCATCGGCGACTTCCACTGCGGGCTGCGCGGGTTCCGGCGCGACTCGATCCTCAAGCTGCAGCTGCAGACGGGCGGCATGGAGTTCGCCTCCGAGATGGTGGTCCGCTCCACGCTGTCGGGTCTCGACGTGCGCGAGGTGCCCACCACGCTCTCGCCCGACGGCCGCTCCCGCCCGCCGCACCTGCGCTCGTGGCGCGACGGCTGGCGCCACCTGCGCTTCCTGATGCTCTACAGCCCGAAGTGGCTGTTCTTCTACCCCGGCGTGCTGATGATGGTCATCGGCCTCGTCGCCGGGACGGCGCTGACGTTCGGCCCGGTGGAGATCGGTGAGCTGGCCTTCGACGTCGACACCCTCGTCGGGTCGTCCGCCCTGGTCGTGATCGGCTTCCAGGCGGCCCTGTTCGCCGTGTTCACCAAGGTCTACGCGGCCGAGGAGGGCTTCCTGCCCGAGTCGCCGCGCATCCGGCGGCTGATCGACATCGTGAGCCTGGAGAAGGGGCTCGTGGTCGGCGGCCTGCTGGCGCTGGCCGGTGTGATCGGCCTGGTGATGTCGCTGTTCCACTGGCAGGTGCGCAGCTTCGGCGAGCTTGACCCGCGCGAGTCGCTGCGTATCGTCGTGCCCTCCGCGACCGCTCTGGTCATGAGCTTCCAGACGATCTTCGCGGCGCTGTTCATCAGCATCCTCGGCATCCGCCGCACGCGCGAGACCTCCATCGACGTGGCCGCCAAGGCCGCCGAGGAGGCCGCGGAGGCGGTTTCCCTGGAGGAGTCCAAGCGCTAGGCGTTCCCTACGGCGGGGTCCAGAGGGGCCCCGCCGACACGGGGGATTCGGTCCGAGACGGACAGGGAGCCCCGTAGGCTAAGGACTATGTCCCAGCACATCTTGACCGCCGTCGCGTGGCCGTACGCAAACGGCCCCCGCCACATCGGGCACGTCTCCGGGTTCGGCGTGCCGTCCGACGTCTTCAGCCGCTACCAGCGGATGGCGGGCAACAAGGTGCTGATGGTGTCAGGCACCGACGAGCACGGCACGCCCATCCAGGTGCAGGCCGACAAGGAAGGCGTGACCGCCAGGGAGCTGGCCGACCGCTACAACCGCGTCATCGCCGAGGACCTCACCGGGCTCGGGCTCTCCTACGACCTGTTCACCAGGACCACGACGAAAAACCACTACGCCGTCACACAAGAGATCTTCAAGGGCCTCTTCGACAACGGCTATATCTTCCCCAAGACCACGATGGGGGCGATCTCCCCCTCGACCGGCCGCACCCTGCCCGACCGCTACATCGAGGGCACCTGCCCCATCTGCGGCTACGACGGCGCGCGCGGCGACCAGTGCGACAACTGCGGCAACCAGCTCGACCCGATCCAGCTGATCAACCCCAAGAGCCGCATCAACGGCGAGACGCCCACGTTCGTCGAGACCGAGCACTTCATGCTCGACCTGCCCGCCTTCACCGAGGTCCTCGGCTCCTACCTGCAGTCCAAGCAGGGCGAGTGGCGGCCCAACGTGCTGAAGTTCGCGCTCAACCTGCTCGGCGACCTGCAGCCGCGCGCGATCAGCCGCGACCTCGACTGGGGCGTGCCGATCCCGCTCGACGGCTGGCGCGACCAGCCCAACAAGCGGCTCTACGTGTGGTTCGACGCGGTGATCGGCTACCTGTCGGCGTCCATCGAGTGGGCCAGGCGCTCGGGCGACCCCGACGCGTGGCGCCAGTGGTGGCAGAACCCCGACGCCCGCGGCTACTACTTCATGGGCAAGGACAACATCGTCTTCCACGCCGAGATCTGGCCGGCGATGCTGTACGGCTACAGCGGGCAGGGCGACCGCGCCGGCACGCCGGGCTCGCTCGGCGGGCTCCAGGTGCCGTCCGAGGTGGTCTCCAGCGAGTTCCTGACGATGGAGGGCAAGAAGTTCTCCTCGTCCAGGCAAGTAGTAATTTACGTAAGAGATTTCCTGGCGCGTTACGACGCCGACGCCCTTCGCTACTACATCGCGGTGGCCGGACCGGAAAACCAGGACACCGATTTCACCTGGCAGGAGTTCGTCAACCGCAACAACGGCGAGCTGGTCGCGGCCTGGGGAAACCTGGTCAACCGGTCGATCTCGATGGCGGCCAAGAACTTCGGGGCCGTGCCCGAGCCGGGCGACCTCACCGACGCCGACCGGGCCCTGCTGGAGCGCTCGCGCAAGGCGTTCGCGCCGGTGGGCGAGGAGCTGAGCAGGTCGCGCTTCAAGAACGGGATCAACGAGGCGTTCGACGTGGTCCGCGAGGCCAACAAATACCTGGCCGAGCAGGAGCCGTGGAAGCTCAAGGAGGACCCGGAGCGGCAGAAGTCGATCCTGCACGTCGCGCTCCAGGTCGTCGACGACGCCAAGACGATGCTCACGCCGTTCCTGCCCAGCTCGTCCAACAAGGTCTTCACCATGCTCGGCGGCGAGGGCGTGTGGTCGGGCATGCCGGAGATCCGCGAGGTCGACGAGGACGGCGGCACCCCCTACCCGGTGATCACCGGCGAGTATGACGGGGCGGCCCGGTGGGAGCACCGGCCGATCAAGCCGGGCACGCCGCTCGCGCCGCCCGTGCCGCTGTTCAAGAAGCTCGACCCGAAGGTCGTGGACGAGGAGCTGGCCCGGCTGGGCGAGTGACCTCGTAGGCCCCGTAGTCCTTGAGGCTGATGGCGCCGGCGGTCTTCCTGACCGACTTCGCCATCAGCCCCTTCCACGGCAGGTACGGCAGGAGCCGGTAGTTCTGGTTCATGAACCAGGCCATGAACCTGTTCTCCGGGACCATGAACTTGCTGACGCCCACGGCCGACCGCTGGCACCCCTCGGCGTAGGCGCGCACCTCCCGCTCGTAGCCGGCGAAGGCGGCGCGGTGGTCGCCGCCTGCCGCGGCCAGCTCGCCCGCCAGCACGTACGCGCTCACCATCGCCAGCCCGGTGCCCATGCCGGACAGCGGCGAGGCGCAGCACGCGGCGTCGCCCAGCAGCACCACCCGGCCGCGTGACCAGGAGTCCAGGCGGATCTGGCCGATCGAGTCGAAGTAGAAGTCGTCCGTCCGCCGCATCCTGCGCATCAGCTCCGGGACCTCCCAGCCGACGCCCTCGTACGCCCGCTCCAGGAGCTCCTGCTGGCGGGCGACGTCGTGCCGGTCGTGGTCGAGCGGCGGCGAGCCGAACCAGAACACGGCCTTGGCCTCGGCGTTCCCCCTCGCGCTGTAGATCGCGGCCATCTTGCCCGGGACGTTGTAGGCGTGACCGCTGTGGTCGAGCCCGAGATAGTTGTCGATCGTGAACACCGCCGAGTAGAGGCCCAGGTACGACAGGTAGTCCCGCTCGGGACCGAAGGCCAGGGATCGCACGTTCGAGTGCAGGCCGTCCGCGCCCACCACGAGGTCGAAGCGCCTGGCCGGGCTCCGCTCGAAGGTGACCGTCACCCCGTCCGCGTCCTGGTCGACGGCCGTGATGGAGTCGCCGAAGACGTACTCGGTGTGGGCCTGGGTGGCGTCGTACAGGATGCGGGCCAGGTCGCCGCGGAGGATCTCGATGTCGCCCGCGAACAGGTCTTCGGGCATGGCCACGAGCTTCCTGCCGGCCTCGTTGACGTTCCACATGGCGCCCATGTGGGTCTGCTCGCGTTCGACGGCGTCCAGGATGCCCATCTTGCGAAGGACGGTCAGGTGCGCCTCGCCGCGGAAGTCCACGGCGTAGCCGCCCTCACGGAGGGTGGGGGCGCGTTCGACGACGGTGGTGCGGTGGCCGTACCGGGTGAGCCAGAGGGCGAGCGCGGGGCCGGCGACGCTCGCGCCGGAGATCAGGATGTCCATGCCCCTGACCCTGCCGATCCGGTCTCACCGCGTCCTCACCGGACTCTCACCACGGGGTCGGCTGATCGGTGACGGCGGCGATGGCGCTCAGCGGTGAGCGGTCGACGACCTCGTCGGGCACCCCGGCGAGCGCCAGCGCCTCCCGGTGGGAGAGCCGCGCGCCCGCCCGCCGGGCCCGCGCGTAGGCCTGGTCGCCCAGCGCCGCCCGCACCCGCTGCGCGACCTCGGGCTCCTGGGGCAGCTCGATGCCCCGCATGGCGACGGCGGCCCCCAGCAGCGTGGCTGCCCGCTCGGCGTGGTCGTCACCGAACGCCAGCGCGGCCAGCGCCTCGAACGCCCGGGCGGTCTCGGGCAGCGCGCCCGACTCGATCGCGCCCGCCACCGCCCGCTCGTAGGACTCTCTGGCCGTCTTCCGATCCCCTTCTGCCTCGGCCACCCGGCCCAGGCCGACGTGGAGCCGGGCCAGGTTCCCCGCCGATTTGACCCATGCGGGGTCCGACTGCCGCAGCGCCCGTTCGTACAGCTCCCGCGCCCGTGCCAGGTCGCCTTTCGCGGCGGCCACGTCACCGAGCCCGCGCAGCGCCGAGGCCAGGTACGTCGGCAGGCCCACCCGCCCCGCCAGCTCGGCGGCCCGCTCGTAGTCGGCCCGCGCCCCGGCAGGGTCGGTCGCGATGCGGTGATCGCCCCGGTTGCACAGCAGGTCGGGCAGATCCTCCTCGGCCCCGAGCTGCTCGGCCAGCGCGATCGCCTCCTCCACGCGCGCCACGGCCGTCGCGTCGTCGCCGCAGGTGCCCGCCAGCCACGAGAGCCCGTCCAGGGCCAGCGCCATGCCCCAGCGGTCGCCGAGCACCCTGAACTGGTCGAGCGCCGCCGTCAGATCGGCCTCCGCCGAGGCGAACTCCCCGGCGGTCATCTGCGGATAGGCCCAGATGAACCGGGCTATCGCCCGCTCCCACGGGTCTCCGTCCCGCGCGGCCCGCCGCAGCACCGTGAGCGCCACCGTCGGATCGATCGAACCCGCCGTGATCATCGGCCACAGGAACGTGACGAGCGGGTACCGCCGCGCCCCGGAGCCGTCGGTGACCATCGTCTCGGCCAGGCTCTTGTGGCTCTCCCAGGCGTCCCTGCCGGTGCTCCCGGCCAGCGCGGACAGCAGGCACAGCACGTACGCCTCGCCCAGCTCCGGATCCGGCGCGGGACCCGCCGCCTCCAGCAGCGCCACCGCCGGGGCGGTCGCGGCGGCCCGCATGCCGCGCATCCACAGGTAGGACGACTGGGCCGCCAGCAGCCGCATGCCGAGCGCCACCTCCCCGGATTCCGCCGCCCAGCGCAGCGCCGCCTGCAGGTTGTCGTGCTCCGCGGCGAGCAGGTCGAGGTGGTGGAGCTGGTCGGCGCCGCGCAGGTGCGGGTCGGAGCGCTCGGCCAGGTGGAGGAAGTACGCGGCGTGTGCTTTCCGTACGGTGTGCGCCTCGCCGGCCAGTTGCTCGGCGCAGAACGCGCGGATGGTCTCCAGCATGCGATAACGGCCGCCGCCCGGCTGGAGGAGCGATTTGTCGGCCAGGGAAACCAGGAGGTCCTCGGCGTCCGCCAGCCCGCACACCTCGGCGGCGGCCGTGGCCGTGGCGCCGCCGGAGAAGACGGTCAGGCGCCCGGCCATGGCCTTCTCCCGGTCGGTGAGCAGCTCCCAGCTCCACGCGACGACCGCGCGCAGGGTCTGGTGCCGGGGGTCGGCCGTCCGGCTGCCGCGCGACAGCAGGCTGAACCGATCCTGGTCCGCCAGCCGGACGGCCAGCTCGTGGGCCCCGTGCGTACGCAGGCGTGCGGCGGCGAGCTCGATGGCCAGGGGGAGGCCGTCGAGTGCCGCGCAGATGCGCTCGACCGACTCGTCCGGGGTGAAACCCGGGCTCGCGGCGGCGGCCCGGTCGGTGAAGAGCCGGACGGCGTCGGCGGGGGCGAGCGGGTGCACCGGCCAGACGTGCTCGGCCGTGATGGCCAGCGGCTCGCGGCTGGTGGCGAGGACGCGGAGGTCGGGGCAGGCGGAGAGCAGGCGTTCGGCGAGCTCGGCGGCGTCGTGGACGACGTGCTCGCAGTTGTCGAGGACCAGCAGCATCGGCCGCCCGGCCAGCGCCGCGACCAGCCGGTCCGTCGGCGCTGACCGCTCTCCCGGCCCGATGGCGCGGCCGCCCAGCAGGCCGCTCTCCCGCACGCCGAGCGCGCCGAGCACGACCTGCGCGAGATCCACACCTACCCCCGCCCCCGCTGCACCCAGTCCCGCTGCGCTCGTCCCCGCTGCCCCCGGTCCCGCCGCGCTCGTCCCCGAGGTGCTTGTCCCCGACACGCCGGCGCGCGCTGAGGCCAGTTCGACCAGCACCACCTCGGCCGGCTCGCGGGTATCGCCCAGCGGCGGCTCGGCGAGCGACCGGGCGACCTCGACCGACAGCCGGGTCTTGCCCGCGCCGCCCGGCCCCAGCAGGGTCACCAGGCGCGCGGAGCCGAGCAGCGCGGACACCGCCGCCACGTCGGCCTCCCGTCCGACGAAGCTCGTCAGCCTGGCGGGCAGCGCGCGCCGCACCGGCGCGACAGGATCGGCCGCCCCGCGCAGCAGGCGGCCGTGCAGGTCGGCCAGCTCGGACGACGGATCCGCGCCCAGCTCGTCCGCCAGCAGCCGCCGGGTGTCCTCGAACACCACCAGCGCCTCCGCGGGCCGCCCGTCCGCCTGGAGGGCACGCATGAGCTGGCCGCGCAGCCGTTCCCGAAGGGGATGCCGCTCGATCAGCTCGCCCAGCTCCGCCACGACCTCCCGGTGAGTGCCGCGCCGCAGATCGGCCTCGATCCGGTCTTCGAGCGCGGCCAGCCGCCGCTCCTCCAGGAAGGCCCCGTGCTCGGGGTCCAGGTCCGCGACCGCCGAGCCCCGCCACAGCGCCAGCGCCTCACGCAGCAGCCCCGCAGCCCGGACGGGGTCCCCGCCACCCTCCAAGGCGTCCCGGCCCGCGTCGGCGAGGCGCAGGAAACGGTGGGCGTCGATGTCGTCGGGCGCGGCGAGCAGCCGGTAGCCGAGCTCGGTCAGCTCGATCGCGACCCCGTCCCGCCGCAGCCGGGACACCTGCGAGTGCAGCGCGTGCACCGCGTCGCCGTGGGCCCGGTCCCCGTAGAGGACGTCGACGAGCCGATCCCGGGTGACCACCTCCCCGGGGCGGAGCAGCAGCAGCGCCAGCAGCGCCCGCCGCGCGGGACCGCCGAGCGGCACCTCGCCCCCGTCCGCGCGCCAGGCCGTGGTGCTGCCGAGGATGCCGAACCGCATGGACGCTACTTTAGAACTCGTGACCAAGCTTCCCGCCGCTCCCGAGCCGCTTTCCGCACCGGTGTTCGACAGCCACTGCCATCTCGACATCATGGTCGGCAACAGGCAGGCGTCATCCGGCGATCCGGTGGCGCAGGCCGCGCAGGCGTCGGAGGCCAGCGTTCGGAGCATCCTGGAGGACTCCAGGGCGGTCGGCGTGACGCGGCTGGTCACCATCGGCTACGACCTGAGATCTTCCAGGTGGAACGCCGACGTGGCGGCCGAGCAGGAGGGCGTGTACGCCGGGGTGGCCATCCACCCGAACGAGGCCCACGAGGCCACGGCGGAGGTCCTGGCCGAGATCGAGAGCCTCGCGCGGCGGCCGGAGGTGCGGGCGGTGGGGGAGACCGGGCTCGACTACTTCCGTGACTGGGCGAGCAAGGAGGACCAGCACGCGAGCTTCCGCGCGCACATCGAGATCGCCAAGCGCACCGGCAAGGCGCTGGTCATCCACGACCGCGACGCGCATGACGACGTGCTGAGGGTGCTGACGGAGGAGGGTGCGCCGGACAAGGTCGTCTTCCACAGCTTCTCGGGCGACGCCGAAATGGCGAAAAAGTGTGTCGAAGCCGGATATTTCATGTCTTTTTCCGGGCCTGTGACGTACAAGAACGCCGCCTACCTCCGCGAGGCCGCCCAGACCGCCCCGCAGGAGCTCATGCTGGTCGAAACCGACGCCCCCTACCTGCCGCCGGTCCCGCACCGCGGCAAGCCCAACGCCCCCTACCTCATCCCCCTCACTTTGCGCTGCCTGGCGGAGGTCAAAGGGGTCCATCCGGATCAGTTGTGCGGGGCGATCAGTGCCAACGGAGTCATGGTCTTCGGCGAGTGGTGACCATCTTTTGCTGAACCCGCGGCTGCGGGGACGAGCGCGACGCTAACGTTCGGGCGGTCCTGACCGTTACCGGAATCGGGCGGCCCGTGGCCGCACCCGGAGGTGCTTCGTGCGAGGTAAGAGGCGCGCGCCTCGTCCCCCGATCCCGTGGCGTTCGCCGTGGACGCCGGTCGTGTGCCTGGCGGGCATGGTGGCGCTGGGGGCGCTCGTGTCGGTGTCGTCCCTGGTCAAAGAGGTCGTCGTGATCGTCGACGGCAGGCAGTCGCAGGTCCGCGCGTTCGCGGGGACCGTGCACGACGTGCTCGCGGAGGCGGGGGTCTCGGTGGGGTACGGCGACCTCGTACGACCTCCCGCCCACGAGGACGTCACCGACGGATCCACCATCGAGGTTCGCCACGCCCGCCCGATCACCCTGACCCTGGACGGCCGCACCAGCCGGCACCTGGTCACCGCCACGAACGTCGGCGACGCCCTCGCCGAACTCGACCTCACCCCGGCCGCCGGCAAGCTCTCCGCGCCGCCGGACGGCGCGGTGCCGCTGTCGGGGATGGAGTTGACCGTCTACACCCGGCGCAGGGTGTACGTGGTCGCCGGCACGAGCCGGATCGCCTCGCGCACCACCGCCAGGACGGTACGCGAGGTGCTCAGGCAGAAGCGCATCCCGCTGCGCCACGGCTACGTGGTGAACCCGCCGCTCGGCAGCTTCCCCAAGGACGGGACGGTCATCACGGTCACACCATCGCACACCGTACCGATCCGCCCGGAGGTCCTGCGGCTCAACTGGCAGGCCCTGGCCGTGTGCGCGGCTCAGGGCGACCCCCAGGCCTACAACCCGGACGGGCCGTACTACGGGATGTACCAGTTCAGCCTGCCCGTGTGGCAGGCCGCAGGCGGGATGGGGATCCCCAGCACGTGGCCGGCGGAGGAGCAGACGTACCGGGCGCAGGTCCTCTACCAGCAGATGGGCAGCCGCTGGCAGACCCAGTGGCCGAACTGCGCCGACCGCCTCTTCGACCCGGCCCAGCAGGGGTCATCCCGATAGGGACACCCCGAAATCCGCGCCCTTGGGCGGCTGGATCGGCTGGAGCGTCTCGGCGTTCCGCCCGGCCACCGCCACCCTCCCGTACGGCCGCGCGTCCGGCTGCCCCACGAACAGCTTGTTGCCGCTGAACGCCACCGACCACCCGGACAGCCCGTCGCCGGTCGCCAGCTGCCGATCCTCGGCCGCGTTCTTCCAGGAGACCACCCGGACACCGCCCCCGTACGGGGCGCCGATGGCCAGCCTGCCGTCCGTCGACGCCGCCATCGAGAACCCGAACGCCTGCTTGCCCCCCTGCGTCACCCTCCGCGTCGGTTTCCTGCCGGGGTCGAGCAGCTGTACGTACCCGGGGCCGGGGGAGCTCACCGCGTACCCGGAGCCCTCGCCGTACACCACCGAGTAGCCGTACCTGTCGCCGGAGACGTCCGTCGGCGAGTCCAGCTTGAACGAGGTGATCTTGGGTGCCAGCACGTCGTCGATGAAGACCACGGACCCCGAGTCGATCTTGCCGGTCTCGACCTGGCGGCCGGCGCCGTCGTCGTTCTCGTACGGGACGCCGACGACCAGCTCGTTCTTCGGCCCGAACGCCATCGACCAGCCGAACTGGTCGCCGACCTCGCTGTTGCCCCGCACGTCGTCGGACTCCTGGCTGATCCTGCGCAACTGGCCGGTGCCCTGGCGTACGTAGATCGCGCCCACGTCCGGGAGCCGTCCTTCGTCCTCGTACGGCGCGCTGATCGCCAGCAGGTCGCCGCGCGCGGCCAGCGACCAGCCGAAGTGCGCGAAGCGCTGGGGCTGGGCCGCCGTCAGCCGCTGGGGAGGCGTGGCGCCGCCGCCGTAGACGACGTACGCGGCGCCGGCGTCCTCGGTGCCGTCCACGTCCGCGTACGGCGCGCCGATCACCAGGTCGGCGCAGGCGTCGGCGTCGACCTTGGCCAGCCGTACGGACCAGCCGAAGGCGTCGCCCCTGGCCAGGTCGGGAACGGTGACGGGGACGACCTTGTCGCCCGACAGCACGCTCACCGAGCCCTTCTGGTCGTCCGCGAACGGGTCGCCCACGGCGACGTCGTCCACGCCGTCACCGTCGAAGTCGGCGGCTCCGGCGCAGGCCGCCGCGCCGGTGTGCATGAGCGGTGTCCCCGTCGCGAGCATGAGCGCGATGAGCGCGGATCGGATCATCACAGCGCGACCTCGATCTGCTTGCCGTTCTCGAGCATGGTCGCCGTCAGCTTCACGGGTTTGCGGTACATCGCCAGGTCGAACACGAACGCGCTGTCCACCCGCCCGCCCGGCAGGATGGCCGGGGGCAGGGTGAGGGCGGCCGGGTCGTGTTCGCCGCCCCGATCGTCGACCATGGTGACGACGGGCTGGATCAGCTGCCTGCGCTCGCCGCCGGGGTTGAGCATCGTCCAGCGGATCACGCAGAGCTGGCCCTGGGTCGCGGTCTTACCCTCGTACTCCTTCAGCCCGCACTCCGGCGCCGACGCGACGATCGCGACGGGGTCGTCGAAGTTGGCGCCCAGCGCGAAGCGGCGGCCCACGTCGTTCGGGCCGGCGGTGCCGGTCGTCTGGGACGGGGTGCCGGGGGTGGCGGTGGTGGGCGTGTTGCGGGCGGAGGTGACTATCAGTACGGCCACCGTCACGACGATGGCCAGCACGGCGGCCGCGGCGGCGATGAGCCACCGGGTGCCCTTCGTCCTGGAGCCGCCGAGGGTGTCGGGTTCGTCGTTGCCCGCCAGGGTTTCGGGCGGCCGGGTGTTGTCGCCGGGCAGGCTGCCTTGACGCGGCTGCACCTGGGCTTCCGGGCCACCCGAGCGAGCCTGCTCCTTCTTCTTGGCCAGGGCTTCGGCCTGAGCCTGCTCCCGCTGCCGCGCCTGCGCCTCCCAGCGCGCGAACTCCTCCTTGGCGGCCTCTTCCTCCCTGCGCGCCAGCTCCTCGACCGACGGCTGAGGGGGCGCGCCCGCGTTTCCGAACGAGCCCGGCACACTGGGCGCACCCGAGGCGCTGGAGGCGCCAGGGAAGCTCGGGTTGGGAGGGCTGACCGGGTTGGCCGGATTTGCCGGATTACCCGCATTGCCGGGGATGCTCGGGGTTCTACCAGTGGCATCGCTCGGCGGCGGTGTCGTGAAAGTCGCCGTGATATCCGGCTCATCCACGACATTCTGCGGCGGCTGCCATTCGTTGAGCATCTCGGTCGCGACCAAGGTGGGCGGATCGGCGGGGCGCGCCGGCGTACTGCCTCCCACCAGGGCGATCAGGAGATCCTGCGCCGACGGGCGCACTGTGGGGTCCATGGAGGTGGCCCGCCGTACTAACTCGTTGAGCGGCGCGGGCAGCACGCCCAGCTCGGGCGGGGCGTTCAGCACGCGCGTGGCCAGCGTGATGGGGTCGCCGCGGCCGAACGGGTGCCGTCCGTTGCCCGCGTATGCCACCAGGCAGCCCCAGGCGAAGATGTCGGCCGCCGGGCTGACCACCTCGCCGCGCACCTGCTCCGGGGCCCACCATCCGGGGCTGCCCAGCAGTTCGCCGGAGAGCGTGAACCCGGTCTCCCGGTCGAGCGCCCTGGCGATGCCGAAGTCGATCACCCTGGGCCCCGACAACGAAAGGATCACGTTCGCCGGTTTCAGATCTCTGTGCACGAGCCCGGCCACGTGGATCGCCGCCAGCGCCGCCGCGACCCCCAGCGCGACGCCGTGCAGCGGCCCCGGTTCGAGGGAGCCGTATTTCGCGATCTGGTCCGAGAGCGGGGTGCCCGCGATGTACTCGGTCACCATGTACGGACGTCCGTCCCCGGTGTTGCCGTTGTCCAGCACCTGGGCAGTGCAGAACGACGCCACCCGGCGAGCGTTCTCGACCTCCGCATGGAACCTGGCCGCGAAACCCTCCTGGTTGGCGAACTCCGCCTTGACGACCTTGAGCGCGACGAATCGACCCGTCGGTGCCCGCGCGAGGAACACGGTTCCCATCCCGCCCTCGCCGAGCCGGCCGAGCAGCCGGTACGGTCCGATTTCCCGCAAGTCCGTCGGGCGGAGCGGCGCGGCGCCCGTTGGCTCCATGAGGGACGTCCCTTCCTGTTCCACGCCATCCTCTCCTTTGGTCTCCCCAAGCGCCATCGATGGTTCTTCGATGCGAGAGACTGGTTGGATGATGAGGCTGTTGGGCCCTGCAGAAATACGTATTTTGGCGGACAAGCTAGATCTTCGTCCGACAAAAAAGCTAGGCCAGAACTTCGTGATCGACGCAGGAACCGTCCGGCGCATCGTCCGCGTGGCCGATCTTTCGGAGAACGACGTGGTCATCGAGGTGGGGCCGGGCCTCGGCTCGCTCACCCTCGCCCTCCTGCCCTCCGCCGCGCACGTGGTGGCGGTCGAGATCGACCCGGTGCTGGCGGGCCAGCTCCCCATCACGGTGGCAGACCGCGGCGGGCTCGACAAGCTCACGGTCGTGAACGCGGACGCCATGCGGATCACCCCGGACGATCTGTCCGGATTTGCCCCCACCGCCCTCGTCGCCAACCTCCCCTACAACGTGGCCGTCCCGGTGGTGCTCCACCTTCTCGAGGTCCTGCCGTCCCTGCGCAAGGGTCTGGTCATGGTCCAGTCGGAGGTCGCCGACCGCCTCGCCGCCGGCCCCGGCTCGAAGGTGTACGGGATTCCGTCGATCAAGGCCGCCTGGTACGCGGACGTACGCCGCGCCGGCCCGGTCGGCCGTACCGTCTTCTGGCCCGTCCCCAACGTCGATTCCGGCCTCGTCTCCATGGTGCGCCGCGAGCCGCCCACGACGAGCGCGTCGCGCAAGGAGGTGTTCGCGGTGGTGGACGCCGCCTTCGCCCAGCGCAGAAAGACCCTGCGCGCGGCCCTGGCGGGCTGGGCGGGCAGCGCGGCCCAGGCGGAGGTGGCACTGAGAGCGGCTGGCGTTGACCCCTCGGCCCGCGGGGAGCAACTGGACATCACATCCTTCGCCCGCATAGCCGAACTCAAGCCCTAACCCCCTCCCAACGTCCCCCTCCCATCCGGCACCCTGCCCACCCCCCGGGACTCTCGGGCTACCCGGGCCACGCGGGCCACCCGGGCCCTGGGCCCCCGTGCCGCCACCCCCCACCTCACCCTCCGGCCTGGCACCTCCGGCCTGGCACCTCCGGCCTGGCACCTCCGGCCTGGCACCTCCGGGCCACCATCCCCCACCTCACCCTCTCGCCCGGTACCCGGCCCGGCCCGGCACCTCACCTCACCCTTCCGCCCGGGTGCTGGTGCCCTGCCCCACCGTCCCGGCAGGTGCCTAACCAGCCGTTCTGGGATGCCCCACGGCGCCCCTTCCGTCCGGTGTCCAACCCCGCGCTTCCATCCGGCGACTCAACCGACTTTCCAGCTCGGCGTCCAACCAGCCCTCCCGACCGGTGCCCGACCCACCCCGGCCGGTACCCCCTCCCGGCCAGCACCCCATTCACCCGCCGTGCACCGATCCAACGTCGTTGTCCACAGCCCCACCCACCCAGCCTCCCGTTTTCCACAGAATCACGCTCGGCCCAACCCCACCTCCCGCCACCGAATGATCCTGGCCTCCACACCCACCACACGGTCAGGAGGCCACCATGATCACCCTCCCCACCTTCCTCAGGCTCACCCTCGGCGGCGTCCTCTTCGGCGGGCTCATCGCAGTCCTGACCCCCCTCCCGACCTCCGCCCAAGCAGCGGCGACCCGGCCCCGGCCCCAACCCAGGACCCTGACCCCCCTCCCGGCTTCGGCCCAAACCGCAGCAACTCGTCCCCAACCCAGGACCCTGACCCCCCTCCCGACCTCGGCCCAAACCGCAGCAACCCGGCCCCGACCCAGGCATCTGGCCACCGTCCCGACCTCCGCCCAAACCGCAGCGACCCCACCCCAACGCAGGATCCTGACCATCAACCCCGAAGCCGAGCCCCTTCAACGCACCTCAGGCGGGAGAGCCACGGATCCCACAACCAGGCTCGATTCACTCCTACGCACCCCCGGCGGCAGGATCACCACCCTCACAAGGGGCCAGATCGCCGTCTCAGCCGCCCTGGACCAATTGGGAGTCTCCTTCTCCTGGGGTGGCGGCTCAGCGAAAGGCCCCACCATCGGCATCGGAAGGGGCGCTGGCACAAGGGGCTTCGACTGCAGCGGCCTGACCCTCTACGCCTGGTCGAAAGCCGGCATCGCCCTCACCCACTACACCGGCGCCCAGTTCCGCCAGGGCCGCAGGATCCCGTTCCGCGCGCGACGTGCAGGCGACCTGCTCTTCTTCGGCGGCGGCACGGGCGACCCGACCCATGTGGCCCTGTTCCTCCGGGATGGCCTCATGATCCACGCCCCCAGAACCGGCGACGTGGTCAGAAAGACCAACTTCCTGGCCTCGCCGTATTTCCGCTCCGTCTACCGCGGCGTCGTACGTCCAGGCTGAGCACAGACCTTCACCAGCTCGCCGACCAACCCGGAGAGCAACTCCTGATCTTCCTGTCTGGACGGCTCGTACTCCGTGAGCCCCAACCCCGCCACCTCGAACCGCTCGGCAACGGCGGCGACGAGCGAGAGCAACTGTTCAGGCTGCAGCCCACCTGGCGTAGGACACCCCACACTTCGGAAGACCAGAGGATCGAGCACATCGAGATCGATATGAACGTAGACGACAGGCTCGCGCCCCTCAGGGCCGTCATCCCCGAGCGCCCCAGCACCACAGCCCTCGATCGTCGCGACCAGCCCCGCGCCGTCCACCACCGGAAGATGCCGGACCCCATGCTCCTCGACAAAGGCGGCCTCACCCGAATCGAGGTCCCGCACTCCCACGAGCACGATCCGCCCAGGCGCCACCGGCTCCCGAGCCACCAGCCCCTCGGGCCCTTCCCCGGTGAGCGCCCGCAGCACCATCCCGTGGTAGGCCCCGGAAGGCGACGACTCAGGCGTGTTCAGATCCCCGTGGGCATCGAACCAGACCACAACGAGCCGATCCCCATACCGCTCCCGAGCCGCCGCAACCGGCTCGAGCTCAACCCCGCAATCCCCGCCAACGGTGACCAGGAGCCCATGTTGAGCCTGCCCGACCGCCGCACGAACCTTCACAGCCGTCGAGCGAAGATCGTCATCAACTTCGACACGAACCCGCTGATCCGCCGCCCCCACCATCTCGGCCAGCAACTGCGCCCCTTCCCGCAGGCGCTCAGCCGTGGGAGCCCCGGACCCCCGCCACTGCCCCACCTCAACCACCGTCACCCCGGCCACCGCGGCCCCCTCGTCACCTCAGCCTCATTGGTCACCCACGGGAGACCAGCTGCTCAGGCCGATACCCCGCAAACCAACGCTACGCGGGAGGACGAGAGTGCCACCAGGGCGGCGTCCTGGACCGGTCCGTGGGCGCCAGCGCTACGTGGGAGGACGAGAGCCAGACCAGGGCTGCATCCAAGACCGGAGCGTGGGCGCCAACGCTATGCGAAACCGAGCACAGACCAGGGCGGCGTCCTAGACCGGGGCGTGGGCGCGGACGCTATGCGAGAGGCCGGGGGTCAGACCAAGGTGGCGCCCTGGACCGGACCGTGAGCAGCCACGGCCGTGTGTGCGGCGCCGGTGGTGGTCAGGCTGAGGGCCAGGTCGCGGGCGTGGAGGGCGTCGATGGCCAGGAAGGCGCACGTCGGGCCCGACCCCGAGACGATCGCGCCCAGGGCCCCGTGCTGACGGCCGGCGTCCAGCGTGGGCGCGAGTTCCGGCCGCAGGCTGAGCGCGGCCGGCTGGAGGTCGTTGCTCAGGTGGGCGCCCAGGGAGTACGCGTCGCCCGTGCCCAGCGCCTCCATCAGGGAGCCGTCCAGCTGAGGCCACGGCACCTCGGCCCCTTCGGCTGCCCTGAGCCGGTCGCACTCGGCGTAGACGCTGGGCGTGGAGAGCCCGCCGTCCGCCAGCGCGAACACCCAGTGGAACGTCCCCCCGGTGGGCAGCTCGCTCAGCTGCTCACCGCGACCGGTGCCGACCGCCGTGCCCCCGAGCAGGGAGAACGGGACGTCGCTGCCGAGGTCACCGGCGATCTCCATGAGGTCTTCGAACGGCAGCCCCAGACCCCACAGCTCGTTGCACGCCACCAGAGCACCGGCGGCATCGGCGCTGCCGCCCGCCATCCCGCCCGCCACGGGGATGTCCTTCTGGATGATCAGATCGACGCCGTACGTGCGACCCGCGTGCTTGGCAAGCGCCCGGGCAGCCCGGATCGCCAGGTTGCTCTCGTCGGTCGGCACCTGGTCGGACCACTTCCCGTTCACCGCCACGGTGATCGACTCGGACTCCTTGGCCACCACCTCATCGAAGATCGATACTGCGTGGAAGACGTTCACCAGGTCGTGGTAGCCATCTTCCCTGAGCGGGCCGACAGAAAGCTGTACGTTGACCTTCGCGGGCACACGTACGGTCACCGAACTCATCGATCTTCTGCCACTCTCATCACTTGCCGGGGTCAAGGACACTCGATGTTATCGAGGCCCGCCGCCCTGACATGCGGTTCTCGAAAGATGACCTCGGGAACGCCCAACTCATCAACACGCAGAGTCAAGTTCGTAGACATTTGCCCCAGATCCTCGCTGGAGCATGGGCGTTCCCGCGATGGACGTCTCCTGTGACGAGGACGGCCTACGACGCACGCTCCAGCAACGGCCGCCCGATCGCGGCCTCAGCGCCTCTTGCGATAAGCGCCTCATCGCGGCGTGGACTCCTGCGACGCACGTCTCCTTCGGTGACGGATGCTCCCTATCGGATGTGAACGCTTCCTGCGATGGCGATGCCTCATGGGATGTGGGCGTCTCCTGCGATGCGGGTGCTACGTCGTGATGTGAGCGCCTCGTGCGATGGCGATGCCTCATGGGATGTGGGCGTCTCCTGCGATGCGGGTGCTACGTCGTGACGTGAGCGCCTCCTGCGATGGCGATGCCTCATGAGACGTGGACGTCTCCTGCGATGACGGGTACCGACAGAGACGTGGACTTTCCCCGGGATGGACGTCTTCTACGACGACCGGGACGTCTTCTACGACGACCGGGACGTCTCCTACGACGTGCGTCTCGTGAGCGGGTCGTGCGTGTGTACGGCTGGCCGGAAGTGCTGCCGGGCGTTACGAGGTGCGGAGGCGGGCGAATCGTCGGGCGTCAGGTGGGCGGGGAGCCGATACCCTGGGGAGGTCATGAATCTGGTCAATCTTGAGTCGGTTTCCCATGCGTACGGGCCCAAGCCGCTCCTCAGCGACGTATCCCTGGGTGTCGAGGCAGGCGAGCGCATCGGTGTCGTCGGTCGTAACGGGGGCGGGAAGACGACCCTCCTGTCCGTGATCGCGGGAGCGGTACAGCCTGACAAGGGGCGGGTCACGCATAACCGGGGCCTGCGGGTCGGGTTCCTGTCGCAGCAGGACACGCTCGACGCCGGCACCGCCGTGCGCGAGATCGTCCTCGGCGAGCGGGCCGAGCACGAGTGGGCGGGGGATCAGCGCGTACGCGAGATCCTCGCCAACCTGATCGGCGATCTCGACCTTGACGCCAGGGCCGGCGATCTGTCCGGTGGGGAGCGCAGGCGTACGGCGCTGGCGCAGTTGCTCATCGACGACCATGACCTGATCATGCTGGACGAGCCCACGAACCACCTCGACATCGAGGCCATCGCCTGGCTGGCCGGGCATCTGGCGGCGAGCAAGAGCGCGCTGGTGGCCGTGACGCACGACCGGTGGTTCCTCGACGCCGTGTCGAGCCGTACGTGGGAGGTCGTGGACGGGCGGGTCGAGCGTTATGAGGGTGGCTATGCCGCTTACGTGCTCGCGAAGGCCGAACGGGCGCGGATCGCGCAGGCCGCCGAGGAGCGCCGCCAGAACCTCATGCGCAAGGAGATCGCCTGGCTGCGTCGTGGTCCGCCTGCCCGCACGTCCAAGCCGAAATTCCGCATCGAGGCCGCCCAGGCTCTGATCGCGAACGAGCCTCCGGCGCGCGAGACCGTCGAGCTGATGAAGTTCGCCGCGGCGCGCCTCGGCAGGACCGTTTACGATCTTGAGGACGTCACGCTGCACGCCGGCGGGCCGGACAGCGGGCCGCTGGTGCTCGACGATCTCACGTGGCAGTTCGGCCCGGGAGACCGCATCGGGCTGATCGGGGTGAACGGCTCCGGCAAGTCGTCGGTGCTGCGCCTGCTCGCCGGCACGGTGGTGCCCGACTCCGGGCGCGTGATCAAGGGCAAGACGGTACGCCTCGCGCACCTGTCCCAGGAGCTGGCCGAGGTGGATCCGGCGCGGCGGGTGCTGGAGTCGGTGGAGGAGGTACGCAAGTACCTCCAGGTCGGCAAGCGGGAGTGGACGGCCTCTCAGCTGCTCGAACGCCTGGGGTTCAAGGGCGAGGCGCAGTGGAAGGTCGTCGGCGACCTGTCCGGCGGTGAGCGGCGGCGGCTGCAGCTGCTCAGGCTCCTCATGGACGACCCCAACGTCCTGCTGCTCGACGAGCCCACCAACGACCTCGACATCGAGACGCTCAACGAGCTCGAGGACCTGCTGGACGCCTGGCCCGGCACGCTGGTCCTGGTGAGCCACGACCGCTACTTCCTGGAGCGGGTGACCGATCGCTGCGTGGCGCTGCTCGGTGACGGCAAGCTCTCGCTGCTGCCCGGCGGGGTGGACGAATACCTCGAACGCCGCGCGGCCGGCACGGCCCTGACCGCCCGCCTCGGCACCTCGGCCAATGCCACGATCGCGCAGGCGCCCAGTGCCGCCGCCGCATCGGGGGGCGTCGCGGGTACGTCCACGCCCGATGAGGGGCTGTCGGCCAAGGAGGAGCGCGAGCTGCGCAAGGAGCTCAACCGCCTGGAACGCCAGCTCGACAAGCTGAGCGACCAGGAGTCCCGCCTCCACGCGGCCATGGCCGACGCGGCCAGCGACTACGAGAAGCTGGGCTCCCTTGACGCCCAGCTGCGCGAGATCAACACCCAGAAGGACACGATCGAAGCGGAGTGGCTCGAGGTGGCCGACCGCCTGGGCGACTGAGGCTTCCCGTCACACGGGGGGCGGAGCGGCCTGGGGCTGTCGATCGTGTGGGTGGCTGGGGCTTCGTGTCGCCCGACGTGGAGTGGCTCGAGGCGGTCGATCGTGTGGGTGGCTGGGGCTTCGTGTCGCCCGAGATGGAGCGGCTTGGGTTGGTCGATTGCTCGGGTGGCTGAGGCTTCGTGTCGCACGGGGCGGAGTGGCGTGGGATGGCAGACCGCTTGGGCGACTGTCGCTTTGCGTCACCGGAGGTGGAGTGACTCGAAGGACTGATCGCTTGGGGCGGTCGATCGCTAGGGTGACTGACGCGCCGCAGCACACCCGCCCGATGGAGGGCGGGTTGGGGTCGTATGAGCAGGGATGCCTGCCGGGCGTAGAGCTGGTGGGCTAGTGGGGGGAGTCGAAGGGGGCGAGGAGGGTGCGGAGGAGGCCTGAGAGGGCGCGCTGATCGTCGGAGCCGAGGCCGGACAGGAGCTCGTGTTCCCGCCGCAACAAGTCCGCGAAGGCCGCGTCCACGCGGGCGAGGCCCGGGTCCGTCAGGGACACCAGGACGCCGCGCCGGTCCTCGGGGTCGGGCCGGCGGCGCACCAGGCCCGCCTGGGCGAGCCGGTCGATGCGATTCGTCATCGTCCCCGAGGTGACGAGCGTGGCCCGCAGCAGGGTGCCGGGGCTGAGCTCGTACGGCTTGCCGGCCCGCCGCAGCGCCGTCAGCACGTCGAACTCCCAGGGCTCCAGGTCGTGCTCGGCGAACGCCGCCCGCCTGGCCCGGTCGAGATGCTTGGCCAGCCGTGACACCCTAGAGAGAACCTGGAGCGGCTCGACGTCGAGGTCGGGACGCTCTGCGCGCCAAGCCGCGACGAGGCGGTCCACCTCGTCTCTAGCATCCTCCGTCATGACACAAGAGTGTACTGTCTTGACATCGAGATATCTCTCTCGATATCAATTATCTTCATGTCAAGAGATATTTGGGACCCGGTAACATACGCGGTCTACGCCGACGAGCGGTCGCGGCCGTTCATCGAGCTGATCTCCAGAGTGGGGGCGGTCGACCCCGATTATGTCGTGGACGCGGGCTGCGGCAGTGGTGAACTCACCGTTGAGCTGGCCAATCGCTGGCCCCGCGCGACCGTGGAGGGCTACGACTCCTCGCCCGCGATGATCACCAAGGCCCGCGGGCTGGGGTCCAGGGTGCGGTTCGCGGTGGCGGACGTGGCCACGTGGCGTCCCGACCGGCCGATGGACGTGATCGTCTCGAACGCCGTCCTGCAGTGGGTGCCGGAGCATCGCGAGGTGCTGGAGCACTGGGTCGAGGATCTGGCCCCGGGGGGCTGGCTGGCGTTCCAGGTGCCGGGCAACTTCGGCGCGCCCAGCCACGTCGCCATCCACGAGTTGTGCGCGTCCCGCGCCTGGTCCGACAGGCTCGACGGCGTCCTCAGGGCGCACCCGGTCGACGACCCGATCGACTATCTGGACCTGCTCAACCACGGCGGTGCGCAGGTGGACGCGTGGGAGACGACCTACATGCACGTGCTCCAGGGTGAGAACCCGGTGCTCGACTGGGTCTCCGGCACCGCCCTGCGCCCGGTCTTCGACCGGCTCGACCCGGGCGAGCAGCGGCGGTTCAAGCAGGACCTCGCCAGTTTGCTCGCCGAGGTGTACCCGGCCAGGAGCTACGGGACCCCCTTCCCGTTCCGGCGGATCTTCGTGGTGATGCAGAAATGATCCAAGCGCTGCACCACGTCCAGCTCGCCGCGCCCAGGGGCAGCGAACCGGAGCTGAGGCGCTTCTATGAGGGTGTGCTGGGGCTGCGGGAGGTGCCCAAGCCGCCTGAGCTGGCCAAACGCGGTGGGGTATGGTTCAAGGGCGAGGGTATGGAGGTCCACCTCGGCATCGAGGACGACTTCAGGCCCGCGCGCAAGGCACATCCTGCCTTCCTGGTGGACGACCTCGACGCGTACGCCCCCGGCATGGAGCCCGACCTTCTCTTCCCCGGCTACCGGCGGATCTATCTCTCGGACCCCGTCGGCAACAGAATCGAGCTCCTGCAGGTCGTGTGATGTTCACCTCAAAGTGGCATGATGTTCCGAAATCGGACTCTTGCGAGGTGTAGTGGGCATCGAGATCGAGGACAAATTTGACGTTCCTCCCGACTACGCGATTCCGGACCTGAGCCGTGTGGCCGAGGTCATGGGGCCGAAGAGCCATCAGCTGGTGGCTCTCTATTACGACACCGCCGACCTGCGGCTGGCCGCGCGAGGCGTCACGCTCAGGCGGCGACGAGGCGGCGACGACGCCGGCTGGCACCTGAAGCTGCCCAAAGCCAAGGGGGTACGGCAGGAGATCACCCGTCCCCTCACCCGCAGCGCCAAGGTCGTGCCCGCGGAACTGGCCGAGCTCGTCCGCGCCTACACCCGCGGCGCCCCGCTCGTGCCGGTCGCCGAGCTGGACACCCGCAGGAGCGTCACCGTCCTGCTCGACGGCGACGTCAAGCTCGTCGAGGTCGCCGACGACCGCGTCAAGGGCACGGTGTACGGGGATGAGCCCACGATCGTACGGTGGCGCGAGGTCGAGGCCGAGCTGCTCGCCCCCGATCGCCAGGGCGTTCTCGCCAAGGTCGGCAAGCGCCTCAGGAAGGCCGGCGCGACGCCCTCGGCGGCCACCAGCAAACTCGCCAAACTGCTCGAACCCGCCCCGCTCCCCAAAGCCCCCACCGAGCCGGACACGGCGGGCGAGGTCGTCGTCGCCTACCTGGCCGGGCAGGTCAACGCCCTCCTCGCGCAGGATCCGCGGGTCCGCAGGGCTGAGGACGACGCCGTGCACCAGATGCGCGTGGCCGCCCGCAGGATGCGCAGCGCGCTCAAGGCGTTCAAGAGCGTCATCGCGGACACCGCCCAGGTGCAGGACGAGCTGCGCTGGCTCGGCAACGTGCTCGGCGAGGCCCGCGACCTGGAGGTGATCAGGGCCAGGTTCGCCAAGGAGCTGGCGAGGCTGGAGCCCGAGCTGGTCCACGGCCCCATCCAGACCCGGCTCGGTACGGATCTGTACGAACGCGAGCAGGAGGCGTACGGCCGCATCAAGGAGGCGCTCAGCGGCGACCGCTACTACACCCTCCTCAACGCGCTCGATCAGCTCGTCTCCGCCCCGAAGCTGGAGAAGGCGGCGGCCAAGCCCGCCCAGAAGAAGCTCAGCGCCATCGCGGCGGCCGGCTGGAACCGGGTGACGAAGGCCTACGAAACCGCTCAGGCCATAGAAGACCCGGAACGTCGTGAAATAGCCATGCACGACGTGCGCAAGGCCGCCAAACGCGCTCGCTACACCGCCGAAGCGCTCCAACCCACTCTCGGCGCGAACATGGGCAAGCTGGCCAAACTCTCCGAGAACGTCCAGGAGATCCTGGGCACGCACCAGGACGGCGTGGTGGCGCAGGAGACGCTGGCGAAGGAAGCCGAGAGCGCCCGCCAGGCAGGCGAGGACACGTTTACGTACGGAGTGCTCATCGGCATCGAGCGCAGCGCGGCCGAGCGGGCGTACGCGGAGTTCCCCAGAGTCTGGGCAGAGACGGTCGGGGCGGTTATGAAGGTTCTATGAGGAACCTTCCCACCATCCCCTTCGAACGCGGCAACCTGCTGGAGGTGCCCGCCGCGTACCGCGACCTGCGGGCCGAAGCGGGCATCGCGAAGGTACGCACCCAGACGGGCGACGAGGTCTGGCTGGTCAGCGGCTACGAGGACGCGCGCAGTCTGTTCAACGACCCCCGGCTCGGGCGCTCGCATCCCGAGCCGGACAAGGCCGCCAGGCTGTCGGGATCGGCCATACTCGGCGGCCCCCAGGGCGACATCGCCACGGAGAAGGCCGAGCACGACCGCATGCGCAAGCTGTTCATGCCGTCCTTCTCGGCCCGCAGGATGAAGGCGCTCAGCGACCACGTCGGCTCGCTCGTGGACGAGCGGCTCGACCACCTGGCCAAGCTGACGCCGCCGGTCGACCTGCACGCCGAGCTCTCCTTCCCGCTGCCCGTGCTGGTCATCTGCCAGCTTCTCGGGGTGCCGTACGAGGACAGGGAGTACTTCGGGGGCGTGTCGTTCCGCCTGGGCGACATGCTGGACCTGGAGAAGGGCCAGGCTGCGCGCGATGAGCTGAGCGCGTACATGGCCGGGCTCATCGAGCGCAAGCGGCGCGAGCCGGCCGAGGACGTGCTGTCCGACCTGGCGAACGAGCTGGACGACGACGGGAAGATCGCCGAGCTCGCCGGCGGGCTGCTGTTCGCCGGCCACGAGACCACGGTCAACCGCATCGACTTCGGCGTGCTGCTCCTGCTCGCCAACCCCGGCCAGCGCGACCTGCTCATCGCCGACCCGGGGCTGGCGCCCGGCGCGGTCGAGGAGATCCTGCGGATGGCCACGCCGAGCCTGCACGGCCTGCCCAGGTACGCCCACGAGGACATCGAGATCGGCGGCCACACGATCCGCCGGGGCGAGGCCGTGGTGCTCACCCCGGGTGCGGCCAACCGGGATGAGCGGATCTATCCGGATCCGGATGTGTTCGATATCCGCCGTCCGTCGGCCGACCCGCATCTGAGCTTCGGGTACGGCCCGCGCTTCTGCATCGGCGCCAGCCTGGCCAGGGTCGAGCTGGTGGCGGTGTTCGGCAGGCTGTTCCAGCGCTTTCCCACCCTGCGGACGGCCGTACCCGTCGAGGAGCTGCCACGCAGCGAGGGGAGGATCGCCGACGGCTTCGCGAAGCTGGAGGTCACCTGGTGAGCGGCGCTGGCGGTCAGGCCGCGTAGCGCTCGACGCTGACGACGTGCCCGCCCGCCCGCTGCAGCACGGCGAACGCGCCCTTGCGCAGGTGCAGGTCCTTTCCGCTCAACGTCCTGATCAGGTCGGGGAGCACCTTGCGGTGGCTGCACACGGCCGCGGGCACGGCGATCTCCCTGACCATGGCGGGGGTCTTCTGCGGGTCCTGCCCCTCCTCGCTGAGGAGGGGCTCCAGCTTGAGTTCGGCCCCGTACGGCTCCAGGGTCTGGACACATCGGGCACTGGGGGAGCTGATCAGCAGCTCGGGCCGGTAGGCGGGCAGCGCGGTGGCCAGGTGCGCCGCCTGCGACCGGCCGTCGGTGTCGAGCGGGCGCAGCTCGTCGTCGCCCTGCCACGCGTTCCTGGAGCCGGCCGAGCCGTGCCGTACGAGGACGAGGGGCACGGTCTCGAGCGGCGCGGCCTTCAGCGCGCGCAGCAGCCCCACATCCCATTCGTACGTCAGCAGCCGCCTGGCCTCCTCTAACGGCAGCCAGCGCAGTTCGTCCACCTCGTCATCGGGGGAGAACCCGTCGTCGGCGGCCACCCGCGCCGTCCAGTAGTCGACCCGCTTGAGCCGCCCGGAGCTGAGGTAGTGGACCGGTGGCAGCGCGCGGCCGAGCAGCACGGTCAGCCCGGTCTCCTCCCGCACCTCGCGCAGGGCGGCGGCGATCACGTGCTCGCCGGACTTCAGCTTGCCCTTGGGGAAGGTCCAGTCGTCGTAGTTGGGACGGTGGATGACGGCGACCTCGGGGCGGCTCTCCTCGCCCCTCCAGACCACGGCTCCGGCGGCGCGGAGCAGGTCAGTCATCAACGGTCCTCCAGCGGCGCGTGCTGATGAGATGGCTCTGCGGGTCCTCGCCCGGGTGGCGGGCCCACGTGCCGTCGGAGTGCAGCACCCACGCGTTCGTGGTCTCGGCCATGGCCAGGTCCATCAGCTCGATGAGGTAGGCCTTGTGCTGCGGCGAGGTCACCTTGACCAGGGCCTCGACGCGGCGGTCGAGGTTCCTGCGCATGAGGTCGGCGCTGCCGATCCAGATCTCGGGCCGGCGGCCCAGGCCGAACTCGTACACCCGGGAGTGCTCAAGGAAGCGCCCCAAGACCGACCTTACGCGGATATTTTCGGACAAATCTGGAATGCCTGGGCGGAGGCTGCAGATGCCCCGCACCCACAGGTCCACCTGGACGCCCGCCCTGGACGCCCGGTACAGGGCGTCGATGATCGGCTCGTCCACCAGGGAGTTCGTCTTGATCCTGATCCGTGCCGGGCGCCCCGCCTCCTGGTGGGCGATCTCCCGCTCGATCCTGGCCAGCAGCCCGCTGCGCATCGAGTGGGGCGCGACCAGCAGCCGCCGGTAGGCGGAGTGGTTGGAGTAGCCGGTCAGGTGGATGAACAGGTCCGTCACGTCCTCGCCGACCAGCGGGTCGGCCGTGAGCAGGCCGAAGTCCTCGTACTGCCGGGCGGTCTTGGGGTTGTAGTTGCCGGTGCCGATGTGGCAGTAGCGGCGCAGCTCGCCCGAGGCCTCCTGGCGGACCACGAGCGCGAGCTTGCAGTGGGTCTTCAGCCCGACCACGCCGTAGACGACGTGGCAGCCGGCCCGCTCCAGCTTGCGGGCCCAGGAGATGTTGGCGTGCTCGTCGAAGCGGGCCTTGATCTCCACGACCACGACGACCTGCTTGCCCGCCTCGGCCGCGTCGATCAGCGCGTCCACGATGGGGGACTCGCCGCTGGTGCGGTAGAGGGTCTGCTTGATCGCCAGGACCCTGGGGTCGGCCGCGGCCACCTCGATGAAGCGCTGCACGCTGGTGGCGAACGAGTCGTACGGGTGGTGCAGCAGCACGTCGCGCTCGCGCAGGATCGAGAAGAGGTCGTCCTCGGCGCTGATCACCTCGGCGGGCACGAACGGCCGGTAGCTCAGCTCGCCCCGGTCCAGGTCGGCGATGGCGTGCAGGCCCGACAGGTCGAGCGGCCCCTGCAGCCGGTAGATCTCGTGCGGCGCCAGCTCCAGCTCCTCGATCAGCGGCGCCAGCACCTCCGGGGTGATCGTGTCCTCGACCTCGAGCCGCACGGGCGGGCCGAAGCGACGCCTGAGCAGCTCCTTCTCCAGGGCCTGCATGAGGTTCTCGGTGACGTCCTCGTCGACGTCGAGGTCCTCGTTCCTGGTGACGCGGAAGACGTGGTGCTGGAGGATCTCCATGCCCTTGAAGAGCTGCCCCAGGTGGGCCGCGATGACATCCTCAAGAGGGACGAACCGGTCCTTCGAGGCCTGCACGAACCGCGGCAACTGCGACGGCACCTTGACCCTCGCGAAGACCGTGTGATCGGTCGCCGGATTCCGCACCAGGACCGCGAGGTTCAGGCTGAGCCCGGAGATGTAGGGGAAGGGGTGCGCGGGGTCCACGGCCAGCGGCGTCAGCACGGGCCTGATCCGCTCCCTGAACAGCTTGCGCAGCTCCGTACGCTCCTCGCGGCCCAGCTCGTCCCACCGGACGATCTCGATGCCCTCGGCGGCCAGCTGAGGGGAGATGTGGTGGTGGAAGGCCGCGGCGTGCCGGATGGCCAGATCGTCCGCGATCGTGGCGATCCTGGCCAGCTCCTCGCGCGGCTTCAGCCCGCTCTTGGTACGCAGCAGCAGGCCCGTGGCCATGCGCCGTTTCAGGCCCGCGACCCGTACGCGGAAGAACTCGTCGAGGTTGCTGGCGAAGATCGCCAGGAAGCGCACCCGCTCCAGGAGGGGGGTCGATGGATCTTCGGCCAGATCGAGCACGCGCTCGTTGAACTGGAGCCAGCTCTCTTCGCGATTGAGAAACCGCTCCTGAGGCAGGGGCAGGTCGTTGGCGGGTTGGAACGGTTCCGCGGACATATGGCCTATATTGCCCCGTTTGGTTGAACAGAACGTTAACGCGGTCGCAACGGCTTATCCCGGAAAGTCAACCACGCTCTACCCAATCGTCACTCAAGACATCCCCCCTGTTCAAGCCCACCGCCGGACAGTCTTCCCACATCCGCCCCTCCCGCCGACGCCTTCCGGACCGGGGTCCTGAGGGCGGATTACTCCTGGTGGTCCGCCTGTTCGAGGCGGGCGGTGCGTTCGGCGAGGCGGGCCTCGCGCTGGCGGATCTTGTCTTCGCGCTCCCGCGCCTTCTCCGCCTCCTTCAGCACCCGCTCGCGCTCCTTCTCGGCCTCCTTGAGCAGCCGCTCCCGCTCCTTGAGGTCCCGGACCCGCGCCTTCTCCGCCTCCTTGAACTCCCGCACCCGCGCCTTCTCGGCCTCCCTGAGCTCCTTGTCCCGCGCCTTCTCCAGCTCGCGCAGCTCCTTCTCGCTCGTGCGCGGCTTGGCGGGGACGGAGGCCGGGGCGGGGACGGAGACGGGCTGGTCGCGGGTCGCGGCGGTGATCGCCGGGTCGGGGTTGAGCCCGGTCAGGCCGTTCCAGGCCAGGTTGACGAGGTGGGCGGCCACCTCCTCGCGGCCCGGCTTGCGTACGTCGAGCCACCACTGCCCGGTCAGCGCGACCATGCCGACCAGCATCTGGGCGTACATCGGCGCGAGCTTGGGGTCGTAGCCCCGGGCCGCGAACTCGTCGGCGAGCACGTCCTCGACCTGGCTGGCGATCTCGCTGATCAGGCTCGCGAACGTGCCGGTGCCCGAGGCGGCGTGGGAGTCGCGCACCAGGATGCGGAAGCCCTCGCTGCTCTCCTCGATGTACTGGAGCAGCGCCAGCGCGGCCCGCTCCAGTTTGATCAGTGAATGGGACGCGGCCAGCGCCTCGGTGATCATGATGAGGAGCTTCTGCATCTCGCGGTCCACGACGACCGCGTAGACGCCTTCCTTGCCGCCGAAATGCTCGTAGACCACGGGCTTCGACACCTGCGCGGTAGCGGCGATCTCCTCGATAGAGGTCCCGTCGAACCCCTTCTCCGCGAAGAGGGTGCGGCTGATGCTGATCAGCTGCTCTCTGCGCTCGCTACCGGACATGCGCCTGCGAGATCGGGGTTCGGTCACGGTCTCCATAATGACGGCCACGGGTGCGCGGCCGCTCACCGGCTGATCTACGTCAGGCAATGCGCTTCGCCGCCAGGCGTTCGGGGGTGGGCCAGCGGACGTCGTACACCCAGCCCAGCTTCTCGAAGATCCGGATGGACCCGGCGCTCAGGTCGATCTGGCCCTTGAGCGCCCCGTGCCGGGCGCAGGTCGGGTCCGAGTGGTGCAGGTTGTGCCAGGACTCGCCGAAGGACGGGATGGCCAGCCACCAGACGTTGCGCGACTTGTCGCGCACCTGGAACTCCTCCTCGCCGAAGACATGGCAGATGGAGTTGATCGACCAGGTCACGTGGTGCAGCAGGCCGATGCGGATGAGCGAGCCCCAGAACAGCGCGGTCAGCGCGCCCTGCCAGGACCAGGTGACGAGCCCGCCGATCACGCCGGGGAGCACGATGGAGGTGATGGCGATCGTGCCGAACCACTTGTGCAGCTTCATGACGTCGGGGTCCTTGACCAGGTCGGGAGCGTACTTCTCGCGGTTGGTCCGCTCGCTCTCGAACAGCCAGCCCATGTGGGCGTACAGGAGGCCCTTGGACAGGGACTTGAAGCCGGGGCCGAACCGCCACGGCGAGTGCGGGTCGCCCTCCTTGTCGGAGAACTTGTGGTGCTTGCGGTGCGTGGCCACCCAGTCGAGTACGGACATCTCCAGCGACAGGCTGCCCGCGATGCCCAGCGCGATCTTCAGCGGCCGCTTGGCCTTGAACGAGCCGTGGGTGAAGTAGCGGTGCAGCCCCACGGTCACGCCGAGCCCGGAGACCACGTAGAAGACGAAGGAGATGACGATGTCCGACCAGCCGAGACCCCATCCCCACGCGAACGGCACCGCGGCCGCGAGCGCGATCAGCGGCAGCCCGACGACGAGCGTGAAGGTGACCAGTTCTGCCTTGGATCGGGGCTCGGGTTCGAATTCGGGCTTCGGCGTCGGGGAAGAACGCTCGGCGACAACGGTCATGGACGACCTCCAACGGCATGTATGAGGATGTATGTCCGGGCTACGCCACCGTAACCTACGCTAGCGTAAGTAAGGAAGCCCTAAGCCGTTAATGGGGGGAACGTGACGCTCTGCAGAACAAGGTGGGTGGGGTTCGCGCCTTGCGCCTTTTAGGGCGGTCTGTTATACGGTCGGCGTGCCGCGTACCTGCCGTTACCTGGGACTTCGCGCCCGAGCCGGGTGTGGGACGCAATTACGGGCGCGCGCCGGGGTTCGGGATCGGTATCGTAGGGATGTGTCGGACGCCACGTGTCCGATCTGTCCCGGATCGTCTAATCGGCAGGACAAGTGGTTTTGGTCCACTTTGTAGGGGTTCGAGTCCTCTTCCGGGAGCTGTGACCTGCTCCCCCGGCGAGAATGTTCGGGGTGCGTCCAGGTATCCTCACGGTGTCGGGAGGGTAGCGGTGCGGTAGACGTACCAAATGCCCTGATCCGTCCAGTCACAGGGAGCCTCAGTCCGTGAGTGTGCCGCGCCCGGCAGCCGTCATCGTCCTCGCCGCGGGCGAGGGTACCCGGATGAAGAGCCAGACCCCCAAGGTCCTGCATGAGCTATGTGGCCGTTCGCTGGTCAACCACATGCTCGCAGCCGCCCGCGACCTCGATCCGCAGCAGCTGATCGTCGTCATCGGCCACGCGCTGGAGCAGGTCGGCGGCCACCTGGCCGCCACCAGCCCCGACGCGCGCGCCGTCGTCCAGCATGAGCAGCGTGGCACCGGCCACGCGGTCCGCACCGTGCTCGAAGAAGTCGGTGTGATCTCCGGCACCGTGCTGGTCACGTACGGGGACGTGCCGCTCATGCGCCCGCGAACCCTCGCCGAGCTGCTCGAACGGCACGAGGCCGAAGGCAACGCGGTCACCGTGCTGACGGCCAACGTGCCCGATCCGACCGGCTACGGGCGGATCATCCGCGACGAGAGCGGCGCCGTGCTGGAGATCGTCGAGGAGAAGGACGCCAGCCCGGAGCAGCGCGCGATCAAGGAGATGAACTCCGGGATCTACGCCTTCGACGGCTCGCTGCTCGCCGACGCCGTCAAGCGCGTGTCCACCGACAACGCCCAGGGTGAGGAGTACCTCACCGACGTCCTGGCCATCCTGCGCGGCGACGGCCATCGGGTCGGCGCCTGCGTCGCGGGCGACTTCGTCGAGGTCGAGGGCGTCAACGACCGCGTGCAGCTCGCCGCCGCCCGCAAGGTGCTCAACCTGCGCCTGCTCGAAGACCACATGCGCGCCGGGGTGACGATCATCGACCCCGGCAGCACCTGGATCGACGTCGGCGTGCGGATCGCGCCCGACACGGTCATCCACCCCGGCACCCAGCTCCACGGCGACACCGTGATCGAGACCGGCGCCGAGGTCGGCCCCGCCACCACGCTGACCGACACCCGCGTCGGCGAAGGCGCCATCGTCCGCAACGCCGTCTGCGACAGCGCCGACATCGGCCCCGAGGTCAGCGTCGGCCCCTACGCCTATCTCCGCCCCGGCACGGTGCTCGGCCGCAAGTCCAAGGCCGGCACGTTCGTCGAGATGAAGAACACCAAGGTCGGCGAGCGCTCCAAGGTGCCGCACCTGTCCTACGCGGGGGACGCCACGATCGGCGACGACGTCAACATCGGCGCCTCCACCGTCTTCGTCAACTACGACGGGGTCAACAAGCACCAGACGACCATTCGCGACGGGGTGTTCGTCGGCTGCGACACCATGCTCGTCGCCCCGGTGACGGTCAATGACGGCGCCTACACGGCGGCGGGCTCGGTGATCGTCGACGACGTGCCTCCCGGCGCCATCGGCGTGGCGCGTGCGCGGCAGCGCAACATCGAGAAATGGGTCTTGCGCAGGCGCGCGGGCACGAAGTCGGCCGCGGCCGCCCAGCGGGCGCTGGCCGAGCAAGAGCAGCAGGAGAGTGGCAAATGACCGAGCTTGTCGAGGTCATCAGTAAGCACAGCAGCACGGTCATGGGACCGACGAAGGAGGTCTCATGAGCAGTATCAAGCAGCCGGGCGAGAAGAATCTCATGCTCTTCTCGGGCCGGGCCTACCCTGAGCTCGCCGACGAGGTGGCTCATCACGTCGGCGTCTCCCTCACCCCCACCAAGCTGATCGACTTCGCCAACGGCGAGATCTACGCGCGCTATCTGGAGTCCGTACGCGGCTGCGACGCCTTCGTCATCCAGAGCCACACCGCGCCCATCAACAAGTGGATCATGGAACAGCTGATCATGGTCGACGCGCTGAAGCGGGCCTCCGCCAAGCGCATCACCGTGGTCATGCCGTTCTTCGGCTATGCCCGCCAGGACAAGAAGGGCCGGGGCCGCGAGCCCATCACGGCCCGGCTGATGGCCGACATGTTCAAGACCGCGGGCGCCGACCGGCTCATGTCGATCGACCTGCACACCTCCCAGATCCAGGGCTTCTTCGACGGCCCGGTCGACCACCTGTTCGCGATGCCGGTGCTGGAGAGCTACCTCAAGAACAAGCTCGACCTGGAGAACACCACCGTCGTCTCGCCCGACACCGGCCGCGTCCGGCTGTCGGAGCGCTGGGCCGACACGCTCGGCACGCCGCTGGCGTTCATCCACAAGCGCCGTGACCTCGACGTGGCCAACCAGGTGAAGGTCAGCGAGGTCGTCGGACGGGTCCGCGGCCGCACCTGCGTGCTGATCGACGACATGATCGACACCGCGGGCACCATCTGCAAGGCCGCCGACGCCCTCTACGAGCAGGGCGCCACCAACGTGATCACCGCCGCCACCCACGCGGTCTTCTCCGACCCGGCCGTCGACCGGCTGAAGAACTCCCGGATCTCCGAGGTCATCGTCACCAACACGCTGCCGCTGGCGGAGGCCAACAGGTTCGACAAGCTGACGGTGCTGTCGATCGCGCCGCTCATCGGCCGCGCGATCACCGAGGTCTTCCAGGACGGCTCGGTCACGAGCTTGTTCGAGGGCGATACGTAAGCTGTGATGGATCCGCAGCGAAGCGAGGACATCCATCACAGCCTTCCGAGCGGAGCTCGGCAGACAGCGCTGTAGACTGGCCCGGTTGCGCTCGTAACGCCTTCCGCTAGGGCGGGTGAGGGAGAGCGCCGACACCCACCAGACTCCAAGCATCCCTAGGAGATGTCATGTCCGAAGTACGTATCGCCGCCGAGCCGCGCAGCGAGTTCGGCAAGGGCGCCGCTCGCAAGATCCGCCGCGCCGACAAGGTGCCCGCCGTTCTTTACGGTCACGGCATCGACCCCAAGCACCTGACCCTGCCCGGCCACGAGGTGCTCCTCGCGCTCCGCACGCCCAACGTGCTGATCCGCCTCCAGGGTGAGGGCGTCGACGAGCTGGCCCTGCCCAAGGGCGTGCAGCGCGACCCGATCAAGGGCTTCGTCGAGCACGTCGACCTGCTGCTGGTCAAGCGCGGCGAGAAGGTCACGGTCGAGATCCCGGTCACCACGGTCGGCGACGTCCACACCGACGGCCTGCTCGACCAGCAGCTCGTTTCCATCGCAGTCGAGGCCGAGGCCACCCACATCCCGACCGGCGTCGAGGTCGACGTCGAGGGCCTGGAGATCGGCACCGCCATCACGGCCGCGCAGCTCTCGCTGCCGAAGGGCGCCACACTGGCCGCCGACCCCGAGGCCGTCGTGCTCCAGGTGAGCGCCAAGCCGGTCGAGGCTCCGGAGGAGGGCGAGGAGGCCGCCGAGGCCGCCGCTGAGGGCGAGACCGCCGAGGCCGCCGCCGAGTAACGGTCCGATTCGTGAACGGGGCGGCCGGACTCGAGCCGCCCCGTTCCGCTGTAAGGGGTGCAGATGGATCGCTGGCTGATCGCCGGCCTGGGCAATCCCGGGCCCGAATACGCGGGCAACAGGCACAACGCGGGCTTCATGGTGCTCGACGAGCTCGCGGCCAGGGCCGGCGGGCGGTTCAAGGCGCACAAGAGCAGGGCTGAGGTGTGCGAGACCAGCACCGCGATCCTGGCCAAGCCCATCACCTACATGAACCTCTCCGGCGGGCCCGTCAAGGCGCTCTCCGACTTCTACAAGATCGGCCCGGAGCGGCTGATCGTCGTCCACGACGAGCTCGACGTGCCGTACGGCGCGCTCAGGGCCAAGCTCGGCGGCGGCGACAACGGCCACAACGGCCTCAAGTCGATCACCAAGGTCCTCGGCACCCGAGACTACCTGCGGGTCCGCTTCGGCATCGGGCGCCCGCCCGGGCGCATGGACGCGGCCTCCTTCGTGCTGCGGGACTTCGCCACCATGGAGCGCAAGGACCTGCCCTTCCTCGTGGACCGGGCGGCCGACGTCGTGGAGTCGCTGATGTCCCGCGGCCTCGAAGTCACCCAGAACGACTTCCACCGGTCTGATCTGCATATTTCGGGCCCTCCACGCTGATCGCCACATAGGTCCGTTCGCCGGTCCCCTGCCTCTCCCGCAGCTACCATCTGTGACTGTCCGTTCAGGAATGGTCACCTGGAGGCATGCGTGCGGGGTGAGGGCTTCATGGCCGTCGTCGGACCGGGCCATGTGGCCTCCTGGCGAGTCAGCCCACGCACGCCTACCTGGGTCCGCTCCTACCGCTTCCGCGCGGTGCTGGGCGACCTCTGCGGGGCCTGGGTGGGGTCCGGGCTCGCCTTCTACGTTCGCTTCGGCGAGCTCACGCCGTACGTGCTGCCGTACCTGCTGGTCAGCCTGGCCCTGCCGGTGGTGTGGGCGTTCGCGGTGGCGCTCAACCGCGCGTACGAGCCGCGCATGCTCGGCGTCGGCTCCGAGGAGTTCCGCCGGGTCGTGCAGTCGGGTGTCGCGCTGACGGCGGCCACCGCCATCGGCTCCTACCTGACCAAGACCGACGTCGCCCGGGGCTACGTCGTGCTCGCGCTGCCGCTGGTGACGTTGCTCACGCTGCTCCTCAGGTACGCCCTGCGCCGCTCCCTGCACCGGCGCAGGGCGGCGGGGGAGTGCATGCGCAAGGTGGTCGCCGTCGGGCACGAGACGTCCGTCGAGGAGCTGGTGCGGCTGTTCCGGAAGGAGCGCTACCACGGCATGGACGTCGTGGCCGCCTGCCTGCCGGGGGGTGTGCCGGGCGACTTCGTGGGCGAGGTGCCGGTCGCCGGCGACCTCAGCGACGTGCCGATCGTGGTCGACCAGTTCCGCGCCGACACCGTGGCTGTGCTGGCCTGTCCCGAGATGGACGGGCAGGCGCTGCGGCGGCTGGCCTGGCGGCTGGAGCGCACCCACACCGATCTGGTGGTCGCCCCGGCGCTGATGGACGTGGCGGGCCCGCGCACCATGATCAGACCGGCCGCCGGGCTGCCGCTCCTGCACGTGGAGCACCCCGAGCTGGGCGGGGCCAGGAAACTGGTCAAGAACATCTTCGACCGGCTGGTCGCCACCGCGCTGCTGGTGCTGCTCGCGCCGCTGCTGGTGGGACTGGCGGTGGCCGTACGCGTGACGAGTCCGGGGCCCGCGCTGTTCAGGCAGACCAGGGTCGGCAGGGACGGGCGGCTGTTCACAATCCTGAAGTTCCGCACCATGCGGCGCGGCTCCGAGCAGCAGAAGATCACCTTGGTCAGCGACCGCGACGGCGTGCTCTTCAAGATCAGGAACGATCCCCGGGTCACACCGCTGGGCACGCGAATGCGCCGCACCTCGCTGGACGAGCTGCCACAGCTCATCAACGTCGTACGCGGCCACATGTCGCTCGTCGGCCCCCGGCCCCCGCTGCCGGAGGAGGTGGCGCGCTACGGCGACGACGTGCGCAGACGGCTCCTCGTACGCCCCGGGATGACGGGCCTGTGGCAGGTCAGTGGTAGATCTGACCTATCGTGGGAGGAATCCGTCCGCCTCGATCTGCGTTACGTGGAGAACTGGTCCCTCACGCTCGACCTCCAGATCCTGTGGAAGACTTGGTCGGCCGTCGCCCGCGGGCAAGGAGCTTATTGATGACGATTCGCGACGACCACGCACTCGCCGCTGATCTGGCCACCGAGGCGGGCGAGCGGCTGCTGCGCATTCGCGAGCGCACCGGGTTCGGCGACTCCTCCGCCCTGCGCGCGGAGGGCGACCGGGCCTCTCACGTCTTCCTCATGGAGTCGCTGGCCAGGCTCCGTCCCAGTGACAGTGTCCTGTCGGAGGAGGCCACCCGCGAGGAGCGGCTCGACCCGCGCCGGCTCAGCGCGTCCCGGGTGTGGATCGTGGACCCGCTCGACGGCACGCGCGAGTTCGCCGAAGAGGGCAGGTCCGACTGGGCCGTGCACGTGGCGCTGTGGGAGGGCGGCAGGCTGACCGCGGGCGCCGTGGCGCTGCCCGCCCAGGGCCGCACGCTGGCCACCGCGGAGCCTCCCGGGCCGCGCTCCTTCGACGGGGGGCGGTTCCGCATCGCGGTGAGCCGCACGCGCCCGCCGGAGTTCGTGCAGAAGCTGGCCTACCTCCTCGGAGCCGACCTGGTCCCCATCGGGTCCGCCGGGGCGAAGATCTCGGCGGTGCTCACCGGCGAGGTCGAGGCGTACGTACACGCCGGGGGCCAGTACGAGTGGGATTCCGCCGCGCCGGTCGCCGTCGCCCAGGCCGCCGGGGCCCACGCGAGCCGGATCGACGGCTCCGAGCTGACCTACAACCAAGCCGACCCGTCACTACCGGATATCCTGGTTTCCCTACCTGAGCTAGCGACATCGCTGCTCAGCGGGATTCGGGACCTGCACCGCTAAAACCGCCGGAGGAAGCTCCCATGCTCCAGCGCGACTACACGACGTCGCAGCTCGACGTGCTCGAAGCCGAAGCCATTCACATCATGCGCGAGGTTGCGGCCGAGTTCGAGCGTCCCTGTCTGCTCTTCTCCGGAGGCAAGGACTCGATCGTCATGCTCCGCATCGCGGAGAAGGCGTTCTGGCCCGCGGCCATCCCGTTCCCGCTCATGCACGTCGACACGGGCCACAACTTCGACGAGGTCATCGACTTCCGCGACCGCCGCTCCACCGAGCTCGGCGCGCGGCTGATCGTGGCCAGCGTGCAGGACTCCATCGACGCCGGACGCGTGGTCGAGGAGACCGGGCGGCGCGCCTCGCGCAACCGCCTGCAGACCACCACGCTGCTCGACGGGATCGAGGAGCACGAGTTCGACGCGGTCTTCGGCGGCGCGCGCCGCGACGAGGAGAAGGCCCGCGCCAAGGAGCGGGTCTTCTCCTTCCGCGACGACTTCGGCCAGTGGGACCCGAAGAACCAGCGCCCCGAGCTGTGGAACCTCTACAACTCGCGCATCCGCAAGGGCGAGCACATCCGCGTCTTCCCGCTGTCCAACTGGACCGAGCTCGACGTCTGGGACTACATCAGGCGCGAGGGCATCGAGATCCCCTCCATCTACTTCGCCCACACCCGCAAGGTGTTCGAGCGCGACGGCATGCTGCTGCCCGACTCCGAGGTCGTGCAGCGGGGTGACGACGAGCCGCTGTTCGAGGCCGTGGTGCGCTACCGCACCGTGGGCGACATGACGTGCACGGGCGCCGTGCAGTCCACGGCCGCCACGGTCGAGGAGATCATCGAGGAGATCGCGGCCACCCGGATCACCGAGCGCGGGGCCACCAGGGCCGACGACCGCGCGTCGGAGGCCGCGATGGAGGACAGGAAGAGGGAAGGCTACTTCTAATGGACATTCTTCGCTTTGCCACAGCGGGAAGTGTCGATGACGGTAAGTCCACCCTCATCGGACGGTTGCTCTTCGACTCCAAGGCGATCTTCGAGGACCAGCTGGAGGCGGTCGAGCGCACCTCGCGCGACCGGGGCACCGAATACACCGATCTGTCGCTGCTGACCGACGGCCTGCGGGCCGAGCGGGAGCAGGGCATCACGATCGACGTGGCGTACCGCTACTTCGCGACGCCCCGGCGGAAGTTCATCATCGCCGACACGCCCGGCCACATCCAGTACACCCGGAACATGGTCACCGGCGCCTCCACGGCCGACCTGGCGATCATCCTCATCGACGCCCGCAAGGGCGTGCTGGAGCAGTCGCGGCGGCACGCGTTCCTGACCACGCTGCTGCGGGTGCCCCACCTGGTGCTGGCCGTCAACAAGATGGACCTGGTGGGCTACTCGCAGGAGCGGTTCGACGAGATCAAGGAGGAGTTCACGGCGTTCGCGTCCAAGCTGAACGTCGCCGACCTCACCTTCATCCCGATCTCCGCGCTCAACGGCGACAACGTGGTCTCGCGCTCCGAGAACATGCCGTGGTACCTCGGCACGTCGCTGCTGCACCACCTGGAGAACGTCCACATCGCCTCCGACCGCAACCTGGTCGACGTGCGTTTCCCGGTCCAGTACGTGATCCGCCCGCAGCGGGCCACCGAGCAGGCCTTCCATGACTACCGCGGCTACGCGGGCCAGGTCGCGGGCGGCGTGCTGAAGCCCGGCGACGAGGTGGTGCACCTGCCCTCGGGCCTCACGACCCGCATCGCCTCGATCGACACCTTCGACGGGCCGGTGGAGGAGGCGTTCCCGCCCATGTCGGTGACGCTGCGCTTCGAGGACGACCTCGACATCTCGCGCGGCGACATGATCGCCCGGCCCAACAACCAGCCGCAGGTGGCGCAGGAGCTGGAGGCGATGATCTGCTGGATGGCCGACGGGCTCAAGCTGACGCCGCGCTCCAAGCTGACGATCAAGCACACCACCCGTACGGCCCGTGCCATGGTGCGCGACCTGCACTACCGGCTCGACGTCAACACCCTGCACCGCGACGAGGAGGCGGCCTCCCTCGGCCTCAACGAGATCGGGCGGGTGTCGCTGCGGATCACCCAGCCGCTGTTCGTGGATGACTACGCGCGTAACAGGCTCACCGGCGGCTTCATCCTCGTGGACGAGTCCACGAACGGCACCGTCGGCGCCGGCATGGTCATCGACGCCCGTTAGGTAGATCTTTCCGGGTTCCCCGACCCTCGGTTACTCTCCGCGATAGGGTCTTCGCGTTCCGTGTTCACGACGTGAAGGCCCTTTTTCGTGACCGACCGCGAAAGCACCACCCGGGTCATCTACCTGGGCGGCCTCGGGCGCAGTGGCACCACACTGCTCGAGCGGCTCCTGGGCGAGCTGCCGGGAGTGGTCGCGCTCGGTGAGGTCGTGCACCTCTGGGAGCGGAGCGTGCTCGCGGGGGAGCTGTGCGGGTGCGGCGTGGCCTTTCCCGACTGCCCCTTCTGGCGGCAGGTGGGGGAGCGGGCGTTCGGCGGATGGAGCCCGGCGCTGGCCGGGAAGGTCCTGACGCTGCGGAGCCGGGTCGACCGCACGCGCAGGATCGCGCGGATCGCGCATCCCGACCTGGCCGAGTACGTGCAGGCCTACCGGCTCCTCTACGAGGCCGCGGGCGCGCCGGTCGTGATCGACTCCAGCAAGCACGCGTCGCTGGCCTGCTGCCTGGTGGCCGCCGGGGTGGACGTACGGATCGTCCACGTGGTCAGGGACCCGCGCGCCGTCGCCCACTCCTGGGCCAGGACGGTGCGGCGCCCCGAGGACGGGCGGCCGATGACCCGGTGGCGGCCCGCCCACACGGCCGTCCACTGGACGGCCCAGAACGCCGCGCTGGAGCTCCTGCCGGGACGCGGGGCCCGCGTCACCAGGGTCCGCTACGAGGACCTCCTCGCCGCGCCCGGGCCCACGCTCAGCTCCCTGGCGCTCGGGCTCGGCCTGGCGGAGCCGGAGCTGCCGTTCCTGGACGGCCGCACGGCCTGGCTCGGCCCCTCTCACACCGCGTCCGGCAACCCGATGCGCTTCCACGTGGGGCGGATCGAGCTGCGCCGGGACGACGCGTGGGTGACGGGCCTGCAGGACGGCGACCGCCGGGTGGTCAACGCCCTCACATGGCCGCTCAGGGCCCGCTACGGCTATCGGGGGTTCGCATGACTCCCTCCGTAGGGGTGGTGATCCCCACCCGTGGCGACCGCCCGGCGCAGTTGCGCGAGGCGGTGGAGTCGGCGCTGGCCCAGGACTACCCCGGGCGCCTGTCCGTGGTCGTGGTCGCCGACGGCGCCGCCCCTGGGGACATCGAGGTGCCGCCCTCTGTCCCGGTCCTGCCGAACACGCTCACCCCGGGCCTCCCCGGCGCCCGCAACACCGGCATCGCGGCCTGCGACACCGACCTCGTCGCCTTCTGCGACGACGACGACGTGTGGCTGCCCGGCAAGCTCGCCGCCCAGACGCGGGCGCTCGCCGAGCGCGGCGGCGAGTTCGCGAGCTGCGGCATCGAGGTGGAGTACGGGCACCGCCGCGTGGCCCGCCTGGCCGGGTGCGACACGGTGACGGCGCACGACCTGGTCCGCTCGCGCATGGTGATGGTGCACTCGTCGACGTTCCTGTTCGAGCGCGGCGCGCTGCGGGTAGACGAGAGCGCGCCGGGCGGCCAGAACGAGGACTGGGACCTGGCCCTGCGCGCCGCCGGACGCCGGCCGATCACCCATGTGGACCGCCCGCTCGTCCGGGTGCGCTGGGGTGGGTCCCACTATGTCGCCCGATGGGCGGACCGCATTGCCGGGCTCGACTGGATGCTCGCCCGGCACCCCGAACTGGCCGTGGACCCGCGCGGCGCGGCACGGGTCTACGGCCAGCTGGCCTTCGGCCACGCGGCGCTCGGCCACCGCCGCGAGGCCGTCCGCTGGGCCGTGCGCGCCATGGGGGCCCGGGCCGGGGAGCCGCGCGCCCCGATCGCCCTGGCGGTGGCGGCCGGCCTCATCTCCGCGCCGGCGGTTCTTTCCGCACTTCACCGTAGGGGGCACGGCATTTGACTCGCACCGAGACCACCACCCCGCACGTCCCGCTCCAGCGCCTCCCCGAGGCCCCGCGCCAGGACGCGACCCCGTCTCCACCCACCCACCCCGACGGGCCGCCGCGCGCGCGGGCGGCGGCGTCCGTCCGCTGGTGGGATCGGGTGCGGGTGGGCGGGATCGGGGTGGACGCGCTCACCGAGGACGAGGTGGTCCGGTGGGTGGAGGCCGAGCTGGAGGCCGGCAGGGGCGGCCGGATCGTCACCCCGAACGTCGACATCTGCCGCGCCGCCGCCACCGACCCCGCACTCCGGGAGCTCGTGTGCACCGCCGAGCTGGTGGTGCCCGACGGGATGCCGCTGGTGTGGGCGGCCAGGCTGCTCGGCACCCCGGTGCCCGAGCGGGTCACGGGCGCGGACCTCATCTGGTCGCTCAGCAAGCTCGCCGCCCGCCGGGGCTGGCCCGTCTACCTGCTGGGCGGCCCTCCCGGCGTGGCGCGCAGGGCCGGCAAGGAGCTCACGAGCTGTCATCCCCGGCTGCAGGTGTGCGGGGTGCACGCGCCGCCGTACCACTTCGACACCACCCCCGAGGGGAGCGCGCGCGTCCGGAGGATGGTGGCCGCGGCCCGGCCGAGGGTGGTGTTCGTCGGGCTCGGGTTCCCCCGGCAGGACCGGCTCATCGCCGACCTGAGGGAGGAGCTGCCGGAGGCGTGGTTCGTGGGGTGCGGGGCGGCGATCGCGTTCGCCGCCGGCACGGTCTCCAGGGCGCCGGAATGGATGCGCAGGGCCGGGCTGGAGTGGGCGTACCGGATGGGCTGCGAGCCGGGGCGGCTGGCGCGCCGCTATCTGGTCGACGACCTGCCGTTCGCGGTACGGCTGCTGGGAGGCAGCCTGGTCACCCGCCTCATGAGGTGAGGGCGCGGACCCGGGCCGCGTCCCGCGGGCTGAGCCCCCGGGCGGCGTCGTCGAGCGCGCGGCGGGAGTCCATGGGGCGGTAGGCCGTGCGGGACAGGCCCGACCAGGCGAACCCCGTGCCCGTCCCGGACGGGCCCGTGCAGGCCCGCGTGATGCGGCGTTCGGCCGCGGGCGTCCATGGCAGGCCGGCGTAGGCGTACAGGCCGCGGAAGCCGGTCAGCGGGTCGGCGGCCAGCGACTCGTACGAGGTGACGCGGACGCCGGGCGTGCGGTCCAGGATCGCGCGGGTCGCCCGCCACAGCGCGGCCGCCTTGGCGAGGCGGTCCTGGGAGCCGACGAGCGCGCGCAGCTCCAGCAGCTCGGGGTGGTCGCGGACCAGGAGCGGCTGTTCGAGCAGCTCGTGGAAGTAGACCGTCCAGCCGAGCCGCTGCCAGCTCGCCACGAACGACACCGGATCCCGCACCAGCGCGATCACCCGGCAGCCCAGGGAGGCGGCGAACCAGCCCGCGCTCAGCACCGCGAACGGGTCGTCCAGCAGCGCCCGGCGGCCCGTCAGGCGGCCGACGGCGAAGGCGGTGCCGTAGCGGAGCAGGCGGGCCAGGTCGTACGGGGAGCGGTTCGCGCGCAGCTCGGAGAGCCAGCGGTAGCGCAGGGCCACCGTGTCGCGGAAGGCGGGCAGCCAGTCGGCGGCGTTGTCGTCGCAGATGTACTGGAATCGGTGGGTCACGGTGGCCCTGAGCACCCCCGGGCAGCGGCCGGGCGGGTGCTGCGGGTTGAGCGGCTCGTTGACGTAGACCAGGTCGCCGCCGGCGGCGAGCATCTTGCCGGTCCAGCTCGTACCACTCCTCGGCAACCCCGTCACCAGGACCGTCATATGCCCCTCCGTGTCCATGGCCTCCACTCCGTGGAGGCGGCTCGGTCGCTCAAGTCCGTTGCCTTCCCTCGTCGCTCTGGTCGCTGCGCTCCCGACGCTCCTCAGCCCAGGCAACGGCGCTCCCTCGCAGCGCAGGCAGGGTGTGGCGGCCGAAGGGGTGGAGGCCGTAGCGGCGGTGCAGTTGCCACAGCGGGAGGAGGTTCTTGACGAGCACGCCGCCCGACCAGCCGATGACCGCCCCGAACGCGCCGTGGACGGGGATCAGGGCCACGTCCAGCGCCACCGTGCAGGTGATCGCCGCCACCAGGTTGAGCAGGCTCGTGCCCGTGTGCCCGGCGGCCGTCAGCACGACGTCGACCATCCCGCAGGCCGTCGCCACCATCATCGTGCCCGCCAGCACGAGCGCCACCGGGACCGCGGACCCGTACGTTGGGCCGAAGAGCCGCAGCAGCCACGGCGCCAGCGCCGCGTACGCCAGCCACACCGGCCACGTCAGCAGCACCAGCCAGATCGTGGCGGTCTGGTACAGCTCACCGGCCCGCGCCCGCTCGCCGTCCGCGAGCGCGCTCACCAGCCGAGCCTGTACGGCCTGCGCCAGCCCCTGGCTCGCGAGCTGCCCGACCACCTTGAACCGGGTGGCGGCCGTGTAGACGGCGGCCTGCGCGGGCCCGCCGAGCAGCGCGACGACCACGATGTCCAGCCGCTGGAACACCGCCTGGATCGCCCCCGCGACCGACCGGGGAGCCGTGTGCCGCCACAGGTCGCGGGTCGTCCCCGGCAGGTACGGGCTCCGCGGCACCCGCCCCCGCAGCTCCGCCCAGGCGATGACCGCCACCAGCGCGTACGGCGCCCCCCACGCCACCGGCAGCCACGAGACCGCCCCCGCCAGCGCGGCGCAGGTGACCAGCGCGAGCTGCGAGAAAGGCACCAGCAGCCCGTCCACGAGCACGGTGGGCCGCATGGCCCCGAACCCCCGCGTGGCGGCCAGCAGCACGTCCCCCACCACCATGACGGGCAGGATCGCGGCGAGAGGCCCCAGCCGCGGGTAGAGCACGACCCCCGCGACGCAGGAGGCCACCACACAGGGCACGAGCGCCGCCCGGATATATCCGGATATGCCGAGATAGTCGTACGTCTTCGCCCGCGCGATGAAGAACACGAGCCCGTTCCCCGCGTCCAGCTTGGCGATCCCCGCCGCCATGAGGGCCATCGCGGTGACCGTGAAGAACGCCCCGGCGTCGGCCGGACTGAACGCCCTGGTCACGACCATCACGAGCACGAACTGCGCGACCGCCCCGCAGCCCGCTCCCAGCACCCCCGCGATCCCGCCACGCCGCAGCCGCCGGTCCGCGACCGCGGTCACCGCCGCCACGAAGGCTCCCCGCCCAGCCACCGCACCAGCCGGGCGTCGTACGGCTCGAAGTGGTCGCGCAGCTCCCGCGCCAGCACCCGCGGCACCGGCCGTGGCAGGGGGCGGCCGTTGTGCCGCTCGAACAGCGGATAACCGAGATGCGGCACGCCCAGGAACGCCAGCACCCGGTCGTACGCGGTCTCCGGTTCGGCGAAGAACCGATGGCTGTCGAGCACCAGGATCCGTTCGCGGCCGACCAGGGCCTCCAGCCGGTCGAGCTGGTCGGCGTAGCGCCCGCGGGCCACGTAGGCGTGGTGGCGGTGGGAGTGGTGCAGGGAGAAGGGCGACTCGCGCAGCGCCTCCTCGGCCCCCGCCAGCCGCTCGGGCTCCAGCTCGATCGCGTGCTCGAGCAGCGACTCCGTCTCGTAGCCCCTGGCCAGCTCGTGGGCGTGGGCCGAGCAGGCGCGTTCGACCGGATCGCGTACCAGCACGATCAGCCGCACCTCGGGCAGGTCGGCCGCGATCCGCTCACCGGCCAGCGGATGGAACAGGTAATAGGGGGACGACTCGAACGCCAGCGCCCGCGAGCCGTACCGGTGCTCGACCAGCCCGGCGCTCATCCGCAGCGGGAAGTGCGCCTGATACCAGTGCTGTCCCCGCGCGTAGCCGACGTCGAAATAGTGCACCCCCTTGTGCAGCACCGGCTTGAGCAGCAGCGGATGCTGGGCCAGCGCCCGGTACAGCGAGGTGGTGCCGCACCGCTGCGCCCCCGCGATCAGGAACGACGGCAGCACCCGCACCCCCGACGTGATCCTCCCCGTGGCGCGTGACAGCGACAGCACCGACCGTTTCATGGTCTTCACGTGAGCAGCTCCTCGTGGTCGACGACCGGGTTGAGCCAGGTGTCCGGCGGCCCGAGCGGCGCGTGCCCGTCGGCGGCGTGCCGGTCGGCCAGCGCGATGAGATAGCGCAGCGCGGTCTGCCTGGCCACCACGGCCGACACCCCCAGGGGCGCGAGCTCGCGGAAGGCCCGCGCCACGCACGCCCGCGCCGCGACCCGCGGGGACATCCTGCGCAGGGCCCGCTGGAAGAAGTGGTGCACGGCGTCGAAGCCGTAGGGCACGCCGAGCTCGTACCGCTCCCAGTCCCACACCAGCAGCCGGCCGTCGGGGGATGGGCACATGTTCCACGGCGCGAGATCCCCGTGCCAGGCCGCGCGCGGCCCGCCGGTGGCCGCGATCTCCCTGACCGCGTCGACCAGCAGCGGCCGCGGCACCCGGCCGCGCCGCACCGGCAGCGGCGACAGCGCCAGCACCGCCAGCCCCCGCCAGCTGCCGTGGTGCAGCACGGCGGGCGGCACCACCGTGTCCAGCTCCAGCTCGGCCAGCCTGCGCAGGGCCGCCGCCTCGGCGGTGATCAGCGCGCGCGCCCGCGCGCTGTCGCCGATCTTCACGAACGCCAGCAGCCGCCCGCCCGAGCGGGCCTCCAGGACGGGCTTGCGGTTGGCCCGCGCGGCCGGCCGCACGTGCAGGACGGTCTCGACGGGCTGCCCGAAGACCTCACCCAGGTACGTGGCGATGGACCCCTCACCCGGCACGACGACCGGGGACCAGGGATGCCACCAGCGGCGCGGCACCATGCGGCGGGGCACGGCGGTGTGCGGCAGCACGGTGTACGCCCGGGGCGACCCCGGCCCCGGATAGAGCAGCCGCACGGTCTTCTCGAGATAGTCGAGCCGGATGGCGGCGTCGCTCACGTGACTTCCCCTCGGCTGTTGCGCCACAGCAGGGCGAACGAGATGAGATAGAGGCTGAGCGGGGTGACCAGGCCGTCGTAGACGAACATGTAGAGCAGCACCAGCCCCATCACCAGCACCCCGGCCAGCCCGATCGGGCTGCGGTCGGCCCAGTGGCGCCGGATCGCGCCCGCGAAGAACGCCACGTAGAGCACGGCCCCGGTGAACCCCTGCGTGATGATCAGCAGCCAGAGCTGGCCGTCGCTGCCCAGCGGCGGGTGCCCGCAGCCCTCGCACCACTCGGTGCGGCCCGTGGTGATCGTGCGATGGTTGCCGGTGGCGTTGCGCGTGTTGCCGTAACCGATGAGCGGCGAGTGGCCGGCGGCCGCGACGGTGGCCGTCACGGTGAAGGCCCTGATGTCGTTGGAGTGCGGCCGGTCCAGCCGCTGCGCCACCAGCGGCGCGAGCGGGCTCAGCGCGAACGCCACCGCCGCCACCGCGACGGCCCCGCAGAGCGCCGCCCTGGTCCGGCCGCGCACCCGGACGATCAGGTACGCCACGGCCAGGCCGAGCCCGATCCACAGGCCGCGGTTGAGCGAGTAGACGACGGGGATCGCGGCCAGGGCGACCACGGCGGCCACGAAGGCCTTCCGCCGCCGCCCCCCGTACACCCACCATCCGACCACGAACCACACCAGCAGCACCGACACGTTGCTGCCCCACGCGTTGGCCCACTCGAACGGCGCCTCCGGCCTGGGGGAGGCGAAGCCCAGCACCTTCTGCGTCTGGGCGGCGGTGGGGTGGATGAGGTTCTGCACGAACGAGTTGGAGGCCACCCAGTCGGGCAGCAGCAGCTCCACCGGCGAGGTGAACGCGAACGACGGGACGAACACGCCGAGCAGCCCGCCCGCGACCGTCGTGACGAACAGCACGCCGAGCATCCGCACCAGGCGCAGCTGCGGCAGCTCGCGCTCGGTGAGGTTGCCCAGGTAGAGCACCATGATCAGGATGGCGGTGTAGAGCGCCAGCCGCATGGCGTAGCCGACGATCCGGCCGGGCCCGATCTCGCCGTACGTGCCCGGCGGCATCTCCGACAGCATGAGCCCGCTCACCAGGTAGCCGGCGATCAGCAGCAGCCACAGCCCGAACCCGCGCGGCACCCTGATCGGCCGGCGCCGCCACAGGATCACCGCCATCGGCACCGCCACCACGATCACCGACAGCCCGCCGAACCCCAGCGCCCACCACACCGGATAGCCGACGAGCAGCGCCGCGATCGGCCACGCGGGCCCTCTCACGTCGGCTGGCCGGGGCGCCGCGGGTGCATGGGCATGGGGGTGGTCTCGCCCAGGTCCAGCTCTCCCGTGGCGACGAGCTTGCCGAGCGGGGTGTGCGTGCGCGGCTCCAGCAGCGGCACGAACGACGGCAGCGCGTCGGTCACCGTCACCACGCCGATGACGGGTACGTCGTGCCTGGCGAGCCGCCGTACGGCGGCCGCGACGTGGACCGAGGTGGCCCGCCCGAGCCCCACCAGCAGCAGCGCCGCGTCGGCCCTGGACAGGTCGCGTACGTCGCAGCCGTCGAGCACCGTCAGGGGCATGCTGACGGCTACCGGGTCGGCGGACTCCTCCAGGTCGGGCGGCAGGATCCGGACCAGCAGCCGCTTGCCGGGACACGCGGCCACCGCGGCGCAGGCCAGCTCGTGGGCCACGCCGGGCTCGCGCGGGCTCGACAGGTCGCCCAGCACGGGCAGGCCGGTCAGCCGTTCGACGTCGGCGACCGTGCGCAGCCGCCGGTCGAGCCGGTCACGGGCGTAGGCGGCGGCCGAGCCCGCGAGCAGGCCCGCCATGAGCCCGGTGCCGAGGTAGAGGGGCAGGCTGGGCGAGCTGGGCGCGGTCGGCGGGGTGGCCTGGCTGATGATCGTGCCGGGGGTCACCGCGACCGTCCTGAGCCCGTCGTACCTCAGCGCGAGCCCGGCGGCCTGCCGGTTGAGCACGCTCTCCCGCTGCGTGGCGATCGTGTGCTCGGGAGTGCCTTTGGACAACCCGGCGAGCTGCTTGATCACCGCGTCGAGCGCGGTGTTGACCTGCTTGAGCTTGCCCAGCACCACCTGCTGCTGGGCGGTCAGCGCGGCCAGCGCGCTCTCGCGGCGATTGGCCAGGTACGCCTGGGCGTACGCGCGGGACTGGGCCGCGGCGACGCCGGCGTCGGCGGCCGTCACCGAGATCCACAGCACCGCCGAGTTGGGCGGCACCGAGACCTCGACGGGCTCCGGGGTCTCCACCCGCAGCGTCCTGGCCGCCCGCGCCGCGACCACGGCGGACTGCGCGACCTGGGCCTCGGTGTCGAGGTTGAGCGCCTCGCGCTGGCGGCTGGTCACCTGGTTGGCCGGCTCCTGCGGGCCTACCGGCATGACGAGCACCTGCGTGGTCGCGGTGTAGGCGGACGGCGTGAGCCGCATGAGCGCGAGGCCGGCGGTGCCGCCGAACACGACGCAGCCCACCAGCAGCAACCATCGCCTGCGCAGCAGCGAGAGATGCTCGTCCAGGTCCGTGCCGGAGCTCATTGGGGAGGGTCTCCTGGAATTGCGTCGAGATGTGCGCCCACTATAGGGCGGACGATTATCAGCCAAGCCTAATACCCAAGATTTTCTGCAGAACGGCACAAGGTAAAGGCGGCTATAAAAGGAAATGTCCGGAAAATTCCTTGGGTCATATACCCATCGCGAGCTGCCGAGACACGGCACACTTGCTGAAGTTCCCGGAACGGCATGGCAAGGATCCGGTTTGATAGGCGGGGGTCGTTCGACGAGGGGGTTGAAAGGCTTTGCAGCTACGGGGAATTTCTCATAACACCACCAACGCGGCGGTTATTCTGGCCGCGATCGTGATGCTGGCCGCCTGTTCCACGGCGGAGGGCTCCAACGCGCGCGCGCCCGTGGCGATCAAGGAAGCCTCGGGCTCGCCCTCCTGCACGGCCACCTCCAGGCTCATCCCGTCCTGCGGCGCCTGGTGGGGCCTCGCGCCGGAGGTCTTCAGCGGCGCCCCGCTGGATCAGGCCCTGCACAGCGCCGAGTCGCGCATGGGCGCCGCGGCCGACGTGGTGCACGTCTACCACCGGGGCAGCGAGCTGTTCCCCACGCCCGCCGAGATCAGGCTGGCCCGCGACCCGGCCAGGCCCCGGCTGCTCATGGTCAACTGGAAGCCCTCGCTCGACCACACCTGGGCCGAGATCGCCGACGGGGCGCTCGACGCCCGGATCGACCGGCTGGCCGGATACCTCAGGCGCACCTTCCCCGAGCGGTTCTTCCTCACCCTCCACCACGAGCCGGAGAACGACGTGGACGAGTCGTCGGGCTCGGGCATGCAGGCCACCGACTACGCGGCCATGTTCCGGCACGTCGTGGCCAGGCTGCGGGCCGAGGGGGTGAAGAACGCCGTCATGGTCATGACGTACATGGGGGCGCCCAACTGGGCGGCCGAGCCGTGGTTCGAGGACCTCTACCCGGGTGACGACGTGGTCGACTGGGTGGCCATGGACCCGTACGCCGACGGCAAGGTCGAGGACTTCGAGGGGCTGGTGAACAAGACCCGCAAGGAATTTCCCGACTGGCCGGGGTTCTACCGGTGGATGCAGGCCCGCTTCCCCGGCAAGCCGGTCATGGTGGCCGAGTGGGGGGTGTTCGAGCGGAGCGACGACCGGGGGTTCAAGCGGGCGTTCTACGAGTCGGTGCGGCGGCAGATCAAGCGATATCCGCAGATCAAGGCGCTGCTGTACTTCGACTCGCCGCAGGCGCCGCGCGGCGACACCAGCTTCGACACCGGCTCGGGGGCCGACCGGGCGTTCACCGAGCTGGCTCGGGATCCTTACTTCCGCTCGACACCCGTCCCGAGGCCGTGATCCGCCACCCCACGACCGTGACCGCGGCGGCGGCGACGAGGGCCCAGACGGTGAGGGTGTTGCTCACGTTGAGCAGCTTGAGCGCGGAGGCGAGCAGGACGATGGCCAGCAGCGCCCGGATCAGGCCGCCGGGGGCGCGCGAGGAGATCCGGGCGCCGAGGTAGACGCCCGGGATCGAGCCGATGAGCAGCGACAGCGTGAGGTCCAGCTGGAAGTCGCCGAACAGCAGGTGCCCGAGCGCGGCGGAGGCCACCAGCGGCACGGCCTGGACGAGGTCCGTGCCGACGAGCTGGTTGGCCTTGAGCGCCGGGTAGAGGACGAGCAGGGCCACGATGATCAGCGATCCGGATCCGACGGAGGAGACCCCCACGACCAGTCCGCCCACCGTACCGACCAGTAGGGTCGGAATTGGGCGCACGACGATCTCATGGGCGCTCGACGTGCCTCCCCGCGCGCCGAGCCAGCTCTTGAGCGCCATGCCGGCCACGGCCAGCAGGAGCGCCACGCCGAGCGCGTACTTGACCGCGTCGGTGACCGCGAACGCGCGGGCCAGGAACACCCCGCAGAAGGCGGCCGGCACCGAGCCCGCGCACAGCCAGCCGACCAGGCGCAGGTTGACCGTGCCCCGGCGCAGGTGCACGGCGCTGCCGACCGGCTTCATGACGGCCGAGGCGACCAGGTCGCTGGAGACCGCGGCCAGCGGCGGGACGTTGAAGAACAGCATCATCATCGGCGTCATGAGCGCCCCGCCGCCCATCCCGGTCAGCCCGACCACGATCGCGACGAGGAAGGACCCGAGGATCAGGGGGAAGTCGATCACCGAACCCAGCCTCCAGACCGCAGCGTCCCCAGGACCTGGGAGACGGCCGCGTCGATCGAAATGTGCGTGGTGTCGATCACCAGCTCGGCGTCGTCCGGCTCCTCGTAGGGGTCGGAGACGCCGGTGAACTCGGGGATGAGGCCGGCGCGCGCCTTGGCGTACAGGCCCTTGCGGTCGCGCCGCTCGCACTCCTCCAACGGCGTCGCGACGTGCACGAGCAGGAAGTCGGCCCCGACCGACTCGACCATCTCGCGCACCTCCTCGCGGGTGGCCGCGTAGGGGGCGATGGGGGCGCAGATGGCCAGGCCGCCGTGGCGGGCGGCCTCGGCGGCGACGAAGCCGATGCGGCGGATGTTCAGGTCGCGGTCGGCCTTGGAGAACGTCAGGCCCTTGGACAGCAGGTGGCGTACGACGTCGCCGTCGAGGTAGGTCACCGTGCGGCTGCCGAGCTCCAGCAGCGCGTCGCGCAGGCCGCGGGCGATCGTGGACTTGCCGGAGCCGGACAGGCCGGTGAAGAAGACCACGAGGCCGCGGCGGTGCGGCGGGCCCGGGATGTGCACGGGGTCGGGGCCGGCCAGGTGCTCGGCGGCGCCGTAGGCGGTGGCGACGTGCTCGCGCAGCTCCAGGTCGATCTCGGGCTCCTCGCGGGGTGCCAGGGGCACCGAGACGACCATCGTGTCCGCCGGCAGCTTCTCCTTGGCCCGGAGCGCGGCGCGTACGACCGCGGGGCCCGGCTCGCCGTACGAGAGGGGGAGCAGCATGATCAGCGCGTCGAGCTCCTTGGCGGTGGCGACGATCTCGGAGAGGTCGTCGAGAGGCCCCCGCATGGTGACGGCGAGCGCGGGACGCCCGCCGAGCTCCGCCCTGACCTCGGCCGGAGTGCGCCGCAGGCGCGCGAACGGGCCGTGTTCGGGCGTGCCGAGGCCCTTGACCGGCCCCGAGGTCAGTCCGTCGGGCTCCTGGGCGGCCACCGTGAGGGCGGCCAGCGGCAGGCCCTCGGGGTCGAGCAGCGTGACCTCGTCGCCGGGCGAGAGATCGGCGGACACGTGGAGCGTGACGGATGCGGGCCACGGCGTGCCGTCGGCGAGAGTGCCCCGCTCGTGCACCGCGTGCAGGTCATCGTGGCCCAGGAACCCGGTCAGCGGCTCGAAGGCGCCGGAGAGCAGCAGCTCGAGGTCGGCCAGCTCGCGCGCATCGGGGGTCCACTCCACGGCTCCAACATCCCAACTATTCCGATTGAATTGGTAGGGATGGAGTCTACCGATTGATGCAAGTGTGCCGCTAGAGGACCCGGGCGAAGTGGTGTTGCGGCTTCCTGATCACCATGGTGATCTCGTCATGGGTGGCAGGGTAGCGGCCGTTGCTCAGCTTGGAGGCCAGCGCGACCGCGGCGACGGTGAGCTTGCGCCGGCGGGCCGGGCCGCTGGTGTTCCGCTGGTCGTCGGTGATCATGAGGCCCCGGCTGAGGCAGAAGGCGTAGATGCCGTCGCTCGACGCCAGCGGCTCGTACACGCTGGGCAGCGGGCCCGGCGTGCCCGGGGTGACGAACATGCGCCAGAACACGCGGCGCAGCAGCGACGGCGTGATCCGGTCGAGCAGCCCGTAGGCCGACTTGCGGTCGCGCATCCGCAGCAGCACCAGGCCGCCCGGGCGCAGGGACTGCAGCAGCCGGTCGAAGACCAGCTCCGAATGCTTGATGCGCTCCAGCAGGAAGGACAGCTGGATCACGTCGTACGACCTGGGCGGCAGCGGCACGCAGCGCAGGTCGCCCAGCGACCACGACACCAGGTCGGCCCGCTCCCCGAGCACCGCCCGGATGGCGGGGATCTCCTCGTCGGCCCCGGTGGCCCTGGTCTCGATCTCTTCCAGGTTGAGCGGTTCGTCGTGCGCGCACCCGGCGACCAGCACGTCGAGCCGCCTGCCTGGCAGCCCGGACCAGTGCTCGCGGACCCGTTGACCGAAGATGTCGCCCCGCTGGGCGACCGATCGCACCTCAGACATGTCACCTACAGTAATCACTCGAACGGTTTCAGTGAGCCATTTCCTCGCTAGCATCCTTCCCCGTGAACGGCGAGGTTTACGTAGGAAATGCGGGCGTAGATGCGGCCATGGACCGGGGCTGGTTGCTGGGTCATTTCAAACCCCTCGGCGACCCAAGGCACAGTGACGACGTGGAGATCAAATGGGGGGTGCACACGCCCGGCGAGGAGCGCGCGGAGTGGGTCAAGGGGGAGGCGCGCACGGCCCTGCTGGTCCTGATCAGCGGCCGGTTCCGGGTGGAGCTGCCGGGCCGCAGCGTGCTGCTGGCCGAGCCGGGTGACTACGTGGTCTGGGGCAAGGGCGTCGACCATTCGTGGCGCGCGGAGGAGGCCTCGACCGTGCTCACCGTCCGCTGGCCGTCCGTGGCCGGTTACCGGGTCGGCTGAGCTGCGCCTGCGAGTACCCTTGGAGAGAACCCCCGCGACCTGACCCGGCCGGGGGTAGTCGTGTTGCCGTCGTGGGGCTGTGGGCGTATCTGATGAGTCTTTCCGGGCTACTTGACCTTGTTCGCGCCGACCCGAAACTGACCGCCGCTCTCGAAGAGGGCGGCGATGTCGCGCTGGTCGCGCCCGTCGCGCTGCGGCCGTTCGGCGTGGCCGCGCTGGCCACGCACGACCAGCGGGCCGTGCTGGCGATCACCGCGACGGGCCGCGAGGCGGAAGACCTCGCCGCCGCGCTGACCAGCCTCATCGAGCCCAGCTCGGTGGCCGTGTTCCCGGCCTGGGAGACGCTGCCGCACGAGCGGCTCTCGCCGCGCAGCGACACCGTGGGGCAGCGGCTGGCGGTGCTGCGGCGGCTGGCGCACCCGATCAAGGGTGACAGCGCGGCCGGGCCGCTCAGCGTGATCGTGGCGCCGATCAGGGCGCTGCTGCAGCCCATCGTGAAGGGGCTCGGCGACCTGGAGCCCATCAGGCTGCGCGCGGGCGACGACGCCGACCTCGACGAGGTCGTCGACCGCCTGGTGACCAACGGCTACCACCGCGTCGACATGGTGGAGAAGCGCGGCGAGGTGGCCGTGCGCGGCGGGCTGCTCGACGTGTTCCCGCCGACCGAGGAGCACCCGCTGCGGCTGGAGTTCTGGGGCGACACGGTCGAGGAGATCCGCTGGTTCAAGGTGGCCGACCAGCGCTCGCTGGAGGCGGCCGAGGAAGGGCTGTTCGCGCCGCCGTGCCGCGAGCTGCTGCTGACCGACGAGGTCAGGGCCCGGGCGGCGGAGCTGGCCGAGGAGCACCCGGCGCTGGCCGAGGTGCTCGACCAGCTCGCCGAGGGCTCGCCGGTCGAGGGCATGGAGGCGTTCGCGCCCGTGCTGGCCGGCGAGATGGACCTGCTGCTCGACCACCTGCCGGTCAGGTCCGCGGTGTTCGTGTGCGACCCCGAGCGGATCAGGGGGCGGGCCGAGGAGCTCGTACGCACGTCGCAGGAGTTCCTGGAGGCCTCCTGGATCAACGCGGCGGCCGGCGGCGAGGCGCCGATCGACCTGGGCGCGGCGGCCTTCCGCACCCTGGAGGAGATCCGCGACCACGCCGACGCGCTGGGCCAGCCGTGGTGGACGATGGCGCCGTTCGGCGGCGGGGTCGAGCTCGACGCGCAGGACTCCGAGGCCTACCGGGGCGACACCGCCAAGGCGCTGGCCGACATCAAGGGCTGGCTGGCCGAGGACAAGGCCGTCGTGCTGCTCAGCGAGGGCCACGGGCCGGCCGAGCGGATGGTCGAGCTGCTCAAGGGCGTCGACGTGCCCGCCAGGCTGCGGCAGTTCCTGGACAAGGCGCCCGAGCCCAAGGTCGTCCACGTCAGCACGGGCCTGATCGAGCACGGCTTCATCACGTCCAACCTGGCCGTGCTCACCCACCTCGACCTGGTCGGGCAGAAGGCGTCCACCAAGGACATGCGGCGCCTGCCGTCGCGCCGCCGCAACATGGTCGACCCCCTCCAGCTCAAGGTCGGCGACCACGTGGTGCACGAGCAGCACGGCGTGGGCCGCTACATCGAGATGGTCCAGCGCACGGTCCAGGGCGCCACCCGCGAATACCTGGTCATCGAATACGCCAAGGGCGACCGGCTCTACGTGCCGACCGACCAGCTCGACGAGGTCACCCGCTACGTCGGCGGCGAGGCGCCCACGCTCAACCGCATGGGCGGCGCCGACTGGGCCAAGGCCAAGTCCCGGGCGAAGAAGGCGGTCAAGGAGATCGCGGGGGAGCTGATCAGGCTCTACTCCGCCCGCATGGCCTCGCCGGGCCACGCGTTCGGGGACGACACGCCGTGGCAGCGGGAGATGGAGGACGCCTTCCCGTACGCCGAGACCGGCGACCAGCTGGAGGCCATCGACGAGGTCAAGCGCGACATGGAGCGCGGCATCCCGATGGACCGGCTGATCTGCGGCGACGTCGGCTACGGCAAGACCGAGATCGCGGTGCGGGCGGCGTTCAAGGCGGTGCAGGACGGCAAGCAGGTGGCCGTGCTGGTGCCGACGACGCTGCTGGTCCAGCAGCACATGTCCACCTTCACCGAGCGGTTCTCCAGCTTCCCCGTCACGCTCAAGCCGGTCTCCCGGTTCCAGACCGACGGCGAGGTCAAGGGCACGCTCGAAGGGCTCAGATCGGGCGCCGTCGACGTCGTGATCGGCACCCACCGGCTGCTCAGCCCCGAGGTCCGCTTCAAGGACCTGGGGCTGATCATCATCGACGAGGAGCAGCGGTTCGGCGTCGAGCACAAGGAGGCGATGAAGCACCTGCGCACGCAGGTCGACGTGCTGGCCATGTCGGCCACGCCGATCCCGCGCACGCTGGAGATGGGCCTGACCGGCATCCGCGAGATGTCCACGATTCTCACGCCGCCGGAGGAGCGGCACCCGATCCTCACGTTCGTGGGGCCGTACGAGGAGAAGCAGATCGGGGCGGCGATCCGGCGCGAGCTGATGCGCGACGGGCAGATCTTCTTCGTGCACAACCGGGTGGCCTCGATCAACCGCGTGGCCGCGCGGCTGCGCGAGCTGGTGCCCGAGGCGCGCATCGCGGTGGCGCACGGGCAGATGAACGAGCACCAGCTCGAGAAGATCATGGTGGGCTTCTGGGAGCGGGAGTACGACCTGCTGGTCTCCACCACGATCGTCGAGTCCGGGCTCGACGTGCCCAACGCCAACACGCTGATCGTCGACCGGGCCGACAACTACGGCCTGTCGCAGCTGCACCAGCTCCGCGGGCGCGTCGGGCGGGGCAGGGAGCGCGGTTACGCCTACTTCCTCTACCCGCCGGAGAAGCCGCTGACCGAGACCGCCCACGAGCGGCTGGCCACGATCTCGCAGCACACCGAGATGGGCGCGGGCATGTACGTCGCCATGAAGGACCTGGAGATCCGCGGCGCGGGCAACGTGCTCGGGGCCGAGCAGTCCGGGTTCATCGCGGGCGTCGGCTTCGACCTGTACGTACGGCTGATGGCCGAGGCCGTGCAGGAGCAGAAGGCCAAGCTCGAAGGCGGCGAGGCGCAGGAGGAGCAGCAGGACGTCAAGGTCGAGCTGCCGATCAACGCCCACATCCCGCACGACTACGTCACCTCCGAGCGGCTGCGGCTGGAGGCGTACAAGCGGATCGCGGCCATCGCCGGCCCCGCCGACATCGACGAGGTGCGCGCCGAGCTGACCGACCGCTACGGCAGGCCGCCCGCGGAGGTGGACAACCTGCTGGAGGTGGCCAAGTTCCGGATCAAGGCGCGCCAGGCGGGGCTCACAGACGTGACGCTGCAGGGCCAGAACATCAAGTTCGGCCCGGCCCGGCTGAGGGAGTCGCAGCAGGTCCGGCTCGACCGGCTGTACAAGAAGGCGATATACAAGCAGGCGGCCGAGACGCTGCTGGTGCCGGTGCCCAAGACCAAGCCGCTCGGTGGGCAGCCGCTCCGGGATCTCGACCTGCTCAAATGGTGCGGTGACCTGGTCGAGGCGATGTTCCTCGAGCCAGCGCGGGTAAGCTAGCGGCGGTTTTCGGTCGGAAAGGGACGCACGTGAAGTCGATACGAGTGGCTGTGGCCGCTGCCGCGGTGGGCATCGCCCTTACCGCCTGCTCTTCCCCCATGCAGGCCGGCGCCGCGGCCGTGGTGGGCAAGGAGCGCATCTCGACGGGTCAGCTCAACAGGGACGCGGAGGCCTACAAGGCCGCGCTGAAGCAGAACAAGCTGGACGAGACGGCGCTCGGCGTCCCGGTCAGCCAGTACGTGCTCCAGCGGCTGGCCGACATCAGCGCCGCCAAGCAGCTGATGGCGCGCAACAACGTCCAGGTGACCGACAAGGAGATCGACGCCAAGCTCCAGGACCCCGGCCAGTACCAGTCGCCCCAGATCAACCTGCTGGCCCTGGGCGTCGCGCCCAGCTACGCCCGCGAGTACGCGCGCACGGCGGTCGGGATGGCCAAGCTGCAGCAGCAGGCCGGCCAGGGCGGGCTCGACAAGCTCCGCCAGGACTTCGCCTCGATCAAGACGATCTTCAACCCCCGCTTCGGTGTGGTCAACGCCAACCCGTCGCAGGAGAACCCGTCGCTGTTCGTGGACGCCGGCAGGTTCGGCAAGGCCACCCCGCAGCAGGCGCCTCAGCAGCAGCAGCCGCAGGGCTGAGCCGTGCCGCTGACCGTCGTCACCACCTCGCCCAGGGTCCCGCCGGGCCTGCTGAGCCATCAGGCCTGGCAGGTGCTGCGCTCGGGCCCGGTGCTGACCGGGTCCGCCGCGCATCCGCAGCTGCCCTACCTGGCGGAGGCGGGGGTGACGGTCGAGGTCGTGGAGCCCGACCCGCGCGGGCTGGCCGCGCGGGCCGTCGGCGAGAGCGTGGTGTGGCTCGCCTCGGCCTCCGAGAAGGAGGACGAGGAGTTCATGCGCGCGGTCGGGCACGCCGCGATCGCGCTGGAGGAGCCGCCGCTGATCGAGGTGGTGCCGGGCTCGTACGACCTGCCGGGGGCGCGGGTGCTCGACCTGGTCGCCGTGATGGACCGGCTGCGGACCGAGTGCCCGTGGGACCGCAAGCAGACGCACGAGTCGCTGGTGCCGTACCTGCTCGAAGAGGCGTACGAGGTGCTGGAGACCATCGAGCAGGGCGACTACCCGGCACTCCGCGAGGAGCTGGGCGACCTGCTGCTCCAGGTGGTCTTCCACGCGCGGGTGGCCGCGGACTTCGACATGGACGACGTGGCGGCCGGGATCGTCGAGAAGCTGGTGCGCCGCCATCCGCACGTCTTCGGCTCGGTACGCGCCGAGAGCGCCGACGAGGTCAACGACAACTGGGACGCGATCAAGGCGGCCGAGCGGGCCGCCAAGGGCCGGGAGTCGGTGCTCGACGGCGTGCCCATGGGGCAGCCCGCGCTGTCGCTGGCCGCCCAGCTGGTGCGCCGGGCCGAGCGGGCCGGGGCGCCCGACGCGCTCGCGGCGGCCGTCGGGCAGGGGGTGGCCCGGGAGCTGTTCGACCTGGTCCGCCGGGCCGCGGAGGCCGGTCTCGACGCCGAGGCCGAGCTGCGGGCGGCCGCCCGTACGTACCGGGACCGGGTGCGCGCCTGGGAATCGGCCTGACCCTGCGGTGCGCGGTGACCGTGCGGTCCCGCGTCCGGGTGTACCGATAGGCTCTGATGGCATATCGCCTTTCACTTAGGAGCGCAATCCCGTGGCTACCATCGAGGTCGTATACGCCCGCGAGATCCTCGACTCCCGAGGCAACCCCACGGTCGAGGTCGAGATCGTGCTCGACGACGGCAGCACCGGCCGCGCGGCCGTGCCGAGCGGGGCGTCCACCGGCCAGTTCGAGGCGGTCGAGCTGCGTGACGGCGGCAAGCGTTACGGCGGCAAGGGCGTGGAGAAGGCCGTCCTCGCCGTGACCGACGAGATCTTCGAGGAGATCAACGGCATCGAGGCCGAGGACCAGCGCATCATCGACCAGATCATGATCGACCTGGACCGCACGCCCAACAAGGCCAAGCTCGGCGCCAACGCCATCCTGGGCGTCTCGCTGGCCATCGCGAAGGCCGCCGCCGACAGCGCCGACCTGCCGCTCTTCCGCTACGTCGGCGGCCCCAACGCCCATGTGCTGCCCGTGCCGATGATGAACATCCTCAACGGCGGCGCCCACGCCGACACCAACGTGGACATCCAGGAGTTCATGATCGCGCCGATCGGGGCGGAGACGTTCCGCGAGGCCGTGCGCATGGGCACGGAGGTCTACCACGCGCTCAAGGGCGTGCTCAAGGAGAAGGGCTACGCCACGGGCCTGGGCGACGAGGGCGGCTTCGCGCCCAACCTGCCGTCCAACCGCGACGCGCTCGACCTGATCCTGGTCGCCATCGAGCGGGCCGGCTACGTGCCGGGCGAGGACGTGGCGCTGGCGCTCGACGTGGCCGCCTCCGAGTTCCACAAGGACGGCGTCTACACGATCGACGGCAAGGGCCTGTCGGCGCAGGAGCTGATCGAGTTCTACGCGGACCTGGTCGCCAACTACCCGCTCGTCTCCATCGAGGACCCGCTCGACGAGGAGGACTGGGCCGGCTGGAAGGCCATCACCGAGGCGCTCGGCGACAAGGTGCAGCTCGTGGGCGACGACCTGTTCGTCACCAACCCCGAGCGGCTGGAGCGCGGCATCAAGGAGGGCACCGCCAACGCCCTGCTGGTCAAGGTCAACCAGATCGGCACGCTGTCGGAGACCCTCGACGCCGTGGACCTGGCCCACCGCAACGGCTACAAGTGCATGATGAGCCACCGCTCCGGCGAGACCGAGGACACGACGATCGCCGACCTCGCGGTCGCGGTCAACTGCGGCCAGATCAAGACCGGCGCCCCGGCGCGTTCGGACCGGGTGGCCAAGTACAACCAGCTGCTGCGCATCGAGGAGCTCCTCGACGACGCCGCCCGCTACGCGGGTCGCGCCGCCTTCCCGCGCTTCCGGCGCTAGTTTCGAATACGGCGCGCGTGAGGCGGTTTGATCGCCGAGCCGCCTCCGCGCCGTATCCATGAGCAGGGGGTGCAGCAATGGCGAAAAGGCCGCAGCTGACCGGGCGGGCCGCCATCCTGGCCGTCGTGGTGTGCGCGATCGCGATGAGCCTGGCCTACCCTGTCCGCGAGTACATCAGCCTGCGCCGCAGCATCGCCGAGCATCGGGCGGAGAAGGCCAGGGTCGAGGCGGAGAAGCAGACGCTGCTGGAGCGCGACCGGCAGAGCGACGATCCCAACTGGATCAAGAAGACGGCCAAGGAACGGCTGCACTACTGCGGGCCCGGCGAGAAGTGCTACGTGGTGATGGACCAGCAGCAGATCAAGGAGCCGGCGACCGTGCAGCAGGCGCCGGCGCCGCCGCCGTGGTACCAGACGCTCTGGGAGTCGGTGGAGGCCGCCGACAAGGGCACCGGCCGCCGGGCCGTGACGGGGAAGGAAAGTGTTGGACGGTAAAGACGTCGAGACGGTGCGACTGCAGCTCGGGCGGCCGCCCAGGGGGCTGCGCGGGGTGGCGCACCGCTGCCCGTGCGGCAACCCCGATGTGGTGGAGACCGCGCCGAGGCTGCCCGACGGCTCGCCCTTCCCGACTCTCTACTACCTGACCTGCCCCAAGGCGGCCTCGGCCATCGGCACGCTCGAAGGCTCGGGGCTGATGCGGGAGATGCAGGCCCGGCTGGCCACCGATCCCGAGCTGGCCGCCGCCTACCGCGCCGCGCACGACGACTACGTCGCCAGGCGCGACGAGGCGGCGAAGGAGGAGGGCATGGAGCCGCTCCCGCGCGACATGCAGAGCACGGGCGGTATGCCGCTGCGGGTCAAGTGCCTGCACGCGCTCGTGGCGCACGAGCTGGCGGCACCGGGGAGCAACCCGTTCGGCAGGGAGGCGCTCGACGCCCTCCCCGACTGGTGGAGTGACGGACCATGCGTGTAGCCGCCGTCGACTGCGGCACCAATTCCGTACGCCTGCTCATCGCCGACGTGGGCGACGATCTCATCGACGACGTCGAGCGGCGGATGGAGATCGTCCGCCTCGGCCAGGGCGTCGACAGGACCGGCAGGCTGGCCCCTGACGCCCTTGAGCGCACGTTCAAGGCCATGAGGGTCTACCGGGAGCTGATCGACCGGCACGGCGCCGTCAGGACCCGTGTGGTGGCCACCAGCGCGACCCGGGACGCGGCCAACAGGCAGGAGTTCGTGGACGGGGTCCGCGAGATCTTCGGGGTGGAGCCGGAGGTCGTGTCGGGGGCGGAGGAGGCCGAGCTCTCGTTCGTGGGGGCGACCAAGGGGCTGGTCCGGCTGTCGCCGGAGACCGAGATGCCGCAGGGGCCGCTGCCGCCGTACCTGGTGGTGGACATCGGCGGCGGGTCCACCGAGTTCGTGGTCGGCTCCGAGCACGCCGAGGCGGCGCTGTCGGTGGACATCGGCTGCGTGCGCCTGACCGAGCGGCACCTGAAGGACGCTGGCGACCCGCCCTCCGCGCCCGCGCTGGAGGCCGTGGTGGCCGACATCGAGGCGGCGCTCGACAGGGTCGAGGCGGAGGTGCCCGTGCAGCGGGCCCGCACGCTGGTGGGGCTGGCGGGTTCGGTGACGACGGTCGCGGGGATGGTGCTCGATCTGCCCGCTTACGACTCGGCCAGAATTCACCACTCGCGGATTTCGGCCGGGCAGGTACATGAAGTGACGCGGCGGCTGCTGGCGATGACCCATGGTGAGCGTGCCGAGGTTCCGGTGATGCACCCAGGAAGGGTCGACGTGATTGGCGCCGGCGCGCTAATTCTTGACCGGATCGTCCGTCGTTTCGCGTTTTCGCAGGTCGTGGTCAGTGAACACGACATCCTTGACGGTATCGCCTGGTCTATCGCCCGATAGCTGAAGAAATCCGGACATTTCAGGTCTATGGCCTGTGTTGAGCGTGCAATCAGTATTGTGGTTAGGTAAAGGGGCATTACGGGGGCTTTGCCATATTGCTGTGCACGGAAGGTGCCGGCGTGGCGACCGTTCCCGAGCGCGTCTCTTCCCTCAAAGGAATGGAGCACTCTCACATGAAGTCTGTTGGGTTAGCACGTAAGGCGGCGGCGTTCGGCGCGTCCGCCGCGGTGCTGGCCGCCCTGGCCGCGGGCCTGGTCGCCAGCCCCGCCCAGGCGGCGACGGCCGCCACCACCAAGGCCGCTCCCAAGGTCTCGGTGTCGACGCCCGCGGTGTCCGCGGGCGACTACGAGGGAGCCTGCCCGGTCAAGGTCAACTTCTCGGCCAAGATCAAGGTTCCCGTCCGGGGCAAGACGGAGCTGGCCTACCGCTGGCTCCACGGCGACGGGTCCAAGGGCAAGGTCAAGGTGCTCAAGCTCTCGGGCAAGGGCACCAAGTCGGTGACGGTCAGGCAGTCCATCACCTTCAAGGAGAACGTCAAGGGCTGGGAGGCCGTTCAGGTCCTCGGTCCGAAGAAGGTCACCTCGAAGAAGGGCTACTTCTCCGTCTCCTGCGAGGAGCCGAAGGACGTGGGGCGTACGCAGCTCGACGTGTCGGTGTCCGCCCGCGCATGGGCCAGCCCTGACTCGTACTCGGGCGTCTGCACCCCCGGCGACAAGATCGACTTTGTCGGCCTGATCGAGGCCAACCGCCCGACGTGGGTTCGCTACCGCTGGATTCTCAACGGTGAAGTGGCCGACTACGGCAGGGTCAAGGTCTACGACACGCGCAAGGTCGGCTTCGGCATCTCCCCGCGTCACAGCCAGCGCGGCTGGGCGCAGCTCGAGATCCTGAGCCCCGAGGGCGCCTCCTCCAACCGGGCCTACTACAAGGTCTGGTGCAAGGACGCGGAGGCTCCGGCCCCCGCCCCCAAGGTCTCGGTTTCGAGCGCGACGGTCTCCGGTACCCGGCTTGACATGTGCAACGACGGCCGTGGCCCCGGGGTGGACTTCAAGGCCACGCTGACCAGCACCGGCCCCACCACCGTGCAGTACTACTGGGTCGTCGACGGCGTCCGTGACCACAGCACGCTTGAGCGTACGGTCAACGGCAGCCTCGACGTGACCTGGGGCATCGGCGGAACGCAGAACTCCACCAAGACGGAGGGCACCGTAGAGCTCGTCGTCACCAGCCCGAACGCCGCGTCCTCGGGCGTCGCCTCTTACTCGGCGACCTGCCCGCCCAAGTAGGCCGCAGCCTAGGCTGATCGGACCGGGTGGCAGCCCTCGCGGGCGCCACCCGGTTTTCTCGTTGCCACTATTGTGCTTTGCACAGTAGTGTGCATTACGTGGATAGCAGCCAGCTCCTCAAGGGCGTGCTCGACCTGGCCGTGCTCGCCGTGCTCAACGAGCGCGACGGCTACGGCTACGACGTCGTGCGCCGGCTGAGGGAGGCCGGCCTGGAGGAGGTGGGCGACGCCTCGGTCTACGGCACGCTGCGCCGCCTGTTCAAGGCCGGGGCGCTGACGTCGTACGTGGTCGCCTCGGACGAAGGGCCGCACCGCAAGTACTACGGACTCAACGAGGTCGGCCGGAGCATGTACGCCACCTCGGCCAAGACCTGGACCTCGTTCTCGGCGACCATGGCATCCCTGCTCAAGGAGGGACAAGCATGACCCCCGAACAGTACGCACAGGCCGTACGGGATGCCCTGGCAGACCATCCCGAGCGCGGCGAGTTACTCGAAGACCTCGACGACCACCTGGCCGAGATCGCGGCAGAGTCGGAGCTGCCGCTGGAAGACCGGCTGGGCCCGCCCGAGGCCTACGCCGAGGAGCTGGCGGCCGCGTACGGAGACCGCCCCGAGAGCGGCGGGAAGCGCCGCATCGACCCGCGGGCGTGGGCGCTGGGCGCGCACACCCGGCTGATGGGCCAGGGGCCGTACCGGAGCTTCGTGGGCTTCCTGCCGGAGCTGCGCCCCGGGTGGTGGGTGCTGCGCGGTTACCTGCTGGCCCTGCTGCTGCTGGCGCTGACCGGCGAAGGTGGCCTCGTCCCGTCCGACCTGGCCGGCTGGGCGCTGGTCGCGGCGGGCGTCTGGATCTCGGTCTGGATGGGCAGGCGGCGCAGGGGACGGCTGGCCACGGGGCTCATGGGGGCGCTCAATCTGGTCGCGGCGCTGACGTTGTTCGCCGGGCTGGTGGAGGCCGCGTCGTACGGCGGTCCCGAGCGGACGGGCGTCGTCATGGTGAACCCGTCGCCGGTGTGGGTGGACGAGGCGTCGTCCAACGACCGCGTCTACAACATCAAGCCGTACGCCAAGGACGGCACCCCGCTGAGCGACGTCTACCTCTACGACCAGGACGGCAAGCCGCTGACCACCAACCCAGAGGACTTCGGATACAGGGTGGACAAGTCGTGCGGCGAGCCCATACGCAACCGCTACCCGCTGCCGCTGGTCGAGGAGAACGTGGTGGACACCGAGGGCGCCGTGAAGCCGTCCGTGTGCCCGACCCCCACGCCCGGTCCGAAGCCCGCCAAGTGATCGGGCACCATCGGTGTCATGAGCTTCGTACCTCCTGGCACCGGCTGGCCGGAAGACCCGGCGACCGCTGACACCCCGGTCGCCCACGACCCCGCGGACGTGCGCCGCCTCGCCGCCACCAGTGACACCCTCGCGGAGCTCACGGCCGGACAGTCCGTCTGCCGTGCCTGTCCCCGCCTGGTGGAGTGGCGCGAGCAGGTCGCCGAGGCGAAGCGGCGCGCGTTCGCGGACGAGACGTACTGGGGCCGCCCGGTCCCCGGCTGGGGCGCCGAGCGCCCGCGGATCCTGCTGGTCGGCCTGGCCCCGGCGGCCCACGGGGGCAACCGCACCGGGCGGATCTTCACCGGCGACCGCAGCGGCGACTGGCTGTTCGCCTCGCTGCACCGCACCGGCCTGGCCGCGCAGGAGACCAGCACCCACGCCGGGGACGGGCAGCGGCTCATCGACACGCGGGTGGTGGCCTCGGTGCGCTGCGCGCCGCCCGCGAACAAGCCGCTGCCCTCGGAGAAGGCCGCCTGCTTCCCGTGGATGGCCAGGGAGGTGGCGCTGGTGGCGCCGTACGTACGGGTGGTCGTGGCGCTCGGCGGGTACGCCTGGCAGGCCGTGTGGCCCGCGCTCAAGGACGCCGGCTACGAGCTGCCGCGCTCCAGGCCGCCGTTCGGCCACGGGGCCGAGGTGGAGGTCCGCCATGCCGGCGCCCCCGTCACGCTGATCGGCTGCTACCACCCCAGCCAGCAGAACACGTTCACCGGCCGCGTGACCGCCCAGATGCTCGACGACGTCTTCACCAGGGCCAGGTCACTGGCTGTGTGACGCGTTCCACCACCCCCGGGTTGGATTCATCAAGCGCGCTTGACGTAAGCTTGTGAATGCTTTCACAAGCACTCCACGAGGGATGGGGCCTCAGGATGAACAAGCACATCTTGATCGTCGGCGGCGGATACGTCGGCCTGTACACAGCGCTTCGGCTGCAGCGCAGACTCCAGCGTGAGCTGCGCGGCGGCGAGGCACGCATCACGATCATCGACCCCCAGTCCTACATGACCTACCAGCCCTTCTTGCCTGAGGCGGCGGCGGGTAACCTCTCGCCCCGGCACGTGGTGGCGCCGCTGCGGCGGATCCTGCCCAAGGTGCGGATCCTCAACGGCAGGGTCACCGAGGTCGACCACGCCGAGCGCACCGTCACGTTCCAGCCGCCCGAGGGCGCGCCGCGCCAGGTGGCCTACGACGTGATCGTGATGGCCGCCGGATCGATCTCGCGCACGCTGCCCATCCCAGGCCTCACCGACATCGGCATCGGCTTCAAGGCCGTGGGCGAGGCCATCGCCCTGCGCAACCGCGTGCTGCACCTGCTCGACGTGGCCGAGTCGACCGACGACCCGGAGGTGCGGCGCAAGGCGCTCACGTTCGTCGTGGTCGGGGCCGGGTTCGCGGGCGTCGAGGCGCTCGCGGAGCTCGAGGACATGGCCAAGGACTCGACGCGCTACTACCGCAACATCAAGCCGTCGGACCTCCGCTGGGTGCTCGTGGAGGCCTCGAACCGGGTGCTGCCCGAGGTCGGCCCCGAGATGGGCAAGTGGACCCTGGAGCAGCTGCGCGAGCGCGGCATCGACGTCAAGCTCGAGACCCGCCTGGAGTCCTGCACCGACGGGCACGTGATCCTCTCGGACGGCTCGGAGTTCGACGCGGAGACCCTCGTGTGGACCGCGGGCGTCAAGCCCAGCCCCGTGGTCAACGACAGCGGCCTGCCGCTCGACGAGCGCGGCCGGATCAAGTGCACCGCCATGCTCACCATCGCCGGCACGAACGACGCCTTCGCGGCGGGAGACGCCGCGGGGGTGCCCGACGTCACGAACCCCGGCCAGTACTGCGCCCCGAACGCCCAGCACGCCGTCCGCCAGGCCAAGGTGCTGGCCGACAACATCGTCCGCCACCTGCGTGGCCAGCAACTGGTCGAATACCGCCACAAGTATGTCGGATCGGTTGCCGGTTTGGGCCTGCATCAGGGCGTCGCCAATGTCTATGGCGTCAAGCTTCGCGGATTCCCTGCGTGGTTCATGCACCGGACCTACCATCTGTCGCGGGTGCCGACGCTGAACCGCAAGGTCCGTGTCGTCGTCGACTGGACCCTGGCCCTGTTCTTCAAGCGCGAGACGATCTCGCTGGGTGAGATGGAGCACCCACGTGAGGACTTCAGGGCCGCAGTCGCGACGACCCGTCGCTAGCCCAGGAACGGCAAGCGCCCCGGCGAACCTCGCCGGGGCGTATTCGGCACCCCTGGTCGCAAGCGGAAGGGGTAGCACGGATGGGGCTCTCAGCGGTGACCGTGCTCGGCGTCGACCGGCCCGGCGTGATCGCCGCGGTCACCGGTTCGCTCGCCGATTGCGGAGCGAACATCCAGGACTCGACGATGACGTTGCTCGGCGGTCACGTGGCGATGATGCTGCTGGTGTCGGGCGATCTGGACTCGGCCGAGCTGCTGAAGCGTCTGTGCGCGCCCGATCTCGTGGTGACCGCCTCCGCCATCGAGGCCCAGCGGCACTTCTGCGAGGAGGGCGGCGGTCTCGGTTACGTACTGACCGTGCACGGGCCCGACCGGCCCGGGATCATCTCGGCCATCAGCGCCGTGCTCGCCGCTGACCGGGGCAACATCACCGGGATGAGCACCAGGCTCACCGGCCGTCTCTACGTTCTGATCGCGGACGTCGAGCTACCGAAGGAGGTGGACGTGGCGGCGCTCATGCGCAGGCTGGCGGCCGTCGGCGCCGGACTCGACTCGGAGATCACCTTCCGCCCCGTCGAACCGGACCTGCTGTGAACGGGCAGGAGGACAGATGAACGGATGGGGCGGCGAGCCTTGGGGGGCGCCCGGCGGCCGTGATGTGCTCGGCGGCCGCGTGGGAACCCCGCGCGAGGTCCTCGGCGCCCCGCACCCGCTCCTGTCCGCCGCCGCCGAACCGGTCGACCCCACCGCCCCCGAGGTCGTGGCCGCCGCCGCCGATCTCCTGGCCACCCTCCGCCGGGAGACCGCCACGACCGGGCTGGCCGCCCCTCAGATCGGCCTGAGCTGGCGCCTGATCGCCTTTGATGCCGGACTCCACCCCAGGAGCCGTTCGTGGGCCGGAGAGCTCGTTCTGGCCAATCCACGCCTCGCCAGAGCGTCCCACTGGGACCCGGGGCGCGAGGGCTGCACGTCCATCACGGGGCTCACGGCAGATGTCCTCCGCGCCACCCGTATCACCGTACGTGGGCATTTGCCAGGTACGGGGGAGCCCGTCACCATCGAAGCGGACGCCTTCGAAGCCCGCTGCATTCAGCACCAACTCGACCATCTGGACGGTCTACTCTTCTTGGACAGAGTGCCTGGAGCCCTCTCACTTCACCGCAGACTTCACAGTTGTGACGCCTGATGCGAAGTTGTGCTCCTCTTAACCATGGTCTGTTTCGTATGATTGCGGCGCCCCCGTAGCCCAATGGCAGAGGCAAACCCCTTAAAAGGGTTGACGTGCGGGTTCGAATCCCGCCGGGGGCACTTGCCGTCTTCATCGCCTTTGGGTTCCTGACCTGGAGGTTTACCGCGATCGTCGGACGGGCCTGTTGCGGCCGATATCGAGTTGTTACGGTGTCGCGCCGCCTCCGGGCGCTTCGCCCCTGCTGGAAGGGGCTGTGGGCGACGACGCCGGACCGGTTGAGGCCGACGTGGAGCGGCCGAGTAAGCTCAGGTGGGCGTCGTTTACTTTTCGCCTTCGGCATATTGACAACGGGCTGTCTTTCTGCCTCTCCGGGCTTCTCCCGAACGTTTCTTTCTGTGAATGCTTGACTACGCCATTACTGCCGGTCTTTTCTCGTGGACGCACAGTAAATAGGACGCGCCGAGACCCTGGGGCCGGGGCTGCGGATGATCTTGAAGGGCGAGCTCGATGACCTTGGGAACTCTGGGCCGGGCACGTTCGTTGGGAAGCTGCCGAAGTCCCGAATGAACATCGATCTAACACGTCAGTTGACCAAGGTGTCGCCGCGCCCCGTAGGCTCGGCGTCACAGGAGGCAGCGATGGAGAGCAAGAACCCCGTTTTCAGCAGGTCGCGGCAGCAGTCCGCGGGCTGGGCCGGACCGTCCCCGTCCCCAGACCAGCTGCAGAACATGTACGACGCGCCGTCGTACGCGCAACCCACTCGGCCCGCGTACCGCACCATGACGCTAGACGACGTCGTCGTGCGCGGGTTTCTCACCCTCGGGGCTCTCGTCGCGGCCGCCGCCGCGGCCTGGGTCCTCAATGTCCCGCCAGTGGTCGCCATCGGCGCCGCGGTCGTCGCGCTGATCCTGGGGCTGATCGCCTCGTTCACGCAGAGCACCAACCCGGCGCTCATCCTGGGGTACGCCGTCTTCGAGGGCGTGTTCCTGGGCAAGATCAGCTCTGTCTTCGAGGGCATGATCAGCGGCATCGTGCTGCAGGCCGTGCTCGGCACGGCGTTCGCGTTCGGCGCGGTGCTGACGGTCTACTCGTTGCGGATCATCCGCGTCACACCCAAGCTCGTGAAGTTCGGCCTCGCGGCCGGCATCGCGGCGCTCGGGCTGCTGCTCGTCAACCTGGTCCTCGGCTTCTTCGTCGACGGCGGCCTCGGCCTGCGCACCGACAGCCCGATCGGCTGGGCGTTCAGCATCGTCATGATCCTGATCGGCTGCTTCTTCCTGCTGCTCGACTTCGACTCGATCGAGCAGGGCGTGCGGGAGGGGGCGCCGGAGAAGTTCGCCTGGCAGTGCGCGTTCGGTCTGACGCTGAGCCTCGTCTGGATCTACCTCGAGGTGCTGCGGTTCGTCAGCTATTTCACCAGTAGTGACTGATCGTTAACGTCTGCGTCACCCCCGAGGGCTCCGCCGTTCCGGCGGGGCCCTCTCCTTGTGTGACCGAAAATCTACGTGCCGTCACAAAATGATGCCTGGTTGGGGGCTTGCCATTCGGACGCTGGTGTTGCAGGGTCGAGCAAAGGACCCTTATTCGCGGAGGTGCCCATGTCCTTGAACCACTCACCGGAGACGCAGACAAAGCTGATCGCAAGAGTCCCGTCCATAACGGGGCGCGAACTCCCAGAGTGGTTCCAAGCCATCGACAACGGCCCGGCTTTCCTGAGGTGTGACGAGCGGGCCAACTGGCTTGCCGACGAGCACGGGCTATCCCACGGCTACGCTGCCGCGATCGTGCACGAACACGAGCGGCACCGCCGTAACCGCATGGGCTTCATCTAAGCCCATCCATCCTCGCGCCCGTGCCCCAGGCGCGGGCGCGTCCTCATGGCCGTCATCATGAGGAGATGGACCTCGACAAGGCACTCGCCTTCCTCCGCACCCACCACCGCGCCGTCCTGCTCACCAAGCGTCGCGACGGGCGCCCGCAGATGTCCCCGGTGACCGCCGGCGTCTCGGGCGGCCAGGTCATCGTCAGCACCCGCGAAACGGCCGCCAAGGTCCGCAACGCCCGCCGCGACCCGCACGTCTCGCTGTGCGTCTTCACGGACGGCTTCTACGGCGAATGGATCCAGGTGGACGGGACGGCCGACATCCAGTCGCTCCCGGACGCCATGGAGGGCCTGGTCTCGTACTATCGCGACATCTCCGGCGAGCACCCGGACTGGGACGACTACCGCGCCGCCATGACCCGCGAACGCCGCGTCCTCCTCCGCATCACCCCCCACCACGCCGGCCCGGACACCCACGGCTGACCACCTCCCCCGGCCACGGGAACGCTTGATCAGGTGCCCGGTCGGCGGGGCGGGGCGCGGTGATGCTCGGCGCTCAGGACGCGATGGCGGCCCACCGGATGGCGTACGGCGGTGGCGCCGCTGTGCGGCATGCGCGGGCGCTGCGGCGGGTCGTTTGGGCGCCGGGTCGGCGGAGCGTTGTGCGGTGGTGCTCGGCGCAAGAACGGGCGGTGGGCAAGGTGGGGGAACGTAACCGGGCAACCATGGGCTCGCGTAGCGGCGCTCAGCCGGTGAAGGGTCAGAGGCCGTTTCCCTGGAGGGCCCTGCTCATGGTCGCGCTCGCACGGGGCTCCGCTGGTCACGCAAGCTGCCGCTCTCCGCCCCAGGCTCGCCGCTCCGTCAGCCGGAGTGCGGCGGGTGGTTGCCCGGGCAGCGCGTAAAAAATGGATGGGAAGTGGTCAGAGGCGTTCGAGGATCATGGCCATGCCCTGGCCGCCGCCCACGCACATCGTCTCGAGCCCGATGCTCTTGTCGTGGTGCTGCAGGCTGTTGATCAGCGTGGACGTGATCCGCGCCCCCGTCATCCCGAACGGGTGCCCCACCGCGATCGCCCCGCCGTTGACGTTGAGCCGGTCCAGCGGGATCCCCAGATCCCGGTAGGACGGGATCACCTGGGCGGCGAACGCCTCGTTGATCTCCACGAGGTCGACGTCCTCGATCGCCATCCCCGCCCGCGAGAGCGCCTGCTTCGAGGCCTCCACCGGCCCCAGCCCCATGATCTCCGGGGACAGCCCGGTGACCCCGGTCGAGACGATCCGGGCCAGCGGCGTGATCCCGAGCTCGGCGGCCTTGACGTCGCTCATCACGATCACGGCCGCCGCCCCGTCGTTCAGCGGGCAGCAGTTGCCGGCGGTCACGGTCCCGTCGGGCCGGAAGACCGGCTGGAGGGTGGAGACCTTCTCGTACGTCGTCCCCGCCCGAGGCCCGTCGTCCTTCTCCACCACCGTCCCGTCCGGCAGCGTCACCGGCGTGATGTCCTTGGCCCAGAACCCGTCGGCCAGCGCCTTCTCGGCCAGGTTCTGCGAGCGCACCCCGAACTCGTCCTGCTCCTGGCGGGTGACCCCCTTGAGCTGGGCGAGGTTCTCGGCGGTCTGCCCCATCGCGATGTAGATGTCAGGGACGACGCCGTCCTCGCGCGGGTCGTGCCACACCTTCCCGCCCTCGGCGAAGGACTTGGTACGTGACAGGGCGTCCAGGAAGACGGGGTTGTGCGTGTCGGGCAGCGAGTCGGAGTTGCCCTTCGTGAACCGGGACACGGTCTCCACCCCGGCCGACACGAACACGTCCCCCTCGCCCGCCTTGATCGCGTGGAAGGCCATCCGCGTGGTCTGCAGCGACGAGGAGCAGTAGCGCGTCACGGTCGTGCCGGGCACGTTGTCCAGCCCGAGCATCACCGACACCACCCGGGCCATGTTGAACCCCTGCTCGCCCCCGGGCAGCCCGCACCCCAGCATGATGTCGTCGATGGACGAGGGATCGAGCTGGGGCACCTTGGCCAGCGCCGCCTGGATCATCTGCACGGTCAGGTCGTCGGGGCGGATCTCCTGGAGCGAGCCCTTGAAGGCCCGGCCGATCGGGGAACGCGCGGTCGCGACGATGACTGCCTCGGGCATGGCCCCTCCTTTGTCGGGTGCTACAGATAGAACTATATTCCGGTCCTATCCGTACATGCCGGGCGCGGTGGAGGTTTGGTCGTTGATGGCGTGGATGGCCCCCTGCTCGTCGCGCCACAGCCGCCACCCGTCCTGGCTGCCGGTGAACCAGGGAGGCGGCACGACCGCACCCTTGACCTGCTTGCCGGTGGCGAGGTCGTACTCGCAGACGGCGGCCGTCGAGTAGAAGCCCGGCGCCTGCCCGCGCAGCGGCAGCGGCTTGGGGTCGGTCACGCAGAAGGACCAGCCGTGCTGCTCCTCCACCGGCACCGGCTTGCCCGAGACCAGGTCGAACGCCGTGCCCTTCGCGTCGTGCTTGAGGAAGCCCAGCTTGTCCATCCGGTCGGGGAAGGCCAGCCACCAGCCGGACCCGGGCACGTCGGCCGCGGTGACCTGCCCGACCACCCGCCCGCTCTCCGAGTCCAGCCGGGCGAAGCCGCCGTAGGCCCCCTGGCGGTCGACGGGGCGTACGACGGGGGCGTAGCCGGGGCTGCCGCTCGGATAGACGCGTACGACCGAGGGCCGCATCCAGTTGATCGTCCCGTTGGCGATCTTGACGGAGAAGAGGCCGAAGGCGGAGACCTTCTTCGTCTGGGGGTTCGTGTAGGGGGCGACGTAGCCGACCAGATTGTCACCGGTCGCCCCGAACGCCCACCCGCCCGACATGTCGATCCCCGGGCCGAGCGCCTGCTCGATCGGCTGCTGCCACTGCAGCTTGCCGGTCTTGAGCTCGTACGACTCGATCATGGGGCTGGCGGCCAGCCTGAGCAGCAGGACCCGGCTCGGGTCCGACCACTCCACCTCGGAGATCCCCGGCAGCTTCCACAGGGTCTTCCCGGTGGCCGGGTCGAGCACCACCATGCGGGCCTTGGCCAGGGCCGTGTGCTCCGACACGCAGACGTACGGCCCGCACCGCTGCGGCCCGAACGTCGAGTGCACCGGCCTGCTCCACTTCTGCGCCCCCGAGCGGGCGTCGCGGGCGATGAGCGTGGCGTTCCAGTGGCCGCTCTTGGCCGGGTCGAGCGCGACGACCACGCCCTGGCCCGGGGACGTCTCGACGACCGCCGGGGCCGAGACGCCCATGCCGGGCAGGCGGCCGGCGATCGTGGCCGGGTAGGACCACAGCCGCTTGCCGTCCCGCAGGCCGACGGCGACGGTCTCCAGCGAGCCGTCGGGCTTCATGGAGGTGGCGGCGACGACCCCGCCCGCCACCGCCATCCGGCTGACGGCGTTGACCTGGGTGTTCTGCCAGGTCGGGAAGTTCGGGGTGGTGGCCGCGTCGCTGCCGGAGCAGGCGGCCGCGGAGAGGACTCCGACGAGGGTTCCGGCGAGGGCGACGGTCGGTTTCCAGAGGGGTCGCTGCACGGGCAATCCACTCCAAAGGGGACGAGGAGTGGCGACGCGGGCGCGCAGAGTAACCGACACTGGCACTCGGCGGGCCTTGACGGGGGACGTCAGGCGTCGTCGAGCGTCTCGCCGAGCCGGGACGTCAGACGCCGGGCGTCATTGAACGTCTCGCCGAGCCGTCGGCGGAACAACGTCGCCCACTTTCCGTGCAGGCCCGTCGCCCGTCCGTCGACCCGGGTCGCGGTGACCTCGGTGCCGGGCTCCTCCGCGGCCGTAGCCGCCGCAAGGTAGATCGGTTGTAGTGCTTCGCCGCGTGCGGGGCGCGGCTCAGGCCACAGCCCCAACGCAGCGCACACTGACGGTAGCACCGCGTAAGCGGCCTGCGCGTAACCTCGGGCAGATGGATGGAAACGATCCGGTCCGAACATTTCTGCCGGATTTGTTGCGAACTCGGGGCCCAGGAGGTCGGCGAACGCCACCGTACGGCCGCCCGCGTCCACCACCGCCACCGTCTGCGCCGCGGCGAGCTGGCGGCTCCACCGCCGCGCCACCCAGCGCAGCGGCTGCCCGATCGGCCGCACCGTGCCGAGGTCGGGACAGGTGCCCACGACCACCTCGACCCCCGCGTCCCGCAACCGCCGCACGGCTTTGGCCAGATGGCGTACGGCGACGGCGGGCGGCGTCTGCGTGATGATGTCGTTGGCCCCCACGAAGATCACCGCGATGTCGGTCTCCATGGCCAGGGCCTTGTCCACCTGGTCGCCCAGCTCGGACGAGGGCGAGCCCGACTTGCCGACGACGAGCAGGTGTACCGGGCGTTCGGCGACCGAGGCCAGGCCGTGCGCGAGCAGCGCGCCGGGCGTCTGGGCGGGGTCGGTCATGCCGAGCCCGACCGACGTGGAGTCGCCGAGCATGGCGATCTTGAGCGGCTCGCCGGGAAAGTCGCCGTACGTGCCGTCGGAAGGCGGCCCGTCCAGGCCGTGCGGCTGCCCGATGGCCCGGCGCGCGAGCAGCCCTTCGGCGACCAGCAGCCCGTACGCCGTCGCGCCGAGGGCCGTGAGCCCGCCACCTCCGAGCGCCGCGGCCGTGGCGATCTTGCGTGCCGCGCGCGCCATACCAGCTGGCCAGACCACCGTACGTGCCCTCCTAGTCGAACTCAGCGGTAGCGTTTGCTTGAAAACTAGCCGAGTGCCGGCCACCCCCACTGGATCTCGGCCACTGGCAAGCTGACCAAGCTTCGGTAAAGAAGGTGAACACCGCGGTGCGCGTTTACGATTCCCTGGTTGATCTCATGGGGAACACTCCGCTCGTCCGGCTGCACAAAGTCAACGCGGGGTTGTCCGCGCAGGTGCTGGCCAAGGTCGAGTACTTCAACCCGGGCGGCTCGGTCAAGGACCGCATCGCCGTACGGATGATCGAGGCCGCGGAGGCGTCCGGCGAGCTGCGTCCGGGAGGCGTGATCGTCGAGCCGACCTCCGGTAACACGGGGGTTGGCCTGGCGATCGTGGCCCAGCAGAAGGGTTACCGGTGCCTGTTCGTGGTGCCGGACAAGGTGGCCCAGGACAAGATCTCGGTCCTGCGGGCCTATGGGGCCGAGGTCGTGGTCTGCCCGACCGCCGTCTCGCCCGACCATCCCGACTCGTACTACTCGGTCTCCGACCGGCTGGCCCGCGAGGTGCCGAACGCCTGGAAGCCCGACCAGTACTCCAACGTCAACAACCCCGACTCCCACTACCACTCGACGGGTCCGGAGATCTGGGAGCAGACCGAGGGCCGGATCACCCACTTCGTCGCGGGCATCGGCACCGGCGGCACCATCAGCGGCACCGGCCGCTATCTCAAGGAGGTCTCCGGCGGCCGCGTGAAGATCATCGGAGCCGACCCGGAGGGCTCGGTCTACTCCGGCGGCAGCGGCCGGCCGTACCTGGTGGAAGGGGTGGGCGAGGACATCTGGCCCGCCACGTACGACACCAAGATCTGCGACGAGATCATCGCGGTGTCCGACAAGGACTCCTTCACCATGACCCGCAGGCTCGCCCGCGAGGAGGGACTGCTGGTTGGTGGCTCCTGCGGGATGGCTGTCGTGGCGGCGCTGCGGGTGGCGGCCACGGCCGCGCCCGACGACGTGATCGTCGTGCTGCTCCCCGACGGCGGGCGCGGCTACCTGTCCAAGATCTTCAACGACGACTGGATGGCCGACTACGGCTTCCTGACCACGTCGTCCGAGGAGGGGCTGGTCGCCGACGTGCTGGCGCGGAAGGGAGCGGGGCTGCCGGAGTTCGTGCACGCGCATCCGCACGAGTCGGTGGGCACGGCCATCTCGATCATGCGGGAATACTCGGTGTCCCAGCTCCCGGTGATGAAGGAGGAGCCGCCGGTCATGGCGGCCGAGGTGGTCGGCTCCATCGTCGAACGCGACCTCCTCGAAGCCCTCTACCACGGCAGACTCTCCTCCGACGACCAGATCGGTGATCACATGTCGGCGCCACTACCCATGATCGGCAGTGGTGAACCTGTGGCCCGTGCGGTCGAAGCGCTGGAGAAGGCCGATGCGGCCGTTGTGCTGGAAGACGGCAAGCCCTCGGGCATGATCACCCGCCAGGACCTGCTCGCCTTCCTCGCGAATCACTAGGGCTTTCTGATCGACTCGATCACGGTGCCGAGCCCCTCGTGGCCCCGGCCCTCGGCGTCGGCGCGCTCGAACAACGCCTTGAGCGCGCCCGGGACCGTGGTCTCCAGCCCGGCGTCGGCCAGCGCCTCCACGGCGTGGCCGATGCCGACGGCCTGCATGTGCAGGGAGTTCAGCTCGCCCGGATACTTCCCGGCCGCGAACTCCTCGGCCAGGATCTTGGCGTACCCCATGGGTCCGTCACCGCCCAGCTGGGTGAACAGGTCCCGGGCGAACGGCAGGAACTCCGCCGGCGCGGTGCCCGCCGTGCGCAGCATCGCCATGGCGTGCATGAAGCTGGTCAGGCTCGACCAGAAGATCAGGAGCTGGGCCTGGTAGTACATCATCGCCAGCGCCCGGTCCGCCCCGACGTAGGTGACCTCGCTCAGCGCCTCCAGCGTCCCGGCGTGCCGGTCGAGGACGTCCTTGGGGCCGCTGTAGAAGGTGTACGCGCCCGGCTGCCCGATCCCCGGCGGCGGCACCATGATGCCCGCCGTGATCAGCGTGCCGCCGCGCTCCTCCACCCACCGGGCCGCTCGGCGCAGCGCCTCCGGGGTGTCGGAGCTGAGGTTGACCACCACCTTCCCGTCCAGCCTGGCGTCGCCGAAGCTGTCGTACATCGCCTGGTAGCTGATCTGGCTGACCACCAGCAGCTCGCCGTCCGCCGCGCTCGCCGCCTGCCTGGCGCCCTGGGCGACCAGCGGCGCCGTCCTGCTCGCCGTACGGTTCCAGACCGCCACCTCGTGTCCGGCGGCCAGGAACGTCTCGGCCATCTTCGAGCCCATCGGGCCCATTCCCACGACTGTCACTTGACTCATGCCCGACACCCTCGGACACGCCGCTACGGAAATCCTTCGGCCCCGCCACGGGTTGAGTACTGACGTGGTGCGATTCGGGGTGCTGGGACCGCTGGAGGTCCGGGCCGAGGACGGCAGGCCCGTCCCGGTGGCCGAGCCCAAAGTACGCGCGCTCCTGGCCGACCTGCTGGCGCACGGGGGCGGGCCGGTCTCGGCGGGCCGGCTGATCGACGACCTCTGGGGCGCCGCGACCGGCCGCAACCCGGTCGGCACCCTCCAGGCCCGCGTCTCCCAGCTGCGCCGGGCCCTCGGCGACCCCGGCCTGGTCGTGCACGGGCCCGCCGGATACCGGCTGGCCGCCCACGATTGCGACGCCGGGCGATTCCGTTCCCTCGTGGAGCGCCGGTCCCCTGATCCGCGCACGCGCGCGGCCGAGCTGGAGCAGGCGCTGGCGCTGTGGCGCGGGCCCGCGTACGCCGACTTCGCCGACGCCGCCTTCGCGCTCCCGGAGGCCGCGCGCCTGGAGGAGACGCGCCTCGCGGCCCTGGAGGAGCAGGCGGAGGTACGCCTGGAGCTGGGCCGGCCCGTGGACCTTGGCGACCTGGTGGCCCGCCACCCGCTGCGCGAACGGCTGGTCGCCGCCCACATGACGGCGCTCTACCGGGGCGGGCGGCAGAGCGAGGCCCTGGCCGCCTACGAGGGCCTGCGCAGGCGGCTGGGGGAGGACCTGGGGCTCGACCCGTCACCGGCGCTGGCCGATCTCCACCAGGCCATCCTGCGCCAGGACCCCGGCCTGACGCCGGCCTCCTCGGTGGCGCCCGCCACCAACCTGCCCGCGCCGCTCACCGACCTGGTCGGCCGGGAGGGGGAGCTGGCCGACGTCCGTGCGCTGCTCGCCGCCTCCCGCCTGGTGACCCTCACCGGGCCGGGCGGCGTCGGCAAGACCAGGCTCGCCCTGGCCGCCGCCGCCGACGCGGGGCCGGACTTCCCCGACGGGGTGTGGCTGGCCGAACTGGCGGGGGCGGCCGAGCCCGCCGAGGCGGTCGCGGCCGTGCTCGGCGTGCGGGACGACGACGCCGCCCCGCTCGCGCCCAGGCTGGCAGGAGCGCTGGCGGGCAAGCGCATGCTGCTCGTCCTCGACAACTGCGAGCACCTGGTGGAGCAGGCGGCCGAGCTGGCCGCCGCCCTCCTGCGCACCGCCCCGGGGCTGCGCGTGCTGGCCACGAGCCAGGAGCCGCTGGGTGTGACGGGCGAGTCCGTACGCGCGGTGCCGCCCCTGCCCGAACCCGAGGCCGTACGGCTCTTCACGGCCCGGGCGAACGTCCCGCCGAGCGAGACCGTGGCCACCATCTGCCGACGCCTCGACGGCATCCCGCTGGCGCTCGAACTGGCCGCCACCCGTGTACGCGCCCTCGGGGTGCGGGAGCTGGCCGACCGGCTGGACGACCGGTTCAGGCTGCTCAGCGCGGGCATGCGGGACGCGCCGGCGCGGCAGCGCACGCTCCGGGCGATGATCGACTGGAGCTGGGAGCTGCTGAGCGAACCAGAGCGCGTCGTGCTGCGGCGGCTGGCCGTGCACGCCGACGGGTGCACGCTGGACGCGGCCGAGGAGGTGTGCGCCGAGCCCGGCGTGGACGTGCTCGACACCGTGGCCAGGCTGGTCGACCGGTCGCTGGTGGTGCGCGTGGCCGGGCCGCGCTACCGGCTGCTGGAGTCCGTGACGGCGTACTGCGTGGAGCGGCTGCGCGAGGCGGGCGAGTACGACGCGATCAGGGAGCGCCACGCCCGCCACTACACGGCCCTGGCCGAACGGGCGGACCTCAAGGGGCCCGGGCAGCGGGAATGGCTCGCCCGGCTCGACGCCGAGAGCGCCAACCTCCGGCTCGCCCTCGCGGGGCCGGAGCCGCTGCGTCTGGTCAACGCCCTGGCCTGGTACTGGTTCCTGCGCGGCCGCCTGCGCGAGGCCCGCCGCTCCCTGTCGGTGGCACTGTCGGCGGTCCTGGGGACGCCCGCCGCCTCCGGAGCGGAGGGGGCGCGGGCGTCGGCCTGGCTGGCCGGGATCGAGTCGCTGATCGGCGAGCCCGGCTCGCCGATCCGGCGGGCCGAGCTCGACCCGGCGGGCGCGGCGCTGGCCGACTGGTTCCCGAGCCATGCCGGGTGGGCCTACGGCGACCGGCGAGCGCACGAGGCGGCGGCGGAGCGAGCGCTGGCGGTGTACCGGGAGCTGGGCGATCGGTGGGGTGAGGCGGCGGCGCTCTGCCTGCGCGGGAAGCTCGCCGTCGTCCGGGGCGACCTGGCGGCCATGGAACGGGACGGCGAACGGGGCCTGGCGGTCTTCAGGGAGCTCGGGGACGGGTGGGGGCAGATCGAGGCCATGGACGTGCTCGACCGGGCGGCGGAGATCCGCGGCGACTACGCCAGGGCGGCCCGGCTGCGGGAGGAAGGGCTGCGGCTGGCGGAGGAACTGGGGTTCGAGGTGTCGTTCAAGGTGGCTTCCCTGGGCCGGATCGCGATGTTGTCCGGTGACTACGAGCGGGCCGACGATTACCACGAGCGGGCCAGGCGGCTGGCGGTCGAGCAGTCGCACAAGTCCGCGGAGGAACACGCCGTGGTCGGCCTGGCCCTGAGCGCCCGGCGGCAGGGCAGGTACGAGGAGGCGGAGTCGTACCTGCTGCCCTTGCTCGACTGGCTGCGGAGGGTGCGGGGGACGCCCGGGATCGCGTTCATCATGGCGGAGCTGGGCTTCGCGGCCGAGCAGCGCGGAGCCGCGGCGCTCGCGCTGGCCAGGCATCGCGAGGGGTACGAGGCCGCGCGGGAGACCGGCGATCCCCGGGCGATCGCGCTGGCGTTGGAGGGCCTGGCCGGAGCCCTGTCGATCGACCAGGAGCTCGGGCCGGCGTCGATCGACCAGGAGAGTGGGCCGGCGGAGGCGGCCAGGCTGCTCGGGGCGGCCACGGCCATGCGGCGGGAGGTGGGGGCGCCCCTGCCGGTGGGCGAGCGGCTGGACGTGGAGCGGATCGGCGGGCGGCTGCGGGCCGTCCTGGGCGGCGAGGCGTTCGAGCGGGCCCTACGGGAGGGGGAACTCGGCGACCACCTCCCAGGCACCCTCGGCGGACGGGCCCGCGTAGAGCCTGCCGCCCAGCGCCTCCACCCGCTCGGCCATCCCGACCAGCCCGAACCCGCCGCCGAGGCGCGACACCTTCGGATCTGACCCCGACCCGAAGTTCCGCACCCGCAGCACCACCACCCTCTCGAAGCGCCGCAGACCCGCCTCGACCCAGGCGGTACGGGAGGCGTGCTTGCGGATGTTGGTCAGCGACTCCTGGAGCACCCGGTGCAGGGTCGTCATGACCTCGGGCGGCAGCGTGCGATCGTCCAGCCCCTGCCCGATCTCGAACGCCACCTTCGGCCCTTCGGCGGAGAACCGCTCGGTCAGCATCCGCAGGTCGGCCAGCGTGACGCCGGGTTTGCGGGCCGCGTCGTCCTCGGTGCGCAGCACCGTGACCATGCGCCGCATCGAGGTCAGCGCCTCGGACCCGGCCGTGGCGATCGCGTCGAGCGCGGGCGCCACCGCCTCCGGCTTGGTCTCGGCGACCGTACGCGCGGCCTGGGCCTGGACCACGATGCCCGTGATGTAGTGGGCGACCAGGTCGTGCAGCTCCCTGGCGAGTTCGAGGCGTTCGGCCCGCCGTACCGAATAGACGGCCTCCGTGCGGCGCTCCTGCTGGAAGCGGAGGTAACCGCCGACCCCGGCCGCCGTCGACCACCCCGCGAACAGCAGGAACGAGAACGCCAGCCCCGAGTCGTTGTACTTGCGCCCGACGGCCTCGGCCAGCAGCACGGTCAGGCCCACGCACGCGAGCACGGCCGCCCGCCGCACCGGCTCCACGTGCCGCAGCACGCCGATGATCAGGACGAGCAGCGATCCCGTCTCCGCCATCCCGGGCGCGCCCCGCAGCTCGGTGCTGCCGATGACGATCGACACGCTGAACGACAGGGCCAGCATGATGCTGAACCCCTCGATCCGGTAGCGGCGCCGCAGCACCACGGCCGCGATGCCGGCCGCGCCGCAGAACGGCACGAGCCACTGGACGCCTCCGGTGAGGCCCGCCAGCACGAGGTCGAGCATCAGCATCATGCCCAGCCAGCCGATCATCGCGATCTCGCTCAGCCGCCGGATCCAGTACACGATGCGCTTGCTCTCCACCACGGCCTCGAGCCTAGGCCGGAAGTCGGACATCTCGTATCAGCCGTTCGGCCGAGACGGGTGGCCGGAGACCAGTCCTTCAGCGGAGGCGGGAGCCATGGGGTGTCGCCGATGCTGGGAGATGTCGGAAGGGGACAGGAAATGGTTGCCATCGGATTCGTGCTGCTGGGTCTCGGGCTGCTGGTGGGGGTGCTGCTCGCGCTGGCCGACCCGGTGCTGCTCTCCCGCATCAACGGGGAGCCCGCGGAAGGCGGCAGCGGCCGGTTCATCGAGGCGGATGTCGTACGGCTCCGGCCTCGCTCGGAGGGCCACGAGTCCAGGGCGGCCTGAGGACCTGGCTCGCGCGGGCATGGTGCGCGAGCCATCGCGGGGCCGTTGGGGGACGGTGCCCGCGAGCGGCCCGCGATCCGGAGGGGACGGATCGCGGGCCGACTTCCATTAACGTGGCGGGTATGAGCAACGGTTTTGAGACGCTGGCCATCCACGCAGGTCAGGAGCCAGACCCCACGACGGGTGCGGTGGTGCCGCCGATTTACGCGACCTCCACCTACAAGCAGGACGGCGTGGGCGGTCTGCGTTCCGGATATGAGTACAGCCGTTCGGCCAACCCCACCAGGACCGCGCTCGAAGAGGCGCTGGCGGCGGTGGAGAGCGGCGTGCGCGGGCTCGCGTTCGCCTCTGGGCTGGCCGCCGAGGACACCCTGCTGCGCACGGTGTGCAAGCCGCAGGATCACGTCGTCATCCCGAACGACGCGTACGGCGGGACGTACCGGCTGTTCGCCAAGGTTCACCAGCGCTGGGACCTGCACTACGACCCGGTCCCGCTGCACGACCTCGACGCCGTCGCCGCGGCGATGACGCAGAAGACCAAGATCGTATGGGTCGAGACGCCCACCAACCCGTTGCTCGGCATCGCCGACATCGCCGGGCTGGCGCAGCTGGCCCACGACAACGGGGCGCTGCTGGTGGTGGACAACACGTTCGCGTCACCGTACCTGCAGCAGCCGCTCCAGCTGGGCGCGGACGTCGTCGTGCACTCGACCACCAAGTACGTGGGCGGGCACTCCGACGTGGTCGGCGGGGCGCTGGTGACCGTCGACCGCGGCCTCGGGGAGGAGCTGGCCTACCACCAGAACGCGATGGGCGCGGTGGCCGGGCCGTTCGACGCGTGGCTGACGCTGCGCGGGCTCAAGACCCTGGGCGTACGCATGGACCGCCACTGCGACAACGCCGAACGCGTCGTCGACCTGCTGCTCGCGCACCCGCGGGTGACCCAGGTCCTCTACCCGGGGCTGTCCGAGCACACGGGGCACGAGGTGGCGGCCAAGCAGATGCGGCGGTTCGGGGGCATGGTGTCGTTCCGCGTCGCCGGGGGCGAGGCGGAGGCCGTGGAGGTGTGCAACCGGGCGAAGCTCTTCACGCTCGGGGAGTCCCTGGGCGGGGTGGAGTCGCTGATCGAGCACCCGGGCAGGATGACGCACGCCTCGGTGGCCGGATCGGCGCTGGAGGTGCCCGCCGACCTGGTGCGGCTGTCGGTCGGCATCGAGACCATCGACGACCTGCTCGCCGACCTCACCCAGGCGCTCGCCTGAACGGCTGCCCGGGCCTCTGGCCAGGCACCCGCTCGCCTGAACGGCTGCCCGGCCTCTAGCCGGGCACCACCATCAGGAACAGGATCACCAGCCAGATCACGGACACGAGCCCGCTGATCGCGGCGATCCTCCCGATCTGCACCTTCGCGTCGTCCTCGGGGCTCTCGCTGGAGAGCGCCCGCAGGGCGGTGCGCAGGTCGCGGTCGATGATGACGAGCAGCACGGCGGCCACGATGAACAGCGTCATCGAGGCCGTCATGTACCACTTGCCGAGCAGCCCGCCGCCGAGCACCGCGCCGAGCGCCACCCCGAACGCGAACACGCCCAGGGTGCCGAGGCTGTAGATCCTCGTCATGCGCTGGATGATCTGCAGCGCGGGCACGTTCTTGTTGCGGATGACGCGCGGCGCGGTCATCGTCGCGGCGGTGACCGGGCCGATGGTGAAGATCGCGAAGGCGATGTGCAGCCAGAGAAGCAGGGACGACATGCCCGAGAGACTAGTCCCCGGTGATCTCGGCAGCGGACTCGACACTCTCTTTGCTCTTTTCGGAGCACCACATGATCATTTCTGTGGCCGCGACGGCGACGACCATCAGGACGATGAGTAGAACCGTGGCTATCATGGGCACCCCTCCTTCCCCGTATCTGACGTAAATATCGTCCGTAATGACTAGACGGCTGTGCAACGGAATAAGTTCGGCGCGGGTATGGTTGGTCACTGTCATTTTTTCTTACTGTTAGGGCACAAGGGGGTGCCGTCCGTGGCCATCAGGCATGTCAAGCCGTACTCCGACGAGTGGCTGCAGCAGCCGACGAGCTATGTGCGGCAGGTCATCGGCGTACTGGGACCTGAGGTGGCGGACTGGTGGGAGGGCCCCTGCGATCCGCGTGACGCGACGCTGAAGCTCGCGGACGGGGCCGTCCTGGTCTGGGACGAGGAGAGCGGCTGGCGGCTGGGCACGTTCGTCTCGGGCGGCCGTGGGGCCCACACCGAGCTGACCGGCATCCGCTACCTGGGCCACGGCCTCCTCCCCAAACCGGAACGCGTCCCCTCGGCCCTCAGCGACGCCAGGGCGGGAGTCGGCGCCAGCTCGGCCTGGCGGCCCTGCTACCGATCCCACCGCAACTGCCACGACGGCTTCGACGTGGCCCTCGACTTCTACTCCCGCCTCATCGACGCCTGACCCTCAACCGCGCGGGCCTTCGCGGGGTGGACGCGCTTCGCGCGGATGCGGCTACGGGCTCCTCTTACGGGGGAGCCAAGCTCCCCCGGACCCCCTTGCCGGGGTCTCCCGACCCCCGGCGGTCGGCCGGTTACCGTCGGGTCGTGGCGTCATCCTGGAAGCGCGCCACGTTCGATGCCGGCCTGGTGGGTAAGGCCGCTCTCCCACCCGTTGACCGATTGGGTGGTTAACCTGCTGGAGCCCGCCCTAGCGGCTGAGCAGGCACGTCGCCGGCCGTCTGGACAACGGCGAGGTCGGATTGCGGAGGTGTCGGCGTACCCTTTGGCGTGCCGTGAGTACAGGTAACCGGGCTCTGACGCTGATCTTGTGACGTGGCCATCGGGCGATAGCCGGCTCAGGAGGCTCCCGCATTCTGCCGTGCGGCCAGGAAGTCAATGAGTTCGGCCTGTTGCTCGCTGTTGAAGGCACGTTTGGGGAGGAATGCCGCGAGCTGCCTGTTCACGAAGAACAGCCAGAACTCTGGAGTTGTCACGACTTGTCCGAACATAGACCACTGCATCGTGGTGCTGTACTGCTCGGTTCGGCACTCGTACCCTTCGCTGGTCACCCGAATCGTCGTAGGCACGCACATGTAGGCGAGCTGTCGCGCGGCGAGCCGGCGGATCGCCCGGGTCGCCGCGAAGGGAGCCGCGACCGCTGCGACGAGCATGCCCACACCCACGAAGACGGCATCGGCCCAGATGCAAGCGAGTCCTGCCACGACCAGGACCGAGGGAAGGAAACGATAGACCGCGGTGAGCTGCCGTTTGAGACCTTGGCGTAGCGCCCGCGCCACTTCGTCGGGAGCGGGTTCATAGCTGATCGTGAAGTCCACCAGTACTCCTTCGCCTGAGCTGCCGATCATCATTCACTGACCAGCACCACGTCGCAAACCCTCACGCCTGGTCAGCGAGGAGCCGTTCCAGGTCACAAGATCAGCGACAGAGCCCGTTTACCTGGGCGCGCCACGACGGAGCCGCCCGGGACCCACGACGGAGCCGCCCCCGAGACCCGAGGCGGCGCCGTGGTGACCACACCAGCCCTCCTTGTCGTAAGATCAGGCGACTTCATGAGGGTGGTAGGGCTGTGGACATCCGTGTGCTGGGCCCGCTGGAGGTCGTCGGCGACGACGGGCGGTCGTGTCAGATCGGCTCGCTGAAGATGCGGGCGCTGGTGTGCGGGCTGGTGCTGGCGGAGGGCCGGCCGGTGGCCCCGAGTGCGTTGATCGACCGGTTGTGGGGCGAGGAGCCGCCGGCCGAGGCGATGGCGTCGCTGCACTCGTACGTGTCCAACCTGCGCCGCCTGCTGGAGCCCGGACGCCGGGCCAGGGCGCAGAGCCGGTTGCTGACGTTCGGGCCGGTGGGTTACACGCTGGCGATCGATCCGGAGCAGGTGGACTCGACGCGGTTCCTGCGCCTGGTCGGGCAGGCCGAGCAGGCGACCGAGCCCGCCGAGGCGGAGCGGCTGGCGGGCGAGGCGCTGGCGCTGTGGCGCGGCGAGCCGTACCAGGAGCTGGACGACCAGGCGTACGTGACCGCCGTCAGGGCGCGGCTCACCGAGGCCCGGGAGCGGGCCCGCGAGCTGCGGGTGAGCGCGGTCATCCAGCAGGATCGCCACGGCGAGTTGCTGGGCGAGCTGGAGGCCCTGACCTACGAGCACCCGCTGCGCGAGCGGCTGTGGGCGTTGCGGGCGCTGGCGCTCTACCGGAGCGGTCGCCAGGGCGAGGCCCTGGAGACGCTGCGCACGGCCCGCCGGATCCTGGCCGAGGAGCTCGGCATCGACCCGGGCGAGGAGTTGCGCGCGCTGGAACGCGACATCCTCGACCAAGCCCCGGCCCTGTTCCCCCACCGGCCGCCGCAGCCGCCCGAGCCGCAGGTGGCCGAGAGAGGGATCACAGGTCGGCAGGAGGAGCTGGCCGCGCTGGACGGGCTGCTGGAAGCGGCGGCGGCGGGCCGGACGGGGTTCTCGCTGATCACCGGGGAGCCGGGGATCGGCAAGACGCGGCTGGCCGAGGAGCTGGTGAGCCGGGCCCGTGCCAGGGGTTTCACGGTCGCGGTGGGGCGGTGCGCGGCGACGGAGGGCGCGCCGGCGTTCTGGCCGTGGGTGACGGTGCTGGAGCGGCTGGCCGACACGCTGCCGCCGCTGCCCGCCGACGTACGCGCGAACCTGCCCGGAGTCGGCTCCGCGACCGGGACCGACCCCGAGGGCGCGAGGTTCCGCACCTACGGAGCGGCGGCACAGGCGCTGACCGCGGGCCGGCGGCCGGTGCTGGTGGTGCTGGACGACCTGCACTGGGCGGACCGGTCCTCGCTGCGGCTGCTGAGCTACCTGGCCGAGTACGTGCTGGACGGCAGGCTGGCCGTGGTGGGCACGGCACGCGACTGGCCGCCGCCGGAGGGCGCGCTGGCCGAGGCGTTCGAGGCGCTGTCGCGCCGGCAGGCGGTACGGCTGCCGCTGTCCGGCCTTTCGCCGTCCGACCTGGCCGAGCTGACCCCGGCGGGCACGGACGTGTGGGCGATCAGGGACCGTACGAACGGCAACCCGTTCTTCGTCACGGAGCTGATGCGTTACCTGGAAGCCGGATCGCCGGGCCGCGGCACGCTGCCGCTGGGCGTGCGGGACGTCGTGCTCGGCCGGGTGAACCGGTTGCCCGAGCCGTCCGCCGAGTTGTTGCGGGTGGCGGCGGTGGCCGGGCGGGAGTTCGACGTGACGATCGTGGCCGAGGCCGCCGGGCTCGACCTGGACGCGGCGCTGGACCGGCTGGAGCCCGCCATGGCCGCCGCCCTGGTCGCGGAGGGGCGGCCCGGGCGGTTCCGGTTCGTGCACGCGCTGGTGCAGGAGGCGCTCACCGAGGTGGTGCCGGTGCTGCGGCGGGCCCGGCTGCACGCCGCCGTGGCCGCCGCGATCGAGACGCGTACCGGCGGCTCCGCCTCCGACCGGCTGGCCGCCGCGGCCCATCACTGGTTCGAGGCGATTCCCGCGGGCCACACCGCGCGTGCCTGGCGGGCGGCGTGGCGGGCGGCGGAGGAGGCCAAACGGCTGCGCGCGTACGACGTGGCCGTCGAACTGCTGGAGCGGGCCGGCCAGGTGGCCGAGGACGACCCCGAGCTGGGCCCGGCCGAGCGGATGGACCTGCTGTTCGCGCTGGCCGAGGCCAGGTTCGGGGCGGGTGACTCGGTGGGGCAGGAGGCCGAGCTGACGCGGCTGCGCCGCCTGGCCAAGCAGGAGGGCGACCGGCGGCGCTGGATCGAGGCCGCGACCGGGTACGGCGGCCGCATCCTGCAACCCTGGAAGGTCTACGGCGACTACGACGCCGATCTGCTGGCGGACCTGACGGAGCTGGCCGCCGACGAAGGGCTGGAACCGTCGGCCCGGGCCCGGGTGCTGGCCTGCCTGGCGCTCCAGGCGTACTACCAGCCGGGGTGCGACCCCGTGGAGCGGGACCGGTTGAGCGCCGAGGCGGCGCGGCTGGCCCGCCAGGAGAACGACGCGACGCTGCTGGGCCGGGTGCTGTTCGCCCGCTACTACGCGCTGCTCGACCCGGATTCGGTGCGTCAGCGGCTGGAGGCGGGGGAGGAGATGGCCCGCGCCGGGCTGGAGGCGGGCGACGACGAGCTGCGCACGATCGGGCTCACCTGCCAGGGCGGCACGCTGCTGGAGCTGTGCCGGGTGCCGGAGGCCCTGGACGTGCTGGCCGAGGCGGAGCGGCTGATCGGCCGTACGCACATGCCGTACCTGCGCATCATCCTGGCCTGGCTGCGGCTGGGCCTCCTCGTCAACCGCGGCGACCTGGAGGCGGCCGAGTCGCTGCTCGCGGACACCGCCGCCGAGCAGCACGCCACCTCGATGTGGGGCGTGGAGTCCACCACGGCCGGCGCCACGTACCAGGTCGCGCTCATGCGCCTGCGCCGCGGGGCGGCGGACGCGGTGCCGCCACCGGGGGATATCTCGCACGACCAGCTCGACCAGTTCAACCGGGACGGGCTCGCCCACCACCTGATGGTCAGCGGCCGGCTGGAGGAGGCACGGCAGGTGCTCGGGCCGTGGGAGCGGCAAGCACCGATCCCGCGCACGTTCGTCTACCTGTTCTGGCTGGTCGTCCGCTGCGAGCTCTGGGCGGGGCTGGGCGACCGGCAGGCCTGCGCCGACCTGTACGAGGAGGCGTCCCCGTACGCCGACCGCATGGGGATCGCCGGGCTGAGCATGCTGATGTGGCCGGTCAGCCGGTCGCTGGCGCAACTGGCCGAGGCACTGGGCGATGCTGAGGCGGCGCGGCGGCATGCCGAGCACGCCGAGAGCGTGGAGCGCGAGCTGGCTCACCCCCACAGGTAGGCCGTGCGCCGCCGGTAGCTACCGCCGGCCAAGGTGTTGAGCAGCACCATCGGCCGGGGCGAGGTCCTGCGCAGATGAGCCTCGACATCGGGCGGCAGCTCGGAGGTGATCCAGCCGACCAGCGTGATCAGCTTGCGGAAACCGTACTGCTTCATGATCGTCTTGTGCCCCTCCGCGTCCTCCTCCGGGGTGATGTGGGCCATCATCAGCGGGATCCCGTCGGTCTCCTCGTGCGCCAGGTGCGCGCCGAGCGTGTCGGCCAGCGCGCGCAGGGCGGTCATGAGCCGCTCGCGCCGCTCCTCGGACGGGCCGGCGTCGAACGCCTGGAAGGCGTCGGTGCTCTCGCGGATCCAGTGGTCGCATGCCTCGTGCTCGGCCTCCAGCGCGTCGATCGTGCCGACCGCCTGCGGCGCCCGCTCCCGCAGCCGCGGCCAGACCGTCTCGTCCTCGGCGGTGTGGTGGTGGTGCAGCACGAACAGCACCCACGCGTGGTGCTCGCGCAGGGCGGTGATGCGCCGGCGGTCGCCGAGGCGGACCCGGCCGATCGCGGTGATCAGGTGGCCGAGGTCGCGGCGGAAGCCGTAGTGCGCCAGGTACATGTTGGTCATGTCGAGCGGCCCCGGCGCTGCGGCGGCCTGACCGGGCAGCGTGATCTGCGGCACGTTCGGGTGTGCGGCGGTGCGCATTGTCGTGCTCCTTCTGGTTTGTCAGGGTGCCGTCATCGTGGCCTCCCGGTCTTGGGCGGTTCTTGAAGGCCGATCTCAAGAACGGCCCAAGACACCGTCATTAGCGTGCGCGGGCATGACCCTCACGCTCCCCACCACGACGTTCCGGAGCTCCGTGGTGTGCGCCTACACCTCGCTCACCCGCGACGGGCGGCCCATCACCTGGCCCGTCACCCCGTACACCGGGTCCCGCGGCACCATCGACGTCAGCACCGGCCTGACCTATCCCGACAAAGCCGAGCGGGCGCGCCGCGATCCGCGTGTCGCGCTGCTGTTCGAGGGCGATCCGGTGGTGCTGGTGCAGGGCCGCGCCACCGTCCGCGACGCCGACCTGCAGGCCAACACCGACCGGTACGTCCGCGAGTCCCAGGCCAAGATCCCGGACGCCTTCGCTGGGCTGCCGTGGTTCCTGGTCAAGCGCCTGACCTGGTACTTCGCGCGGATCTACATCGAGGTGACCCCTGAGCGGATCACCTGGTGGCCGGGCGGCGACCTGACCCGCGACCCGCTGACCTGGACCTGCCCGCCCGGCACCACGGCCCCCGCCTCGGACCCGGCCCCGCCGGGTTCCCGCCTGCCCGGCCGCTCCGCGCCGCCCGCCGACTGGCGCCCGTATGCCCGCCGGGCCCGCGACCTGGGCCGGCCGATCGTGTCCACGGTGGCGGACGGCCGGCCTGTGACCGTGCCCGCGCGCGCCTTCACCCGCACCACGACCGGGTACGAGCTGGATCTGCCTTCCGGCGTGGCCGCCGTGCCCGGGCCGGTCTGCCTGACCTTCCACCGGCACGATTCCGGCATGCGCTGGCAGGAGAACGTCGTGCTGCTCGGCACCGCCGCCGTCCACGGCGACGGCCGGCTCACCGTCGCGATCGACCGCGCGCTGCCCGACTGGAGCCTGCCCGAGGACCGCCGCCTGCGGACCCGCTCCTTTCTCGGCCGCGGCAGGCAGCTGCGGCGCCGGCTCCGGGCCGAGGCCGCCCGCCGCGCCCAGCCGGCGCCGAAAGTCCGCCTGCGGGCGGATCATTCGTAGCGCGCCCGGCGCCGTGGTGCGTGGCCAAGCTGCCACCAAGCCCTTACCAAGGCCGGGGTCAAGCGCTCGCCAAGAGCGAATTCCTATGTTCGTCCATGCGACCACGACGGACGACAGGCCGTTCCGAACGGAACGCGTCGCGCCGGCAACTCGGCGCAGAGACTCGACCACGGCAAGGAGAAACATGCGAATCACTAAATCCGCGCAGATCGTCGCGGCGGTCACGCTGGCCACGGCGGGATTGGTGAGCGTCACCGGTCCGGCCTGGGCCGGCGCGGCCTACGAAGAGTTCCAGAGCGGTAAGAGCCTCGGCGCGCAGACCAGTGGGTACGTGCCGGTGAAGTGCCCGTCCACGCTGCCGTACATCGTCGGGGTCGCCGGCGAGACGACGATCAGCTCAGAGGCGGACGCGCAGCACACGAGCCTCACCAAATTCGAGATCGACGACGCCAACCGGTCGGTGAAGGTCTACTTCTCCAATACGCAGTCGTTCGCGGATGCGGCCCATCACCCGATCGACGTCTCGCTTACGGTCACGCTGACCTGCTCGACCGAGAAACCGGCACAGCCGCCTGTGCCGATGGTCAAGCAGCGGGTGGATGTGAACCCTCTTGGAACAATGGGAACCTTCATCCTGTGCCCGCCGAGTCATCCCAAGCTCAGGAACGCCATAGAGACCCATGAGCCCGGGCTGGTGAATGTGGGACTCTCGGACACTCCGGGAAGTCCTGGTGCCTCTGCCAGCTGGCGCAACGATGACGCCCTCTACTACAGACGAGGTGTGCTTCACGCGTACTGCACGACGTGACGAGGCGGTCGGCACGGGCACGCCGGCGCCCCTCAGGTCGTGGGAGAGGGTGGGGCCGGGGCGTGGAGGGTCAGCATGATGTGCTGGTCCTCGCCGTGCCGCACCGTGCCGGACCGCTGGAAGCCGACCTTCTCCAGGAGCCGGACCGAGCCGGTGTTGCCTTCGTACGGGTCGGCGTAGAGGGGACGGGCCTTCTCCTGCTGGAGGAAGAGCGTCAGGGCCCGGGTGCCGACGCCGCGGCCCCAGAACTCGCGGCCGAACCAGTAGCCGATGAAGCGCCGCTCCTCCTCCCACCAGGCCACGATGTTTCCGGCCGGCTCGCCGTCGACGAGGACCGCCTGCACGAAGACGGTGGGGTCGGCCAGGATCCGGGTGGCCCAGTGGTGGAGGAAGCGCTCCCGGGGGCGGGGCGGGAACCTGGACCTCCGGACCGCCTCCGGGTCGTGCTCCTGCGCCAGGAAGACCTCCAGATCGGCCTCCACGACGTCTCTCAACCGCACGTCATCGCCTGTGTTCGGTCGCTCGCTCATGGCGAGCGAGTCTGGCATACGGCACCGACAAACTCAGCGGGCGCGGCGCAGGCGGAGGAAGTCGTTGACCACGTACTCGCCCAGGCGCTCGGCGCTAGGCGAGAAGACGCGGCCGCCGTTCCTGCGGGCCACCTCGTCCACGAACTCCTTCAGCCGGTCGTCGGCGGCCAGCATGAAGACGTTGATCGTCGCCCGCCGCCGGGTCATCTTGTCGACCTCGGCCAGCGTGAGCTCCAGCGTCTCGTGCGACGGCGGCCACTCGAACGCCGATCTGCCGTTGCGCATGAGGTGGGCCGTGGGCTCGCCGTCCGTGACCACCAGCACCACCGGCTCGAAGTCGGGGTGGCGGTCGAGGTGGCGGCCGGCGATCAGGAGGGCGTGGTGCAGGTTGGTGCCCTGGACCATGTCCCAGTCGAGGCCCGCCAGCTCGTCGGGCTGCAGCACCCTGGCGTAGTTGGAGAAGCCGATGATCTGGACCGCGTCCTGCGGGAACTTGGACGCCACCAGCGCCTGGAGCGCCAGCGCCGTCTGCTTGGCGGCGGCCCAGGTGCCCCGCAGGGCCATCGAGTACGACAGGTCCACCAGGAGGCAGACGGCCGCGGCGGTGCGGCGCTCGGTCTCGGCCACCTCGAAGTCGTCCACCGAGAGGCGGACCCCGACGCGCCCACCGGAACGGCCGGTGCCCGGGGCGGCGACGCCGCCGCTGCGCACGCCGTTCACCAGCGTGCGGACCACGTCGATGGGCTGCTCGTCGCCGAAGCGCCACGGCCGGGTCGAGCCCGTCAGCTCCCCGGCCGAACCCGCGTCGTGCTGGTCGTGGTCGCCGCGGCGGCCCGCGTCGAGGGAGGAGAACACGCGGCGCAGCGCCGTCTCGCCCAGGCGGCGGACCGCCTTGGGGGTGAGCTCCAGCTTGCCCCGGCGGCGCAGGAGGTAGCCCTGCTCCTCCAGCTCGCGTTCGATGCGCTTGAGCGCCTCCAGGTCGTCCACGGCCGAGCGGCCGAGCGCACGGCGTACGGCGGACTCGTCGATGTCGTCCAGCCTGGCGCCCGGGTAGTCCTGCCGCAGGGCGGTCTCCAGCTGGGTGAGGTCGGCCAGCTCCTCCAGGGCCGTGACCGCGTCGCCCATGCCCAGGGGCTCCTCGCCGGTGAGGCGTTCGGGGGCGTTCCACGCCAGGTCGGGGCGGCGGGCGTAGAGGGCCTCGCCGAGGCGGCGCATCTCGTCGGAGAGCCCGGCCTGGTCGAGGGTCTGGTTGATCAGGCCGGCGAGCTCCTCGCGCTGGCGCGGGGTCATCGAGGCCAGCATGCGCTGCGTGGCGGCGGCGCGGCGGGCCAGGATGTCGACGAGCTCCTCGAGGTTGCGCGGCTTTTCGGGGAACAAATCGCCATATTTCCCCATAAAGTCTTCAAAATTGGCCTGGGTGTGCTGGCCGCGGGAGTCCTTGTCCAGCATCTCGTTCAGGTCCGCCATCATCTGGCGGACGCGTTCCATCGCCTCGGGGTCAGGGTTGGCGAGAGCGTCCCGCAGGCCCCTGAACTGGCTGTCCAGGACCTCGCGCCGCAGCAGGTCGCGCAGCTCCTCGAACGTCTGGCGCGCCGCCGACGAGCGCCACTCGTACGTGCTCAGCTCCTGGATCGCGCTGGCCGTGTCCTCGGGCAGCGCGTCGAGCCCGGTCTCCCGCAGCCGCGCGTCGTCGGACGGGTCGGGGAACAACTCGGCCCGCTCCTGCCCGATGGCCTTGTCGAGCAGCGCCCGCGCCTTCTCCAGCGTGCCGTCGAGCCGTCCGCGCTCGCGCAGGTCGCGCCGGCGCCGGCGCACCTCCCTGAGCATGTCGTCCAGCCCGCGGCGGTCCTGCGCGCCGGGCAGGCCGCGCTTGAGCAGGTCGCGCAGGGCGTGGACCGGCGTCGAACCGGACAGGATCGCGTCGCCCATCTCGTCGAGGGCCGCCCGCACGTCGTAGGGCGGGGCGAGGGGATCGGGGCCGTCGTGGTACTCACCATAGCGAAAGGCCATCACGCACCCACGCTAACCCGATCCGCCCGTTTACGCGTCCCCGAAGACCTCCCACACCTCGTTGACGCCGCCGGCCTCGGGCGTGTAGTCGATCTTCACCAGTACGGGGTGCTCCACCGTCTTGAGCGCCTTGGTCAGGTCCGCCGAGGTGCACGACTTCTTGCCGAGCCCCTGCTTGTCGGCGTTGACCGGCTTGCCCGCCAGCCATCCGTCCCGGCAGCGCGCGGTGGCCCGGTAGAAGCTCGTGGCGTGCGTGTACCCGAGCTTGACGGTCTTTCCGCCGGTCGTGAACAGGACCGTCGTGTCGTTGACGCGCTTGAGCGTGCCGCGGGCGGTACGCGCACCCGGCCACTCGGTGACCAGGAACTCGTTGATCTTGACGGCGTCCGTGCCCCGGTATTCGACGCGGAGCGGAACGGGCCCGCGGGCCAGCCCGTCGGTCAGATCCCCGGGTTCGCAGGCCGTCCGGCCCAGCCCCTTGGCGTCGAGGGCCACCTGGCCCTCGGTCTCCTTCAGGTCGCACGCCACCGTGACCCGGCCGAAGGAGGCGCCGGTGTAGTCGAGCCGCACCTCCTGTGCCCCGGCCACCGGCTTGAGCCGGTAGCTCCGGAACTCGCCCTTCCGCACGAAAGTGGCTGACTTGGGGACGATCCGCAGGTGCCCCTTCCCGTCGGCCCAGGCGTACCCGTACACGACCTTGGGCGCCGTGGCCTCGGCGGAGGCGGGCACGGCGATGAAACCCATGGCAAGAGCGGTGGCACAGGCAAGCAGGCGCATGGGCGGCCTCCCGGTCGGCGTGATCAGCTATCCACTATGACGCGGAAGACCGCCGATATGTTCATGTGCGGTAGACGCTCACTCCGTCAAGGTCTTCCTTGGACAGGCGCCGCATGAGGTAAAGACCCTCCAGCGCGAACTCCAGGGCTGCTGCCGCGTGCCCTGGCGACTCCTCGCCCGCGCCCATGCCGAGCCTGGACATGACCTTCGCCAGGCCCGTGACCGGGCCCATCCGGTGGAGCAGCTCGCCGGCGGGGACCAGCTCGCCCGACTCCACCTGGGTGCCCTCGGAGAACTTGTCGATGATCGCCGACAGGTCCATGCCGCCCAGCCGGGTCCTGAACGTCTCCGCCGTGGCCCGGCGCAGCAGGTGGGCGAGGATCTCGGTCTCCCTGCCCTCCTCGCTCACCTCGAACTCCACCTTGCCCCGCAGGCTGTGGACCACCGAGGCCAGGTCGACCACGCGCGTGACGGCCTGCTCCTCGCCCTGCAGCGCCGCCCTGCGCACGGCCGAGGCCGCGGCCGTCTCGGCGGCGGCGATCGAGAAGCGCGCCGACACGCCGGAACGGGCGTCCACCGCCGTGGACTCGCGTACCAGCCGGGTGAACCTGGCGATGACCTCGATCAGGTGTTCGGGGACGTCGGCCCCGATGTCCGGCACGGACTCCTGGCGGATGAGCGTCAGCTCGTCCTCGACGGTCAGCGGGTAGTGGGTGCGGATCTCGGCGCCGAAGCGGTCCTTCAGCGGGGTGATGATCCGGCCCCTGTTGGTGTAGTCCTCGGGGTTGGCGCTGGCGATGAGCAGGATGTCGAGCGGGAGCCGCAGGTTGTAGCCGCGTACCTGGATGTCGCGCTCCTCCAGCACGTTGAGCAGCGACACCTGGATGCGCTCGGCCAGGTCGGGCAGCTCGTTGACGGAGAAGACACCGCGGTTGGTACGGGGGACGAGGCCGTAGTGGACGGTCTCGGGGTCGCCCAGGGTGCGACCCTCGGCGATCTTGATCGGGTCGACGTCGCCGATCAGGTCGCCCACGGAGGTGTCGGGCGTGGCGAGTTTCTCGCCGTAGCGCTCGTCGCGGTGCTTCCACGCGACCGGCAGCTCGTCCCCCAGCTCCCGCGCGAGGGCCTGGCAGCGCGTGCAGGCCGGCGCGTACGGATGGTCGTTGATCTCGCAACCTTCGACGACTGGGGTCCATTCGTCCAGCAGACCGGTGATGGTGCGGATGAGCCGGGTCTTGCCCTGGCCGCGCTCACCGAGGAGGACCAGGTCGTGCCCGGCGAGCAGGGCCCGCTCCAGGTGTGGCAGGACGGAGTCGTCGAAGCCCACGATGCCGGGGAATCGTGGCTCGCCTGCCCGCAGCTTGGCCAGCAGGTTCTCCCGGACTTCGGCTTTGACGGTGCGATGAACGTGGCCGCTCTCTCGCAACTCGCGGAGAATACGTGGCTGATGCACGGGAACGAGACTACGTCCCCCGCGAGCAATGCGGCAGAGAGTTTCGCATCTGGCGCAGATTTCGGATCTCGACCATTGCGTGACGTTTCGTGCGCGTGCTTGTCCTTTTAGTGGGGAGAATCGGGCCTAGGGAACTTTGACATGTCGAGGGAGGCGAGACTCGTGGCCGTTATGACTAGCCGCTTCGCCGACGGCCTCGCCGTGGGTTCCGACCTGGTGGGGGCCGCGGAGACCGCCGTGGGCCAGGCCCTGTCGAGGCTCAGTGGCCGGGCCGACCTGGTCTGTTTCTTCATCTGCGGCGATGATCCCGAGGACGTCGCGCGGGCCGGTGAGGCCGCTATGAGGCTCGCGCCCGACGCGCACGTGGTCGGATGCAGTGCCACGGGGGTGATCGGCGACGGACAAGGGGTCGAACTGCTGCCCGCGGTGAGCGCGTGGGCGGCGACCTTGGACGGCGCCCGGCTGACGACCTTCCAGCTGGAGACCCTGGCGGCCGAGGACAGGTTCGTGGTGGTCGGGCTGCCCGAGCGGGGCGCCGATGATCATGTGGCGATCCTGCTGGCCGACCCGTACACGTTTCCGACCGACGCCTTCGTCGAGCGCTCCGTCGATGTGCTCGGCGACCTGCCGTTGATCGGCGGGCTGGCCAACGGGTTGCAGGGACGGGGCTCCGTACGGCTGTTCGCCGACGGCGAGGTCTACACCGAGGGCGCGATCGGCGTGCTGATCAGCGGCCCGGTCAGGATCAGCACCGTCGTCAGCCAGGGCTGCCGCCCGATCGGGCCCAGCATGGTCGTCACCGCGTCGGAGGACAACCTGCTGCTGGAGCTGGCCGGACAGCCCGCGCTGGCCCGGCTGGAGGACATCGTCAGCGAGCTGGACGAGGACGACCGCGAGCTGGTCGCCTCCGGCCTGCAGATCGGTGTGGCCATGGACGAGTACGCCGAGCGCCACGAACGCGGCGACTTCCTCATCAGGGGAGTCATCGGCATCGATCCCGAACGCGAGGCCGTGGCCATCGGCGACATCGTGGAGATCGGCAGGACCGTGCGCTTCCAGGTACGCGACGCGGCCACCGCCGACGAGGACCTGTACGACCTGCTGGACGCCCATCGGGAGCAGCTCGGCAAGGTGGACGGGGCGCTGCTGTTCTCGTGCAACGGACGGGGCTCGGCCATGTTCGGCACGGCCGACCACGACCCGGTCGCCCTGCGTGACACGCTGGGGCCCATCGGCATGGCCGGCTTCTTCGCCGCCGGCGAGGTCGGGCCGGTGGCGGGTCACAACCATGTGCACGGGTTCACGGCGTCCGTCCTGGTTTTCTCCAGCCCAGGCCCGTGACATGCGCCTGAAGGCCCGGCGGCCCCGTCTGCTCGGGAGGGCCGCCGGGCCTCAAGCCGCCCGGGGCGGCCTCGGGGAGGCTCCGGGCCTGGCCGCCAGGGCCGGGCCGGCCCTGGCGCGGGTGGGTTACTCGGTCGCCGAGTCGGTGCTGGGACCCTGGCCCTCGTCCCCGGTGTTGGTGCTGGGACCCTGGCCCTCGTCCCCGGTGTTGGTGTGGAAGCCGCCCCCGCCGTCCTGGGCGTCGGGATCGGGCATCGCGGTCGGCTCGCAGGGCGAGACCGGCCCCTTCACTATGGTGAGCGACATCCCGAACGGCGGCTGGTCGTCGCCGGCCTTGCTCTTCGAGACGGCCATCACCAGCGTCGAACCCTCCGGCACCTCCCCCTTCTCGATCATGAACGAGGTCACGCCGCTCGACCGGCCGAAGCTCACCGCGAACTCGCCCGGACCGTTCCCCTTCGCGCCACGCGGCATCTTGCAGGTCTGCCCCTCGGGCAGGTAGTCGACGATCGCCTTGACCCCGGCGTCGGCCAGGTCGGCCTGCAGCCCCTCCGGGTCGTTGAACTTGTTGATCTGCACGGTGATCACCCCGTTGGCTCCCGTGGTCACCGCGTACGCCGGGCTGCCGCCGAGCCCGGACAGCACCACCGCCGTCGCGGTGGCGGCCGCCGCGACCCCCGCCAGCGCGGCGGCCAGCCCCACGTAGCGCCGCCGGGAGCCGCCGCGCCTGGCCGGTGTCACAGTCGTCGTCACGTCGTCCTCCGCCGTTCTCGTCGTGATCTCTTCCTTGAGTGCACTGAGAAGGCGCTCCTCGAAATTGCTCATGCCTGTCCCTCCACGTACACAGGTGCCGACGGCGAAGCGACATCAAGGGCCCGCCTTGCCCGGTGCAACCTGACTCGTACGGTCACCTGCCGGATCCCCAGGACCTCGGCGACCTCGGCGACGGTGAGCTGGTCGATCGCGACGAGCTCCAGCACCGCGCGCTCGCCCTCCGGCAGGCCGCGCATGGCCTCCAGGGAGCCGCGCATCCGGCGCTCGGCGTCGATCCGCTCCTCCATCCGCACGAGGTCGTCGTCGTCCATCAGCCGCCGGCCGGCGACGCGGCCGGTCGCCCGCGCCTCCCGGGCGGCCTGCCGATGCCGGGCCGACACGACGTTGCGCGCGACGCCGTACAGCCAGGCGATCTCGGTGCCCCGGCCGGGCGCGTAGGTGTGCGCCGAGTCAAGCACCGCCAGGAAGATGTCCGCCGTCAGGTCGGCGGCGAGGTGAGGGTCGCTCACCCGCCGGACCACGAAACGCATGACGGCATCGACGTGGCGGCGATAGAAGGCCTCAAAGGCCGCAGGGTCTTCGTTGAGGCGCACTGGCCTCGCTCCCTTCGTCGTTCGCCTTACATCCGTACTTGGACCGAGCGACGAGAAGCGTTTCCCCGCAGGTCAGCTGGGGCGGCGGGGCTGGAAGAGCCAGGCGTCGAAGAGCGGGCGGAGGTTTTTGCCCGACAACTGCTCGGAGAGGGCGATGAACTCGTCCGTCGTGACGTGACCGTAGCGGTGGTCGGCGGTCCACGTCTTGAGCAGCCTGAAGAAGGTGTCGTCGCCGATCGCGTCGCGCAGGGCCTGCAGCGTCATGGCGCCGCGCGTGTAGACCGACGCGTTGAACAGGTCGGAGGGCTTGGCCCGCCCCGGCGGGTAGGCCCACATCGGGTCGTCGGCCGGGCGGGCGTGGAGGTCCTTGAAGATGGCCTGCGCGGTCTTCGTGCCCTTGTGCTCCTGCCACAGCCACTCCGCGTACGTGGCGAAGCCCTCGTTGAGCCAGAGGTCCTTCCAGCGCTTGAGGGTGAGGCTGTCGCCGAACCACTGGTGGGCCAGCTCGTGCGCGATGATGGTCGCGTCGGGCTCGAAGCCCCCGTAGAGCGGCTTGGTCTGGTTTTCCAGCGCGTAGCCGGCCATGTAGTCGTCGATGACGCCGCCGGTCGAGGAGAACGGGTAGGGGCCGAAGACCGTCGACCAGTAGTCGGTGATCTCGCCGGAGAGCTGGTAGAGCTTGTCGAGCGAGCTCTTGAACTTGGGATCGACGGCGGCGTACTCCGGGATGCCGCCGGGAGTGCGGCCCTGGCGCAGGTCGAACTTGCCGAGCGTGGCGGTCGCCAGGTAGGTCGCCATCGGGTGGAGCTCGCGCCACCGGTAGGTGGTCTTGCCGCCGGCGGTCGTGGGCCGGCCCTGGAGCTCCCCGTTGGACACGGCGGTCAGCCCGGCGGGCACGGTGATCGCGAAGTCGAACGTGGCCTTGTCGGCAGGGTGGTCGTTGTTGGGGAACCAGGTCTTGGAGCCGTTGGGCTCGGAGGCCACGAACGCGCCGTCCGGGGTCGGGATGAACCCGTACGTGCCCAGGTTGTCGCTGTCCTCGGCGGCCTTGGGACGTCCCGCGTAGACGACCTTGACGGTGAAGCGGGACCGGTTGCCGAGCGGGCGGGAGGGGGTCACGGTGAGCTCGTCGCCCTTCCGCCTGAACCTCGCCGCCGCGTTGTCGACGGTGACCTGGCGCACGTCGTAGCCGGCCAGGTCGAGGTTGAAGCTCGACAGGTTTTGAGTGGCGGCGGCCTGGATGGTGGTCCGCCCTTCGAGCTGTTTGGTCTTCGGGGTGTAGTCGACGGCCAGGTCGTAGTGGGAAACGTCGTAGCCGCCGTTGCCGTCCTCGGGGAAGTCGGGGTCGCCGATGCCGGCGGCGCCCGGTCGGTAGTCGGTGACGGCGGGCGGGTCGTCCGCGCTCGCCGCTCGGCCGTCGGTGGGCGCACAGGCCAGCACACTCAGCGTGGCCAGCAGTGCCACCCCGCGTCTGTCGAAACGCATTGGCAACACGCCCCTTCGGATCGTGACCAAAATCTTACGCTGAGTCAGGCATTCACCACGACCGTCCTGGCGGCCTTGTCATGTACCGCCTGTTTGCGAGCGTCGAAGAGGATCCAGCCGAGGTCTACGAGCGAGCCTACGCAGCAGACCCAGGCGAGCGCGGTCTCGACGATCTGTCTCACCGCGGCCTGCGCCACGGTGATCCGCGCGCCGTTCTCCTGCACGACCCGCATGCCGAACAGCCTTTTGCCGAGGGTCTGGCCGTTCCAGAAGGCGTGCAGGAGCCAGAAGTACAGGAAGGCCACGAGTCCGGCCAGGAAGGTGTGCTCCACCGGGTAGCGGTCCCAGGCCCCTCTGCTCCGGTCCCAGACGTACTCCCAGCTCGACCAGGTGAAGGGGGCGGAGATGACGTTGACTATGAGCCAGTCGAGGACGCCGGCGAACAACCGTCGCCAGCGTCCCGCCAGCCCCGGTGGTGATCCCATGATGTCCTGATGACCACCACTAAGTCGGGACAAACTAAAGGTTGCCCCTTCGTTCCTGTTCCCGCTCGATGGCTTCGAACAGCGCCTTGAAGTTGCCCTTACCGAATCCCAGCGAGCCGTGCCGTTCGATCAACTCGAAGAAGACCGTGGGCCTGTCCTGCACCGGCTTGGTGAAGATCTGCAGCAGGTAGCCGTCCTCGTCGCGGTCCACGAGGATCTTCCGCCGCTTCAGCTCCTCGATCGGCGCTCGCACCTTGCCGATGCGCTCCCGCAGCTCGGGGTCGTCGTAGTACGAGTCGGGCGTGTCCAGGAACTGCACGCCGGCCGCCCGCATGTGGTCGACCGTGGTCAGGATGTCGTTGGTGGCCAGGGCGATGTGCTGCACCCCGGGGCCGCCGTAGAACTCCAGGAACTCGTCGATCTGCGACTTCCTGCGGCTGACGGCCGGCTCGTTCAGCGGGAACTTGACCTTGCGCGTGCCGTCGGCGACGACCTTGGACATGAGCGCCGAGTACTCGGTGGCGATGTCGTCACCGACGAACTCCGCCATGTTCGTGAAGCCCATCACCTTCCGGTAGAACTCCACCCACTCGTCCATCTTGCCCAGCTCGACGTTGCCGACGCAGTGGTCGATCGCCTGGAAGAGCCGCCCGCCCTTCGTCGCCGGCGGCGCCACCAGCGGCTCGGCGGCCACGTAACCGGGCAGGTGGGGGCCGCCGTAGTTGGACCTGTCGACCAGCGTGTGGCGCGTCTCACCGTAGGTGGCGATGGCCGCGACCTGCACCTTGCCGTGCTCGTCCTCCATCGTGTACGGCTCCGCCAGCCCCTCGGCCCCGTGGGCGACCGCGTACGCGTACGCCGCCTCCACGTCGGGCACCTGGATCGCCAGGTCGATCACCCCGTCGCCGTGCTCGGCCACGTGCCTGGCCAGATCCGTGCCCGGGCGGACCGCGGCCCGGAACTCGAACGTGGCACCGCCCGAGACCAGCACGTACGCGACCTCGTCCCGGCTGCCGTTCTCGGGCCCGCGGTAGGCCACCAACCTCATGCCGAACGCGGTCGAGTAGTAGTGGGCGGCCTGCTTGGCATTGCCCACGGCGAACACGACGGCGTCCATGCCGTTGACCGGAAAGACATCATTCATACTGGCAACTCTCGATATCCCTGAGCTCAGTGCGCAAGAGTTACTTCAATCGGTGGACAACCTGCCTAGCGGCGCGCCGAGATATCCGGTAAATCTGTACAGTATGACGATCGATGAGCTGGACGCCAGGTTGATCACCCTCATGACGGAGGAGCCCCGCCTGGGGGTGCTCGAGTTCTCGCGCCGGCTCGGCGTGGCTCGTGGCACCGTTCAGGCCCGGATGGACCGGTTGATCGCCAGGGGCGTGATCACCGGGTTCGGGCCGGACGTGTCGCCGGAGGCGCTCGGCTATGACGTCACCGCGTTTGTCAGCATGGAGATTAGACAGGTCGCCGGGCACGACCCGGTGGCCGACCGGCTGGCCGCCATCCCGGAGGTGCTGGAGGTGTACACGATCACCGGCGACAGCGATCTTCTCTGCCGCGTGGTGGCGCGGACAAATGCCGATTTGCAGCGGGTTATCGACCGAATCGTTGATGTACAGGGTGTGCTCCGGACTAATTCGATCATCGCCCTGGACACCCCGGTTCCCTATCGAGTGCTGCCGTTGGTCGCCGATGTTCCGCGCCGCGGTGACCGGTAGCCGTACTATCGCTAGGGGACGAGGCACCGTTATCGATCGTTTAGCCTTGACATTCGCCCAGCGCATGAGGGGTGACAAGGGGGGGTCGAGGGTGCGGAGCGGCGGTGGCAACGGGATGCGAAAACGACGAGTACTCCGACTTCTACTGATTTCATTTGGCGCGGGAATCCTCGTACTCGTCGGGCTTTTCGCCGTCGCATGGGCGCTGACGCCTATTCCCGATTCCACGCAGAAGCAGGCCACCGCGCAGGGTTCGGTGATCTATTACCGCGACGGCAAGACCGTGCTCGCCCGCCAGGGCATCGACCGCAAGAGCGTCGAGCTGGCCAAGGTGCCCAAGCACGTGCAACAGGCGGTCATCGCGGCCGAGAACCGCTCCTTCTACGACGACGGCGGCGTCTCGGTCAAGGGCACCGCGCGGGCCGTCTGGTCCACCGTCACCGGGCAGCAGCTCCAGGGCGGTTCGACGATCACCCAGCAGCTCGTCCGCAACTACTACAGCGGCCTCAGCCAGGAACGTTCCGTCACCCGGAAGTTCAAAGAGATCCTCATCGCGATCAAGGTCGACCAGTCCAAGTCGAAGGACTGGGTGCTCGAGCAGTACCTCAACACGATCTACTTCGGCCGTGGCGCCAACGGCGTCCAGTCGGCCGCCCGCGCCTACTTCGGCAAGGACGTCGGCCAGCTCAGCGTGGCCGAGGGCGCCTACCTCGCGACGGTGATCCAGCAGCCCAGCCGCTTCGCCGACCCCAAGGGCCCCGACCTTGCGGCGGCCCAGGAGCGCTGGAAGTCCGTGATCGACGCGATGGGCCAGACCGGCATGCTGACGCCCGCCCAGGTCGCCGACCAGCGCTTCCCCAAGCTCACGGCGCCGAAGAAGCCGTTCGAGCTCAAGGGGCAGGCCCAGTACATGCTGGAGCAGGTGACGGCCGAGCTCAACCGGCGCGGCTACTCCGACGAGGACATCAACGGCGGCGGGCTGAAGATCGTCACGACGTTCGACAAGAAGCTCATGCAGGCCGCCCAGCGGGCCGTCAAGGACGTGCTGCCCGACGCCACGCCCAAGAAGGTCCACACGGGGCTGGCGGCCGTCGATCCGGCCACCGGTGAGATCGTCGCGTTCTACGGCGGCAGCCCCGCGCAGTCCCAGTACGACAGCGCGTTCTCGGCCAAGGTCCAGGCCGGCTCGACGTTCAAGCCGTACACGCTGGCGGCGGCGCTCGACAACGGCTTCGACCTGTCCACCAGGGTCGACGGCAACTCGCCGATGCGCGTGGCGTCCGACCCGAAGCCGATCCCCAACGACAGCGACCGCTCCTACGGCGAGATCGACCTGGTGCAGGCCACCCAGAACTCGGTCAACACCGCCTTCGTGGACCTCGGCCAGAAGGTCGGCCTGGACAAGGTCGCCGCCGTCGCCGAGAAGGCGGGCATCCCCAAGACGCAGCTCGAGAAGCAGCAGAGCTACGCGTCCTTCCCGCTCGGCGTCTCCTCGGTCAGCGCCGTCCAGAACGCCTCGGGCTTCTCCACGTTCGCCAACAAGGGCGTGCACATGGAGGCCCACGTGGTGATATCGGTCACAGACGCCGAGGGCAAGAAGAAGACCGTCGAGCCGGTCCCGACGCGGGTGGTCGGCGAGCAGGCCGCCGGGGACGCCACGTACGCGATGCAGCAGGTCGTCAAGTACGGCACCGGCACCGGCGCCCGGCTCTACGACCGCCCGGTGGCCGGCAAGACGGGCACCACGGACAAGTCGAAGAGCGTCTGGTTCAACGGGTTCACCCCGCAGCTCGCCGTCGCCGTCGACATGTTCAGGGAGGACAACGCCACCGTCACGATCCCCGGGTACGGCACGCAGTTCGGCGGCCAGCTCCCGGCGCAGATCTGGCGGGCGTTCATGACCGAGGCCATGGCGGGCAAGCCGGTCGAGGAGTTCCCCGAGCCGTCCGACTACGGCTGGGGCCCCGACTACTCGTCGCCCGACCAGAACCAGGACGGTCCCCAGCAGGAGTACACGCCGCCGTCCGACCCGAACGACTGGTTCGACAACACGCCCGAGCCCGACATCACCGCGCCCCCGTCCACGGACGGCCCGCCGGTGACGGATCAGCCGAGCGACAACGGGCCGCAGCAGGACCAGCAGCGGCCCGACGAGCAGACCGGCCCGCCGTCCACGCAGCAGCAGACGCCCGACCAGCCCACGACCGGAGGCGACACGATCAACGACGCCACCACGGGCCGCCCGCAGTCGGGTTAGCGCGCCGCGCCCAGCTCCGCCCGCAGGTCATCGACCGTCGTCACGGGCAGGCGGCAGGTGAACCCCTTGCACACGTACGCGGCAGGCGCCCCGCCGACCAGCCCGCGCCCCTCCAGCAGCTCCGGGAAGTCGCCGGGGCCGCGGGCGACCACCAGCCCCGGCACGTCGGCCAGCAGCGCCTCTCTGTGCAGCTCCGCCGTGCGCGGGTCGTCGGCCGGGCCGATCACGGCCACCTCCACGGGCCCGTCCAGCGCCGCCCGCGCCACGGCGAGGCCCCAGCCCGCGAACCTGGCGTGCCCCGTGGCCAGCACGGACACCGCGCCGAGCGCGGCCTGGGCGGCCTCCCTGTGCCGCGTGGAGCCGGTCAGGGCGCCGTAGGAGAGCAGCGCGCCCGCGGCCGCGAACTGGCCCGACGGTGTGGCGTTGTCCGTGGGGTCCTGCGGCCGCTGGAAGAGGCGTTCGGAGTCGTCGGCGGTGTCGTAGAAGCCGCCCGTGTCGTCGGCGAACCTGTCGAGCACCGTGTCCAGCAGCGAGCCCGCCAGCCGGAGCCACCTGGCCTCGCCGGTCACGCCGTACAGGGAGATCAGGCCCTCGGCCAGGTTGGCGTAGTCCTCGAGCACTCCGGCGTTGGTGCCCGCCCGGCCGTCCTTGGAGGTCCGCAGCAGCCTGCCGTCCGCCACGTGGGTGCTCGCGAGCAGGTCGGCCGCGGCCGTGGCCGCCGCCACGAGGTCGGGACGCTCGAACACCATGCCGGTCTCCGCCAGGGCCGCGATGGCCAGGCCGTTCCACGAGGCCACGACCTTGTCGTCGCGCCCCGGGCGTACGCGCCGGTCCCTGGCGGCCAGCAGCCGCTCGCGGACGCTCGCGTAGCGCGCCGGGTCGTCGGGATCGCGCGGGAGCTGCAGGACGGACGTGCCGTGCTCGAACGTGCCGGTCACCTCGAACAGCTCCTGCGCCCAGCGCCCGTCGTCCTCGCCGAGCACCTCACGCAGCTCCTCGGGCGTCCAGACGTAGAACTTGCCCTCCACACCCTCGCTGTCGGCGTCGAGCGCGGAGGCGAACCCGCCCTCCCCGGTGCGCATCTCCCGCAGCAGCCAGTCGGCCGTCTCCAGCGCCACCCGCCGCGCGAGCTCGCCGCCGCCCGCCTTCCACCAGTGCGTGTAGACGCGCAGCAGGAGCGCGTTGTCGTAGAGCATCTTCTCGAAGTGCGGCACGACCCATTCCGCGTCGACGCTGTAGCGGGCGAACCCGCCGCCGAGCTGGTCGTACAGGCCGCCGCGGGCCATCGACCCGAGCGTCTCGCCGCTCATCTCGCGCTCGCCCGAGCGCAGCAGAAACTCCAGCACCATGGACGGCGGGAACTTGGGCGCCCTGCCGAAGCCGCCGTTGACGCCGTCGAACTCCTGGCCCAGGTTGCGCATGGCGAGCGCCAGCGTCTCCTCCTTGGGCACGGCCCCGCTGGGCAGCGTGGTGTTCGTGGTGAGCGCCTCCACCACCTTGGCGCCCTGCTGCAGCACGGACTGCCGGTCGCCGACCCACACGTTGTGGACCTCGGTGAGCAGGCGCTGGAAGTGGGGGCGCGGGAAGTAGGTGCCGCAGTAGAACGGGTGGCCCTCGGGAGTGGCGAACACCGTCATCGGCCAGCCGCCCTGGCGCGTCATGGCCTGGGTGGCGCCCATGTAGACGGCGTCCACGTCCGGCCGCTCCTCGCGGTCGACCTTGATGTTGACGAAGTGCTCGTTCATGAGGCGCGCGGTGCCGGGGTCCTCGAAACTCTCGTGTGCCATTACGTGACACCAGTGACACGCTGAATAACCGACGCTGATCAGCAGCGGCACGTCCCGCCGCCTGGCCTCCGCGAACGCCTCCTCACCCCAGGGGTGCCAGTCCACGGGGTTGTCCGCGTGCTGCAGCAGGTAGGGGCTCGTGGCGTCTTTCAAGCGGTTCATCAGGACCTCCACTGATCAGCCTAGTCCGCCCCCGCCCCGGGCCTCTCCCGCCGCACGGCCCGCCCGCTGCCCCGGTGCTCGGACGGGGCGCTCGCCGAACGAGAGCCGGGGGCGGCTGACTGGGGAGGCCGGGACGGGCTAGGTTACGGGGCGTGGATATGGACTTCGTCTGCGCACACGCCGGCCGCCCGGTCGGCGCCGTCACCCGCAGGGACGTGGCACGCGCCCTGCTGGCCGTTCCCTCAGGGGTGGCGCTGGTGGCGCTGCCCGACCTGCGGCGCGCGATGATGGCGGCGGGCAACCCGCTCTCCCGCCCGTTCTGGGAGTCCGCCAAGACCACGCTCAGCTCGATCGAGGCGGGTGTCGCCACGGTCGGCGACGTGCAGCGCTGGGTCGAGTCCACCGGCACCGAGCCGATCCTCATGACGCCCAGCTACTTCGTCTGGCCGGAGGAGGACGAGCGCGGGCCCGTGGCGGTGGAGATGTTCGGCCGGCTGGTCGCGTACCTGGAGGAACGGGTCGAGGCCGGTGAGATCGACCCCGACGCGCTGGCGGAAGGCGATCGGGCGGCCCGCGGCGCGTACGAGGAGCTGCAGGAGCGCTGGCTCGGCACGCCGCTGGCGGACGGCAGGGTGCCCGGGTTCGCGGTGAGCGACGAGCTGGACGAGGAGTCGTTCGCGATCTGGGACGAGGAGGAGGCGTTCGCGCTGTCGGAGCTGCAGCGGATCGTCGCCGGCCTGCCCGCGCAGCCCGAGCTGCCCGCCGGCGAGCTGGACGCGGCGGCGGCGCGCCTGCGCACGCTGCTCGCCCTGCCCGGCTACCCCGCCAACGTGCTGCGGGCCTGCGCCGGGTTCGAGGAAGGCCCGATGCCGGACGACGACGGTGAGCTGTGGCTGGCGGTGGCGGCGGGCATCGCGGGGCCGATCTCGGACCTGTCGGAGAGCGGGGACCTGCTGGAGGAGTTCGTCGACCTGGACGGGGAGCTCACCCTGGAGGACGCGACGCTGGCCAACCTCTGCGCGATCCAGCACGCCGACTGGCTGGCCGGGGTGGCGGCGCTGGCGAGGCTGGGCCCGGGGGTGCTGGCCTCGCCCGAGCGGATGGCGCGGCTCATCGCCGAGTCGGAGGACATCGACGTCGACGAGCAGGACACCGACGATCTCAACGCGACCGAGAGCCTGTTCGGCTCGGTGGTGAGCCTGTGGGGCTATCTCGGCATCGTGGACAAGGACGAGGTGCTCACTCCGCTGGGCTGGTGGGGCCTGCCCAAGGCGCTGGAACGGGCCTGGTCACGCGCTGCCGAATGAGCTGTCGACCAGGTGCTGGAACTCGGGGTGACGCTTGATGTACTTCGCCACGTAGGGGCAGAGCGGCACGACGCGCAGGCCGGTGTCGGCGCTCGCCTGGAGCGCGAACGCGACCAGCCTGCTCGCCAGCCCCTGCCCCTCGTACGCGGGCAGGACCTCGGTGTGCGTGAAGACGATCTTGGTGGGCAGCAGGCGATAGTCGGCGAACCCGGCGACCTTGCCGTCCACGAGCACCTCGAACCGGCTCTCCGTCGAGTTGTCGACAACTTCGATCGGCATCTACTCGGCCTTCTTGTCGTCCACGTCGCCCTCGTGGGGGACCTGGATCTTCGACATCTGCTTGTTCATCGACTTGACCAGGAAGTACAGGGCAAAGCCGAGGAAAGCCACGACGAGGAAGCCGAGCAGGCCCGGACTCACATCACCTGCTGCTAGAACGTTCACAGTTCCAGTCTGCCACTGGGGGAGCGTGGTCCCGTCAGTGGCAGGCGGGAGAGACGTCCTCGGCGTGGATGCCCGCGAACAGGTCGTCCTCCGGCAGCTCCGTGTCCACCAGCGAGCGCGCCAGGTGGTAGTCCTCGGTCGGCCAGATCTCCTGCTGCAGCTCGCGCGGGCAGACGAACCACCAGCTGTCGGGGTCGATCTGGGTGGCGTGGGCGATCAGGGCCTGGTCGCGGATCTCGAAGTAGTCGCCGCACGGCACCCGCGTGGTGACCGGCCACTTGGCCGGGCGGTCCTCCCAGCGGGAGATCCAGTCGGCGTACGGGGAGCCGAGGCCACGCTCGGTCATCGCCTCGTGCAGCGCCTCGAACCGCTCCTTGGTGAAGCCCATCTGGTAGTAGAGCTTCAGCGGCTGCCACGGGTCGCCCGTGCCCGGGTAGCGGTCGGGGTCGCCGGCGGCCTCGAAGGCCTCCACCGAGACCTTGTTGGTCATGATGTGGTCGGGGTGGGGGTAGCCGCCGTCGTCGTCGTACGTGATGATCACGTGCGGCCTGAACTCCCGCACGGCCGCCACCAGCGGCGCCGAGGCGTCCTCCAGCTTCTGCGTGGCGAAGCTGCCCTCGGGCAGCGCCTCGTCCTCGTTCTCCGGCAGCCCGGAGTCGACGAAGCCCATGAAACGCTGCTGCACGCCAAGGATCTCGCGGGCCCGGTCCATCTCGGCCTTGCGCACCGCGGCGATGTTCGCCACGATCTCGGGCCGATCCATCTTCGGATTGAGCACGGAGCCCCGCTCACCACCCGTGAGCGTACAGACCAGCACTTCCACACCTTCGCGCACGTAACGCGCCATCGTGGCGGCGCCCTTGCTCGACTCGTCATCGGGGTGGGCGTGGACGGCCATCAGCCTCAGCGGTGCACTCACGGGCTCGATGTCTCCTCAGTAGGGACCGGTCACTCGCCCAGAGAGGTTAGTTTCTGCTGGGCGGTCGCGAGGGCACACCCCCCGCGGGCGACAATTGTCTCGGATAACGCTCAGGGAGTGCAGGGAGATTCCGCCATGGCGACCAGAGATGTCGAGAACCAACCAGTTCTCGGCACACCCGACGACTTCCCCGACCGCCCCAAACGAGGCGGGCGGCTGGTCGTCCACGTCGTGATCGGCGTGCTGGTGGCCATCATCGCGGGTGGCTGGGGTTACGTGATGTGGTCGATGACGGCGGGCGGTTCGGAGGCGCCGTCGCAGGTGGTGACGTTCAACGTCGTCAGCGCGAATCGCGCGGAGATCACCTTTGAGGTGTACAAGCCAGACGATAGGGTGGCTGTCTGCCGGATCAGGGCGCTGGACGTCTATCACGCGGAAGTGGGCAGCAAGGAAGTAAGAATCCCGGCTGGCGGGGGTAGTAAGCAGATCAAGGAAAGCCTCGACACCAGTGGTGAGGCCACTTCCGTCCACATCCAGTACTGCAATCTCGTATAGTGAGACGTTTGGGGAAGCGGTGGAGCGGTTGACTTGTTAGCCTTTCGCAATTCAACCACACGTAACCTCAAGTGATCTCAGGGCCCCCTAGGCAAGCAAGGAGAACCCGTGGCCGACTCTCGCGATGAGAACGTCACATGGCTGACGCAGGAGGCGTACGACCGCCTGAAGGCGGAGTACGAATATCTCTCTGGCCCCGGGCGCGTCGACATCGCCAAGAAGATCGAAGCCGCCCGCGAAGAGGGCGACCTGCGTGAGAACGGCGGCTACCACGCCGCCAAGGACGAGCAGGGCAAGATGGAAGCCCGGATCTTCCACCTCCGGCAGATCCTCGACAACGCCCAGGTGGGAGAGGCCCCCAAGGCCGAGGGCGTGGTGGGCCCCGGCATGACCGTGACCATCCGGTTCGTCGGCGACGACGACGAGGTCACCTTCCTGCTCGCCTCCCGCGAAGAGAGCGGAGCGCCGATCGACGTCTACTCGCCGAAGTCCCCGCTGGGGGCGGCGATCAACGGCAAGAAGATCGGGGAGAAGGCGACCTACTCCATGCCCAACGGCCGCCAGAACACGGTCGAGATCCTTGAGGCAGTGCCGTACATCGGCAACTGACACCCCCGCAGGACGACCGCCGGGCCCACGCTGGCCCGGCGGATTTTTCGCATGCGTCAGGGATCCGGCAGGACCTCAGCTTCCTGGTCAACTCTCGTAAGCGGAGCAACACGTACAAGCTGGTGCCGTTCATCGTGGTGGCGCTGGTCGCGGTGCTGACCGCCGACGTGCTGCTGCTCGCGCGATCCGGGCAGGACGTCGGTCCCGTACGCGCCCAGGCCACGCTCAAGCAGACGCCGCTGGCGCAGCGCCGGCCGCAACAGCAGCAGGGGCAGCAGCAACCGCCACCAGTCACCACCGTCCAGCCGGTGGAGCCGCTGAAGAAGCTGCACAAGCCCAACCTGTTCGTGCTGACCAGCAAGCCGTTCACCAACGAGCTGTTACGGAAGGTGGCCAAGCTGCGCGGGGTGCGGGCCCTGGAGCTGGCCGACGCGGCGTCCGTCATGCTCGACGACAAGCGGGTGCAGACGCTGGCGGTCAATCCGTCCACGTTCCGCTCATACACGCCGAAGGTGACGGCTTCGTCCGACGCGCTCTGGCAGAACGTCGCGGCGGGTGACGTGGCGGTCTCGTTCGTGCTCGGCAACGACGGCGGGCTCGCGCTGCACCGGCGCGTGGCCAGCCCGGCCGGGGCGCTGCGGATCGGCGCGTACGCCACCACCGGGTTCGGCGCGGTGGACGCCGTCGTGTCCAAGAACGTGGGGCGGACCTTAGGACTCCCGCACGACAACGCCCTCATCGTGAGCGCCCCCGAGACCAACTCCGAGACCCTGCGCAGGGCCATCCTCAAGCGGCTGCCCAAGGGCACGCAGGTGGCCATGGTCAACCCGGTCCTCCCGCAGCCGCAGACCCCGACCCGTACCTGGCCTTCCGGGTCGTTCATGACGGGCGAGCAGATCACCGTGGCGCTGAAGGCCGCCGCCTCCAAGCTCGGCCGGCCGTACGTGTGGGGCGCCGAGGGGCCCGACACCTTCGACTGCTCCGGCCTGGTCCAGTGGGCCTTCGCCCAGGCGGGGGTACGGATGCCCCGGGTGACGCACCAGCAGTGGGTGACCGGGCCGCAGGTTCCGCTGTCGCAGGCGCAGCCGGGCGATCTGATCTTCTGGCGCCTTGACCCGACCAACCCCGACTACATCTCCCATGTAGCGATTTATTGGGGTAACGGGAAGATGATCCAGGCGCCGCGCACCGGTGATGTCGTCAAGATCTCGCCCGTGCACACCCGCAACCTGGCAGGCGTCGTCCGCGTAAGCCCAGTCGCCGCCGCCAAGGTCCGCTAACCCCGCCCGTCCCCCGACCAGCCCGGCCCCGACCAGCCCGGCTCCGGCTCCGATCAGCCCGGCTCCGGCCCCGGCCGCCCGGCGCCGCACGCCGCCGACGCGCGCACGGTGTCGCACCACATGGGGCCGCGCCACGATGCTGCGGGCGGGTGGCGGCACGGCGCGCTCGGGCAGCGACCGACGGCCCGCCCCCGATGCGCCCCCGCCGCCGCGCGCCTGCGCTGCGTCGTTGCGTCCGCGCCGTGCTGCGCCGCCGTGCATTCCTAGGCCCACCCGCGAGGCCCGCAAGACCGACAGCGCGCCCCCGCGCCCGCGCCCGTCGCTCCGTGGGTGATCAGGCCCCCCGTGAGCACCCTCGCGGCGTAGCCCTTCCGGGGCGGGTGGGGCCGGAGGTGGGCAGGAGGGGGGAGGGGGCGGTGGGGTGCGTAAACGCGGTCCCGGAGGCGTGCATTTCGCGTGCAACTGTGTAATGGTGATTACATGGCAACAGACGACGACACCGCGCAGATTCACGGCTGGTTCACCGGACGGCTGCCCGAGGGCTGGTTCACCGGTGCGCCCGAGATCGTCAGGGACCGCGAGGAGATCGCGGTGCTCGGCACCCTCCCCGACCCCCCGGACGACGTGCCGGAGGCCGAGCGGGCCGCTCTGGTCGAAGGGCTGGCCAGGAGGTTCAGGGAGGAGACGCGCGAGCGGCGGATCGAGATCGCCCGGGAGGCCGAGCGCAAGTTCCGGCAGAAGGTGTCCTGGGGTGTGGTCTGCGGCGGCGAGACTGTGATGTTCACCACACTCTCCGTGCCCGTGATGACCCGGCTGCGTCAGACGGAGCGGCAGGTTCTGGACACGCTCGTGGCCGCGGGAGTGGCCAGGAGTCGCAGCGACGCGCTCGCCTGGTGCGTACGTCTGGTCGGCAAGCACACCGACACCTGGCTCGCCGACCTGCGGGACGCGCTCCAGCACGTCGACCGCGTTCGCTCCGAGGGACCTGCCATCAATTCCTGAGACCACGCAGCGGAAACGGGCGTGGAAATGGACTAAACCACTGGGGAAATTGGTTTAGACCATCGGAATTGGACTGGACCACTGCATGTTAATTCTCTTTTAAATCTGCTCGGGCTGGGTAGGCTCCCCCAATCGTCAGGGCCGCTGCCTGCGGCGACGGTCAGGCCAACAGGTCTATGCCAATTGGCTTTCATGCCGCTTCGTCGTTAATGATGACTGGGCCCTGAGACAGTGGAGGAGTCGCAGTCGTGTCCGTTTCCGTGGAAGTGCCCGCACCGACCAGCAATGGCGAATTGGCCGCGTGGGTGAACGAGATCGCCGCCCTGACCCAGCCAGACCGGATCGAGTGGTGCGACGGGTCCGAAGAGGAGTGGACGCGCCTGACCAACCTGCTCGTGGATCAGGGGACGTTCACGCGACTCGCCGCCCGGCCCAACAGCTTCTACGCCAAGTCCGACCCCAGCGACGTGGCCAGGGTCGAGGACCGTACCTTCATCTGCTCCGAGCGCGAGGAGGACGCGGGCCCGACCAACAACTGGATCGCGCCCGACGAGATGCGCCGGACGTTCCGGCAGCTCTTCAAGGGCTGCATGCGCGGCCGCACGATGTACGTCGTGCCGTTCTGCATGGGCCCGCTCGGCGGCGAGATCTCGCAGCTCGGCGTCGAGATCACCGACTCTCCGTACGTCGCCGTCTCCATGCGGATCATGACCAGGATGGGGGACAGGGCGCTCCGCCTGATCGAGCAGAGGGGCGAGTTCGTCAAGGCGGTCCACTCCGTCGGGGCGCCGCTGGAGCACGGTCAGCAGGACGTGCCCTGGCCGTGCAGCTCGACGAAGTACATCAGCCACTTCCCCGAGACCCGCGAGATCTGGTCGTACGGGTCCGGCTACGGCGGCAACGCCCTGCTCGGCAAGAAGTGCTACGCCCTGCGCATCGCCAGCGCCATGGCCCGCGACGAGGGCTGGATGGCCGAGCACATGCTGATCCTCAAGCTCACGCCGCCGTCCGGCGAGACCCGCTACGTCGCGGCCGCCTTCCCGAGCGCCTGCGGCAAGACCAACCTCGCCATGCTCCAGCCCACGATCCCGGGCTGGAAGGTCGAGACGATCGGCGACGACATCGCCTGGATGCGCTTCGGCGACGACGGCCGCCTCTACGCGATCAACCCGGAGGCCGGCTTCTTCGGCGTCGCGCCCGGCACCGGCCAGGTGACCAACGCCAACGCGATCAAGACGCTCTGGGGCAACAGCATCTTCACCAACGTCGCGCTCACCGACGACGGCGACGTGTGGTGGGAGGGGCTGACCGAGGAGCCGCCGGCGCACCTGACCGACTGGAAGGGCCGTTCCTGGACGCCCGGCGGCGACGAGCCGGCCGCCCACCCGAACGCCCGCTTCACCACTCCCGCCGCCCAGTGTCCGACCATCGCACCCGAATGGCAGGACCCCAAGGGTGTGCCCATCTCAGCGATCTTGTTCGGCGGTCGCCGCGCCACCGCCGTGCCTCTGGTCACAGAGTCGCTGAGCTGGGAGCACGGCGTCTTCCTCGGAGCCAACGTCGCCTCCGAGAAGACCGCCGCGGCCGAGGGCAAGGTCGGTGAGCTGCGCCACGACCCGTTCGCCATGCTGCCGTTCTGCGGCTACAACATGGGCGACTACTTCGACCACTGGCTGGAGATCGGCCGCCGCAAGGGCGCCAAGCTGCCGCGGATCTACTACGTCAACTGGTTCCGCAAGAACGCCGAGGGCACGTTCATCTGGCCGGGCTTCGGCGAGAACAGCCGCGTGCTCAAGTGGATCGTCGACCGGCTCAACGGCGAGGCCAAGGCCGTGCCGACGGCGATCGGCCTGCTGCCGGCCGACCTCGACACCAAGGGCCTGGACCTGACCGAGGAGGACCTGCGCACGCTCCTGTCGGTCGACAAGGAAGTGTGGCGCGAGGAGGCGTCGCTGATCCCGGCCCACTTCGACAAGTTCGGCTCGCATCTGCCGAAGGAACTGTGGGACGAGTACAACGCCCTGCTGGACCGCCTCGGCTGATCCCCTCGTGCGCTACGGCGGCTCCGTCCGACTCGACGGAGCCGCCGACGAAATTCGAATAATCTAAATGAGCAGAACGAAACCTTTACCGCTGCCTTACGCGTCCTTCCGATAACCAGCCTTATTCGGCTGTACGGAGGGAGGCCTAAATGGACCTGTTCCTGCTGATCCTTTCGGTGGCTCTGGCCGCGACTGCCTTAACCACCGCCTCCGCATTCAAACGCGAGCGCGCCGTCCCGACGACGTCCCGTACTCGCGCCATGGGCCGGAAACTGAGCCACTACGAGATCGCCTATCTGGCGGGTGGCCCGGAGCAGGTGGCCGGCACGGCCATCGCTCTCCTGACCGGCTCGGGAGATCTGCGCGTGGCACGCGGGGGGCACGTGCACAACGTCCACGCGCGGTCGGTGTCGCGGGACCCCGTCGAGCAGGTGGTGCTGGCCACCGTCGCCGACCGTTCCGGGCTCCCGGCGTCCGCGCTCAAGACCGAGGTGCGCAGGAGCCTGGCGATGGACGAGCTCAAGCGCCACCTCACGGACGCCGGCCTGGTCCTGCCCGGTGACCGCGCCAGGCGGCTCGACCGGCTGGCGGCCGGCCTTCAGGTGGTGTCGGCGCTGGCCTTCGCGGGGGTCGTGGCGGACGTGGTCACCGTGCTCACCGAGGGCACGAAGCCGCTCCTCGCGTTCTCGCTGATCGCCCTGGCGATCACCGGCGCCGGCGCGGCCGCCGTGATCGCCAACCGCCGGAAGTCCCGTCGGCACAAGCTGACCGCCCACGGGGTGGAGCGGCTCGGCAACGCCAGGAAGACGCACCCGCTGGGCTCGGGCGGCGGGCGGGTGCACACCGCGCTGTACGGTCCGGGCGCGCAGGTGAAGGCCGACCTGCGCGCGGCCAGGGCGGCCCGCCGGCCCAGGCGGCGGGCGACGTACGGTGGCGGATACAGCGGATACAGCGGATCCAGCGGATGCAGCAGCAGCGGCGGAGGAGGCTGCGGCAGCTCGTCGAGCTGCGGTGGCGCGAGCGGCTGCGGTGGCGGCGGTTGCGGGGGAGGAGGGAGCTGACATGGCCGAGCCGGGAGCACGGCAGCGTACCGGGGTCGAGCTGGGGGTGGGGATCGGCTGGCGGGCCGAGCTGGACCTGTCCATCGAGCGGATGCCCGGCGTCGACTTCCTCGAGGTCGTCGCCGAGAACCTCAAGCCCGCCGACCTCCCCGAGTCGTTACGCGTGCTGCGCGCCAGGGGGCTGCCGGTGGTCCCGCACGGGGTGTCGCTCGGCGTCGGCGGCGCCGAGCCGCCCTCCCCGGCCCGGCTCGCCCACCTGGCCGCCTGCGCGGAGGCGCTGGACGCGCCGCTGGTCAGCGAGCATCTGGCGTTCGTACGGGGCGGCGGCATCGAGGCCGGGCACCTGCTGCCCGTGCCGCGCACCCGCGAATCCCTGCGGGTCATCACCGCGAACGTGCGCAGGGCCCAGGACGCGCTGCCGGTGCCGCTCGCCCTGGAGAACGTCGCCGCCATCTTCGGCTGGCCGGACGACGAGCTGACCGAGGCCCAGTTCCTCGCCGAGCTGGTCGAGCGCACCGGGGTCGGGCTGCTGATCGACGTGGCCAACCTCTACACCAACCAGTTCAACCTGGGGTTGTCGGCCACGGACGCGCTCGACGCGCTGCCGCTGGAGCACCTCGCGTACGTCCACGTGGCCGGCGGGTACGAGCACCACGGCATCTGGCACGACACGCACACCACCTCCGCGCCGGAGCCGGTGCTCGACCTGCTCACGGAGCTGTGCGCCCGCGCCACCCCGCCGGGAGTGCTGCTGGAGTGGGACGACGAGTACCCGAGCGACGCCGCCCTGGGGAACGAGCTGGCCAGGATCCGCACGGCGATGTCCGCGGCCGGGGAGCCCGGATGACGGACCGGCGCCCCTCCCCGGCCCCCGAAGCCCCGGCCGCGGTGACGGCTGACGTCCCCTCGGCGGTGGCGGGCGCCGAGGGGCTGGGGACGGCGCGGCGGCGGCTGGCCGAGGCGCAGGGGCAGGTCGTGGCGGCGCTCGTCGCCGGCGCGGAGCTGCCCCAGGGGTTCGACCCGGAGCGGATGCGGGTGCAGGCGTCGAGCCTGGTCGCCAAGCGTCGCGGCATCGTGGCCAGGATCCGGCCCGACGCCGCCGCCGCGGCCGGCTCCGACCTGCCCGCGGAGTTCGCCGCCTACGCGCGGTCCCGCAGCGAGCCGCCGCCCAACTACCGCACCGACGCGGACGACTTCGCCGCCTGGCTGCGCGAGCGCGGCCGCATGCCCGATCCGCCGCCCAAACCCCATTGGTGGTCGCGATTCCTGCCCTGAGCGTGGCCGCAACCGGCCAGGGGTGGATCAGGGATAGCCGGTTTAGCAGGCATTCGTCCGGAAACCGTCAGAGAATGGGGGGATTGCGTTGTGTCGACGGCTCTTATCTGACCGTCACGCCAGTGGCATGCAAGGACAGCATCGGCTCGCCGTACGAGGTCACCCTCGAACTGCGTCGCGACGGCACGCCGTACGGGAGCGTCGGAGAGCGGTGCGGCTGGCTGCTCGCGCGCCTGGCGCGCGGGGTGGACGAGGCCCGGCAGGGACGCGGAGCGGCCAGGCGGTGGACCGACCCCGACGACAGGTTCCCTGACGAGGACCCGGACAGCGAGCTGTTCTCCTTCCGCTACCGCACCAGAGCGGGCCTGGTGGGCGGCGGGGAGCTGCGCTGCCAGCTCAGGACCATCCCCGTGTGGCAGGCAGCCAAGGGCGAGTGGCGGCTGACCAGAAGGGCGTACGTGGAGGCGTGGGGCTCGACGGGCGTGGGCATGCGGGCGGTGCTGACGTCGTCGGAGCTGTCGGTGTTCGTCCGGAGCCTCGTGGATGAGGCGGAAGGATGTCTGGAAGGTAGAGATCTGGCGAGGAATCCGCTAGACGGAGCAGGCACGGGCGATTCGCGGTGATAATTGCCTGTTGGGTCATGCGACCGAAGGCAACCGCTGGGGAGGCACTCCGTGGGCCTGCGCGATCTGGTCTACCGGCTGTATGAGCACAGGCTGGAGTCCAAGCTGTCGAAGGACATCATCCCCCGGCACGTCGGGGTGATCATCGACGGCAACCGCCGCTGGGCACGCGCGATGGGCATGCGTGACGTCGCCAGCGGCCACCGCAAGGGCGCGGACAAGATCTCGGAGCTGCTCAACTGGTGCCGTGAGACGGGCGTCGAGGTCGTCACCGTCTGGATGCTGTCCAACGACAACCTCAACCGGCCGAAGGAGGAGCTGGAGCCGCTGCTGCGCATCATCGAGGACGTGACGCAGGAGCTGGTGGACGAGGGCTGGCGGATCAGCCCGGTCGGCGCGCTGGATCTGCTGCCGGATCGGACGGCGAATGTCCTGAAAAACGCAAAGGAAGCATCATCACACCGTCCAGGCCTGATTGTGAACGTTGCAGTTGGGTATGGAGGAAGGCGTGAGATTGCCGATGCGGTGCGCTCACTCCTCCAGGAGCAAGCGAGCAAAGGGGCAAGCATCGAGGACCTCGTCGAGGTGCTCGATGTGGAGCACATCGCGGAGCATCTCTACACTCGCGGCCAACCCGACCCGGATCTTCTCATCCGGACCTCGGGCGAGCAGCGCCTGTCCGGCTTCATGCTCTGGCAGAGCGCTCACTCTGAGTTCTACTTCCACGAGGCCTACTGGCCTGACTTCCGCAGGGTGGATTTCCTGCGGGCGCTGCGCGACTACGCTGCGAGACACCGACGTTACGGTTCATGACGCGACAACGGGGCATTCAGAACGTAACGTAGTAAATGTCCGACCGCAGGCCGGACATTTCGGAGAGGGCCCGCCTTTGCACCAAGATCTGCCGAGGGGGGCCGGTACCCGGCGCCGACGGCAGCTCGCGGTCGGGGATGTGGGACCGGTCCGAATCCCGCCTCGTCTGCAGGGCGCTCGCGCTTATGGGCGCCCGGGGGAGAACGTGTGGCAGTGTCCTCGAGCAACCCTACTCACCTGTCGGCCAAGCGCACGTATGTGCTGGACACGTCGGTCCTGCTGGCCGACCCGGCGGCAATGACACGCTTCGCCGAGCACGACGTGGTTCTTCCGATCGTGGTCATCACCGAGCTGGAGGGGAAGCGCCATCATCCCGAGCTCGGCTACTTCGCCAGGAAGGCCCTGCGCTACCTCGACGACCTGCGCATCCAGTACGGCAGGCTCGATGAGGCGATGCCCACGGGGGACGGCACGATCAGGGTTGAGCTCAATCACAGCGATCCGTCGATTCTGCCCGTCGGGTTCCGCCTGGGCGACAACGACACCCGCATCCTGACCGTGGCCCGCTCGCTGGCCGCCGAGGGCTGCGACGTGGTCCTGGTGTCCAAGGACCTGCCGCTGCGGGTCAAGGCGGCCTCGATCGGCCTGGCGGCCGAGGAATACCGCGCCGAGCTCGTACACGAGTCGGGCTGGACGGGGATGGCCGAGGTCCAGGTGACCGCGGAGGACGTCGAGGTGCTCTTCGACCAGGGCAGCGCCGACCTCGAGGAGGCCAGGGACCTGCCGGCGCACACCGGCCTGCGGCTGCTGTCGGCCAAGGGTTCGGCGCTCGGCAGGGTGCAGCCGGACAAGTCGGTGAAGCTCGTACGCGGCGACCGCGAGGTGTTCGGCCTGCACGGCCGCTCCGCCGAGCAGCGCATCGCGCTCGACCTGCTGATGGACCCGGAGATCGGCATCGTCTCGCTGGGCGGCCGGGCCGGCACCGGCAAGTCGGCGCTCGCGCTCTGCGCGGGCCTGGAGGCGGTCCTGGAGCGCCGCCAGCACCGCAAGGTGGTCGTCTTCCGCCCCCTGTACGCCGTGGGCGGCCAGGAGCTCGGCTACCTGCCGGGCACCGAGGGCGAGAAGATGGGCCCGTGGGCGCAGGCGGTCTACGACACGCTCGGCGCGATCACCTCGCCCGAGGTGATCGAGGAGGTGCTCGACAGGGGCATGCTGGAGGTGCTCCCGCTGACGCACATCCGAGGCCGGTCGCTGCACGACGCGTTCGTGATCGTGGACGAGGCCCAGTCGCTGGAGCGCGGGGTGCTGCTGACCGTGCTGAGCCGGATCGGCGCCAACTCCCGGGTCGTGCTCACCCACGACGTGGCCCAGCGCGACAACCTCCGCGTCGGCCGGCACGACGGCGTGGTCGCGGTGGTGGAGAAGCTGAAGGGCCACCCGCTCTTCGCGCACGTCACGCTGACCAGGTCGGAGCGCTCTCCGATCGCGGCGCTGGTGACGGAGATGCTCGAGGACATCACGATGTGATCACTTGAGCTCGCCGCAGGTGTGCTGCCCCTCCGACTTGGAGGGGCGGTTCACGTTCTCCCGGACGATCTTCACCATCTCGTACGCCGCGTCCTGCTGGGCCGTGCAGACGATCTGCGCCATGCCGAGCCTGGTGAGCGTGCCGTCGCCCCTGACGTAGACGGTCAGCGTCGAGGTGCGGGGCAGCTGGACCTCGTCGCGCTGCACGGGGTTCAGCGAGTCCTTGATCCCCAGGTACGTGAACCCGCGCAGCGCGGTGTCCCGGCCGCCGTCCAGAGGTTGCGAGGAGGCCGCGAAGAGCGCGCCGAGCAGGCTGGCGACGGTGTCGTTCTCGACGTCGGCCGCCTCCAGGGCGAGCTTGCCGTTCCTGATCAGGAAGATCGTCTTGGACGGCGGCGGGATCTTGATGGTGGGCGCGTTCCCCCTGTCCTGGACGTCCGTGGGCGAGATGCCGCAGGCCGTCAGGGCGAGCAGGAGAGCGAGGACGAGAGCGCGGGTCATGAGTGCGGGAGCCAGACCGTGAAGAGCGTGCCGGGATTCTGCAGGCGTACGGAGATCGTGCCGCCGTGGAGGTGGACGTTCGCCCTGGCGATCGCGAGGCCGAGGCCGCTGCCCTGGCTGCGGGCCCGGCCCGCGCCGGCCTTGAAGAAGCGGTCGAAGACGTGCGCCAGCGCCTCGCGCGGGATGCCCTTGCCGTGGTCGCGCACCTTCACCTCCAGGCCGTTCTCCGTGCCTCTGGCGCTCACCATGACGGGTCGCTGCCCGTGCTTGAGCGCGTTGCCGACCAGGTTGGCCACGATGACGTCGAACCTCCTCGGGTCGAGGTTCACCGTCAAGCCCTGGGACGCCTTCACCTCCACCTGATCGGTCCAGCCGCGCACCTCCAGGCAGTCGGCGATGGCGTCGGCCACGTTCACCGGCTCGACGTTGAGCGTGGCCGTGCCCGCGTCGAAGCGGCTGATCTCGATGAGGTGCTCGACCAGCTCGCGCAGGCGCTCGATCTCCCTGAGGACCAGCCGGACGGCCTCCGCCGGCGCGTCCGGCAGCCGGCCCGCCTCCTCGGAGAGCATGTCGGCCACGGCGGTCATGGCGGTCAGGGGTGTGCGCAGCTCGTGCGAGACGTCCGCCACGAACCTGCGTGACATGGCCTCCAGCGAGCGCAGCTCGGACACGCTCAGCTCCAGTGCCGCGGCCGCGTCGTTGAACCTGGAGGTCAGCTCGGCCAGCTCGTCCTGCCCGTGGACGGGCAGGCGCGTGTCCAGCCTGCCCTGGCCGAGCGCCTGCGCGGCCGCGCTCAGCCGCCGGACCGGCAGCAGCACCTGCCTGGCCGACAGCAGCGCCACGACCAGCGCGATCAGCACGATGGCGGCGCCGGCCTGGGCGAGCGTGGCCCTGAGCGTGTTGAGCTGGTTCTCGTCGCCCCGCATCGGGAAGAACGCGAACGCGCGCAGCCCGGTGGCCTGGGGAGCGCCGTCGACGTCACGGTAGACCTCGGCGCCGACGATGAGCCAGAGCTGGTTGCGGATGACCTTGCGCTGGGTGACCACGCTCTGCTTGGCCCGGCCGTAGAGCTCGTTGGGCACGTCGCTCAGGGTCATGGGCCCCTCGGTGGAGACCAACGTGCCGTACTCGACGATCACGCTGCGGCCCGGCCCGCTCAGCGCGGCGGCGACCCGGTCCAGCTCCTTGATGGTCGGCGCGGCCTCGCCGGGCGCGAGCTTGCCGATGGGGAACGTGATGCCGCCCAGCTCTCTGATCACGAGGTCGAGAGAGGTGTTCTCCTCGCGGGTCACGAGCGCCGTCTTGGCCAGCTCGAAGCCGATGGTGGCGACCAGCAGCGAGGCGGTCACGGCGACGAGCGTGAACGTGATGACGAGGCGGGCGCGCAGTCCCGTGGGCAGGGGGATCACGGAGGGCTGAAGCGGTAGCCGAACCCGCGCACCGTGTGGATGAACACGGGCTCGGCCGGCCTCGGCTCGATCTTGGCCCGGATCCGCTGCACGCAGGCGTCCACCAGCCGCGAGTCGGCGATGTGCGTGTGGTCCCAGACCTCGCGCAGCAGGTAGCGGCGGTTGAGCACCTGGCCCGGGTGCCGTACGAGCTCCAGCAGCAGCCGCAGCTCGGTCGGCGTCAGGTGGATCTCCTTGTTGGCCAGCATGACCTTGAGCGCGCCCCGGTCGATCACGAGGTCGCCGAAGGTGATGCGATCGGAGGCGGCGGACTCGGCCCTGCGCAGGATGGCGCGGATGCGCGCGTCCAGGACCCGGGGCTCGACCGGCTTGACCACGTAGTCGTCCGCGCCGGCCTCCAGCCCGACCACCACGTCCAGGTCGTCGCCGCGGGCCGTGAGCAGGATGACGGGGAGCTGGTCGAGCTTGCGTACGCGGCGGCAGACCTCGATCCCGTCGATCCCGGGGAGCATCACGTCGAGGATCGCGATCTCCGGGCGGCGGGCCCTGATGTGGTCGAGGGCCTCCTCGCCGGTCGCGTAAGAGGTGACGGAATGCCCCTGACGGGTCAGCGCCAGCTCGAGAGCCGTACGGACCGAGGGGTCGTCTTCAACCAGGAGGATGCCTGCCACGCACAAATTATTATTCCATGTCCCGAATGCCCGAACTAAGTCACCAAACTGTGACGTGTCACAGATGGGACACGGAAGTGGTCGAGGCACCCTGGAAGCGGCCCCCTTCGGTTTGCGGGCCTCCGAGGGCGAGCCGTCCTTTGTGTGAGCAATATCACACTATTTCGGAAACGCCACGGTTACCAGCAAGTTAGCCAACGGGGTCCCAAGCGATTCCCGCGTTTCGGTTGCGAACCACCCCCCAGTACAGGGCAAGCTCATGGTTCGTGAGCCCTGGTCCGCAGTTGAGTGAGCGCCCGCCGAAGGAAGAGTTTCCCCCGGCGCGCCGGCCCAAGAAGCGCCTGAGCGCGAAAGCGGTGGTCATTACCGCCGTCTCGCTGGTGGTCGTGGTCGGCGGTGGCGGTTTCGTCGCCTACCGTGCCATGGAGAACGCCAAGAGGCCGGCCGTCACGCCCTTCACGCCCGAGCAGCTGGGCGCCATCGCCAGCGGCAGCTTCTACACGCCCGACCCCCAGAACGACGCGCTCAAGAACGCCGCCGAGCAGGCGTACAAGGCGGACAAGCTCAAGGACGGCCGGACCTCCGCGGGCAAGAACCCCGACATCGACTGGGTGGTGCCGAAGAAGGCGCCGGGCGGTGACGGGTTCCCCTCCATGAACTTCCCGCCGGGCAGCATCCCCTCGCCGGGCAGCAGCAAGGCCACCGCCAAGGCCATGCTCGCCTCCATGGGCTGGGGCGACGACCAGTGGGGTTGCCTGGAGCGGCTCTGGCAGAAGGAGAGCGGCTGGAACTCGCGGGCGATGAACCGCTACTCAGGCGCGTACGGCATCCCGCAGTCCCTTCCCGGCAGCAAGATGGCCAGCGCGGGCGCCGACTGGCAGACCAACCCCGCGACCCAGATCAAGTGGGGCCTCGGCTACATCAAGGGCCGCTACGGCACGCCCTGTGGCGCCTGGGGACACTCACAGTCGGTGGGTTGGTATTAGAGGGTCAACTTTCCCTCTTTAATCGGCAAGCCGCCGCGCCCGAACGTGCATGCGGGCCCACTCTGGCCGCATGGGTGTCAAGGTCAGCGTGATCGTCAATGTCCACAATCCGGGCGCCACCGCCGACGCGTGCATCCGCTCCGCCCTGGAGCAGACGATGCCCCCGGACGCGTACGAAGTGATCTTCGTGGACGACGGCTCCACGGACGGGATCGGCGAGCGCCTCGACACCATCGCCACGACCCGTGACAACGTGAGCGTCCTGCACCTGCCGCACACCGGGACGCCCATGCGCGGCCGCAACGTGGGCCTCGCGGCCGCCGCCGGCGACTACGTCTACTTCCTCGACCAGGGCGACCGCCTGGAGAAGGACGCGGTCGCCCGCATGCACGAGCGTGCCGTGGAGACCGACGCCGACGTGCTGGTCGGCCGCCTGATCCGCGACTTCGGGCCGCCGATGGCCGCCTTCGAGCGCGGCACGGCCCGCGCCGACATCCTGCGCGACCGCCTGCTCCAGCTGCTCGTGCCGCAGCAGCTCTACCGCCGCGCCTTCCTGGAGGAGCACGAGCTGGGGTTCACCGTGCCCGGCGGCAGGATGGCCGAGCAGGCGTTCGTGATGCGGGCCTACCTGCACGCCAAGGTCATCGCCGTGCTGGCCGAGCACGTCTGCTGCCACCTCGGCGACCGGCTCGGGGCCGAGGACGAGCCGCGGGCCATGGTCAAGGAGCTCGACGGGCTGCTCACCGACATCGAGACCTGCGTGGGCGAGGGCCGCCAGCGCGACCGCATGCAGGCCCACTGGTTCCGGTACGCCGTCCTGCGCCCGCTGCTGACCGCCAGGTTCGCCGACTCGTCGGTGGACCGGGGCCTGCACTTCCGGGTGGTGCAGGAGCTGGTCGAGCAGCGGTTCCCGGAGCGGCTCGACCGTTACCTGCCCGTCCAGCTGCGCGTGGTGGCCGCGTACGTGCGCATGGGGCGCCTGGACCAGATCGTGCTCCTGTCGAACTCCTCCAAGCGCGCCGGGCTCCGCGCCGACCTGACCGAGATGCGCTGGGACGCCCACGTACTGGTGCTCGCGCTGACCGTGGAGGTTCTGGCGGGCGACGGCACGCCCGACAGGTACCGGGAGGACGGCGAGCGCCTGCACTGGATCCCGCCGCGCTCGCTGGAGACCAAGGCCCTGGACGAGAGCGTCACCGACGTCACCGAGGCGGTCGAGCGGGCCCGCGTCGAGCTGTACGTGCGCCACGCCGAGACGGGAGTGATCCACTTCCTGCCCCTGACCCAGCACGTGGAGCGCATCCAGGACGGCCGCCGCCGGATGCGCGTGCAGATCAGGGGCGAGGCCCAGCTGGACGTGACCGCCGCCGCGGTCGGCGAGCCGCTCAGGCCGGGCCAGTGGGAGGTGCACGTCCGCATGTTCGGCGGTGCCAACCAGGCCAGGAGCCGGGTCGGCAGCTCGGCGGGCCCGCTCAACTGCCTGGGCGTGCTGGCCCAGCGGCCAAGGACGCGCCTGGTGGTGCCGTGCTGGACCGACCACGGCGACCTGGGCCTGGCGGTCGAGCCGCGCTCGTTCTCCGAGTCGATCGCCCTGGTGTCGCGCGGGGTGGAGGTCAAGCGGCTCGACGGGCACGCGTACGTCGTGCTGCCGGTGCCGTACGTGCCGCCGAGCGGGGGACCCCCGCTGGAGCTGGTGCTGCGCAGCACCGGGCGGCGCGGCCGCGAGGTGTGCGCGCCCGCCCTGGTCGAGGCCGGGGTGCCGGGCCGGCTCGCGGGACAGCTCGTGGCCAAGGTGCCGGTCAAGCGGATGATGCCGCCACCCGACCAGCTCGGCCCCGGCGCCTGGCTGACGTCGCTGCGCACGGCGGAGGAGGAGATCGGGCTCAGGTTCGCGCTGGAGGTGCGCAGGGGCAAGATCCTGGTACGGCCCGCCGCCGCGGTCGATCCGGGGCGGCGCTCGCCCATGGGCAGGGACACCGTCCTGTACCGCATCGGCAGGCGGCTGCCCGGCGCGCGTCACATGGTGCGCCTGGCGCGCGCGGGCAGGCACCGCTACCTCAAGGACTGACCCAGCCCTCCAGCTCCTCGAAGGCGCTCCTGAAGACCGGCAGCATGGGCTTGAGGCGGTCGGGGTAGACGTCCACCAGGCTGTCCAGGTGGTTGCCGCCTTCGACGCGGTAGTAGCGGAACGGCCGGTGCGGGCCGACCATCTTCGCGTAGACGTCGGAGTCGCGGGAGATCGGCAGCAGCGTGTCGAGCGTCCCGTGGATGGTGATCAGCGGCTTGGTGATGCGGCCGGTCAGCGCGATCTTCGCGACGGCCGCGTACGGCTTGCGCCGGTCGTAGTCGTAGTCCGCCGCCGTGCCCTGGTAGGACGGGTCCAGCTCCTTCTGGTAGAGCTGCTGGGTGAGCTCCCAGTAGTACTGCCGGTGGAACGGCCACAGGAACTCCGAGCCCGCCGCGAACCCGGCCGCCCGCACCCCGGCCTCGTCCGGGTACGCCTTCAGCGCGGGCGGCAGGAAGTTCAGCAGGTTGTCGCCCTTGACCCGCCAGAGCGTGCCCTCCCAGTCCACGCCGCCGTCGTAGAGCCAGCCGCGGTTCTCCAGCTGCCATCTGACCAGGTAGCCGCCGTTGGAGATGCCCGCCACGAACGTGCGCTGGGGCTTCCTGCCGTACCGCTGCCTGACGACGGCCTTGGCGGCCACCGTGAGCTGGGTGACCCGGTGGTTCCACTCGGCGATGGCGTCGCCGGGATCGCGGCCGTCCTCGTGGAAGTTCACGCCGACGTTGCCCTTGTCGGTGGCGGCGAACGCGTAGCCCTTGGCCAGCACCCAGTCGGAGATCGTGTAGTCGTTGGCGTACTGCTCCCTGTTGCCGGGGGTGCCGCCGACGACCAGGCCGCCGTTCCAGTGCTCGGGGAGCCTGATCACGAACTGGGAGTCGTGGTTCCAGCCGTGGGTGGCGTTGGTGGTGGAGGTGTCGGGGAAGTAGCCGTCGATCTGGATGCCGGGCACGCCCGTCGGGTTGACCGTGGCGGCCGAGTGCAGCCCGGCCCAGTCGGCCGGGTCGGTGTGGCCGGTCTTCGCGGTGCCCGCCGTGGTCAGATCGTCCAGCGTGGCCACCACGGCCTGCTCCGCGCCCGGCACCGTGAGCTGCGGGGCCGGGGTGAGCAGGCTCGCCACTAAGGTGAGCGCGACGAGCATCACGCCTCCCCGAGGTGAGCGGTCAGCAGGCGCAGGAACTCTTCGGGGTGCTCCAGGTGCGGGCTGTGGCCGCAGTCGTCGATGACGGCCTCGCGGTACGGGCCGTAGCGCTCCAGCACGGCCCTGGTCTGGGTCACCATGGGCTGGGCCGGGGTGCCGGGGGAGCCGGGCACGACGCCGAGCGCGCCCAGGTGGGCCAGGTCGAAGAACGACGTGTCGGAGACGATCACGTCGTCGGCGCCCCTGATCCACAGGACGGGCGGCTTGGGGTCGATCTCGTGGAGGTCGTCCAGGCGGAAGTGGGTGGGGGCGATGGCGTTGAGGATGCCGAGCTTGCCGGGGGCCACGCCGGGCCACTGCTCCGAGGCGGCGGCGTCGCCCGGGTAGTTGGCCTCGCCCACGCGGGTGGTGAGCATCGAGCGTACGTAGAAGTCCTCGTCGGCGACCTCGGGGTGCTTGACGTACGAGGAGCGGAAGACGCTGCGCGGCGACGTGGGGGATTCGTCCGACATGTCGCCAGCCTTGAGCCGGGCCACGAAGTCGGGGTTGGCGGCGCCGGCGCCCGCTCCCGTGCCGTCGGGGTGCGTGAGGCGGCCGTCCGGACCCTCCGTGCCGCCGAAGCCGTACGGGGAGATCGGGTTGACCAGGGTGACGCTCCTGACGACGGCCGGCCGGTCGCGCAGGACCTGCAGCACGATGCCGCCGCCCAGGCTCCAGCCGACCAGGTGCACCCCGTCCAGGCCCAGCGCCTCGACCAGCTCGATCAGGTCGTCGGACCAGTCGCGCAGGCCCCTCGTGGCATCCACGGGCGCGGGATCGCTCTCGCCGAACCCGCGCAGGTCGACCGCGAGCGGGCGGTAGCCGCCGGGCAGCGCCGCCATGCTGTCGCGCCAGAAGGCGGCCGAGGAGACGTTCCCGTGCACGAACAGCACCGGCTCGCCGGTGTCCCTGCCCTCGACGGTCAGGACGTTCTGGGTGAGTCTGGGCGTGGTGACCTTCATCGCGCGTGGATCCTTTCGGCCAGGTCGCTGCCCTGGGTCTCGCGGGCGGCGTAGACCGCGCCCAGCGTGAGCAGCGCCGCCAGACCAAGGTAGACCGAGATGGGCAGGCTGCTCGAGTACGACTTCAGCAGCGCGACCGCGATGATCGGGGCCAGCGCGCCGGCCACGATCGCCGACAGCTGCGCGCCGATGGAGACGCCGGTGTAGCGCATCCTCGTGCCGAAGAGCTCGGAGAAGAAGGCCGCCTGCGGGCCGTACATCATGCCGTGGAAGAGCAGGCCGACGGTGATGGCGAGGGTGATCACCAGGAAGTTGCCGGTGTCCACGAGCGGGAAGAACGCGAAGATCCACACTCCGATGCCGGCGGCGCCCGCCAGGTAGATCGGGCGGCGGCCGATCCGGTCCGACAGCGCGCCCCACATGGGGATCGTGACGAAGTGGATGGCCGAGGCGATCAGCACCGCGCTCAGCACGGTGGAGTTCTCGATCTTGACTGACTTGGCGTACGTGATGACGAAGACGGTGAGCAGGTAGAAGGAGATGTTCTCCGCGAGGCGCGCGCCGATCGCGGTGAGCACGTCCTTCCAGTGGTGCCGCAGCACGCCCACGATGGGCGGCGCCTTCTCCGGCGGCGCCTCCTGGAACACCGGCGACTCGGTGATCGTCAGGCGGATCCAGAGGCCGATCAGCACCAGCACGCCCGACAGCAGGAACGGCACCCGCCAGCCCCACGCCAGGAACGCCTCGTCCGACTGCCAGGCGGCCAGCGCCGCCAGCACGCCGGTGGCCAGCAGGTTGCCGCCGGGAGCGCCGGCCTGCGGCCAGGAGGCCCAGAAGCCGCGGCGGGCCGTGTCGCCGTGCTCGGAGACGATCAGCACCGCGCCGCCCCACTCGCCGCCGAGCGCGAAGCCCTGCACGAGCCGGAGCGAGGTCAGCAGCAGCGCCGCGGACGGGCCCAGGGTCTCGTACGTCGGCAGGCAGCCGATCAGGAACGTGGCCGCGCCCATCGTCAGCAGGCTGACGACCAGCAGCGTCTTGCGGCCGATCCGGTCGCCGAAGTGGCCGAAGACCAGGCCGCCGAGCGGACGGGCGACGAACCCGACGGCGTAGGTGAGGAACGCCAGCAGCGTGCCGGTGAGCGGGTCGGACTCGGGGAAGAAGAGCTTGTTGAAGACGAGGGCGGCTGCCGAGCCGTACAGGAAGAAGTCGTACCACTCGATGGTGGTGCCGATCAGGCTCGCGGCGACGATCTTCTTGATGGAAGTGGCCATGCCGGTCACGGTAAGGAGTGACCGGCGTCACTTATATGGGGCCGGGGCCCACAGTCTATGGGGTGGATGTGTGGCCGAGCCGGTGCAGGCGGAGCGCGAGCTGGATCTCGAGCGCGCGTTCCGGCTCCAGCCAGCCGTCGCCGAGCAGCTTGCCGATCCGGTCGAGCCGCTGCGTGACGGTGTTGACGTGGATGTGCATGGCCTCGGCCGTACGGGAGGGCGAGCCGCCCGAGCCGAAGTAGGCGGCCAGTGTGTCGGCCAGCGCGGTGCCCCTGCGGGCGTCGTAGTCGATCACGGCGCCGAGCACCCGCCCGACGAAGCCGCGCACGTCACGGCCGTCGCCCACGAGCAGCCCGACGAACCCCAGCTCGGCCGCGCTCGCGCCGTCACCCGCCCGTCCGAGCGCGATCAGCGCCTCGGCGCACCTGCGTGCCTCCTGGTAGGCCACCGCTACGTCGCCCGCCCCTGGCTCGCCGACGCCCGGCGGCCGGGCCGGCTCACCGGGGAGGCAGACTTTCGACGCGCCCGCCGTGGCGGGCACCTGCAGCGACGCGCTCAGCTCGGCGGCGACGCGCTGCGCGATGCCGCCCGCGTTGACCCCCGGCAGCAGCAGCACCACCTCGCCCGCCCGGCCGGCCGCCAGCCCGTGCCGCAGCGTGGCCTGCGACGAGGCCCAGAACGCGGCCCGTTCCCGCTGGCCCTCATGCCGCACCACGACCACGACGTGCGGCGCCGAGAGATCGACGCCCAGCCGCCGGGCCCGGTCGGCCAGGCCGGGGGAGCCGGGCCGCGAGATCAGGTCGTCGAGCAGCTCGCCCCTGACCCGGCCCTCGGCCTCCGCCACGCTCCGGCGGAACAGCAGCAGCAGCGCGCACACCAGCGCCGCCCGCTCCAGGATGCGCCCGTCGGCGTCGTCGCTGCGCAGGATCAGCGTGCACAGCGGCTCCCCGCCGACGTCCACCGACGCGATCAGCAGGTCGCCCCGCCGCACGGTACGCCCCAGCGCCCTGGACGCCTGCGCCGACTCGAACACCCCGGCGTCCAGCTCGCCCACGTCACCCGTGAGCGGCCGCCCCAGATCGTCCAGCACGGCCAGTGAGCCGCCGAGCACGTCGGTCACCACGGCCGCCACGTCCTCGATCCCGCCACCGCGCAGCACCAGTGAGGTCATCCGGTCGTGGGCCAGCGCGGCCCGCTCCACCGCCTCCCCGTGCGCCCTGGCGGTCCTGTGGGCCTGGGAGAGCTCCTCCAGCGCGTTCCTGGTCTCCTGCAGCAGCCTGGCGTTGTCGATCGCGACGGCGGCGTGCGCGGCCAGGCTGGCCAGCAGCGACACCTCCTCCTGGTGGAACGGCCGCGCGCTGCGGTTGGCCGCCATCAGCACGCCGATCACCCGCTGCCCCAGCCGCAGCGGCACGCCCAGGATCGCGACCAGGCCCTCCTCCGTGACGGCCTCGTCGATGTGGTGCTTGTGCCGGAACCTGGCGTCGGCGAAGTAGTCGGCCGTCGAGTACGGGGTGGCCGTCTGCGCGACCAGGCCGCCCAGCCCCGCCCCCATGGCCAGCCGCAACGCCCTGAACTTGGCCGAGATCGACCCGTCGGTGACCCGCATGTACGTGTCGCCCTGCTCGGGGTCGTGCAGCGTCATGTACGCGACGTCGGTGGCCAGCAGCTGCCTGGCCCGGTGCACGATGGCCTCCAGCACGGCGTCGAGGTCGCGCAGCGCGGCCAGGTCGCCGGCCGTGTCGTAGAGGGCCGACAGCTCGGCCTCGCGCCTGGCGCGCCGCTTGAGCAGGTCACGCACCTTGAGCGCCTCGACCTTGGCCTGCTCCAGCTCCTCGATCGTGGCCGGGTCCGCGCCCCGCGCCCTGGCCTCGATGATCGGCCCCTCGAACTCGACCGCCGACGCCTCCCGCGCGAGCAACTCCAGGAACTGCGTGCTCATGGCCTCACTCCGCTCGGCGGCTCGGCCGCTGGGATCCGTAGCACTAGTGCGCCGTCCAGCCGCCGTCCATGGGAAGGGAGACGCCGGTGATGAACGACCCGGCGGGGCCGCAGAGGTAGGCGACCAGCTCGGCCACCTCCTCGGGCTCGATCAGCCGCTTGATCGCGGCGGGCTGCAGCATGATGTTCTCGACGACCTCGTCCGGCTCGATGCCGTGCACTTTAGCCTGGTCGGCGATCTGCGCCTCGACCAGCCCCGTCCGTACGTAGGCGGGGCAGACGCAGGTGGAGGTGACCCCGTGCGGCGCCCCTTCGAGCGCGACGACCTTGGAGAAGCCCTCCAGCCCGTGCTTGGCCGTCGTGTACGCCGACTTGAACGGCGAGGCACGCAGCCCGTGCACGGACGAGATGTTCACGAACCGCCCCCAGCCCCTGGCGTACATGCCGGGCAGCACCTGCCGGGCGATCAGGAATGGCGCCTCGACCATCACCCGCAGGATCGCCGAGAACACCTCGGGCGGGAAGTCCTCGATCGGCGAGACGTGCTGGAACCCGGCGTTGTTCACCACGATGTCGACCGGCTCGTCAGGCAGCGCCGCCACGAACCCGGGATCGCTCAGATCGGCCACCACCGCCACCCCGCCGATCTCGGCGGCGACCTTCTCGGCGGGCTCGGCCCGCAGGTCGACGACCAGTACTTTCGCCCCGTCGGCGGCCAGGCGCCGGGCGCAGGCCGCCCCGATGCCGCCCCCCGCCCCCGTCACAAGCGCGGTCCGCCCCGTCAGCTCCTTCGCCATACCCGGAACCCTAGGCGGTGGCCGCGCCCCGACGCATGGGTGCCGGCGACATAGATCCGCGCCGCCCTATGTGGATCACGGCGTCTGCTATCTTGAACGCATGACCGCGTATTCGTCCCAGTGGTGGCCCGCCTCCTAGGCGGACCTCCCAGCGCATACGCACCGGCCGCCTCGACGAGGCGGCCGATCGCATGTCGTACGCGCCCCCGTCGAGCACTGACGAAAGGGCGCTCACCATGACCACCACCTGGCCAGCACTGCTCTCCACGCTGCTCGACGGCAGGTCCCTCACCTCCCTCCAGGCCAAGTGGGCCATGGAGCAGATCATCGGCGAGACGGCCACGGACGCCCAGATCGCCGCGTTCGCGATCGCGCTCCGGGCCAAGGGCGAGAGCGTGGCCGAGGTGTCCGGGCTGGCCGACGGCATGCTCCTGAAATCGGCCGCGATCAGGGTCTCCGGCGACCCCGTGGACCTGGTCGGCACCGGCGGCGACCGCGCCCACACCGTGAACATCTCCACCATGGCCGCCATCGTCGCCGCCGCCGCGGGCGTCAAGGTCGTCAAGCACGGCGGCCGGGCCGCCTCCTCGCTGGCGGGCGCGGCGGACGTGCTGGAGGAGCTGGGCGTGGTCATCGACCTGCCGCCGGCCGCGGTGGTCAGGGTCGCGGACGAGGTCGGCATCACGTTCTGCTTCGCGCCCGCGTTCAACTCCGGGCTGAGACGCACCGCCGGGCCGCGCCGCGAGCTGGGCGTGCCCACGGTCTTCAACTTCCTGGGCCCGCTCACCAACCCGGCCCTGCCGGCCGCCCAGGCGGTCGGCGTCTTCCACCAGGGGATGGCGCCGGTCATCGCGGGCGTGCTGGCCCAGCGCGGCTGCTCCTCGCTGGTCTTCAGGGGCGACGACGGGCTCGACGAGCTCACCACCACGGGCCCCTCCACGATCTGGGTCGTACGCCGGGGCACGGTCACGCCCACCGCCTTCGACCCGGCCGACCTGTCGATCCCGCGGTCGCGCCAGGACGACCTGCGCGGCGGCGACGCCCGGCACAACGCGGCCGTGGCACGGGCCGTGCTCGCGGGCGAGCGGGGCCCGGTGCGGGACGTCGTCCTGCTCAACGCGGCCGCCGCCGTGGTGGCCGCCGAGGGAACGCCGCCCGCACCCGACCTCACGCCCGCCCTGGGCATGGCCTACAAGCGGGCCGCGGAGGCGGTCGACTCCGGCGCCGCGCTGTCCCTGCTCACCCTGTGGGCGCACGCCACGCAGGCCCAGGCGTCAGCGGGTCACTGAGGCCGGGTCATCGACAACACATCGAGCGCGGCGTCGAGCTGCTCCTCAGTGAGGGTGCCGTCGGCCACGTGGCCGCGCTCGATGACCACCTCGCGGATGGTCTTGCGCTCGGCCAGGGCCTGCTTGGCGATCTTCGCGGCCTCCTCGTAGCCGACGTACCTGTTCAGCGGGGTGACGATCGACGGGGACGACTCGGCGTACTCGCGCAGGCGCTCGACGTTCGCCGTGATGCCGGCGACGCAGCGGTCGGCGAGCAGCCGCGACACGTTCGCCAGCAGCCTGATCGACTCCAGGATGTTGCGCGCGATGATCGGCAGCTGCACGTTCAGCTCGAAGTTGCCGGAGGCGCCGGCGAACGTGATCGCCGTGTCGTTGCCGATGACCTGGGCCGCGACCATGGCCGTGGCCTCGGGGAGCACCGGGTTGACCTTGCCGGGCATGATGGACGAGCCGGGCTGCAGGTCGGGCAGGTTGATCTCGGCCAGCCCGGCGCGCGGACCCGAGCCCATCCAGCGGAGGTCGTTGGCGATCTTGGTCAGCGAGACGGCCACCACCTTGAGCTGGCCCGACAGCTCGACGATCGAGTCCTGCGCGCCCTGGGCCTCGAAATGGTCACCGGCCTCGACGAACGGGATGCCGGTGGCCTCGGCCAGCTTGGCGATGGTCGCCTGAGCGAAGCCCGGCGGGGTGTTGATGCCGGTGCCCACGGCCGTGCCGCCCAGGGGCAGCTCGAGCACGCGCTCAAGGGCCGTCGCGACCCGCAGGACGCCGTTCTCGACCTGGGTGGCGTACCCGCCGAACTCCTGGCCGAGCCTCACCGGGGTCGCGTCCATCAGATGGGTGCGCCCCGACTTCACCACCCCGTCGAACTCGATCGCCTTCTCCCGCAGCACCGCCGCCAGATGCCTGAGCGAGGGCAGCAGGTGGAAGGTCACCTCCGTCGCCGCCGCCACATGGATCGAGGTGGGGAAGACGTCGTTGGACGACTGGGAGGCGTTCACGTGGTCGTTCGGGTGCACGGGACGGCCGAGGCGCTCCTCGGCCAGCGTCGCGATCACCTCGTTGGCGTTCATGTTGGACGAGGTGCCGGAGCCGGTCTGGAAGACGTCGATCGGGAAGTGGGCGTCGTGCTCGTTCTCGGCGACGTCGGCCGCCGCCTGGGCGACGGCCTCGGCCAGGTCCTTGTCGATCACGCCCAGCTCGCCGTTCACCTCGGCGGCCACCGCCTTGATCAGGCCGAGCGCGGCTATGTGGGACGGCTCGAGACGGCGTCCGGAAACCGGGAAATTCTCCACTGCCCGCTGGGTCTGCGCGCGCCACCTGGCGCCTGAGGGCACGCGCACCTCGCCCATCGAGTCATGCTCGATTCTGAACTCGCTCATGACTTCCAGTCTGACCCACGACCGCCTTACGGCCGCGGCGCGGGTCAGCTGGAGAAGAGCGCGACGATGAGTACGGCGATCACCACGGCGGCCGCGGCGGCCACCGCCATGAGCACCAGCATGCCGTTGCGGTTGCCCGAGGGCTGCTCCGGCTGCCCGGCGATGGCGAACAGGTCGGTCCCCAGGCCCTTGCCCTGCCGCGGGACCTGCTGGCCCCCAGGCGGGGGCGGCGGCTGCTGGGGGCCCGGTTGCCGGGGGGCGGGCTGGCGGCCCGCGGGCGGCGTGGTGGGCGGATAGACCTGCTGGCCGGGCGCGGGCGGGAGCTGGATGCGCGTGGTGACGACCGCGCCCTCGTCGCCGGGCCCCTGCGGCGGCCTGCTCTGCTCCGGAGCCGGCGGGAACGGGCCCTTGGGACGCTGGACGCTGACCGTCCGCTCGGGGTCGAACCCCGCTTCAGGAGAGGCTGCGGCTCCTTGAGGGCCGGATTGCGGCTGGCGCTGAGGCGCGGCGTTGCGCGGAACGGTGGGCGTGCCGGGGCTCGTCATCGGCCCGTGCGGCCCCGACGCCGGCCCCCGGCCCGGGCCACCGGGCACCTGGCCGCCGGGCACCGGGCCACCGGGCACCGGGCCGCCTGGCGCGCCGACGGGCCCCCTGGGCGCCTGCGCGCCCGGACCCTGGCCTGGACCTGGACCCTGGCCTCGGCCGGCGGGACCCGGGCCCCAGGGCGGCTGGCCGCCGGGAGCGCCCGCGCCTCCGGGCCCGTACGGCGCAGGGCCGGCCTGGGGGACCGGGGGCTTCTGCACAGGGTTCGTCTGGGCCTGGCCCGGATTCTGCTGGGCCGGATCCTTCTGGGCTGGGTTCTTGCCGGCGAACGGGTCGGGCAAAGCGGCCTCCTGCGCCATGAGAGCCTCAGCCGTGATCGCCGGCATGTCGCTCGTGGGGGTGTCGGCGACCATGCGCAGCAGGGTCTCCGCCTTGGCAGCGTTGAGGCGCTGCCGGTAGTCCTTGTTCAGCAGCCCGTTCAGCACGGGCCGCAGCTGACCTGCCTGCGTGGGCGGGTCGGCGCTCTCGGTGAGCAGCGCCGCCAGCGTCTCCGCGATCGTGGCCCGCTCGTACGCCGGGCGCCCCTCGACGGCGAAGTAGAGCGTCGCCCCGAGCGACCAGATATCCGACTCGGGGCCGGTGTACTCGCCCCTGGCACGTTCCGGGGCCGTGTAGCCGGGCGAACCGATCACCATGCCCGTTTTCGTCAGCCGCGAGTCGCCCTCGGCCTTGGCGATGCCGAAGTCGGTGAGCACCACGCGCCCGCTCTCGGTGATGAGCACGTTGCCCGGCTTGACGTCGCGGTGGGTGATCCCCTGGGCGTGCGCGGCGCGCAGCGCCCCGAGCAGGTCCACGCCGATCTCCGCCACGAGCCGTGGTGGCAGCGGCCCCTCCTCGTCGATCACCTGCTCCAGCGATCGGGCCTCGATGAGCTCCATGATGATCCACGGGCTGTCGTCCTGGATCAGGACGTCGTGGATGGACGCCACCGAGGGATGGTTGATCCGCGCGGCGATGCGGCCCTCGCGGACCATGCGTTCGCGCAGCTCGGCCCGCTGGTCGTCGGTGAGTCCCGGGTCCTGGCGGATTTCCTTGACCGCCACCTCGCGCCCGAGCGCGCGGTCGCGGGCGCGCCACACGGTGCCCATCGTGCCCCGGCCGAGCGGGGCTATGAGCTCGTAGCGCTCCGCGAGCAGGCGTGTCTGCTGTTCCGGCATGAGAAGAAGATATCGATTCTCGCTTGGGAAGTGCTTTACCCTCGCTTGCGAAGTTCTCTTGGCCAGAACCGCCGAGGAAGGCACAACTTTATCACCGTCGCTTTGAAACGGGCATAAGCGGACGGCGTCGGCCGCGCTTCGACGCGCTTCCTGTGCACGCCCTCACCGGGCTTGCGCTCCTGCCTGGGCACCGGGACAGACAGCGCTGTCGTGGAGACGTCGGCCCTGTGAAGCCCACGATGCGTGGGCCTGCGTGTGAAAGACGGCGGGTTGATGGTCGGCCCGGAACGTACGGGCTTGCGCGGGGCCAGCGGCTCCTCGGCCGAGCCTCCGGCGGCCACCCTGGCCAGCATGAGCGAGGCCCGTACGGAGTCGAGCCTGGTCGCGGGGTCGATCCTGAGCAGCGCGTCAAGCACGGGGGCCAGCGGCCCGGCCTTGGTCATCGGGATCGGCTCGCCACTGGTCAGCGCCGCGAGCGCGGCGGCGGCCGTACGGCGCCCGTGCAGGCCCCTACCCTCGACGGCGGTGTAGAGGGTCGCGCCGAGCGACCACAGATCGCCCGCCGGGCTGGCCTTCGAGCCCAGCACCCGCTCTGGAGCGATGTATCCCGCGGACCCCAGGACGATGCCCGCCTGGGTGATGGAAACGTCACCTTCCAGTGCGGCCAGACCGAAGTCGGTGAGCACCGCGCGGTCCTCGGTCACCAGCACGTTGCTCGGCTTGACGTCGCGGTGGAGGATCCCCTTGGCGTGCACAGCGCGCAGCGCCCCGAGGATCTGCCGGCCGATCTCGGCGGCCCTGCGCGGGTGGAGCGGTCCCTGCTCCTGGATGAGCTGCTCCAGGGACTTGGCCCGCAGCAGCTCCATCACGATCCACGGCCGGTCGTCCTCGGTGACCACGTCGAAGACGGTGATGACCGAGGGGTGCGCGACCATCGCGGTCGCCCGGCCCTCGCGCTCGGTGCGCGCGCACAGCTCGGCACGCAGCTCCTCGTCGAGCACATTGGGCAGGCGCACTTCCTTGACCGCCACGTCGCGGTCGAGCAACTCGTCATGTGCCCGCCAAACGGTGCCCATGCCGCCGCGTCCGACCGGCTCCATAAGCCGGTAGCGCGCGGCGAGTAGGTAACCGGAGGGCGCACGCATGCCTGGCAGCTTACCTATTTGTGTAAACCGACCAGTAGAGGCGCGGCCGATAAATTGTTGCGAACTTAAGTCAACCCGCCTGACTCGTGACGTCAGCAAACCTCCTGGCCAGATCGGCCCAGTTGATGAGGCCCCGCAGATTCTCGGCGCAGTCCGGGCGCGCGTTCCGATACAGAGGGTGGCCGGGGAGGTTCCCGGGCCGGCGCCGGCGAGGCGTGGCCGCGGGGTCCTGCCGTCTCTTGGCAATGTCGAGGGAGTCAGATTGGTCCCGCCTCGCGGACGGCCTTACCCACGGCCCGCACGGGCCTGCCGTACCGGCTTTCCTGAACGCGTTTGCGCAGCTCGGCGGCGATGTGTGTCGTGCGGCACACTCGCGGGCCCGTTAAATGTGCATGATGCAAGGCAGGGGACTTTCAGGTGTACGGCAGGCTGACGGACAGGAACTGAGGGGCCCTGTCAGCGAGTTGTAAGGGTCCCGTAAGGGGGCGGGGGCATGGTACAGCCATGAGAGAGGGAGTTCTCCCACAGGCCCGCAAAGTGTCGGTGCCCGGCGTCAGAATGAGGGCGAACACCAAGGTTCCACCACTAACGACAGGTCGTTGAGGGACGTGATGAAGATGCGCCAGACCCAGGTTCGCACCCGGCCGAAGAAACCGAGCGGGATCGCTCTGGACCTTCGCACGCCGTCGGGGCGCAAGCTGCCCTTTTGAAAGCCATGAATCAGGAGCGCAATCTGAGAGGTGCGCGATGTGCTGTCACTACCCCGCTTGCCCGAGTGCCGACTCACCCGACCGTGAGGCCTCACACGTGATCGCGGCCCACCCCGACCAGGGCTGGAGCCTGCTCTGCAACGGCGTCGTGCTGTTCGACGACACCGGTCTGCTGCTGCCCGACGGCACCGTCGTGGCGCCGCACCGGGCCCCGGTGGCCGCCTGAGCCGCACCTCGCCCGCGCCAGGGGCGCATCCGGCTCACTCGCCGCCACCCTCAGCCCACCGCCTCCCCGGCGACCCGGCCTTCCGGGGTGACACCGCCCCCCGGGGCCGGCGACTCTCGCGCCTGGCTCGCCCGTCCGCCGCCATGGCCCCGCCCCACCGGCGGTCGGCCGCGCCGGTGGGTGGAGCCTCAAGGGATCAGGCGGTCAGCGGCGGCCGATCGTCAGCACGGGGCCGGTGCGGTCGGTGAAGAAGTCGTCGCCCTTGTCGTCCACCACGATGAACGCCGGGAAGTCCACGACCTCGATCTTCCACACCGCCTCCATCCCCAGCTCGGGATATTCCAGCACCTCGACCTTCTTGATGCAGTCCTGCGCCAGCCGGGCCGCGGGCCCGCCGATGGAGCCGAGGTAGAACCCGCCGTGCTGCTGGCAGGCCTCCGTGACCTGCTTCGACCGGTTGCCCTTGGCCAGCATGACCATGGAGCCGCCGGCCGCCTGGAAGCGCCCCACGTACGAGTCCATCCGCCCGGCGGTCGTCGGCCCGAACGAGCCCGACGCGTACCCCGAAGGGGTCTTGGCCGGCCCGGCGTAGTAGACGGCGTGGTCCTTCAGGTATTGAGGCATCTCGCCGCCGTTGTCGAGCAGCTCGGCGATCTTGGCGTGGGCGATGTCGCGGGCGACCACGAGGGGACCGGTCAGGGAGAGGCGGGTCTTGACGGGGTATTTCGTGAGCTCGGCGAGGATCTCGGGCATGGGGCGGTTGAGGTTGATCTGGACGACGTCGTCCGAGAGGTGCTCGTCCGTCGTCTCCGGAAGGAACCGCGCCGGGTCCGTCTCCAGCTTCTCGAGGAAGACGCCCTCAGGGGTGATCTTGGCCAGCGCCTGGCGGTCGGCCGAGCAGGAGACCGCGATGGCCACCGGGCAGGAGGCCCCGTGCCGGGGCAGGCGGATGACGCGTACGTCGTGGCAGAAGTACTTGCCGCCGAACTGCGCCCCGATCCCCAGCTTCTGCGTCAGCTCGAAGACCTTGGCCTCCATCTCCAGGTCGCGGAACCCGTGCCCGGACGCCGACCCCTCCGTGGGGATCGAGTCGAGGTAGCGGGCGCTGGCGTACTTGGCGGTCTTCAGCGCGTACTCGGCGGAGGTGCCGCCCACCACGACGGCCAGGTGGTACGGCGGGCAGGCCGCGGTGCCGAGCGAGCGGATCTTCTCCTCCAGGAAGGCCATCATGCGCTTCTCGTTGAGCACGGCCTTGGTCTCCTGGTACAGGAACGACTTGTTGGCCGAGCCGCCGCCCTTGGCCATGAACAGCAGCTTGTACTCGTCCGGGTGGCCGTGCGGGTCCTCGGCGTACAGCTCGATCTGGGCGGGGAGGTTGTTGCCGGTGTTCTTCTCGTCCCACATGTTCAGGGGCGCCATCTGCGAGTAACGCAGGTTGAGCTTGGTGTACGCGTCGTACACGCCCCGGGAGATGTGCTCGGAGTCGAGCCCGTCGGTCAGCACGTGACGCCCGCGCTTGCCCATGACGATCGCGGTGCCGGTGTCCTGGCACATGGGCAGGACGCCACCGGCGGAGATGGAGGCGTTCTTGAGCAGGTCGAGCGCCACGAAGCGGTCGTTGCCGCTCGACTCGGGGTCGTCGACGATCTTCCGGAGCTGGGCGAGGTGCGAGGCCCGCAGGAAGTGGGAGATGTCGTGGATGGCCGTCTCGGTCAGCAGCCGCAGCGCCTCCGGCTCGACCTCGAGGAACGTACGCCCGGCCGCCTCGACCTTCCGCACCCCCTCCGACGTGATCAGCCGATACTCGGTCTCATCGGCTCCCAGCGGCAGCAGGTCGGTGTAGTCGAACTCGCCCATGTCCATCCTTTCGGTCCCCCAAGAGATTACGCGCCTCCGGGAGATCCCACTTCGCTGACCGCCTGCGACCGTCCGGCGGTCAGGCCGACCAGGATGCCGGCGATCACCAGGCCCGCGCCCAGCAGGTCGTACGCGGTCGGCATCGCCACGCCGAGCACCGCCCCCGTCACGATCGCGCCGACCGGGATGATCCCCGCGAAGAGCCCGGCCCGGCCGGGGCCCAGCTTGGGCAGCGAGCTGTACCAGAGGAAGAACGCCACCACGGTGACCACGGTCGCCAGGTACGCGAACCCGAGCGCCTCCGCCCACGTAGGCGGCCGGAACATCCCGGCGCCCTCGTGCGCCAGCCCGATCACGGCCAGCAGCGGCACGGCCAGCGCCGTCGAGTAGGCCGACACCCTGATCGCCCCCAGCCGCGGCAGCAGCGGAATGGCCAGCATGGAGAAGCACACCTCGCCCACGAGCGCTCCCAGCGCCCACAGCAGGCCGGTCAGGTTGCCGCTGCCGAGCCCCGTGGCCAGCGTCGCCCCGGCCACCACCACGCAGGCCCCGGCCAGCAGCCGCGGCGCGGGCCGCCCGCCGGCCAGCGCGAGGGCCAGTGGCACGGTGCCGAGCACGGTCCCGACCAGGGCCGGTCCGGCGGCGCTGGTCGACTCGATCACGCAGACGTTGAAGATGACCAGGCCGAACAGGGTGAGCCCGGCGAGGCAGAGCAGCTCGCGCGGCGTGAGGCGGACGAACCGCAGGCCGAGCGCTCGCGTTATGACAAGCAGGATGACCGACGCCACGAGATACCGAACGGCCTGTCCGCCGTATATGGGATAGCCGTCCACCAGTCCCGACACCCCGGCCAGCGTCCCGACGAGGAACATGGCCGAGGCCGCACCCACGATGCCGTTTCTCATGCGAAGGATGCTAGAGAGACAATGGTTCGCGTAAACAGTCCAATGTCCCGCCAGAAGACAGGACCAATATGGCTGACCTCCATATCCAGATAAATCGCGATAAGGGGGGAATCGCCGGGCAGATCGCCTCCGAGCTGCGCGACTCCATCAGGGGCGGCCGGCTGACGCCGGGCACCCGCCTGCCCGCGACCCGCGACCTCGCCACCGACCTCCAGGTCTCCAGAGGCGTGGTGGTGGAGGCGTACGAGCAGCTCGTCGCCGAGGGCTTCCTGGTCTCCCGGGTGGGCGTCGGCACCCAGGTCACCCCCAAGACCGCACCCCGGGCCGCCCCGCGGCAGAAGACGCCTCCCCGGCCCAAGCCGGTGCGCCGCGCGTCGAGCGCCCCCGTGTGCGCGCCGTACTACGGTCATCGCCCCACCTCTCCTGACCTCAGCCACTTCCCCCGCGAGCGCTGGCTCGCCGCCGTCAGGCACGTCCTGACCACCGTACCCTCGGAAGCCTTCGATTACGGGGACCCTGGCGGGGTGCCTGAGCTGCGAGAAGAGCTGGCCGGCTATCTCCGGCGGGTCAGGGCGGCGGACGTGCGCCCCCAGAATCTCGTCATCGTCGGCGGCGTGGCGCAGGGCCTGAGCCTGGTGCTGCACGTGCTGAGCCGGCAGCGGCCGATCCGGCTCGCCGTCGAGGACCCGACGAGCCACCGCCAGGCCCCCCTGCTGCGGCGGGCGGGCGCGCACCTGGTGCCGGTGCCCGTGGACGAGGAAGGCCTGGACGTGCGGAAACTGAGCGGCGACGCCGTCCTCGTCACCCCGGCGCACCAGTATCCGACCGGCGTGGTGCTCTCGCCGCCGCGCCGGGCCGCCCTCATGGAGTGGGCGTACGCGGGCAACCGGGTGATCCTGGAGGACGACTACGACGCCGAGTTCCGCTTCGACCGCGACCCCGTCGGCTGCCTCCAGGGCCTGGCCCCCGACCGGGTGGTCCTCTCGGGCAGCGTCAGCAAGGCCCTGGCGCCGGGGCTGCGGCTCGGCTGGGTGGCCGCGCCTCCCGACCTGGCGGAGGCCGTCCGCCGGGCGCGGGGCGAGCTGGACCTGGGCTCGCCGGTCGTCGAGCAGTACGCGCTGGCGCACTTCCTGCGTACCGGCGGCTACGACAAGCACCTGCGCAGGATGCGCCGCGAATACCGCCGCCGCAGGGACGCCCTGGTCAGGGCGCTGGCCGAGGAGCTGCCGGAGGTGCGGGTCAAGGGCATCGACGCGGGCCTGCACGTCTACCTGGAGCTGCCGGCCGGCTGGGACGAGCTGAGGGCCGCGCGCGTCGGGCAGGAGCTCGGCCTGTCCGCCGAGCCCGTGGGGCCGATGCGCGAGTCGGCGGGGCCCGCGGCCGTGGTGGTGGGGTTCGCGCGACTGCCGGCGCACAAGGCGCTGGACGCTGTACGAGGCTTGAAGGTCAGAATGTCAGGACAAAATGTTGACTGAGGCAGAAGGGCTCGCTTAGAAAGAAAGCCTGGTCCTGATTGGAGGCGTCATGCGTGTGGGACTGCTGGGTCTGGGCAGAATCGGAGCTTTTCACGCCGCGACCCTGGCCGCGCATCCGCTGGTGGACGAGCTGATCGTGGCCGATCCCGTGCGCACGTCGCCGTACGGCAGGCCGGGGGACCCGTTCGAGTCGGACGCCGTGGTCATCGCGACCCCGACCGGCACCCACGCCGAGCTCATCGTCAAGGCGTGCGAGAAGGGCATCCCGGTCTTCTGCGAGAAGCCGGTCGCGGGCACCGTGGACGAGACCGTCAAGGTGCTGGAGGCGAGCGCGGGCAACCGGGTGCAGATCGGGTTCCAGCGCAGGTTCGACCCCGGTTACGCGGCGGCGGCGGTCGCGCTGCGCGCCGGTGAGCTGGGGGAGCTGCACCGCGTTCACCTGATCACCGCCGATCCCGCGCCGCCGCCCGCCGCGTACATCGCGACCTCCGGCGGCATCTTCCGCGACTGCCACATCCACGACTTCGACATCCTGCGCTGGGTGACCGGCCGCGAGGTGACCTCCGTGTACGCGACCGGGGCCAACCGCGGCGCCGCGTTCTTCGCGGAGGCGGGCGACGTCGACAACAGCGCCGCGCTGCTCACCCTGGACGACGGCACGCTGGCCACCCTGCAGGGCTCCCGCTACAACGGCGGCGGGTACGACGTGCGCATGGAGCTGGCCGGCACCAGGCGCACCCAGGCCGTCGGCCTGAGCCCGCGCGCCCCGCTGCACTCGGCCGAGGGCACGCCGAGTCCGCAAGATCCCTGGCCCGATTTCGTCACCCGCTTCGAGACCGCCTACCGCAACGAGATCGACGGCTTCCTGACCAGCGAGCAGAGCCTCTGCACGATCGAGGACGCCCTGGAGGCGCTGTACGTGGCCGAGGCCGCCGATCTGTCGCTCCGCGAGCGCCGTACCGTCGAGGTCGCCGAAGTGCGGCGGTGAGGCCGCTCAGGCGGCGGAGGGGTTGGGGGTCTGGCGCCTGGGCTCGAAGCCCGGGGCGAGGGCGATGATGACGGCGGCCAGCACGAGCGGCGCGGCGAACGCCCACCGCAGGCCCGCCGCGTCCGCGATCCCGCCCACGAGGGCCGTGCCCACGACGAAGCCGATGTAGTTGAAGAGGTTCACCCGGGCGATGGCCACCCCGGTCCCGGCCGGGTCGAGCTTGCCCGCCGCCGAGAACGACTGCGGCGCCACCACCGACAGCCCCACCCCGGTCAGGCCGAACGCGACGATGGCCAGCGGCTGGGTCGGGGCCGCGACGACGCCGAGGAAGCCCAGGGTGGCGATCAGGCCGCCGATCCTGACGATGGCCGCGGGCCCGTACCGCCGGACCGCGAGGTCGCCGCCGAGCCGGACGGCCAGCGTGGTCGCCTGGTACGCGGCGTAGGCCAGCGGGACCACCTGCGGACCCGCCGAGAGCACGTTCTTCATGAACAGGGTGTTGAAGCTCGACACGGCGGAGTCGCCGATGTACAGGAACCCCATGGCCAGGCAGAGCGGGATGATCGGCCGCCAGGGGAATCCGCCCGCGGCGGCGTCGGCGGGGGCGTCCTCGACCTTCTCCTCCTCCGGCGAGCACAGACCGCGTCCGAACACGAGCGAGCCCGCCAGCGCGAACACCATCGGGACCGACATGATCACCGGGAGCGGCAGGGTGGCGGCCACCGACGCCCATCCAGCCGCGAGCATGCTGAACACGCTCCACAGGCAGTGGAAGCCGTTCAGGACCTGCACGCCGTACCTGCGCTCGACCGCCACGCCCTGCATGTTCATGCCCGCGTCCACCGCGCCCAACGCCACGCCGAACACCAGGAGCACCGGCACCAGCAGCGGCACGCTGGGCGCGAGCCCGACGAGCACCACGGCGAGCGCGACCACGGGCTGGGCGACGCGCAGGAGCAGCCTGCTGCCGAACCGGGCGGCGAACGTGCCCGCCGCCACGCTGCCGACCCCCGCGAACACGGGCACGATCAGCAGCAGGAGTGTCAGCGCGCCCTCGTCGAGGCCGTGCTTGGCCTGCAGGTTCGCGACCTGGACGAGCAGCGAGGCGAAGGACAGGCCCTGTACGGCATAGACGACGTACGTGGCGATGCGGGCCTGACGATCACGCGAGGACGGCACGACGGCCTCCTGATGGGGGGAATCAAACGTGAGGCTGGGTCAGGTTAGCGGCCCGCCACTCCGTTCCGCCAGCCCACAGACCCTGGCATCGACCTGCTTTTCGAGCAGGCGTCCGGTTTGCTCCGTCGTGTCCAGCCGCTTGGCGGCGGCCCAGACGCCGAGCGCGAGCAGGGCGCCCACCTCCGTGACGGCCATCCCGCGCTCCACCAGGCCGAGCGGCATGACGCGCCACCACGCCAGCCCGTTGCGCGCCCCGATGAACATGGCCGCCGCGATGCCCGCCACCCACAGCACCGAGCAGATCCCGAGCCCGAAGGCCACCAGCGTGGCCCGCGACCGCTCGCGGTGCCGCCAGGGCCTGGCGATGATCACCGCGGCCAGCGGCAGGCTGAGGAAGGCGATGAAGCTGCCCACCCGGTGGACGCTCCCGCTCAGGCTCGGGCCGACCGACCAGTCGTGCTTCTCGAACCACGCCGTCATGAACAGCCCCACGCTCCACCCCATGAGCGCGACGGTGCCGAAGACCCCCGCCAGCCGCTGGCGTGCCAGCGACACCCCGATGGCCGCCGATCCGACCGCGAGCAGCCCCACCGCCAGCCCGAAGATCCAGCCGTCGGGGCCGAGGCCGTGCTCGCTGATGGTCCGCCTGATCGGGTTCATCTCGTCGAGGCTGGTCAGCTCCAGGCCCAGGATGACCACTATGCCCGCGCCCGCCACACCGAGACCCCATCGCGCCGGTTGATGCACGCACACACCTCCCTTTTGCCGGGATCAACGGCGTGGAAGGGCCTGGGATTCCTCAGGCCTTGAGCCGCGCCCCTCCGTCGACGGTCAGGACGATGCCGGTCGTGTACGCGTTGCGCACCACGTACTCGATCGTGGCCGCCACGTCCTCGGGCCGGCCCACGCGCCGGACCGGCAGGCTCTCGGCGGCGCCCTCCATGAACGCGGCCCGCGCCTCGTCGCCGATCTCCGACCACCAGTCGGTGTCGATCACGCCGGGGGAGACCGCGTTCACCCTGATGGGGGCCAGCTCGACGGCCAGGCCGGGCACCGCGGCCTCGATCGCCCCGTTCACCGCCGCCAGCGTGGCGATGCCGGGCAGGGCCGCGCCGGCCGAGGCCGCGGTCACGAAGGTGATCGAGCCCTCCGGGTTGAGCACGTCCAGCGCGGCCTGTGCGGTCAGCAGGTGCGGGACCAGCTTGTTCCGCACCGCCTCGGTCAACCCCTCGCTGGTCAGCGAGCTCAGCGGGCCCGCGCCGCCGCGGCCCGTCACGGTGACGATCAGGTGGTCGACGGTGCCCAGCCCCTCGAACAGCGCCCGCATCGCCCCGGTGTCGCGCGCGTCCACGACCTGCCCACTCACTGGGCCCCGCGCCTGGTCGCCGAGCTGCTTCAACGCCGAACGCAGACGCTCCTCCGAGCGGCCCGTGACGACCACCTCGGCGCCGCCCGCGGCCAGCCGGGCCGCCGCCGCCAGACCGATGCCGGACGTGCCGCCGACGATCACTACTCGCATCTTCGTCGTCCTCTCATTACGAGACATCTTGCCTCGAATATAAAACGAGGCACCGTGTCTTGTAAAGTGGGCGCATGGTTGGCAGACCACGCAGCGAAGCGGCCAGGAAGGCGATCCTCCGGGCGGCCCTCGACCTGTGCGCCCGCGACGGATACCAGAACGTGACCATGAAGGGCATCGCCCAGATCGCGGGCAGCGGCAGGCAGACCGTCTACCGCTGGTGGCAGACCAGGGCGCAGGTCCTGCTGGAGGCCCTGACCGACGTCCTGGCCGAGGAGGTGCAGGGGCTGCCGGACACCGGGGACGCGCGGGCCGATCTGGTGACGTTCCTGGAGCAGACGTTCGCGCTGGCGCGGGGGGTCGCGGGGCAGGTCGTCGTGGGGCTGATGGCCGACGCCCAGTCCGACGCGGAGCTGGCCGCCGAGCTGCGGGCGAAGCTCATCGAGCCCCGCCGCGCCGCCCTGCGCGCGGTCCTGGCGCGCGGCGCCGTGCCGGATGACGTGGACCTGGAACTGGCCGTCGATCTCGTCTTCGGCGCGATGTGGTACCGGCTGCTCAACCGCCACGCCGAAGTGAATCAGGAACTGGCCGAGGAAATCGCCGGACTTCTGGCGCGCATCAACTGATTCTTGCGACTTACGGAGCGCATCTGCTGATTTGGCACGAGCGATTATCGCGAGCGCCGGTTATCGTCGGATGTGTGAACGAACGCGCGCAATCGTGGCTGCCGAAGCTGCAGGAAGTCGGAGAGCGGCTGGCCGAGGAGTGGGTGTCGGCCCGGCGGCCGCACGCGGCGAGCGACGCGCCGCAGCCCCACGAGCTCCGCGCGTCCGACGCCGATCGCGAACGCATCGCCCAGGTGCTGCAGGACGCGCACGCCGACGGCCGGATCACCCTCGACGAGCTCGAGGAACGGCTCGGCGTGCTCTACTCCGCGCGCACGCTGGGCGAGCTGGCCGCGCTCACCGAGGACCTGCTACCCGCCGACCAGCAGCCGCTCAACCTGGACGGCCGCCCCGTGTCGGCCATCTTCAAGCAGGAGCAGCGCGGCGGGCGCTGGGTCGTGCCCGCCGAGCTGGACGTGACGGCCATGTTCGGCACCACCAAGCTGGACTTCCGCGACGCGATCCTGCAGAACCGGCAGATCATCATCAACGCCACCCTCGTCTTCGGCGGGCTGGAGATCCACGTGCCGGAGGGGCTCGAGGTGATCAGGGTCGCCAAGGGCAAGTCCGTACGGCTGACCAAGCAGCCGACCGAGCCCGGCGCGCCCGTCGTCGAGGTGCGCACCACGAACTTCGCGGGAGACGTGAAGGTCAAGGAGCCACCCCGCCGCAAGCGCCGCCGCTGAGTCCTCAGCCGGCCGTGTAGAAGTTGATCGCGCTGTACGCGCGCAGCTTCCAGAGCTGGTGCTCGCTCTCGATCTTGCGGATGGTGCCCGACCGGCCGCGCATCACCAGCGACTCCGTCACCGCCGCGCCGGCGCGGAACCGTACGCCCTGCATGAGCTCACCGTGCGTGATGCCGGTCGCCGCGAAGAACACGTCGTCGGACTTGACCAGGTCGTTCGTCGTGAGCACCTGGTCGAGGTCGTGCCCGGCGTTCACGGCCTTGGAACGCTCGGCGTCGTCGCGCGGCCAGAGCTTGCCCTGGATCACGCCGCCCAGGCACTTGAGCGCGCACGCGGCCACGATGCCCTCGGGCGTGCCGCCGATGCCCAGCAGCAGGTCGATGCCGGTGCCCCCGCGGGCCGCCATGATCGCGCCGGCCACGTCGCCGTCCGTGATGAACTTGATCCGCGCGCCCGCCTCGCGGATCTCCTTGACCAGCCCCTCGTGCCTGGGCCGGTCCAGCACGACCACGGTCACGTCGGAGGGCGAGCAGTGCTTGGCCCTGGCGACCGCGTTGATGTTCGCGGACACGGGGGCCTCGATGTCGACCACGTCGGCCGCCTCGGGGCCCGTGACCAGCTTCTCCATGTAGAACACGGCCGACGGGTCGTACATAGAGCCGCGCTCGCTCACCGCGATCACCGACACCGCGTCCGGCATGCCCAAAGCCGTCAGCCGGGTGCCGTCGATGGGGTCCACGGCCACGTCGCAGTCGGGGCCGCTGCCGTCGCCCACCTGCTCCCCGTTGAACAGCATCGGGGCGTGGTCCTTCTCGCCCTCGCCGATGACCACCACGCCGTTCATAGAAACCGTGTTGATCAGCTGGCGCATGGCGTTCACCGCCGCGCCGTCGGCGCCGTTCTTGTCGCCCCGGCCGACCCACCGGGCCGCCGCCATCGCGGCCGCCTCCGTGACGCGCACCAGTTCCAATGCCAGGTTGCGGTCGGGGGCGTGCTCGCCCGTGGCGAGCGCGGGCGGTACGGATGTCTGATCGGACATGATGGGCAGCCTCCTAAGGGGAATCTACGTCGATCGTAGTTGTCCCCCTCTTCCCGCCCAGAGGCGGATAATCTGCCCATCTCCTGCCCGAGATGACCGCTTCCTCGCAGCAGGGGCGGGTCGGGGGTGACATCGGTAAGCTTCGACAGGGTTGCCCTGCCATCACGGAGAACGGATTTTGCGCCATACGCTGTGCGCGCCAAAGATCTTGCCTCCACCATGGAGCCTGGAGGAGATCGCATGAGCGAAGTGGAAAACGTGGCCGCCCAGCCGCGGACGTCCGAGCGCGGCGCCGCCACCCGCAGCTCGCTGCTCGCCGCCGCGAGGGAGGTCTTCGTCTCCAACGGGTTCGCCGAGGCGGGCGTGACCGACGTGGTGGCCAGGGCCGACGCCAGCGTGGGCAGCCTCTACCACCACTTCTCCGGCAAGGCCGACCTCTACCTGACGCTGTTCGAGGAGTTCCAGGCCAGGCAGACCCAGCGGACGAAGCAGGCCGCCCGCTCGGCCCGCGCCGCCGGCGAGAGCGACCCGATGCGCGTGTTCATCAGCGCCGCCCGCGCCTACCTCGACGGGTGCCTGGAGGAGCGGGAGCTGGCCGACCTGTTCCTGCGCGGCGACGGGCCGCCCGGCTTCGACGTGGTCATGCGCGACCGGCTGCGCAAGTGGGCGCAGCTCAACGCGGCGCTGTTCGAGGACGAGAGCGCGCTGGTCGTCGTCGTCACGGGCGCTCTGGCCGCAGCCGTGTCCGAGGTCGTCCGCACGGGTGATCGCGGCCTGGCCGAGGAGGTGCTGGCGATCATCGGCCAGATCCACCCGGCCACGTCGGCGACCGCCTCCTCCAACGGGTAACCTCGCCAAGTGTGCGGTTCACCCAGGGTTTCTACGGTTACGCGGTAGCGCTGTTCGTCTGCCTCGCGGCGGTCGGGCTGTTCCTGCTGGTCGCCCCGCAGAGCCGGGAGCAGCACATACCGCGGCTCGAATACTCGATCACCGTCGCCAACTTCGGCCACTCGGTGCCGTACGGCGTGTGGGCGCCGCAGAAGGACCCGGCGGGCTGGATCCCCAACAGCAACAAGATCGCCAAGGGTGAGAACGGCGCCCAGGTCCTCTTCCTCGGCTACGCCACCGCCAAGCGCGAGCACGCGATGTTCACGCAGAGCAACGAGCAGCCGGCGGCCGGGTTCGCCAGCCGCATGGCCAACTCCGACAAGGCCGTCGGCACGCAGCAGGTGGACGGGGTGCAGTGGGAGCAGCGCTTCCGCGAGGACAAGAAGCAGCGCTCGCTCGTCCGCGTGCTGCCGGAGGTGACGCTCGTGATCTCCGGCACCGCCGACTGGCCGGAGCTCGCCGAACTCGCCTCCGTCCTGCAGCAGCGCCCCAAGGGCTGACAGGGCCGCCTGGTCTGCGGATGTCGGTCGCCCCGTCTAGGGTGGTGGTCGTGGCAGGAGACGAGAAGGCACCCTCATACGAGCAGGCCCGCGAGGAGCTGACCGAGGTGGTGCGCCGGCTGGAGACCGGCGGGCTCACCCTGGAGCAGTCCATCGAGCTGTGGGAGCGCGGCGAGAAGCTGGCTGCGGTCTGCGAGGAGTGGCTCCAGGGGGCCAGGGTCAAGCTCGCCGCCGCCATGGCGCGCCGCTCCGAGCCCTCGGGGGGCAACTCCGACGACGCCCCCTTCTGACGCCCCTGGAGGGGTCAAGCGGTCTCGCGGGGGGCCAGCCAGCGGTAGCCGTGGTCGGTCGTCCTCGCCAGCCAGGCGTTGGTGGTGCTCAGCCCGCGATCGTTGAGCTGCGCGTCGTGGATCCCGTACGCCCGCCGTGGCCCCACCGCCCGTACGAAGTCGATCGCCTCGACGGTCTTCAGCCACGACCCCTGCAGCGGCACCAGCAGCGTCTCCACCGGCTCGTCCGGCACGTGCACCGAGTCGCCCGGGTGGTAGAGCACGCCGTCGACCAGATAGCCGAGGTTCGGGCAGTCCGGCAGGCCGCCGTAGATCAGCGCGTGCCGCCCGCCGTGCGCCCGCACCCGGAAGCCCGCCGCCGAGAACTCCTCGCCGGCGCTCACCGGCGTGTACGGCAGCCCGTCCAGCCCCGCCCCCGCCGGCGCGAACACCGGTACCCCGGCCCCGAGCAGCCGTAGCACGTCCACGTGATCGCTGTGTTCGTGGGTGACGAGCACCGCGTCGGCCCCGTCCAGCGCGGACGGCTCGCTCCAGATCCCCGGGTCGATGACCAGCACGCGGCCGTCGAGCTCCAGCCTTACGCAGGCATGCGTGAACTTTGTTAGCTTCACACCCCCCACGCTAGGTCATCAGGCAGAGCAGGTTCCCCTCGGAGTCCCTGAACGCGGCCATCCGGATCTCCCGGCCCCGTGCGCCGAACGTGCCGTCGTCGGTGAAGATCAGATGCGGCTCCTCGACCATCGCCACGCCGTGCGAACGCAGCCGGGCCACGTCCGCCTCCAGGTCTTCGGAGGCCAGGTAGAGCACCGTGGAGGGCGCGCCTTGCTCGATCAGCAGGCGGACGCCGTCGAGGTCGAAGAAGGCCAGGCCGGGCGGCCGGTAGGTGGCGATGTGCCGCAGGCCCAGCACGTCGCGGTAGAAGGCGGTGGCCCTGTCGAGGTCATCGGCGTGCTGGGCGACCTGCACGAGTCCTCTCATGTGCCGAACGTAGACCCCGGATCGCTCACGTGTCCGCGGTTTCGTCCGGCTCCTCCGCGCGCACGGTCAGGCGGTCGTCGCTCAGGCGGATCGTCAGCAGCGAGCCGGGGGAGACGTCCTTGGCCAGGCGTACGACCTCGCCCGACGGGTGCTGGACGATGGCGTAGCCGCGCTCCAGCGTGGCCGCGGGGGACAGCGTGATCAGGCGGGCCCGCAGGTGGGTCAGGTCGTCGGAGGCCCGGTCGAGCGAGCCGGACAGCGAGCGCCTGGTCCGGTCGCGCAGCGACTCGACCTGCTCGGCCCGGCGCTCCAGCTCGCGCACCGGGTCGGCCAGCGAGGGGCGCGAGCGCACCGACGTCAGCCAGGACATCTCGCGGTCGAGCCAGCCGCTCACCACCCTGCGGCCCCGGTCGCGGAGCTGGCGCACCATCGAGAGCTGCTCGCCGACGTCGGGCACGACCTTCTTGGCCGCGTCGGTCGGGGTGGACGCGCGCACGTCGGCCACCAGGTCGAGCAGCGGGCTGTCCTGCTCGTGGCCGATCGCGCTCACCACGGGGGTGCGGCAGGCGGCCACCGAGCGTACGAGTGTCTCGTCGGAGAACGGCAGGAGGTCCTCCAGAGAGCCGCCGCCGCGGGCGATGACGATCACGTCGACCGAGGAGTCGGCGTCGAGCTTGCGCAGCGCCTCGGTCACCTCGCCCACCGCGTAGGGCCCCTGGACGGCCACCTCCTCGACCTTGAACCGCACGGCCGGCCAGCGCCTGCGGGAGTTTTCCAGCACGTCGCGCTCGGCCGCGGAGTCGCGGCCGCAGATGAGCCCGATCGTGCCGGGCAGGAACGGCAGCCGCCGCTTCCGGTCGGCGTTGAACAGCCCCTCGGTGGCCAGCAACTGCCTGAGCCGCTCCAGCCGGGCCAGCAGCTCGCCCACGCCGACCGGGCGGATCTCCAGCGCGGTGAAGGCGAACGAGCCCCTGTTGACCCAGAAGTCGGGCTTGACCTGCATCACGACCCTGGCGCCGTCGGCCGGCCTCGGCACGGCGGCCTCGTAGACCCCGCGCGGGGTGGTGACCTTGGCCGACACGTTGGCGACCGGGTCGCGCAGGGTCATGAAGACCGTGCCGCCACGAGCGCTCAGGTCGGTGATCTGGCCCTCGACCCAGACCGTGCCGAGTCTGCCGATCCAACCGCCCACCATCTGCAGGACCGTACGGATCGGCAGGGGAGCCTCGGGTGAGGTCTTCTCGCTCATGCCGGAAGACTACGGGGTCGGTACGACCTACTCTCCGGCCTGCAGCTTCGCCAGGCGGTTCTCGAACATCTTGATCACCTCGGGCCGGGACTTCGTGGCCTTCTCGAAAGTGAGGAAGTCGCTGATCTGCTCGGCGGTCTTGCCACGCATCCTGGCACGCAGGGATGCGACGGTGAGCTCGGAGTAGCCGGGCAGCGGCTCGGCCAGGTCCACGGGGGCGGCGGCGACCGGCTCGGGCGCGGCGGCGGGCTCGGGGGCACGGGCGGGCTCCGGCGCGGCCGCGGGCTCCGGGGCCACGGTCGCCTCGGGGGCCGCGGCGGGCTTCTTGGTGGTCCTGCGGGTGCGCTTCGGCTTGGCCTCGACGGCCTCCTCCGCGACAGCCTCCACCTTGGCGGCCTCGTCCTTGACGACCTCTTCCTTGACGGCTTCCTCCGCGACGGCGGCCTTGGGCTCGGCCTCCACGACGGCGGCCTTGGGCTCGGCCTCCGCGACGGCGGCCTTGGGCTCGATCTCCTCCGCGACTGCCGCCTTCGGCTCGGCCTCCACAGCGGCGGCCTTCGGCTCGGCGACCTCGGCGGGCTCGTCCGTGACGGTGGCCTTGGGCTCGGGCTCGGCGGGCTTCTCCGCGACCGCGGGCTCGGCGGCCTTCGGGGTCGCGGCGGGCTCCTCCGTGACCACGGGCTTGGGCGCCTCCGCCGCGGCGGGCTTGGGCTCGGCGGCGGGGGCGGTCTCGGGGTTGGCGGTGGCCGCCGACTCGGACTTGCCCGCCGGAGCGAAGATGACGGGGTCGGGCTTGGTCTTGGCGACACCGTTGGGCTCGGCGGCGCTGGGCCGCGGCGCGAAGATCACCGGCTCCTTGCGGGCCGGCTTCTCCTCCTCCGCGGCCGGAGCCGCGGCCACCTGCTCGGCGGCGGAGGGACGCGAGTCGTGTGACTCCTCTTCCTCCTTGTTGCCAAGGCCCTTGATGGAGTTCTTCACCCGGTCGACGACCAGCAGGGCCTGCCCGGCCGCGCTGAGCGTGGTCTGGATGAACAGGAGCGGAAGGTCCTTGGCCTTCTCCTTCAGCTCGTCCTTGTTGGTGACGGTCTTGGCGATGTTGCGTATCACGTCGCTGAGGGACATGACGTCTCCCTGGGAGGTCAGTAATGGACGGCCAGTTTGGCAAACCGCGGGCAACCACGCACGCGCAGGCCTGATGGCCGCTCCACGTAGCATAGAAAGTATGGAGCCGCAGACCCCCACTTCCCGCCGAGTACTCGTAGCCAAGCCACGCGGCTACTGTGCCGGAGTCGATCGAGCCGTGGTAGCGGTCGAGAAGGCCCTGGAGCAGTACGGTGCGCCGATCTACGTACGCAAGCAGATCGTTCACAACACCCACGTCGTCAAGACTCTGGAGGCCAGGGGCGCCATCTTCGTCGACGAGACCGAGGAGGTGCCCGAGGGCGAGATCGTGGTGTTCTCGGCCCACGGGGTGTCTCCGGCGGTGCACGACGAAGCGCGCCGGCGCAGCCTGCGCACCATCGACGCCACCTGCCCGCTGGTCACCAAGGTGCACAACGAGGCCAGGCGGTTCGCGAGCCAGGACTACGACATCCTCCTGATCGGGCACGAGGGTCACGAGGAGGTCGAGGGCACCTCCGGTGAGGCCCCCGACCACATCCAGCTCGTGGACGGGCTCGACGCGGTCGACAAAGTCCAGGTCAAGGATCCGAGCAAGCTGGTCTGGCTGTCGCAGACCACGCTGTCGGTCGACGAGACCACCGAGACGGTCACCCGGCTCAAGGAGCGCTTCCCCACGCTGATCGACCCGCCGAGCGACGACATCTGCTACGCCACGCAAAACCGGCAGGTCGCGGTCAAGGAGATCGCCGCCGAGGCGCAGCTGGTCATCGTGGTCGGCTCGGAAAACTCCTCCAACTCCAAGCGCCTGGTCGAGGTGGCCAAGGACTACGGGGCCGAGGCTTCTTACCTCGTCGACAACGCCACCTTCATCCGCGACGAGTGGCTCGAGGGCGTCACCACGGTCGGCGTGACCAGCGGCGCGTCCGTTCCGGAGGAGCTGGTCGACGAGGTGCTGGCGCGGCTGGCCAAGCATGGGTTCGACGACGTGACCCAGGTCGAGTCGGTGCAGGAGAGCATGCGCTTCGCCCTGCCCCACGAGCTGCGCAAGGACCTGCGGGTCTCCTAGTCGTCCCCGCGCGGCGTCCCGTAGACCTTGGGCTCGAAGTAGCCCTCCGGCTCGGGCACGAACGGCTGGCGCGGGCGCGGCATCTCCGCGCCCGCCTTCAGCTCCTCCCGCAGCTCGCGTACGTTGTCGCGGAGCCCGCGCCGCCACGCGACGCCCAGCACGACGGCCGAGCCCGCGAACAGCCACGGTGCGCCCTGCGTCAGCGACGTGTAGAGCCCCAGCGCCAGCGACTGCACGATGGACACCGAGCCGAACGCGCGCCCCAGCTCGACGAAGAGCGTGGCGCAGAAGAACACCAGCGGCGGCGTCACCACCAGCGACAGCAGCTCGCGCCGGTTGACCAGGAGCACGCCCAGCAGGCTCGCCAGCACGAAGGTCGCGCCCACGACGTACTGGATGTCGAGCAGGGTCGCCAGCACGTAGCCCGCCAAGGTGGCGACCAGGGCGAGCGCGATGGCGCCGCGAGCGGTCAGCCTGACCGCGGAACGCCTCTTCTCACCCAATGCCCCACCCCCGATTTATTGCGACCCGTTGGCCAACTTACCGTTCGAGTGGGAAAGCAGAGGCGAGGTTTCCAGCAGTTCGGGGGATGCCAGGGGTCTGGGCAGGCCTTCGAGCATCTCAGGAGAGTCGAGATCGCCGTCCACGACGCCCAGATCGTGCAGCTTGCGCGCGGTGACCAGGACGCGGCTTTCGAGCGATCCGACCGACTTGTTGTACGCCTCCACGGCCCGCGTCAGCGCCCTGCCGAGCGAGTCGACGTTCCTGCCGAGGGACGAGAGCCGTTCGTACAGCTCCTTGCCCAGCTCGAACACCGCCCGCGCGTTCTCGCTCAGCGCGGCCTGCTGCCAGGCGTAGTGCGCGGTGCGCAGCATCGTGATCAGCGTCGTCGGCGTGGCGATGTGGACCCGCCGCGTCATCGCGTATTCCAGCAGCCCGGGATCGCGCTCCAGCGCCGGGGCCAGGAACGCCTCGCCCGGGATGAACAGCACCACGAACTCCGGCGACGGGTTGAACCCCTGCCAGTAGGACTTGGCCGCCAGCCGGTCGATGTGCTCGCGGACATGCCGGGCGTGAGCGTCGAGCCGGACCGTGGCGAGGCTCTCGTCGGACGCCTCGGCGGCCTCCAGATAGGCCGCCAGCGAGACTTTGGAGTCGACCACGATGTTCTTGCCGCCGGCGAGCCTGACGACCATGTCGGGGCGCATGGGGCCCTCGGTGACCTGCTCGTCGAAGTCGCAGTGGTGCTGCATGCCGGCGATCTCGGCGACCCTGCGCAGCTGGAGCTCGCCCCACCTGCCCCGCGCCTCGGGCCGCTGCAGGGCCCTGACCAGGGCCGTGGTCTGGGAGCGCAGCTGCTCGTTGCTCTGCCGTACGAACTCCATCTGCTTGACCAGCTCGGCGCGCGCCGCGCGCTGGCCGGACTCGGTGTCGCGCAGCTGCGACTCGACGCGGGCGAGCGCGTCCTTCAGCGGCTCCACCAGGTGCTCGACGGCCTGCTTGCGCTGGTCCAGATCGCCCGTGGCCTCGGCGCGGCTGGCGGCCAGCCTGGTCTCGGCCAGCTCGAGGAAGCGGATGTTGTTGACGTCGAGGGCGCGCGTGGACAGGGCCTGGAAGCGCTCGGCGAGCTGCTCCTCGACGTAGACCAGCTTGTCGGCGGCCGACTTGGCCCGCGCGTCCGCCTCGGCCACCCGCACCGCGGCCCGCGTCCTGGCCACCAGGAACCCGATGACGAGCCCGGCGGCCAGACCTACGAGAAGCGAGACGACATCCACATGATCGATGATGCAGGACTCCGGCGCGCCGATCCGACCCGACACGCTCGTTACGCTCAGCACGTAAACTTAGGCTCCGTGAGTCTCTCAATCGGTATCGTCGGTCTGCCCAACGTCGGCAAGTCCACGCTCTTCAACGCGCTGACGAAGTCCGGCAACGCGCTCGCCGCGAACTACCCGTTCGCCACCATCGAGCCCAACGTGGGCATCGTGGGCGTGCCCGACGACCGGCTGCCCAAGCTGGCCGAGATCTTCAGCTCGGCCCGCATCCTGCCCGCCAAGGTCGAGTTCGTCGACGTCGCGGGCCTGGTCAAGGGGGCCTCGGAGGGGCAGGGCAGGGGCAACCAGTTCCTCGCCAACATCCGCGACACCGACGCGATCTGCCAGGTGGTCCGCGTCTTCAGCGACCCCGACGTCACGCACGTGGACGGCGACATCTCGCCCAAGCGCGACATCGAGACCATCAACACCGAGCTGATCATGGCCGACCTGCAGACGGTCGAGAAGGCCATCCCGCGCCTGCAGAAGGAGGCGCGCAACAACAAGGACAAGAAGTCCGCGCTGGAGGCCGCCGAGGCCGCGCTGAGCGTCCTGGAGACCGGCAAGACCATCTTCGAGAGCGGTCTCGACCGCGAGGAGCTGCGCGAGCTCCACCTGCTGACGGCCAAGCCGTTCCTGTACGTGTTCAACCTCGACGCCGACGAGCTGGGCGACTCCGCGCTCCGGGAGCAGCTGGCCACGCTGGTCGCGCCCGCCGAGGCGGTCTTCATGGACGCCAAGATCGAGTCGGAGCTGGTCGAGCTCGACGAGGAGGAGGCGCTGGAGCTCCTCCAGTCGGTCGGCCAGGAGGAGTCGGGGCTGCGGCAGCTCGCCAGGGTCGGCTTCGACACGCTCGGCCTGCAGACGTACCTCACGGCCGGGCCGAAGGAGACCAGGGCCTGGACGATCCCCAAGGGCGCCACCGCGCCCGAGGCGGCCGGCGTGATCCACACCGACTTCCAGCGCGGCTTCATCAAGGCCGAGGTCGTCTCCTTCGACGACCTGGTCGAGGTCGGCTCCATCGCCAACGCCCGCGCGGCGGGCAAGGCCCGCGTCGAGGGCAAGGAATACATCATGCGCGACGGCGACGTGGTGGAGTTCCGCTTCAACGTCTGAGCACGGCCCGGGCCGGGGTGTCCCGTGGGAAATCACGGAAAGCCGCCGTTCGTTACGGTACGTTACCGATGGTGACGGCGGCGATGCCCCCTCAGACGTCTCATCCCGGGAATCGGTAGGACGTCTGATGCCGGGACAACTGATGCGTCAACCACTTTGGGCCCCCGCGCGTCGAATCGTCACGGCGTTCACGCTGACTCGGGAGGCCCTCAATGATCCGCCGCATCATCCGGAAACGACGTCCCACGCCCACTCTGGCCGGCATCAGCCTTGAGGAGGAGCTCGCCCTGATCAGGGTCGAGCTCATGTACGGCCTGCGCGTCAACCGCGAGGCGTACCTCCGCAGGAAGGTCGACGAGCGCAACGAGATGGCGACGCGGATGCGCGAGCGGGACGCCGCCGAGATGCTGGCGGACCTGCGCGGCTCCCTGGAGCGGGCGGTGCAGCCGACGGTCGTGTCCCTGGACCGGTCGGCCCAGCAGACGGTCGTGGACCTGCACAGCAGGCGTCAGCCGCGCCCCACCCAGGATCCGGAGCCCGCCTGACGGCCCTGACTCCGCTCCGCGATCCATACCGAATCCGCCTGGCGAGAGTCCATGCCCGGTAGGACAGGAATCCGTGGCTGTCGCGCTATGCCAATTTAGGTATCTGGGCTGGTCAAAAGCTGTTTCCACCGGGAAGTCTCAGGAATCGGCAATGAGGCCTGCCCACCGACCCGGTTTGCCGTCAGGACGGTCATGCCGCAGCATGGGCGTGGCTTTCCTGGAACAATGGCGGAGACCGGATAGGGTGACTACTTCACCGCGGATGATGGGGATCGGCAACGGACGACACCGCGCCAGCCGGGGGGATCGGCGCGAGCGGAGGCGTGATGGCTCGTAGGTCTACCGTCCAGCACGATCCTCGGATCGCTGGCGACCCCGAGCTTTCCGCGCGCCTTGACACGGCTGACTTCGACGCGCCGCCGCCTCGCAGGCCGCGGCGCGGCGGCTGGTCGGGCGGAGGCGGGCGGTGGCTCGTATGGACCGGCCGTGTCATTCTCTGGGCAGTTATCGTGGTTGTCGTCGTGAATGGGGTTCGTGCCCCATTTGAGCGATTTACCCAACAAACGAGCGCGACGCCCAATAGCGTTGCGCCTGCTCACCATGGTTTTCCGGCCGACCGGGGCATGGCTTTCGCCGCCCAGTTCGCCGGGGTCTATCTCAATTTCAGCCCGGACGACGCCGCGAGCAGGTCGCGCAAGCTGGGCGCTTTCCTGGCCGAGGGCATGGATCCGCAAATGGGCTGGGACGGCTACGGCAAGTTCGCGGCCGTCGCCATCCAGCCGTACGACATCGAGGCGAGCGACGCCCACAACGCCCTGGTCAGCGTGGCCTTCCAGTCAGGCCCGCGCAGGTTGATGCTGTCGGTCCCGCTCTACTACTCGGGCGACGAGGCCGGCGGCAGGTTCGCCGTGGTCGGCCGTCCCGCGGTGCTGCCCGCCCCGGGCCCGGCCGACGTGCCGCAGGTCGCCGCGCCGGAGACCGACGAGGCCACCGCGAGCGAGCTCAAAGAGCAACTGAAGGGTTTCTTCACCGACTACGCCTCCGGCGACGCGGCCGGGCTGCAGCGTTACGTCGCCGCGGGCCGGACTCTGCCGAGCTTCGGCGGCACGTTCACGTTCAGGGAGCTGAAGAAGGTCGTGGTGCCTGTGGGGGGTGCCACCCGAGAGATCCAGGCGGTCGTGGTGTGGGTCGTGCCGAACAGCGAGACACCCGCCACCCCCGACGCCACCGATCCCGCGGCTGTGGGCGGCACGCTGGAGATGGCCTACCGGCTGACCGTCGAGAAGCAGGGCGACAAGTGGTTCGTCGCCGACATTCGCGGCGCCGGCCGGGTCATTGGATAGAGGCACGGCCACGCCGCTCATCGGTACCCCCCGGGAGGACAAGAAGTGACCCTGAAGACCGTTCTGCTCCACCTGATCGAACTGACGCCGACGCCCCCGGCGACCGGCCCGGACACCGGAGGTCTCGCCAACTTCCTGCGCGGGTTCTTCGCCCCGCTGTTCCTCGTCGTCGTCTCGGTGGTCGCGCTCTTCTTCCTCTTCACCCGCGAGATCACACGTTTCGTGCAGTTCCTGATACTGGCTGTGGCCATCGGCGTGATCTTCTACGTTCCCAACATCATCGAGGTGACGGCGAAGGCGATCGCGGGCGCTCTGGGCATCAAGTAAAGGGTTGAGACCGCTCCGCGGCGGTCATGTACGAGCGGGTGGAGAGGAGGACCGGCGTGGACCTGCCCACATATACGAACATCTGGCGGATCGAGAAGCGGCTCTACAAGCTGTACGACCTACGGCTGCCGATGCCGCTGCCGATCGTCTGGATCGGCGTTTTCGTCGGGGTGTTCGTTCCGTGGTCGCTCCTGCTGGTCCTGGTGGGCGTGCCGGTGGAGATGCCGTGGCACGTGCTGTACCTCGTGCCGCCCGGGATCGTGACGTGGCTGTCCACCCGTCCGGTCATCGAGGGCAAGCGGCTCACCGAGCTCCTCGAATCCCAGCTCCGCTACCTGGGCCAGCCGAAGGCGTGGTACCGCCTCGCGCCCATGTCGGAGCCCGAGACGATCACGTTCTCCGGCCGCGTCTGGCGCACCACCCCCGCGCGGGCCAAGTCGAAGGCGCCCCGCAAGGCCCGCCAGCCGCAGCGGCGGCGCGAGGGCCAGCGGATCGCCGGTCCGCGCCAGGTCCGCCCGGCCGTCGCGGCCGCTGCCGCCGCCGCTTCCCAGGCTCCCGTGGCGGAGCCGACCACCGGCCGCTGGGGCACCCGCCGCGGCACCGCGCCCGCCCTCAAGGCCCGGGTACGCGAGACGGCCCCGCCTTCGGCACCGAGGTCCGGGGTCGGTGCGTTGCGGCGCGAGGAGGCCCTTCCAGGCGGCCCTGGACGCCGCCAGGACGCCCTGCCGCCCGGCGGCCATGAGAGCTCCGAGCCTCCCACCCGGGAATTCGTCGACGCGCGGGATGCCGCGGCTCGGGATCGCGGGAACGCCGGGGACGCTGCGGCTTGGGATCGCGGGGACGCGCGGGATGCCGCCGGCCGTGAACGCACGGGGCGGGGAGAGGCCGCCGCCGCTCTGGCCGACGTCGGGGACCAGGAGCCCGCTGTCGAGACGCGGGGCCGCGAAGCCGCGGCCGGGGTCCGGGGCCAGGAGGTCGCGGGCCGGAACGGGGACGTACAGGGGCTCGGCTCCGGATTGCCCGACGAGTCGCGTGCCGACCGTGGGGCGGCCGGGGCGGTCAGCGAGACGGAGACCCACAAGCCTGCCGCGGGGAAGCCCATCGACACCGAGGCGCTGCGGCGGCTGCGCCGGCTCGCGGCGAGCGCCGACGCCCCCGCCGAACCTTCGGGTCCCGCGGAGGGCGAGCGGCGGGACCGGGAGCGGGACGAGGAACGACGCGGGGAAGTCCGCGGGGAGGGTCGCGGGGAACGGCGCGAGGAAGGACGTGGGGAAGGCCGCGAGGAAAGGCGCGGGGAACGGCGCGAGGACGAGGTCGCGCGGGACCAGCACCGGAAGGGGCAGCCGCCGCGGCTGGGCCCGTCGCTGGTGCTGTCCGGCCCGCAGCGCGTCTGGCCGCCGCTCAACCCCGACGCCAAGCCGTTGCCCCGCCCCGCCGCCACCAGGCCCGGCACAGAGTCCCCCGACACCACATCCACCGCCCCGCCCCAGCAGGACACGGCACCGATCACAAGGGCCGACACGCCGGGTGCGCCGAGCGATGAGCCCAGCACGACGGCCGACGCGCAGGGCGCGCCGAGCGCGACGGCCGGAACTTCGGGTCCGAGCACGACGGCCGACGCTCCGGGTGCGCTGAGCACGACGGCCGGAGCCTCGGGTCCGAGCACGGCGGCCGACGCTCCGGGTGCGCTGAGCACGACGGCTGACGTGCCCGACGCATCGGGCGACACGCCGGGTGCGGTCGGCGACGCGCCGGACGCGGGCGTGCCGCAGTCGGTGGCCGAGGTCACGGATGCGCGGGGTGGCGTGGACGCGTCGGCTATGGCGGATGACGGGCTGAAGGGCGACGCACCGAAGAAGGCCGACGCACCGAAGAAGACCGACGCACGAGAGAAGGCCGACGCGCGAGAGAAGGCCGACGACGTTACGGCCGACGATGCTGCCGAGATGCGCGACGGCGTAAGTGCGCCGAGTGCGCGGGTCGCGGCGCCGAAGGGCGATACGCCGCAGCCGGTCGCTGAGGCCGCCGAAGTGCCCGGCGCTGCCGATACGCAGGCGCCCGATACGCAGGCGCCCGATGCGCAGGAGCCGGGTGCGGCCGATGAGCGGCCCGAGCGGTCCACGGCTGACCGGCCCGAGCGGTCGACGGTGCGGCGACTCGCGGCGAAGGGCGATGCGCCCGGCGCGGGCGTGCCCGGCACGCGTGGTGACCGGGGTGCGGCGGTTCCTGGCACACGTGGTGACCGGAGCGGGTCCTTCCCCGGCACGCGTGGTGACCGGGGTGCGGGTGTGCCCGACGCGCGCGGTCCGGCGGCCGGTGATCGGCGGGTGGCGGCGAGCGCCGAGGACGGTCGGGTCGCGGCGGCGAATGCCGGTGACTCCCGGAGCGCGGCGGCGAAGGCCGGTGACGGCCGGGGTGCGGCGAGTGCCGGTGACGGTCGGGGTGCGGCGAGTGCCGGAGACGGTCGGGGTGCGGCGAGTGCCGGTGACGGTCGGGGTGTCGGGGCGCCGCAGGAGCGTGGGGGCGAGTTCGTCGCTCCCGTGCCCGTCCCCCGCCCAGGTGAAGGCCGGGTGCGGCGGGTCGAGTCCGTGGTGGGGCGGGACTCCGGCGGGTGGCGGAGGATCGCGCAGGTGGTCGTCGGCGGAGGCGGGGTCCGGACCGACGGGTCCGAGATCGACGAGGCCAGGGCCAGGGGCGTGTTCGGCGGCAGCCGCAGGATCGTGGTCCTGGGCTGCACCGGCGGCGCCGGTCAGAGCACGACGGCGCTCATGCTGGGCCACACCTTCGCCAGATACCGCGATGACAGGGTCGTGGCCGTCGACGCCAACACCGGCGGCGGCACCCTGACGAGCAAGATCCAGCCGGAGACGCCCGAAACTCTCACCTCGCTGCTGTCCGGGCTCGACCGCGTCAGCGGGTATCTCACCATGCGTGGGTACACCACGAGGACCGCCTCGGGGCTCGAGGTGATCAGCGCGGACAGCGACGCGGGCGCCGAACAGCGGCTGGCGGACCGGTCGTTCTTCTCCGACCATCGGTTGGGCGAGTCCATGCGCCTGCTGGACCGCCACTACAAGCTCGCCGTCATCGACCCGGCCGCCGCGCTGGCGGCCAGACTCCTGCCGTACGCGGACCAGCTCGTCCTGGTGGTCCCCGCGAGCGAAGAGGCGTCGGAGGCGGTGGCGATGACGTACGAGTGGCTCGACGGGCACGGCTGCGCGGAGCTGCGCAGGCGTGCGGTCATGGTGGTCAACGGCGTGAGCAGGCGTTCGATGGCCGACGTCGAGCAGGCGGAGTCGGTGGCCAGGGGCAGGTGCCGGGCCATCGTCAGGGTCCCCTGGGAGGACGGTCTGGCGCCCGAGGGCGCGGAGGTCGTCGACCCGGGGCAGTTGCGCACGGCCGGCAAACGGGCCTATCTCGCCCTCGCCGGCGTCGTGATCGCGGGCTTCGCGGCACAGGCACAGACCGTCCGACCGAGCGAAGAGGAGTTGGCGAGTGACCCCCCGGGCACGAGAATCGGTGAGCGATAAGTGAACAAGCGAGCAGGTCTGGCCCGTTCATGCGCCGAGGGGGCGGCATGAGCAGGGCGGCACGAGCGCACCAGCGCCTGGCGGTCCGGTATTTCGACGACCGCATCCTGCTCACGGACACCTCCGCATGGGCGTACTTCCGCCTTCCGACGGTCAGCTACGAGTTCGTCACACCCGACGAACGCGAGGCCCTGGCCACCAACATCACGATCGCGCTGGCCGCGATCAGGATGCCCGACGCCGAGGTCCACCTGAGGGTCGCGCACCGCACGTACCCCGCCGCCGAGTGGGCCATGGCGCTCAACGCCACCTCCGACGAGGGGCCCGGCTGGCGCGACTACCTGGAGGAGATGTACCGGCACGTCTGGGCGAAGGACTTCTGGTCCAAGGAGGTCTTCCTCGGCGTGCGGCTCGGCCCGCGCGGCAAGCAGCTCGGCGCCGGCGTGCTGTCCCAGCTCTTCGGCTTCTACCAGAAGACCGAGAAGGCGCTCGGCATGGAGGACGACCACGTCCCCGACAGCGAGATCGGGCGCTGGACCGAGCAGGCCGAACGCCTCGGCAGGGCGCTCACGTCGAGTGCCCTCTACGCCAGGCACGCCACCTCCGTCGAGGTGGCGTGGTTGTTCCAGCACGCGGCCTCCGGCGCGCTCGGCGACCCGCCGCCGTCGGCCAGCCCGAAGCGGCGCTGGGGCAAGGGCGAGATCGAGTCGCTGGTCGAGGGGGAGATCCACAACGGCAGGTCGCTGCTGCGCATCGTGCAGCCGCAGGGCGACTCGTACGTGGCCTACCTGTCGTTCGCGAGGTTCCCCGACCTCATGCCGTTCCCGGACGGCGAGCCGTGGATGCACTTCGCGGACCAGCTCGCCTTCCCCGTGGAGATCTCGTCGCGGATGCGGCTGATCCCGCCGGTCAAGGCGTCCAAGGACGTCGCGCGCAAGCTCGCGCACGCCCGCGACATGGACCACCACATCCGCGAGGCCGGCGCGGAGGCGCCGCTGGCGCTGGCCGAGCAGATCGACGCGGCCCGCATGCTGGAGCACGGCATCACGAAGGAACGGCTGCCCTTCGTGTACGGCTGGCACCGCCTGATCGTGTCGGCCCCCACCGAGGACATCTGCGTGCAGCGCGTCGAGGCGGTCGTCGAGCACTACCGCGACATGGGCATCGACGTGGTCAACTCGACGGGCGACCAGTTCTCGCTGTTCTGCGAGACGCTGCCGGGCGAGAAGGTACGCGTCAACGCCTACGCGCAGCGGCAGCCGTTGCGTACCATCGCGGGCGGCATGGCCACCGCCACCGTCGACCTCGGCGACCGGCTGGGCGACGGCACCGAGGGCTGGCTCGGCCCGTACATCGGCGAGACCGTCGGCAGGGCCCGCAGCATCGTGCACTTCGACCCGCTGCTGGCGGCCTCCCGCAACCGGCCGACCGCCATCGCGATCACCGGCGAGCCCGGCGGCGGCAAGACCACGCTCGCGCTGCTGATGATCTACCAGATGGCGCTCAGGGGCGTGACGGTCGCGGTGATCGACCCGAAGGGCGACGCCGAGTCGCTGGTGCGGCTGCTGGAGAAGCGGGGCCGCAAGGCCCGCATCATCCCGCTGGGGTCGGCGGCGCCGGGGCTGCTCGACCCGTTCTCGTTCGGCGACGACATCGCGGCGAAGAAGACCATGGCCACCGAGACGTTGAGGCTGCTGCTGCCCCGCATGTCGGAGGAGCGCGAGTCGGCCATGATCCAGGCGGTGGCCGCGGTCTCCAACGCGCCCGACCCGTCGCTGGGCAAGGTCGTCGACTTCCTGGAGCAGGCCGACGACCCCGCCTCGAAGAACCTGGGCGCGGTGCTGCGCTCCATGTCGGAGATGCACCTGGCCAGGCTCTGCTTCGACCCCTCGGGCGGCGACCAGATCGACAGCGAGGGCTGGACGACCGTGTTCACGCTGGGCGGGCTGACCCTGCCCGACGTGGCCACGACCAGGGACGACTACTCCTACGAGCAGCGGCTGTCGGTGGCGCTGCTCTACCTGGTCTCCCAGTTCGCGCGCAGGCTGATGAACGGCCTCGACCGGCGCGCCCCCAAGGCGATCTTCCTGGACGAGGCGTGGGCGATCACCTCCACGCCCGAGGGCGCCAAGCTGGTGCCCGAGGTCAGCCGGATGGGCCGCTCCCGCAACACCGCCCTCGTGCTGGTCTCCCAGAACGCGGGCGACCTGCTCAACGAGCAGGTGACCAACTGCCTGTCGTCCGTCTTCGCGTTCAGGTCCACCGAACGGGTGGAGGTGGACCACGTCATGTCCCTGCTCGGGGTGGAGCCGTCGGAGGAGCACAAGGCCGTGCTGCGCTCGCTCGGCAACGGCGAATGCGTATTCCGCGATCTGGATGGCAGGGCGGGGCGGATCGGAGTAGACCTGATCTCCGAGGATCTTCTCCGTTGGCTCGACACGAACCCGACGCACGACAAACCCGACGGCAGCGGGCATGATGATCTTCAGGGGGGCGTGGGCAGGGCGCAGGAGGTACGGTCATGAAGATCCGGCTGTCTCGACGGCTCGCACTGGCACTGGCGCTCGTCACGAGCATTCTCGTGATGCCGATCGTGGTGGGCGGGCTGTCGGCCCCGGCCGCCGCGGCGCCCTGTGACCTGTCGGGCCCGCTCAACCCGGAGATGGTCGGCGGCGGCACCGACGGCCTGATCCAGGCGCCGGCCGTCGAAGGCCAGCCGCAGACGCCGACCACCAACTACTCCCAGTTCGGCATGAGCGGCCAGTTCTGGCACACCCACGACCTGGGCTGCTCCGACTACGTGGCCGTGCTCGGCAACATGTGGGCCAACGGCATCTTCACCGCGGCCAAGGCCATCGACCGGCTGACGATCACCACGTACCAGGCGGCGGCGACGGAGGGACCGCTCCAGGCGATCAAGGACGTGGTCGACGACATCATCACGAACCTCTCCAAGGCCATGTACTGGCCCTTCCTCCAGCCGATCGTCATCCTCGGCGCCATCTGGCTGGCCTGGTACGGGCTGATCCGCAAGCGCGCCACCACGACCGCCGAGGGCGTGATCTGGATGGTGCTCGCGGTCACCGTGGCGGTCTGGTTCCTCAGCCGTCCCGGCGACTTCACGGGCCTGGGCAAGGTCGTGACCGACAAGACCGGCGAGGTCGTCAACTCGGCCTTCTCCGGCCTGCCGGGCGCGGGCGGCGCCTCCTGCCTGCCGCCGCCCGGCGGCGGCGACGCGAAGGTCCAGGCCGGCGGCTACGCCCAGACCGGCACGCCGGGCGTCGACCAGAACGCCGACGCGCTGTGGTCCACGCTGGTCTGCAAGCCGTGGCTGGTGGGCCTGTTCGGCACCGCCGACCCGCAGCAGCCGATCGTGCGCGACTGGGGCCGCAAGGTGCTGGAGATGCAGTCGGTCCCGCGGGCCGTGGCCGGCCAGCCGGCGCCCGACGTGGGCGCCCGCCAGTCGGAGTACGCCTCGCTGGCCGACAAGCTCAAGAACGACCCCGTCTACACCGTCTTCTCCGGCCGTGACTGGTCCAACCGGCTCGGCGTGGCGGTCGGCGCGTTCATCGCGGCGATCGTGGCCGGCCTGCTCATCTTCCTGGTGGCGGTCTCGCTGCTGGTGCTGAAGGTGGGCTTCCTGCTGCTGCTGATCCTCGGGCCCGTGTTCCTGCTGATCGGCGTCCATCCGGGCAGCGGCCGGATCGTCGCCATGCGCTGGGTGGAGATGCTCGTCGGCACGCTGCTCAGGCAGGCCGTGCTCACGCTGGTGCTCAGCGTCCTCGTCTACGGGTACGCGCTGATCATCTCCACGGCCATGCCATGGGGTCTGCAGGTGCTGTTCATGGCCCTGTTGACGATCGCGGTGTTCTTCTACCGCAGGCCGTTCCAGCACCTGTTCGCCTCGATGAACGGCCACACGGTCACCACCCGCATGCTGGGCGAGGCGGCGAGCTCGTCGGTCCTCGAGCGGTCCGCGGGCGCGCTGCCGCCGGTCGCCTCGGCCAGGATCGGCCGCTGGGGGCTGCGCAAGGCCGAGCCTCTCATCAGGGCGGCCGGCGCCGCCAACGCGGCGGGCGCCGCGGCCACGGCGGCGGCCACCGCGGGGCAGGCCCGGGTACGCGCCGAGGAGGGCGAGGGCGTTCCCTCGGGCACCCGCGTACCGGCCACGGCCGCGCCGCTGGACACCGACCAGCAGGGCGGCAAGGCGGGCGCCAGGGCTCCGATGGAGCCGCGCAGGGGTACGGCGCCGCCGCTCAACCTGGGCACGACGCCCACACGCACGCGCGGTCCCGCGGCGGGCGGCCCCCGGGTGGCCGGCGCGGCCGGTGGCACGGCCTCCAGCGGCTCCAGCGGCTCAGGTGGCTCGGGCGGCGGCTGGTTCGGCGGCCGGTCCGGCGGCGGCTGGGCGTCCCGCGGCGGTTCGGCGTCGGGGTCGCGTACTTCGTCCGGCGGGTCGCGCGGCTCCCGGTTCGGCGGCTCGGGCGGCACGCGTTCGCGCGGGAGCGGCGGCGGGCTGTTCGGCGGCGGCTCAGGTGGCTCCGGTGGTTCCGGCGGCGGATCGCGTGGCGGTTCGGGCGGCGGTTCGGGCGGCGGTTCGCGTGGCGGTTCTGGTGGCGGGCTGTTCGGCGGCGGCGGTTCGAGGTCCAACGGCGCCACCCGGTCGGGCGGCGGCTCCAGGCCGTCCGGAGGCTCGTCCGGCCCCCGGATCTTCGGCTCGGACGAGCCCTCGTCCCGCTCCGAGGCTCCTCCCCTCTGGCTGCGCGGCAGCCGCAACGGCGGCTCCGGAGGCGACAGCCCGGATGTGCCGTTCTGGCTCAAGCCGAACAACCCGGACAAGGACTGAACGAACATGGTGCAGGGAGGTGACAGGCGGGGGGTGGCCTTCGCCGTCGTCGTCGTGGTCATCGCCGCGGTCGGCATCTACCTGACCATGTGGCCCGACCCGGAGGAGCAGGCCGTGCCCAGTCAGGAGCCGGCGAGGGTCGTCAGCGCGCCGGCTCCGTCGAGCACGCCGCTGGCGACCGCGAGCGCCGCCCCGTTCGACATCTACTCGTTCCTGCCGATGAGGAAGGAGCAGCTGGCCGCGACGGCGGACCTGGCCGAGCGGTTCACCGCCGACTACGGCACCTTCAGGTACGACGAGGACCCGGCGGCGTACGCGACCCGCGTGAAGGCGTACACGACGGCCGAGCTCGGCAACGAGCTGACCAGGACCATGACCTCGGCGGGCACCGTCGAGCAGAACCGCAACGACCAGATCGTCTCCAAGGCCACGGCCAGGCTGAAGGAGATCAGGCAGATCGAGAAGAACTCCATCATCTTCGTGGTCGCCTCGGCGAGGCAGGTCACCGCCAAGAGCGGTAACCAGACGGCTCAGGAGGAGTACGCGGTCACGGTGACCCAGTCGGGAGCAGACTGGCGGATCTTCGACATCCGGCCTGCCACGGAGGGCCAGGAGGGGGACACCTCGGGGTGAAGCTCTCACGTACCCGGCTGGCGCTGATCATCGGCGCCGCCGGCGTGCTGCTCCTGGTGGCGGTCGTCGTGTCGCCGATGCTGCTGATCTCGATGCCGTCGTTCCTCAGCGACGGCGGCACCTCGCCCGACTGCAACGACAACACGCAGGTGGAGGAGGTGTCCGACTCGGCGACGTCGGACATCCCTTCCGAATACCTGGAGTTCTACAAGCAGTACGGCAAGAAGATCGGCGTCCAGTGGAACATCCTGGCCGCCGTGGGCAAGCGCGAGACCGACCACGGCCGCTCCAACCTGCCGGGCGTCAAGAGCGGCACCAACTACGCGGGCGCGGCCGGGCCGATGCAGTTCCTGATCTCCACGTGGGGCGGCAAGGCCAGGGTCGCGATGTCGTCGAAGTTCACCGGGTACGCCTCCGACGGCGACGGCGACGGGGTGGGCGACATCTACAACCCGGCCGACGCGATCCTCGGCGCCGCGCGGATGCTCAAGCGCAACGGAGCCCCGGAGAACGTACGGCAGGCGCTGTTCGTCTACAACCGGGCCTGGTGGTACGTGGACCAGGTCGAGGCGATCGCCAGGAAGTACGCCAAGTCGGGCGACGTCAAGGTGCCGCCCCAGGCTTCGGAGGAATGCGACGACTCGCTGGTGGAGGCCGCGCCGAGCGACATCGTGGCCAAGATTTTGGAATACGCGCTGGCGCAGCGCGGCAAGCCGTATCTGTGGGGTGGGACGGGGCCCGACGCGTTCGACTGCTCGGGCGTCATCTTCGCGGCGTATCGGGAGGCGGGGCTGATGATCCCGCGTACGACGTTCGGGCAGTGGCCGTTCGGCGTGAAGGTTTTAGACGGTCAGGAACAGCCCGGTGACCTGGTGTTCTTCAACGCCGGTCCGGGCACGTCCGCCGACAACCCCGGCCACGTCGGGCTCGTCGTGTCGAAGGGCAAGATGCTGGAGGCCCGGTGCCGGCTGTGCGGGCCGATCAAGGTCACCAGCTACAAGGCCCGGGACAACCGCCTCGGTTTCACCCGCCCCCTGCAGAACCCCGACGTGCTCGAGCAGTTGAAGAAGCTGCAGAATCCTACCCTGTGAATGATTTCGACACGGTCGTGGTGGCCGCGGTGATCGTCGCGCCGGGCGCTCGGGTGCTGGCGGCCCAGCGCGCCGAGCCTCCGGCGCTCGCGGGTGGCTGGGAGTTCCCTGGCGGGAAGGTGGATCCCGGTGAGAGCGAGACGGCGGCGCTCGTCCGCGAGTGCCGCGAGGAGCTCGGCGTGGAGGTCACGGTGGGTGAGCAGGTGGGCGGGGACTGGGAGCTTTCCGAGGGGTACGTGCTGCGCGTCTGGCTGTGCTCGCTGCCCTCGGGGATCCCGGAGGCTCGGGAGCACCTGGCGCTGCGGTGGCTGGGGCCCGGCGAGTACTACTCGGTCGAGTGGCTCGGGGCGGATCTGCCCGTGATGAAGACTGTGGAGAATCTGCTCCTTTCGCGGGATTAGGCGCCTCTTCTGTGTGACAGAATGACTACCAAGAGTGACATCTGTCGCAACGGGGGAGTTGGGAGTGATGCGGCGTGGCTGGATCATTGCGGGTGCACTGATCCTTGCGGCTGTGCCCTCCGTGCCTTTGGCGGCCTCCCGGGTGTCGCTGGTGCTGGAGCGCGTGAGCACGCCCGGGGTGTGGATCAGGACGGGCGACGTCCAGCGGTTCCGGGTGCGGCTGAACGGGATGGCCGACGGGGTCAAGGTGGCGATCGCGGCCAGCCCGGCGGCGGCGTTGACGCAGGTGTCCTGCGCCTCGGCGGCGCCGGGCACGCCGTTCGCGCCCGCGCCCGCCGCGGAGGCGGGCCTGGGGGCGGCCCGGGGCGGCGTGCGGGCCGCGCGGGCGCTGGCGGCCCAGGCGCTGAGCGTCACGGGCGGCTCGGTGCTGCCGAGCACGGTCCCGCCCGGGACGCGGGTGTGCGAGCTGGGCGACCTCGCCGGTGAGCGGGAAGTGGACGTGACGCTCACCACGCCGTCGGGGGCGAAGCAGGTGGTGCTCGCGGCGGTGGCCGGGATGCGGGCCGACGCGGGCGGCCCGCTGACGACCAAGACCAAGACGGCCGCCACCCGCGTCATGGACGAGGAGGCGGGCTTCAGCGGCCCGGCGGTCCGCGTGAGCCCGGAAGAGCCTCTGCCCGGCGTGCCCGGCGCGGCTCCGGGGAAGAGCCGCGAGTACGCCGAGGCGAAGGAACGACTCCTCGCTCAACTGCAACAGCCCGCCCCGCCCGCACGGGCCTGGGCGAAGGTGCAAGCCGACGCGGAGGCGCCAGAGGTCGCCGGGGCGCAGGCCAGACGCCGGTTGCTGGCCGGGGCCGGCGTGCTGCTCGAGGGGCAGTGGCCCGCCGAAGCGGCCGCGCCGCGGCGTGAGGCGGCCGGAGGGACCGCGCGCCGGCTGAAGGGCGGCGTGCCGCAGGTGCCCCGGCAGCCCCAGATGATGCCGCAGTGGCCTCAGGGCGTGCCGGGCCTTGAGCTGCCCCAGGCTGCGCCGCAGGCGCCCGAGCTGGCTCAGGCCGTGCCGCAACTGCCCCAGGGCCTGCAGCGGCTGCCTCAGGCCGCGCCGCAGTTGCCCCAGGGCCTGCAGCGGCCTCAGGTCGCGCCGCAGCTGCCTCAAGGCCTCCCGCAGGTGCCTCAGGGGCTGCCGCAGGTGCCGCAGTTGCCCCAAGGTCTGCCGCAGGCTCCTCAGGGCCTGCAGCGGATGCCGGAGGCCGTGCCGCAGCCGGTGCCCGGCGCTCCGCCCGCGCTGGTCCTGCCCGGCGCGTCGCCCCCGTTCGGGGGCGCGCCTCTCCTGCCCGGCATGGCGGCGCCGCAAGCCGCTCCAGGAGCGGCCGGGCAGCCCGCGCGCGGCGCCGAAGGCGTGGTCCCGCTGCCGTGGAATGTGGCCGCGGCGCGGAAGCACGCCCGCCCTGTCGCATGGGCGAGCCCGCTGGACGGTCCGAAGGGGCTGCCGGTCGTCGCCGGAGGCATCGGAGCGCTGCTGGGAGCCCTGTGGTTGATTGGCACGGTGCAAAGACGCCGAAAAAGCAAAACGTAGGTTAATTCGGGCTTTACTGTTACTTTGACCCGACTAGTATTCCCTTGACCAAGGTTCCGGGATACGCGGAGGGCACCGGTGGCACGCACGCGAGCGACGGCCGCGTCCGCTGTCGTCCTGGCGCTGGGCCTGGCCGGCGTCGGAGCGACACCGTTCATCGTACAGAGCGCGAGTGCGTCCGTGTCGGCGTACCAGCCGGTCGAGCCCTGTGACATCGGCGAGGTGTGCGACACCTCGCCGGAGACCACCGTCACGGTCACCGAGACGGCGGGCACGCCGGAGCCCGAGGAGCCGGAGACGACGATCACCAAGACCGTCACCTCGACTCCGACGAAGGCGAGCAAGACCCCCAAGCCGACCAAGAGCACGACGCCTCCGGCGACCACCAGCGCACCGCCGCCGCAGAACCAGAACCCCCAGCCGCTGCCCACCCAGACGGTCGAGACGCCCCCGACCTCCGCGCAGAGCACCCCCGAACAGTCCATCGACATTCCGGAGGTCGCGTCCTCGGAGCCGGTCACGGCGCCGTCGGTGCAGCCGAGCGACACGCAGCCCGCCTCCGCCGAGGAGGTGCCGCTGGAGTTGAAGAACGCGGCGCCGGAGTTCGACCAGAAGTCGCTGACGCAGAAGCTCAGCATCCCCGCGCTGGTGCTGGTCCTGCTCGCGCTCTTCGCAGTCCTGATCTTCGAGGGACGCCTCCGCCGGATGGCCCACGCGGCCGCCGTGCGCAAGGCCGGGCCGCCGATGGGCCGGCCGGACATGCCTCCGCCTCCTCCGGGCGGCGGCTACCCCGCGGGGCCCGGTTACTACGCGACGGCGGGCTTCCCCGCGCCCGGCTACCCGGGCGGCACGGCGTACGCGCCGATCATCAGCTTCGTCCCCGTGCAGACGTATCCGAGCGGCCCGGTCCCCGGCTACGAGGAGCAGCAATACCCGCCCCAGGGCTACGCGCAGGAGCCCCCGCCGCCGCCGGTGGCGGAGCCCATGGTGCTGCACCCGGACGAGTTCGACTCCTTCAACCACGAGCCGCCCAAGCCCAAGGAGTTCCGCGACCCGTTCGAACCGCTGGTCCCGGCGGACCCGCCGCCGGCGGACATCCCGCCGGGCGGCGGCGACCCGTACGAGGTCCCCGGCCAGGAGCGCCCGCTCGGCGCGGTCTCGGCGTCGGAGTCCGGCGACTCGGAGCCGTGGCAGGGCGGCCAGTCCCTGTTCGACCCGCCGGACCGGACCCAGGAGCAGCAGGCGTACGACCCGCCGCCCTACCTGGCGCCCGACGCGGAGGCGACCGCCGTCCAGCCGCTGCCGCCGGAGCCCGGGCAGCCGGAGCAGACCAAGGAGATGCCGGACCCCAAGCGCAGGCGCTGGGGCCGCAAGAAGTAGCCGGGAAACGAAATGAGGGGGGCTGGAGATCCAGCCCCCCTCATTCGTACGTGCCTACTTGGCGCGCTTGAAGATCTTGTTGCCGAGCCACACCAGCGGGTCGTACTTGCGGTCCGCCACGCGCTCCTTCATCGGGATCAGCGCGTTGTCGGTGATCTTGATGTGTTCGGGGCAGACCTCGGTGCAGCACTTGGTGATGTTGCAGTAGCCGAGCCCGTGCTGGTCCTGCGCCGCCTCCTGGCGGTCGGCCACGTCGTACGGGTGCATGTCCAGCTCGGCGATCCGCATGAGGAACCGGGGACCGGAGAAGTCGGCCTTGTTCTCCTCGTGGTCGCGGATGACGTGGCAGACGTTGTTGCACATGAAGCACTCGATGCACTTGCGGAACTCCTGGGACCGCTCGACATCGACCTGCTGCATCCGGTACTCGCCGGGCCGGACGCCGGCCGGCGGCGTGAAGGACGGGATCTCCCGCGCCTTCTGGTAGTTGAACGACACGTCCGTCACCAGGTCCTTGATGACCGGGAACGTCCGCATCGGCGTGACCGTGATGGTCTCGTCCTCCTCGAAGGTGGACATCCGGGTCATGCAGCCCAGCCGCGGCTTGCCGTTGATCTCCATGCTGCAGGAGCCGCACTTGCCGGCCTTGCAGTTCCAGCGCACCGCCAGGTCGGGCGCCTGCGTGGCCTGCAGCCGGTGGATGATGTCGAGGACGACCTCGCCCTCGTTCACCTCGACGGTGAAGTCCTCGAGCTGGCCCTCACCGCCCTCACCCCGCCAGACCTTGAACTTCGCCTTGTAGCTCATTTCGAAATCCCGTCGAACTCGGTCATCTCTTCGTCGGTGAGGTACTTCTTCAGCTCGTCCCGGTCGAACAGGGTGATCAGGTCGTCGCGCATGCTCGACTGGAGCTTCTCCTCGACCTTGACCGTGGAGCCGTCCTCGGTGGAGCAGACGAGCAGCTTGCGGCGCCATTCCGGGTTCATCCCGGGGAAGTCGTCGCGGGTGTGCCCGCCGCGGCTCTCCTCGCGCAGCAGCGCGGCGCGCGCCACGCACTGCGAGACCAGCACCATGTTGCGCAGGTCGATCGCGAGGTGCCAGCCGGGGTTGTAGATGCGGGACCCGGCCGCGCCGACCACCTGGGCGCGCTCCTTGAGCTTCTCCACGACCTGGAGCGCCTCGGCGACCTCCTCGGCCTTGCGGATGATGCCGACCAGGTCGTTCATCGTCCTCTGGAGCTCGTGGTGGACCTCGTACGGGTTCTCGCCGTCGCGCCCCAGCGGCTCCAGCGCCTCCTGGCGGGCCTCTTCCACGAGCTCGGGCAGGACCCGGGGACGCGCCTCCAGCGAGTCGATGTACGCCGCCGCGCCCGCGCCCGCCCGGCGCCCGAACACCAGCAGGTCGGACAGCGAGTTGCCGCCCAGCCGGTTGGAGCCGTGCATGCCGCCGGACACCTCGCCCGCGGCGAAGAGCCCGGGCACGGCCGCCGCGCCGGTGTCGGCGTCCACCTCGACGCCGCCCATGATGTAGTGGCAGGTCGGGCCCACCTGCATGGGCTCGGCGGTGATGTCGACGTCGGCCAGCTCCTTGAACTGGTGGTGCATCGACGGCAGCCGCTTCTTGATCTCCTCGGCGGGCAGCCGGGTCGAGACGTCGAGGAAGACGCCGCCCTGGGGTGAGCCGCGGCCGGCCTTCACCTCGGCGTTGATCGCGCGGGCCACCTCGTCACGCGGCAGGAGCTCCGGCGGGCGCCGGTTGTTGGCCTGGTCGGTGTACCAGCGGTCGCCCTCCTCCTCCGTGGTCGCGTACTTGTCCTTGAAGACGTCCGGGATGTAGTCGAACATGAAGCGCTTGCCCTCGGAGTTGCGCAGCACGCCGCCGTCACCGCGGACGGACTCGGTGACGAGGATGCCGCGCACGGAGGGCGGCCAGACCATCCCGGTGGGGTGGAACTGGATGAACTCCATGTTGATCAGGTTCGCGCCGGCGAGCAGGGCCAGGGCGTGGCCGTCGCCGGTGTACTCCCAGGAGTTGGACGTGACGACGTACGACTTGCCGATGCCGCCGGTGGCCAGGACCACGGTGGGCGCATCGAAAAGCACGAAGTTTCCGGTCTCGCGCCAGTAGCCGAACGCGCCCGAGATCCGCTCCTCGTCCTTGAGCAGCCGTGTGATCGTGCACTCGGCGAAGACCTTGATGTAGGCCTCGTAGTCGCCGTGCTTCTCGTAGTCCTCCTGCTGGAGGGCGACGACGCGCTGCTGCAGCGTGCGGATCAGCTCCAGGCCGGTACGGTCGCCCACGTGTGCGAGCCGCGGGTACTCGTGCCCGCCGAAGTTCCGCTGGCTGATCTTGCCGTCCTTGGTGCGGTCGAACAGCGCGCCCCAGGCCTCCAGCTCCCAGACGCGGTCGGGCGCCTCCTTGGCGTGCAGCTCGGCCATCCGCCAGTTGTTGAGGAACTTGCCGCCGCGCATGGTGTCGCGGAAGTGCACCTGCCAGTTGTCGGCCGGGTTGACGTTGCCCATCGCGGCGGCCGCGCCGCCCTCGGCCATGACGGTGTGCGCCTTGCCGAACAGCGACTTGCACACGATCGCCGTCTTCTTGCCCTGCTGGCGGGCCTCGATCGCGGCCCGCAGGCCGGCGCCGCCCGCGCCGATGACGACGACGTCGTATTCGTGACGCTCTGTGTTAAGCGAGTTATCCACTGAAGCTGGTCCTTACGCGTACGGGAAGGCGATGATGCCCTTGGCCACCAGGCGGACGTACAGGTCGGCGCCCATGACGGAGAACATCGAGGCCCACGCGAGGGGTTGGTGCTTGGCGTTGAGCTTGGACACGAACGTCCAGGCCCGGTAGCGCAGCGGGTGGCGAGAGAAGTGGTTGAGCCTGCCCGCGGTGATGTGCCTGCAGGAGTGGCACGACAGCGTGTAGGCGTTGATCAGGACGGCGTTGACGACCAGGATCCAGGTGCCCAGGCCGATCGGCTTGTGGACGAGCGCCAGGACGGCGTCGTAGGCCAGGATGAGGCCGATCACGATGGCCGCGTAGAAGAAGTAGCGGTGCACGTTCTGCAGGATCAGCGGGAAGCGCCGCTCGCCGGTGTACTTGCCGTGCGGCTCCTGGACGGCGCACGCCGGAGGCGAGAGCCAGAAGGAGCGATAGTAGGACTTGCGGTAGTAGTAGCAGGTAAGCCGGAAACCGCCCGGCAGGCCGAGAATGAGCAGCCCCGGCGGCAGTGCGTACCAGTCGCCGAACGGCGCCAGGCCGAACAGCCGGGCCCCCTCGGGACACGACGTCGCCAGACAGGGCGACGAGAACGGCGCTATGTAGGGATCGACGAAATAGCTGTTGTCGATGATCGCCCACACGCCGTAGACAAGGAATGAGCTGAGCCCGAGGAACGTCAGCAGCGGAACAAGCCACCATCTGTCGGTACGCAGGGTGCGCACCTTGACTTGCGCTCGCTGCCTTCTGACCGGAGCGTCGGGCGTAGTCTGGGTCATCGCGGACCTCTCCACCTCCCGCGGACCCGTGTCGCGCAGGGGGTCCGTGGTTTTCGTATTCGCTGGGCGCGCGGCGGCGAGCGACGGCTCAGGCGCGCGTTGGTGGGGGATACGTTACGACGACAGCATGCGAATTTGTGAGCGGGGTCACTCACAATTTCGATGCTTAGCTGTGATTCCTGTCACGTACGCCCGTCAGGGGCGCTGCCCTTGGGCGGGCAACTTAACCACAGTCACGAAAAAATCGTCTATCTGCCGGACAACCCGGATAAATTGCTCAAAATCCACCGGTTTGGACACATACGCGTTGGCATGCAACCGGTAACTGTGCAGGATGTCCTCCTCCGCCTCAGAGGTCGTCAGGATCACCACCGGGATCGTCCGCAACCCGGCGTCGGCCTTGACCTCGGCCAGCACCTCCATGCCGCTCATCCTCGGCAGGTTGAGGTCGAGCAGGATGAGATCGGGCCGCGGCGCGTCGGTGTATCCGTCCTCGTTACGCAGGTACGCCATCGCCTGCTCACCGTCGTTGACCACGTTGAGCCGGTTTCGCACCTTGTTGAAGTCGAAGGCCTCCTTGGTGAGCAGGATGTCACCCTGGTCGTCCTCCACCAGAAGCACCTCGATGGGGCGCCCCTCATTCATCGTCGTCTCCCGCGGCCGGCAGTGTCCAGCGGAACGTCGTGCCCTGGCCCTCGGCATCGCCGTCGAGCCAGAGCTGTCCGCCGTGGTACTCGACGATCTTGCGGCAAAGTGCCAGCCCGATGCCAGTACCCGGATAGACGTCGCGGGGGTGGAGTCGCTGGAAGATCAGGAAGATGCGGTCGGCGTACTTGGGCTCGACCCCGATGCCGTTGTCGGAACAGCTGAACTCCCACATGTCGCCGGACCTGGTGGCCCCGATGTGGATGCGCGGGGACGCCTCGGAGCGGAACTTGATCGCGTTCTCGACCAGGTTCTGGAACAGCTGCGTGAGCTGCACCCGGCTGCCCCTGACCGCGGGCAGCTCGTCCCTGGTGACCGTGGCCTCGGTGTCCTCGATCGTGGCCGACAGGTTATCCAGCGCCGTGTCGAGCGCCTTCCCCGCGTCGACCGTGGTCCGCCCGCCGGTCACCCGGCCGACCCTGGAGAAGTCGAGCAGGTCGTTGATCAGCAGCTGCATGCGCTTGGCGCCGTCGACGGCGTAGTGGATGTACTGCTTGGCCCGATCGTCGAGCTGGGAGCCGTAGCGCTGCTCCAGCATCTGCGTGAAGCTGGCGACCTTGCGGAGCGGCTCCTGGAGGTCGTGGCTGGCCACGTACGCGAACTGCTCCAGCTCCCCGTTGGACCTGCGCAGCTCCTCGGCCTGGTCGTCGGCCGTCCGCCAGGCCGACACGATGCGGCCGCGCATGGAGTCGACGTGGCTGGACAGCTCGGCCAGCTCCGCCGGCCTGTCGACGTGCAGGACGTGGTCGAAGTCGCCGGCCGCCACGATGCGGACCTGCTGGGTCAGCTGGTCGATGGGCTTCAGCACGACGTACCGGATGACGAAGGCCAGCGCGATGCCGAACGCGAGCATCACCGCGAAGAGCACGATCAGCGCCAGATTGAGCTGGTCGAGCTGCTGCTCGACGGCGGGCACCTGGGCCAGCGCGCGAGCCCGCGCGCTGAACATCATCGCGACCACGATCCCGGCCAGGAGCACGACGCCGGCCACCAGCCCCATGACCAGGAACCAGCGGGCCACGGGCAGCCTGCCCAGCCCGGTCGGCTCCTTGGGGGGAGGCAGCGGGTTGATGCTCATGGTCTCCTCCTCCGGACCAGGACCACGGCGAGGTCGTCGCTCAGCGTGCCCACGTGCTTGATGAGCCGGTCGAGGTCGATGGCGCCGTGCTCGCGTACGAGATCGAGCAGGCCCTCCACGCCGAGCAGCTCCTGGCCCTCGCCCACCACGGCCTCGATCAGGCCGTCGGTGTAGAGCATCATGGACCACTCGTCGCCCAGCGGCACGTCGATCATCGACCACGCCGCGTCCGAGAAGATCCCGAGCGGCGGCCCGGAGGGCGTGCCGTCGACCACCTGGACGGCGCCGTCGCGCACCAGCACCGGCGGCGGGTGCCCGACCACGCGCATCCTGGCGTGCCGCAGGTCGGGGCTGATCGTGGCCATGCACAGCGTGGTGAAGATCTCGGGGGTCTTGCGCTCGGCCCGCAGCACGGCGTCCATCGTGCGCAGCAGCGTGTCGTCCGTCTGACCGGCGAGGACCAGCGTGCGCCAGGCGACGCGCAGCGCCACGCCGAGCGCCGCCTCATCGGGGCCGTGCCCGCACACGTCGCCGACCACGATGTGCACCGAGCCGTCCGGCGTCTGCACGGTGTCGAAGAAGTCGCCGGCCAGCGTGCCGCCGCTGCCCGGCAGGTAGCGGGTGACGTGCTCGATCGCGTCGGTACGCAGCAGAGGGCCGGGGAGCAGCGCGCCCTGCAGCCTGGCGTTCTCCTTGGCCGTCAGCTCCGCCTGCACGAGGTCGAGATGGGCCAGGTCGGCCCGCTTGCGCTCCATCGAGTACCGGATCGCCCGAGCCAGCAGCCGCTCGTCGATGTCGCCCTTGACCAGGTAGTCCTGCGCGCCGGCCTGGACGGCGGCCACGCCCACATGCGAGTCCCTGAGCCCGGTGAGCACCAGCACGGCGGTGTGCGGCGCCAGCGCGAGCACCGCTTCCAGGGCCTCCAGGCCGCTCGCGTCGGGCAGCGAGAGATCGACCAGCACGCACTGGATCTGGGACGTCAGCTTGGCCCTGGCCTCCTTCAGGCTGCGCGCCCAGAAGATCTTCGGCGGCGCGGGGGCCTGCTTGAGCAGCTCCTCGACGAGGAAGGCGTCGCCGTCGTCGTCCTCGATCAGGAGGAGCGTCAGCGTCTCCGAGAGATGTGCCGTCAAAACGCCTCACCGGTGAGTCGGGCTGTCCAGGTCATTCTGCGATGAGATCCACCCCTTGCGGAAGCGTTCCCTCGTGACCGGCCTCCACGACGAACGACAGCAGGGTCTCCCTGAACGCCTGGGCGGCCCTGGTCGGCTCGACGTCCTTGCGCTGGGCCAGCGCGATCGTACGGCTGAGCCCCGGCGGCGCGAGCGGCGTGCCGGACAGCCCGGGGCGCCCGTCGAGCACCATCGAGGGCACCACGGCCACGCCCAGCCCCGCCTCCACGAACCGCAGCACGGCGTCCATCTCGCCGCCCTGCACCGCGAACCTGGGCTCGAACCCGGCCTGCCGGCAGGCCGCCAGCGTGGCCTCCCGCAGGTCGTAGCCGCGCCTGAACATCACCATCTGGCGCCCGCGCAGGGCCTCGATCTCCATGTACGGGCCCTTCGGCCGCTCGTGGGAGGGCGCGGCCACCACCAGGTTCTCCCGCAGGATCTCCTCGGTCACCAGCGAGGGGTCGTCGCTCTGCAGCGGCATGATGATCAGTGACAGGTCGAGCTGCCCCCGCGCGAGCGCCCTGACGAGGTCACGCGAGCCGCCCTCCTCCACCAGCAGCTCGATCCCCGGGTACGCGCGGTGGAAGCGGGCCAGCGCGTCGGCCATCAGCCCAGCGCAGAGCGACGGCGTGGCGCCGAGCCGCACCCGGCCCCGGCGGAGCCCCGCGAGCTGGGCCACCTCCTGCCTGGCGGTGTCGGCGTCGGCGAGGATCCTGCGGGCGAGCGGCAGCAGCGCCTCACCGGCCGGCGTCAGCGTGACGTTGCCCCGGGCCCGGGAGAACAGCGGGGCGCCCAGATCGGCCTCCAGAGCCTTGATCTGCTTGCTGAGCGACGGCTGCGCGACCCTCATGCGCTCGGCCGCCTGGGTGAAGTGCCTGGCCTCCGCGACCGCCACGAAGTACGCGAGCTGCTGCAACTGCATGTGATTTTCCTCGCACCGAGCGGCGTCGTTTCCGTGGGGCGACCGTACAAACCAGACATCATAGCCGGTGGCTATCGAAACCAGGCCCGTGATGACTTGGACGGATGATTGCTGGATACCTAGCGTTTGAAGGCGTGACTGCCACGATAGAGCGCGGCGCAGCCACCGCGCCTGTTACCGCTCCCAAGAACGCTCCAACGAGCAGGAGGCCCGGCGGGTTCCTGCGCTCGTCGAACGGCAAGAAAGCCGTCATGGCCGTCACCGGGGCCGTGATGGTGCTCTTCCTCGTCCTCCACATGCTCGGCAACCTCAAGATCTTCCTGGGCAAGGACTCGTTCAACGAGTACGCCCACGCGCTGCGTACGCTCCTGGAGCCGATCGCGCCCTATCGGACGGTGCTGACCATCCTCGAGGTCGGCCTCGTCGTGTCGGTCGTCCTGCACATGTGGGCCGCGATCTCGCTGGCCCGCCGCGCCCGCCAGGCCAGGCCGGTCAAGTACGTCGCCAAGAAGTCGCAGGCGAACGGCTACGCGACGCACATCATGCGGTTCGGCGGCCTCACGATCCTGCTCTTCCTCGTCTGGCACCTGCTGGACCTGACCTTCGGCGTCGTGAACCCCAAGGGCTTCGACTCCGCGCCCGCCGACCGGATGATCGCCGGCTTCGACGCGTCCCGGTGGTGGGTGACCCTGATCTACGTGGTCGCCGTCGTCATGGTCGGCCTGCACCTGCGGCACGGCATCTGGAGCGCCTTCCAGACCCTCGGCTGGGCCAACCGCACGCGGAACAAGGCCCTCCGGCCGGTCGCCGGGCTGGTGTCCGCCGTGCTGGTCATCGGGTTCCTGGCGCCGCCGCTCGCGATCACCTTCGGAGTTGTGAAGTAATGAAGTTCACGGAAGGCCCGGAGATCCGGGACACCAAGGCTCCGGCCGGGCCCATCGAGGAGCGGTGGGAGAAGCGGAAGTTCGGCGCGAAGCTGGTCAACCCCGCCAACAAGCGCAAGCTCAACGTGATCGTGGTCGGCACCGGCCTGGCGGGCGGCTCGGCCGCGGCGACGCTGGGTGAGCTGGGCTACAACGTCACGTCGTTCTGCTACCAGGACACGCCGCGCCGCGCGCACTCCATCGCGGCGCAGGGCGGGATCAACGCCGCCAAGAACTACCGCGGCGACGGCGACAGCATCTACCGGCTCTTCTACGACACGGTCAAGGGCGGCGACTTCCGCGCCCGCGAGTCGAACGTCTACCGCCTGGCCCAGGTCTCGGTGAACATCATCGACCAGGCCGTGGCCCAGGGCGTCCCCTTCGCCCGCGAGTACGGCGGCCTCCTCGACACCCGCTCCTTCGGCGGCGCCCAGGTCTCCCGTACGTTCTACGCCCGCGGCCAGACGGGCCAGCAGCTCCTGCTGGGCGCGTACCAGGCGCTGGAGCGGCAGATCGCGGCCGGGACCGTGACCATGCACACCCGGCACGAGATGCTCGACGTGATCGTCGCCGACGGGCGGGCGCGCGGCGTCATCGTGCGCGACATGGTGACCGGCGAGATCGAGCGACACCTCGCCGACGCCGTGGTGCTGGCCACGGGCGGCTACGGGAACGTGTTCTTCCTGTCCACGAACGCCAAGGGCTGCAACACGACGGCGATCTGGCGGGCGCACGAGCGCGGCGCGTACTTCGCCAACCCCTGCTACACGCAGATCCACCCGACCTGCATCCCCGTCTCCGGCGAGTACCAGTCGAAGCTGACGCTGATGTCGGAGTCGCTGCGCAACGACGGCCGCGTCTGGGTGCCGCTGCGCAAGAACGACACCCGCGCCCCCGGGGACATCCCGGACGAGGAGCGCGACTACTACCTGGAGCGGATCTACCCCGCCTTCGGCAACCTGGTCCCGCGTGACATCGCCTCCCGCGCCGCCAAGAACGTCTGCGACGAGGGCCGCGGCGTCGGCCCCGGCGGCCTGGGCGTCTACCTGGACTTCCGCGACGCCATCGGGCGTCTCGGGCGCGACGCCGTGGAGAAGAAGTACGGCAACCTCTTCGAGATGTACGAGCGCATCACCGGCGAGAACCCGTACGACGTGCCGATGCGCATCTACCCGGCCGTCCACTACACGATGGGCGGGCTGTGGGTGGACTACGACCTGCAGTCCACGATCCCGGGCCTGTTCGTCGTCGGCGAGGCCAACTTCTCCGACCACGGCGCGAACCGCCTCGGCGCCTCGGCGCTGATGCAGGGCCTGGCCGACGGCTACTTCGTCCTGCCGACCACCCTCGGCGACTACCTGGCCGCCGGTCCGTTCGGCGACGTGGACGAGGAGGCCGTGGCGGAGGCCGAGATCAAGGTCCGGAACAAGATCGACCGGCTCCTGGCCGTGAACGGCACCCGTACCCCCGACTCCTTCCACCGCGAGCTGGGCAAGCTCATGTGGGACTACTGCGGCATGGAGCGCACCGAGGAGTCGCTGCGCAAGGCGCTGGAGCGCATCCCCGAACTGCGCGCGGAGTTCTGGCAGAACGTCAAGGTCAGCGGCACGGCGGAGGAGCTGAACCAGGTCCTGGAGAAGGCCGGCCGCGTCGCCGACTTCTTCGACCTGGCCGAGCTCATGTGCCTGGACGCCCTGGTCCGCACGGAGTCCTGCGGCGGCCACTTCCGCGCCGAGTCCCAGGACGCCGACGGCGAGGCGCTGCGCGACGACGAGCACTTCGCGCACGTGTCGGCCTGGGAGTCCACGCCCGACGGGCCGGTGCTGCACAAGGAAGCGCTCGAGTACGAGTACGTCAAGATGAGCCAGCGGAGCTACAAGTGAATCTGACCCTCAAGGTTTGGCGCCAGAGCGGCCCTACCGATGCCGGCCGGATGGTGACCTACCGAGTCGAGGACGTCTCCCCGGACATGTCCTTCCTGGAGATGCTGGACGTCCTCAACGAGCGTCTCATCCTGGAGGGCGACGACCCGATCGCCTTCGACCACGACTGTCGCGAGGGCATCTGCGGCATGTGCGGCATGGTCATCAACGGCGTCGCGCACGGCGAACAGCGCGCGACGACGACGTGCCAGCTGCACATGCGCCACTTCGAGGACGACGCCACGATCACCATCGAGCCGTGGCGCGCCGCCCCCTTCCCCGTCGTCAAGGACCTGGTCGTGGACCGCAGCGCCTTCGACCGGATCATCCAGGCGGGCGGCTTCGTCTCGGTCCCGGCCGGCTCGGCCCCGGACGCCCACAGCATCCCCGTACGCAAGGAGGACGCGGACTCGGCCTTCGACGCGGCGACCTGCATCGGGTGCGGCGCGTGCGTGGCGGCCTGCCCGAACGGCTCCGCCTCCCTGTTCACCGCCGCCAAGATCACCCACCTGAGCCTGCTGCCCCAGGGCCAGCCGGAGCGCCTGTCCCGCGCCAAGGCCATGGTGGACCAGATGGACGCGGAGGGGTTCGGCGGCTGCACGAACACGGGCGAGTGCACGGCGGTGTGCCCCAAGGGCATCCCGCTGGACACCATCGCCCGCATGAACACCGACTACCTCAAGGCCAACGCCAAGTAGTAGGTTGCGCGGCTCCACCCAGTGGGCCGCCTGATGCCCGCCCCGAGCAAAAGGGCTTCCCCAAGGGGGCGCTTCGCGCTCGGGGCTCAGGCTGTTTCCATAGAGGCGCCTATCGGCGCACCCCACGCCTTCGGCGGCTGGTCAGGCCCGCCCGTTGCCCGGTTACCGGCTGGGCCTGCTGGAGCCCGCCCCGGACCAAGGTCCTCGCCCCGCAGGGGCATACCTTGCAGCGATTCGACAACGCATTGGCCTGGTCTTCGGCTGTACGCGCGGTAGCCGTACGGATATAAGCACTGAGACCGCTGATCTTCGTGGGTGGCAATCAGGAAATTCAAACCAGCCCATTCGCAGATGTCTCAGCCGTAGGCCGAACTATGATAGTCATGCCTATCATAGTTATGCCCATGATTACCTGGATGGTGGTGGCGGCATGCTTCGTAAGCCGGAGCGCCTGTTCGGGCGTGACGCGGAGTGGGAGGAACTGGCTGATTTCGCCAGTGCCCCCGCGAACGGTGCCACCTTGGGGCTGGTCTACGGGCGTCGGCGTCAGGGCAAGACTCTCATGCTCGAACTGCTCGCCCAGGAAACCGGCGGGCTGCTTTTCGCCGCCACCCAGCAGACCGAGGCACAGAACCTGGCCGATCTCGGCGCCGCCTACGCCGCCTATCGCGGGCTGCGGCAGCCGGTCTCGTTCGGCAACTGGCGGGAAGGGCTCGACGAACTGCTCAGGCTCGGCGAGGAGCGGGCGATGCCCGTGATCGTCGACGAATTCCCCTACCTGGTCTCCGCGACCCCGGCGCTGCCGTCGTACCTGCAGCAGGCGTTGAGCCCGACGGGATACGCGAAGGAGCACACTCGTACCCGTCTGATCCTCTGTGGCAGCGCGGTGACCACGATGGCTCAGTTGCTGGGTGGAGGTGCGCCACTACGAGGCCGAGCGGTGCTCGAGCTGATCGTGCGGCCTTTCGGGTTTCGCGATGCCGCTGCCTTCTGGGGCCTGACCGGTGACCCGGAGCTGGCTTTCCGGGTGCATGCCCTCGTCGGCGGTACCCCCGCCTATCTGGAGATGTGCGGTGGGTCAGGTCCGGCTGATCTGGACGGGTTCGATCGATGGGTGCAGCGGCGGTTGCTGAATCCCGCCTCGGCGATGTTTCGGGAAGGTGGGCTGCTGCTCCGGGAGGAGCCCTCGATTTCCGACCCCACCTCGTACGCGGCCACGCTGAGCGCCATCAGCGCGGGCAACCAGCGTCGCTCGGAGATTGCCGCCGCCCTCGGCCGTCCCGTGAGCGCGTTGGCACATTTGCTCAACGGGTTGCGGAGCATCGGCCTCGTCGAGCAGGTCGACGACGCGTTGCGTGACAAGCGAAGCGTTTTCCGGATCGCCGAGCCGATCGTCCGCCTGCACCAGTTGATCACGCAGCGCCGCGAGCCCGAGCTCGTCAGTGGCCAGGCCGCCCGCGTCTGGCGTGCCAACGCCGACACGGTTGCCTCGAAGATTTACGGTCCCCACTTCGAAGACCTCGCCCGGGAGTGGTGCTTCCTCCATGCCTCCGGCGACACGCTCGGTGGGATGGCCAGTGCCGTACGCCCGAGCGAAATCCCCTGCCCAGCGCACCGCAAAGGACATGAACTCGACATCGTGGTGACCGAGACCAATTCCTTCGCCACCGATCGGATCATCGCGATCGGTGAGGCCAAGGCCACGCTCGCACCTATGGACGTCCCTCAGCTTCAGCGGCTGGATCACCTGCGCGCGCTGCTTCCAGACACCCGGATCGGCACGCAGCCCAAACTGCTGTTGTTCGCACGCTCCGGATTCACCGGCGATCTGGTGGAGGCGGCGCGCGGGCGCGCGGACGTTGAGCTCGTGGACCTGAATCGCATGTATTCAGGGGGCTGACGTGCGCGCCGCCCGTCCGCCCCAGGGCTCGCGGTGAGAGCATCGATGTGCCTCGCGGGGCGGCCATCCCGCCGGCGGGGGGAACGATCAGAAGCGGAACATCTCGGCGAACCGATCGAGTAGCGCGGGATCGCCTTCTATGCGCACGCTGCCGTCGTGGAGTACTTCGTCGGGGGTCTTGCTGCGACTCATCAGTTCGCGAATGGGGTGGCCGGTGAGCCGTTCGATGACGAGGTCGGGGGCGGGGTGCGGGCCGATGCCGACGGTGAGTGCTCCATCGATGATCTGCAGGCGGAGCGTGAAATCGCCCATGCGGACCTCGTAGCCGACGGTGACTCCCAGGGCTGCTTCCGGCCGGTAGGTGGTGCGGAAGGACATGGCGACCGATTCGGCGGTGACGAGCTCGCCGGGGCGAGGCTCGGTGAGTGTCCGCGCGCCCCAGCGGCCCAGCGCGATCAGCGCTGGTTCGAGGTCGCGTCCGTAGTCGGTGAGCTCGTAGACGACCGCGCGTTCGGGATGCGGTAGCGCGCGACGGGTGGCCAGTCCTGCCTCTTCGAGTTGTTTGAGGCGGGCCGACAGGATGTTGGTCGGGATGGCGGGCAAGCCCTTGTGCAGGTCAGTGAAGCGCTTGGCCCCGGTGAGGAGGTTGCGGATGATCAGCATGCTCCACCGTTCGCCGACCATCTCCATCGCGCGGGCCAGGCCGCAGAACTGTCCGTACTCCCGGGACGCCATGATGCAGATCTTACATCATGCTTCAATTGACAAACCGTACTTGTAAAAGACAAGCTTGCTGCTCGGAGGGCCTTCCCCGTGAAATGGAGAAACGCATGTCGTTCCAGGCGTACCTCGACAACATCGAGGACAAGACCGGACTGACTCCACGTGAGTTCATCGCTCTGGCGAAGGAGCGCGGCTTCGACGAACCGTCCGTGAAAGCCGGCGTGATCATTGACTGGCTGAAGCAGGACTACGACCTTGGACGTGGGCACGCGATGGCGTTGGTGCACGTGATCAAAAAGGGGCCGAAGATCGACGCCAAACACGTCGGCGGCTCGGGTTCCCATCGCGATGAGTCCGACACGCTATGGCTGGACGGCAAGAACAACCGGCCCTGACGAGGCGTCTGGGAGCCGCACCTGCTCGCAACCGCAAAATCACCCTGTCCTCGATAATGGGTGGGAAATCCTTCCTGGTCACGCCACACTGATCAAGAACCAGTGAGGAGATTTCATCCCATGCCTAACCAGCCCGCACCGAACCTGCTGTCGTGGGCCAGCGAGATCGACGAAGGCGCGATCACGCAGGCCGCGCGCACCGCCCGCCTGCCGTTCGTCTCCGGCCACGTCGCTCTCATGCCCGACGCGCACGTCGGCATCGGTGCGACGGTCGGCTCGGTGATCCCCACGGAAAACGCGATCATCCCGGCCGCCGTCGGCGTGGACATCGGCTGCGGCATGGTGGCCACCGAGACGACGCTCACGGCCGCCGACCTGCCCGAGACCCTCGCCGCCCTGATGCCGATGGTGGAGCACCGCATCCCCGCCGGCGTCGGCAAGGGGCACGAAGACCCGGCGGTCGACCGTGCGCTCAGCGACCTCGGGCTCCCGCACACCGACCTCACCCCCAAGCAGACCAAGAAGGTGAGCGACCAGTTCGGCACGCTCGGCTCGGGCAACCACTTCGTCGAGGTCTGCCTGGACGAGCGGGACCACGTCTGGACCGTGCTGCACTCGGGGTCGCGCGGCATCGGCAACCAGCTCGCCCAGCTGCACATCACGGGCGCGAAGAAGCTGATGAAGCAGCAGGCCGCCGGCCTGGAGGACCCGGACCTGGCGTATCTCGTGCAGAGCACGCCGGAGTTCACCGCGTACATCGAGGACATGCTGTGGGCGCAGCACTACGCCATGGCCTCGCGGGCGCGGATGGACCGGGTCCTGATCAACGCCCTGTTCAGGGTCGTCGGCAAGGGCGAGCGGGTCCGCACTATTAATTGTCACCACAACTTTACCCAGCAGGAGACCCACTACGGCAAGACGTTGTGGATCACCCGCAAGGGCGCGATCAAGGCCGACACCGGTGACGAGGGCGTGATCCCGGGCTCGATGGGCACGCGCTCGTACATCGTGCGCGGTCGCGGTAACCCCGAGTCGTACAACTCGTGCTCCCACGGCGCGGGCCGCCGCATGTCGCGTACCAAGGCGAAGCGGGAGCTGTCCGCGGCTTCGCTCAAGGCGGCGATGGGCGGCCGCACCTGGAACGCGGATCGGGCCGCCGCGCTGGTGGACGAGCACCCCGACGCGTACAAGTCGATCGACCAGGTGATGGCGGACCAGCAGGATCTCGTGGAGGTCCAGCACACGCTCCGCCAGATCTTCAACTACAAGGGGTAGGACACTCGGTTCCCCGCCGAGCCGATCATCTTCAGCGTGAGCTCGTGGAGTCGTTCCGCGGCGGCCGGGTCGAAGGACCCGGGGTCCAGGGCGATCCGGCGCTCTCGCATGAAGGCGCTGAGCGGCTCGGCGGGCGGGTCGTCGATGCGGGCGACGATCGGTTTGATGCCCTCCTCGACCGGCAGCCCGTGCTTCTTGAGCGCCTCCACGTGCGCGGCGGTCGCCGCGTCGTACTCGCCGGCGACGCTCGTCGAGACGCCTCCGGGATGCATGAGGACGTAGCGGGTACGGCTGCCGTGCCGGGCGGCGAAGGCCACGCCCAGCAGGTCGTTCGCCTTGCCGGCCTGGAACTGGGCGGCCATGCCGTCGTACCCGCGTTCGAGCATGAGGTCGTGCCAGCGGATGAGGCCGGTCGGCTGTCCGGGACCTGAGACGTTCACGACGAGGCGGGGCGCGGTGAGGCCGTGGCTGAGGAGGAAGCGGCTCAGGTAGTCCAGCGCGAACGTTCCCTCCAGGCCCTCCGCCGTCACGAACCGGTGCGTGCGGAAGTAGCGCGCGCACAACACGAGCGCGTCCACGACCGGGAGTTCGGCGTTGATTTCGGCGATCACCCGCCGGTTCTCGCTGATCAGGCTCAGGTCCGCCGGGATGAACACCGCTCCGGGCAGCGCCTTGGACCTGTCGCGGCCGATGACGGCCACGGTGTCGCCCCGTTCGAGGTAGGTGCGGGCGAGGGCCCGTCCCATGCCGTCCGTGCCGCCGCTGATCACCAGTGTCCTCATGACGCGCTCCTCGCGGGCTCAGCTTCCGGTACGGCCTCCGTACGGGGCCGGCCCGGCAGCAGCGGGACGGTGGCCAGGATGATCACGATCACCGCCACGACGAGCCAGAAGATGCCGTGGAAGCCGGTGATCACGTCTCCGGAGGTCTGGAGGATGAGCGTGACCACGGCGACGCCGAGCGCCGCGCCGAGCTGGTTGAGCATGTAGAGCACCGAGCTGCCCTGCGCCACCATGGACGGCGGCAGGGCCCGGTAGAGGGAGCCCATCGTGGGCGCGCTGAAGCACCCGCTGCCCAGCCCGATCGTGAACGCCGCCAGCGCCGGCCAGATCTCGGCCGTGTCCGCGCCGATCCGGGTGAAGGCCAGCGCGCTGAGCCCGGCCAGGAGCGCGCCGCCGGTGGCCAGGCCGCGGGCGCCGAGGCGGTCCGAGAGCCGCCCGGCCAGCGGCATGGCGAGCGCGCCGCCGAGCCCCAGTGGCGCCATCAGCAGCCCGGCGGCGAGCACGCCGTGCCCGTGGGCCTGCTGGTAGTACAGGGGCAGGGCGAACAGGGCGGCGAAGAGGGCCAGCCCGCCGAGGCCCATGATCGCGACGCTGGCGGTGAAGCCCCGGCTGGTGAACAGCCGCAGGTCGATCAGAGGCGGCGTCCTTCGGGGTGCTCGCCGTCCGGCGTGTACGGCGTAGGCGAGCAGCAGCGCCAGGCCCGCGCCCAGCGGGAGCAGCGCCTGCCAGGCGGTGAACGCCCCCTGTTCGGCCGTCTGCGACAGGGCCAGGACGACGGCCGCGAACCCGGGCCCGAGCAGCGCCAGCCCCGCGACGTCGAGCCGCGCCGACGACTCCTCGGACGGCTCGTCGGCGGGGATCACGCGCCGCGCGAGCAGCAGCGCCACCAGGCCGACGGGCACGCTGAGCAGGAACATCCACCGCCACGACAGGCCGGCCAGCACGGCGCCGCCCGCGATCGGCCCGAGCACGGGCCCCAGGGACAGGACCACGCCCATCAGGCCCATCACCCGCCCAGCCCGGCGCGGCCCGGCGGCGCGGGCCAGCAGGATCAGCACGAGGGGGTCGAGCAGCCCGGCCCCGAACCCCTGCACCACGCGGAACACGATCAGGGCGCCCACGTCCCAGGCCACCCCGGCCCCGAGCGATCCGGCGAGGAACAGCGCCAGCCCGGCCAGCCACAGCCGCTTGCCGCCGAAGCGGTCGACGGCCCAGGTGGTGAACGGGATGGTGGCCGTCACGGCCAGCAGGAACCCGGTGGACGTCCAGCCGATCGTGCTCAGCGAGGTCTTGAAGGTCGCGGCCAGGGTGTCGATGGCGACGGCGGCCATCGTGCTGTTGAGGATGCCCAGCAGGCCGCCGAGCAGGATCACGCCGATCATGCCCAGCAGCCGTGCGTCCAGCCGGTCGTCCGGCGAATTTGAACTCATGGGTTCAAACTAGTTACCTCATGCGTTCGCTCGCAACCCGTACGTCCATGAAGTTGAACTGGCGGGTACAATTCGGAGGCATGGCCACCACCACGCGCGGGCGTATCGACAAGCGGCAGGCGATCCTGGAGGGCGCGTTCGCCGTGTTCGCCCGGCTCGGCTATGCGCAGGCGTGCGTGCAGGACATCGCGGACGAGGCGGGTGTGGCCAAGCCGACGGTCTACAACCACATGACGGACAAGGCCACCCTGTTCAGGAGCGCCATCGAGGCCGCCGCGCAGATGACGCTGAACGCCCGCCTGGCCGCCCTGGAGTCGCTGGCCGACCCGGGCGAGGACCTGCGTGCCACGCTGGAGGGTGTCGCCGACGAGCTGCTGCGCCTGCACACCGACGGCCGCTCGTGCGCGCTGCGCCGGCTGCTCTACTCGGAGATCCTTCGCTTTCCCGACATCCTCGACATCGTCAAGGAGAGCGGCCCGGACCGCCTCAACCAGGCCCTCGCCGATCGGATGGCCCGGCTCGCGCTCGCGGGGCGCCTGCGCGCCACCGATCCCGACATCGCGGCCGAGCAGTTCATGGCTCTGCTCATCGGGCCGCTGGAGGCCCGTTCCCAGATGGGCACCCGTACGATCCCGGAGGGCGAGCTGCGAGAGCTGGCCCGCGCCGCGGTCCGGGCGTTCCTCGACGCCTGGGGTGCTGACTAATCTCGCCGACAAGGTCCCTTGTCGGTAGCGGGCAAGCTATATAGTCTGCCGCGTGTGGTGGAACGAGACGACTATGCGGCCATCCGCGATCGGATCATCGGGCTCTCCCACACCCATGGCTTGCGCTGCGACTGGGCGGAAACGACGAAACGCCAGCGATTCCTCCTGCTGTGGGACGCCGAGGGCCGGGTCGCGGCCCGCGCGATCGTCCCGCTCTACCCTGGGGAGACCCCGCACCTGGTGGACTCCCTCGAACGGGGGCTCGCGCACCTGTTCGGTGACGACTGGCTGGAGGATCCATGACCGCGGACCGCGTTGACGTTCACATCACTCTGGCGGGCAGCCTGTGGCTGGCCCAGGTGGACGGCGTGGCCGGCGGCATGTCCGCCCGCACGTTGAAGGAGCTGCACGGGGACGTCGCCGAAGGGCTGCCGTTCCTCTTCGCCGACCGTCCGCAGGCGCCCAAGCCCGTCTACCACTACGCGCTGCCCGGCCTGTCGGAGCAGGACCTCGACGACTTCGCCGCCCTCCAGCGCCAGGCCGCCGCGATCGCCGAGGACTACACGCGCACGCTCAAGAAGCGCGTCAAGCACATGCACGAGCTCGGCCTGTCGGACGGGGACATCGGCGAGCTGCTCGGCCTGACCAAGCAGCGCATCCAGCAGATCCGCAGCAGCGCGAACGACGAGTCCCGCCAGGTCTCCTAGAGCGGCGGCCCGGCATGCGAACGGCGCCCCCTCTCGCGAGGAGGCGCCGCCGGGAAACGGGGACTACCTGACCCAGAGGTAGTACCAGCCGGTGCCGTTGAGCGAGCACTTGTACTCGTTCCAGCCCTCACGCTTGTACGACTGGCCCATGTCCACACACTTGCTGTAGCTGGTGTATTCGCCGATGTATGTCCAGCTGGCCGCCTGGGCGGGGGCGGCGACGCCGATGGCGGCCAGCGCTGCGATGCCCGCGGCGACGATACCTGCACGAACGCGCATGCGTGATCTTTCCTTCCTCCGGGGGTTCCGCATACAACGATCATGGACGGCCCTACAAGACCGCTATAGAGCGGCCACAAATTCGTCAGGAGGACAGCGCCTGGTAGGCGGCCAGCAGGAAACCCATGCCACGGTCGTCGCCCTGGCTGAGCATCCGGTTCATCACGTAGGCCACCGTCATACGGGCGTCGAGGTCGATCACGACCAGCGAGCCGCCCATCCCGCCCCAGAAGCACGTACGCGGCTCCAGCAGCCCGTAGCCCATGCCGTACCACATCCGCGTGCCCAGGACCCGGTCGAAGCCCCGGAACTGCTCCTCGACGGCCCGCGCGCAGCCCGCCTCCGACAGCAGCCGCACGCCGCGCAGCGTCCCGCCACAGGCCAGGACCGACTGCACGAGGCCGACCGAGCGGGCGTTGCCGTGCCCGTTGCCGGCCGGGATCTCGGCGCGCCGCCAGGGGGTGGTGTTGGCCTCCTCAGGCCGCAGCGCGGGATTGGCGGGCAGGTCGGGAGGGGCTTCCATGGGTGTCGGGGGCGGGATGACGGGCGCGACCCTGGGGTCGTGCTCGGCGGCGAGGCCGATGTGGAAGTCCGCTCCCAGCGGCCCGGCCACCTCCTCGGCGAAGAAGGCGCCCAGGCTGCGCCCGGTGACGCGGCGGACGACCTCCCCGACCAGGAAACCCTGGGTGATCGCGTGGTATCCGGCCTCGGCGCCCGGCTCCCAGCGCGGCGCCTGCCCGGCCAGCCGCGTCGTGGCCAGCCGCCAGTCGTAGAGGTCCTCGACCGTCATCGGCTCGTCCCAGCTGGGCAGGCCGGCGGTGTGGGAGAGCAGGTGGCGTACGAGCACCCGCTCCTTGCCCGCGGCGGCGAACTCCGGCCAGTAGGCGGCGACCGGCGCGGCCAGGTCGAGCTCGCCCCGGTCGGCGAGGATCAGCGCGCACAGCGCCGTCATCGGCTTGGTGGTGGACCAGACGTTGGTGATGGTGTCGCGCTCCCAGGGGACGGTACGGGCCGCGTCGGCGTACCCGCCCCAGATGTCCACCACCGGCTCGCCGTCCACGTGGACGGCCACCGAGGCGCCGACGTCGTCCTTGTCCAGGGAGGCGGCCAGCAGCTCGCGCACCTCGCCGAAGCGGTCCTCGCACACACCATGGATCTCGGCCATGGACGGAAAGTAGCCCGGCTCCGCGCGGGCGGGCCACGGATTTTTTGGCATACTCCTGGTCATGGTCGTGCTCGAGACGGAACGACTTGTCATGAGGCCGCTGACGGGCGATGACTTCGACGACTACGCCAGGATGCTCGCCGATCCCGAGGTCGCGGACGGACTGGCGGAGAGCGTGGGGACCTCCCGGGCCGACGCCTGGCGGAGCCTCGCCACGTTCATCGGGCACAGGGAGATCCGCGGCTACTCGCATTGGGCGCTGGTCGAGAAGGCCACGGGCCGGTTCGCCGGGCGGGCGGGGCCCTGGCGGCCCTACGGCTTCCCGGGGCTGGGAGTCGGCTGGTGCCTGGCCCGCGACCACTGGGGCAAGGGCTATGCCACCGAGGCGGCACGGGCGGCCCTCGACTACTGCTTCGGCACGCTCGGCGCGACGGAAGTGATCTCTCTCATCCTGCCCGGCAACGCGCGGTCCGTCTCCGTCGCCGAACGCATCGGCCACTCCCACCTGCGCGATACCGAGTACCGGGGCCAGCCGGTCCACGTCTACGGCCAGCGTCGGTAGGCTGCGCCGCATGGAGGTCGGCGAGCTGCTGGGGTCCGGGCGCACCGCGGACGTGTACGCGATCGACGACGAGCGGGTCCTGCGCCGCTACCGGATACCGATCGACGCGCGGCGGGAGGCGGCGGTCATCGCGCACGTGGCCGGCCACGGATACCCGGTGCCCGAGCTCTACCCCGACGCTGGGGCGGCCACCGAGCTGGTGATGGGGCGGCTGTCGGGGCCGACGATGCTGCGGGCGCTGTTCGACGGGGAGATCACGGCCGAGGAGGCGGGCGGGATCATCGCGGGGCTGCTGCGGCGGCTGCACGAGATCCCGGCGCTGGCGTCCGCCGATCCCGGCGACCGGGTGCTGCATCTGGACCTGCACCCCGACAACGTCATGCTGACGCCCCTGGGCCCGGTCGTGATCGACTGGTGCAACAGCCAGGACGGGCCGCCCGGGTTCGACTGCGCGATGTCCGCGGTGATCTTCGCGCAGGCGGCCGTGGACGAGGTCGAGTTCGCCGAGGTGGCGCGGCGGGGCCTCGTCGCGCTGGTCTCCGGGCTGGGCTCCGCCATGGACTTCGGCGAAGGGCTCGACCGGGCCGGGGCGCGCCGGGCCGCCGACAGGGCGCTCACCGAGCGGGAGGCCGGGCTGATGGACGCGGCGGTGGAGCTGATCCGCGGCCTGCGGCTCCCTGGGGCGGGCTGAGGCGCCGTTACTCCGTCCAGGCGGCCGTGGTTTCGAGGCGTTCGTACCAGAGCTTCTCGGCCGCCCCGCCGGGCTCCCAGCGGGCGCAGAAGTCGATCAGGTCGCGGCAGCGCGCCACCATGGCCTCCCGGCGCTCCTCCCACGAGGGGACGGGCCCGTCATAGGCGGCGAAGAAGCGCGAGAGCAGCGGAACGTGCTCCGGGTGGTGGCTGCGGATGATCCACTCGCACCACGCGAGGTCCTCGACCGGGCGCCCGGGGTGGGCCCACTCCCAGTCGAGGATCGCGGTCGTCCGGAACGTGGCCGGGTCGAACAGCATGTTCTGCGGGCCGAAGTCGCCGTGCACGATGCCCAGCCGGTGGATGCCGGACAGGGCCCGGCCGCACTCGGCGAGCACCTCGGCGCCGTGCCCCTCGTCGATGAGGTCCTGGCCGTGGGCGCCGGAGACGAAGCGGGTGGTCAGGCTGGTCGAGGTGACCTGGTGAACGCGGGGAACCGGGAGCCGGCCGCGCAGCCGGCGCAGGTATCTGCTCTCCGTGCCCAGCCGGAACGCCGCCTCCGGGCCCTGGTAACACTTCACGACCAGGGCGCCGTCGCCGACTGTGCTGTTGGTGTACCCGTGCTTCACAAGGGTCGATTCTGGCCTACTCCCGCCCCTGCCAGACGCCTCGGCACGCTATCGGGTGCGACTCCGATACACGATGTAAGGACGGAACAAATAGCCCAACGGGGCGGAAAGAGCATGCACCAGGCGGCTGAACGGGAAAAGTACGAACAGTGCCATCCCGATGAGTGTGTGCACCTTGTAAAGGACGTCGGCCTGACGCATCGCGGCGGCGTCCGGCTGGAGGATGAAGATGCCGCGGAACCAGGGCGCGACCGTGGTCCGGTAGCTGACGTCGCTCGGCACGTACCCCGCGACCGTCGTCACCACGCCCGCCACGATCGAGGCGGCCAGCACCGCGTACATCGCCTTGTCGTTGGCCGTGGTCGCCATGAACACCGGGCCGGTGGCGCGGCGGCGGTAGATCAGCAGGGCCAGCCCCACCAGCGTGACCAGGCCCGCGAGCCCGCCCCAGACCAGGGCGTTCAGGTGGTAGGCGGCGTTGGACACGCCGATCGCGTCGGTCCAGCTCACCGGGATGAGCAGGCCGGTCACGTGGCCGACGATCACGAAGACCAGGCCGTAGTGGAACAGCGGGCTGGCCACGCGCAGCAGCGGGCTCTCGTAGAGCTGGGACGAGCGGGTCGTCCAGCCGAACTTGTCGTACCGGTGGCGCCAGATCAGCCCGCCCACGAAGACCAGCAGGGTCAGGTACGGCAGGACCACCCAGAGCGTGCTCTCCGCCCAGCTCACAGGTAACCTCCCACGGTCTCGGCCGGCGGGCCTGCCTGGGCCAGGCGCGTGGCCTGGAGCCGCTCGGCGGCGGTGATCGGCGGCAGGGCCGCGCACACCGCGCCGATCACGTACGCGTACGGCGAGTCGCAGTCGGTCAGGGCCGTGAGCAGCAGCTCCAGCCCCAGCCTGTGCTCCCTGAGCAGTTCGGCGCCCGAAGGATCGAGCGCGGCGAACTCCAGCAGCACCGGCAGGAAGTCGGGCAGTTCGTCGTCCATCAGCTCCCACCCGGCCGCCCGGTAGCGCTGTTTCAGCGCGGCCAGCGACCGGCCGCGGCGGCGGGTGTCGCCGTCGGTGTAGTAGGTGAGGTAGAGGCAGCAGCGCCGGTGCAGGTCGAACGTCTCCACGTAGTGCGCGGCCAGCTCGCCGGGCCCGAGGTCGGAGACGCGTGCCAGGAACGTCCCGAAGTGCGGCTCGGCGGCCTCCTTGATGAGCGGGAGCCGGTGCCAGAACCGCTCGTCGGGATAGGCGAGGAGGTGGGCGGCGGCCTGCCAGACGACGGCCCCCACGACGGCGCTGCTCATGGTCTTCTCCTCTTGGTCGGGAACAGGCCGGCCGGGGTGCCGCGGCCGTCCCAGTTGAGCAGGTTCACCCGGTCATGGGTGACCTCGTCGCTGGTCTGGCGCTGCTTCAGGCTGTGGAAGGTCTCCACCGACACCGGGACGGGCCGGCCCGACGCCTCGCCGAACGGGCCCTGCATCCCGGGCCCGCCGTCGTAGTCGAGGCTGCAGCCGCCCTCCTCCACGATCCCGGGCGGGATGTTCCCGTAGGCGGTCGGGATCACGTACCGCTCGTCGTACTTGGCCAGCGCCAGCAGCCGGTACATGTCGCGTACCTGCTCCTCCGACAGGCCCGTCTCCGCCAGGACGGGCGGCTCGCCCAGGTTGACCGAGCGCATGTACGAGCGCATCGCCGCCAGCCGGCGCAGTGCGGCGGTCACGGGCGCCGGGTCGCCGGCGGAGAACAGTTCGGCCAGATAGCCGACGGGGATGCGGAGCGACTCGATGGCGGCGAACAGGTTGACCGCGTCCTCGCCGTCGTGGCCGCCTTCGGCGAGCGCGTCCACGACGGGGGAGAGCGGCGGGACGTACCAGACCATCGGGAGGGTGCGGTACTCCGGGTGCAACGGCAGCGCTATCCGGTATTTCTTGATCAGGTCGTACACCGGGGATCGCCGCGCGGCCTCCACCCAGTCGGCGGGCAGGTCCGCGGCGTCCACCGCCGGGTCGTACGGGTCGATGAACAGGTCCAGCTGGGCCTCGTACAGGTCGCGTTCATTGGCCACCGAGGCGGCCGCCGCCACGCGTTCGGCGTCGTACAGCAGGACCCCGAGGTAGCGCAGGCGCCCGACGCAGGTCTCCGAGCAGACCGTCGGCAGCCCGACCTCCACGCGCGGGTAGCAGAACGTGCACTTCTCCGCTTTGCCGGTCTTGTGGTTGAAGTAGATCTTCTTGTACGGGCAGCCCGTCACGCACATGCGCCAGCCCCGGCACTTGTCCTGGTCCACCAGCACGATGCCGTCCTCGGCCCGCTTGTACAGGGCGCCCGACGGGCACGAGGCCACGCACGACGGGTTGAGGCAGTGCTCGCAGATGCGCGGCAGGTAGAACATGAACGCCTGCTCGAAGGAGAGCTTGACCTGGTCCGACACCTTGGCGAGCACGGGGTCGGGCGAGGGGTCGCCGCCGAGGTCGTCGTCCCAGTTGGCGCTCCACTCGATCTTGGTGGGCTGGTTGCTGATGAGCGACCTGGGCGGCGCGACGGGGACGTCCTCGGAGAGGGGCGCCTTGATGAGGTTCTCGTAGTCGTACGTCCAGGGCTCGTAGTAGTCCCGGAGCGCGGGCATGAGGGGATTGGCGAAGATGGTGAGCAGCTTGTGGAGGCGGCCGCCCGCCCTGAGCTTGAGCCTGCCCTTCCTGTCGAGCGTCCAGCCGCCGCGCCAGCGTTCCTGGTCCTCGTAGCGCCTCGGGTAGCCCTGGCCGGGTCGGGTCTCGACGTTGTTGAACCAGACGTACTCGACGCCCGACCGGTTGGTCCAGGTCTGCTTGCAGGTGACCGAGCAGGTGTGGCAGCCGATGCACTTGTCCAGGTTCATCACCATGGCGATCTGGGCCATGATCGTGGCCATCAGAAGCGCACCTCCTGTGATCTGCGGCGGATGGTGGTGATCTCGTCGCGCTGGTTGCCGGTGGGGCCGAAGTAGTTGAAGCCGTACGAGAGCTGGGCGTAGCCGCCGATCATGTGGGTGGGCTTGATGAGCACCCTCGTCAGCGCGTTGTGGATGCCGCCCCTGCGGCCGGTCGCCTCCGACTTGGGCACGTCGATCAGGCGCTCCTGCGCGTGGTACATGTACACCGTGCCCTTCGGCATGCGGTGCGAGACGATCGCCCTGGCCACGACCACGCCGTTGCGGTTGACCGCCTCGATCCAGTCGTTGTCCGCGATCCCGAGCCCGGCGGCGTCCTCGACCGACATCCAGATCGTCGGGCCGCCTCTCGACAGCGACAGCATGAGCAGGTTGTCCTGGAACTCGGAGTGGATCGACCACTTGCTGTGCGGGGTCAGGTAGCGCAGCGTGCCCGCCTCGCCGAACAGCGCGGCCAGGTCCAGCGGCGGGCGGTAGATCGGCAGCGACTCGCCGTACTCGTGCATCCAGTCGTGGTCGAGGAAGAAGTGCATGCGGCCGGTGAGCGTGTGCCAGGGCTTGCCGTTCTCGACGTTGATCGTGAAGGGGGAGTAGCGGCGCTCGTGCGACTCCTTGCCCGACCACTCGGGGCTGGCGGCGACCTGCACCGGTCTGGCCTGGGTGTCGGAGAAGACGATCCGGTGCCACACGTTGACCAGGTCCTCGAAGTCGGTGCCCGTACGCTCGGCGAGCTGCCTGAAGCCCTGCGCGGCCAGCCTGCCGTTGCTGACGCCCGACAGCGCCAGGATCGCCTCGCACGCCTTGGCGTCGGTGTCGAGCTCGGGCCGGCCCTTGGCCGCGCCGCGCGGCACCAGGCCGCACGCCTGGCCCAGCCAGGCCACCTCCTCGTCGGGCATGAACGTCACGCCCTTGACCGGGATCCCCAGCTTCTCCGTGAGGGGGCCGAGCGCCGCCAGCTTCTCGGCGATGGCGCCGTAGTCGCGCTCCACCACCTTGAGCTCGGGCCCGCCGCCCGTCGCGAGCTCGCCCGGGGTGTCGTGCTGGTACGCCGTCGCGACCACGTCCCTGCGGATGCCGAGGTGCTTCTCGCCGAGCTTGCTGAAGGTGCGAGCGATGGCATGAAAGGCTGAAAAATCGGTCTTTGTCTCCCAGGGTGGGCTGATCGCCGGGTTGAACGCGTGCACGAACGGGTGCATGTCCGTGGACGACAGGTCGTGCTTCTCGTACCAGGTGGCGGCCGGGAGCACGATGTCGGAGAAGATCGTCGAGGACGTCATCCTGAAGTCGAGCGTGACCAGGAGGTCCAGCTTGCCGCTCGGGGCCCGGTTGTCGGGGTCCTCCAGGTTCGAGATGGCGCCGAGCAGGTGGTGCTGGAAGTACTCGCTGCCCTTGGCGGAGGAGCCGAGGAGGTTCGAGCGCCAGAGCGTGAGCACGCGGGGCCAGTTGCGCGGGTCGTCCGGGCGTTCGGCGGCGTAGCCGAGCCGGCCCGAGCGGAGCTCCTCGCGCGTGTACGCGATGGGGTCGTCGGCGTCGCCCAGCTCCAGGGGGTTGCGGTCGAACGTCGGGGCCATCGGCATCCAGCCGTTCCTGACGGCCTCCGCCACCAGGTCCACGGTGCGCTTGCCGCGGAACTTGCCGGGGCCGAGGGGCGAGGCCAGGTCGCCCGCGTCGAAGTGGTCGTAGCGCCACTGGTCGGTGTGCAGGTACCAGTACGGCGTGCCCGGGACCTGCCGCGGCGGCCGCGCCCAGTCGAGGGCGCCCGCCAGCAGCGCCCAGCCGCCCAGCGGCCGGCACTTCTCCTGGCCCACGTAGTGCGCCCAGCCGCCGCCGTTGCGGCCCTGGCAGCCGGTCAGCAGGAGGAGCGACAGGAACGCCCGGTAGATCGTGTCGCCGTGGAACCACTGCGTGGTGCCCGCCCCGAGGATGAGCATGCATCTGCCCCGGGTCGACTCGGCCGTCCTCGCGAACTCTCTGGCGATCTTCGCCGCCCTGCCGGCGGGCACGCCGGTGATCTCCTCCTGCCAGGCCGGCGTGTACGGCTCCCCGGCGTCCTCGTAGCCCGCCGGCCAGACACCCGGGAGCCCGTCGCGCGCCACCCCGTACTGGGCCAGCAGCAGGTCGAACACCGTGGTCACCAGGTGCTCCCCGACCCTGGTCACCGGGACGCCCCTGCGTACCGAACCGCCGCCGTCGAAGCGGGGCAGCAGGACCTCGGCCGGCTCGCCCCCGTACAGGGTGAGCTTGGGTTCGGTGCCGAGGTCGAGGTTCCAGCGGCCCTTGCCGGACTCGGTCCAGCGGAAGCCGGCCGAGCCGTTCGGCACGACGGGCTCGCCGGCCTCCGACATGAGCACGGTCTTCCACTCGGCCGCCTCCTCCTGGGAGCCCAGGTCCTTGGCGGTGAGGAACCTGCCGGGCACATACGCGCCCGCGCGCTCCTCGAGCCGGACGAGGAACGGCAGGTCGGTGAAGCGCTTGACGTAGTCGGTGAAGTACGGCGTCGCGCGCTCGACGAAGAACTCCTTCAGCAGCACGTGCCCCATGGCCATGGCCAGCGCGCCGTCCGTGCCGGGCCGCACGCTGACGAACTCGTCGGCGAACTTGGCGGCGTCGCTGTAGTCGGGGGAGACCACGACGACCTTCTGGCCCCGGTAGCGGGCCTCGGCCATCCAGTGCGCGTCGGGGGTGCGGGTGACCGGGACGTTCGCGCCCCACATGATCAGGTACGCGGCGTCCCACCAGTCGGCCGACTCCGGCACGTCGGTCTGGTCGCCGAACACCTGGGGGGAGGCCACGGGCAGGTCGGCGTACCAGTCGTAGAAGGAGAGCATGGCGCCGCCGATCAGCGACAGGAACCGCGAGCCGACCGCCTGGGAGACCATCGACATGGCGGGGATGGGGGAGAAGCCGGCGATCCGGTCGGGGCCGTACCGCTGGATGGTGTAGACGTGGGCGGCGGCGATCATCTCGGTGGCGAGGTCCCAGGTGACGCGGACGAGGCCGCCGGTGCCTCGGGCGGACTGGTAGCGACGCCTTTTCAACGGGTTTTTCACGACATATGCCCATGCGTCCACGGGGTCGCCGTTCAGGCGTTTCTTCGCTTCCAGGTACATCTCGACGAGGACGCGCCGGGCGTACGGGTAGCGGACCCGGGTCGGCGAGTAGGTGTACCAGGAGAAGGCGGCGCCGCGCGGGCAGCCGCGCGGCTCGTACTCGGGGCGGTCGGGGCCCACGCTCGGGTAGTCGGTCTCCTGCGCCTCCCAGGTGATGATGCCGTCCTTGACGAACACCTTCCACGAGCACGAACCCGTGCAGTTCACGCCGTGCGTGGAGCGGACCACCTTGTCGTGACTCCACCGGTCACGGTAGAAGATGTCTCCCTCGACGCCGCCTTTCAGGTAGAGGGTATGCAGATCGGCGCTGGTGACCGACCTGCGCAGATAGCGACCGGTCTTCAGCAGGAGCTCCTCCGCACTCATACCCCCACTTCATCACAGATGGTGACCCTCTGTTACACAGGGTGTATGTCTGAGCTTCGTAAAGGTCAGGTGTCGAACCTGGCCCTGGCCACTGCGGCGTTCGCGGTGACGTTCTGGGCGTGGAACCTCATCGGGCCCCTGTCCGGGAGCTACAGCAGGCAGCTGGGGCTGTCGCCGACCCAGACCTCGCTGCTGGTGGCGATCCCGGTGGTGGTGGGGGCGCTGGGGCGGATCCCGGTGGGGGTGCTCACCGACCGGCTCGGCGGGCGGCGGATGTTCGCGGTCATCTGCTTCGTGTCGATCGTGCCCGTGCTGTTCGTAGGGTGGTCTGGTTCGTTTGGGTGGGTGCTGTTCTGGGGGTTCCTGCTGGGGATTCCGGGGACATCGTTCGCGGTCGGCATCCCGTTCGTGAACGCCTGGTACGAGCCCGCGCGCCGGGGGTTCGCGACCGGGGTCTTCGGGGCGGGCATGGGTGGCACGGCGCTGTCCTCGTTCTGCACGCCGCGGCTGGTGGAGGAGTTCGGGCGGGCGGGGGCTCATGTGCTGATGGCGGCGGTGCTGGCGCTGATGGGGGTGATCATGCTGGGCGGCAGCCGGGACTCGCCCGCGTGGTCGTCGGCAAGGTCCTCCGCGGGGTCCTCCGCGGGGTCCTCCGCGGGGTCCTCCGCGGGGGTGCCGGCCGGATCGGTCGCGGGGGCGGTCGCGTCGCGTGGGATGCGGGAGGCGGTGCGGATCAAGGCGACCTGGCAGTGCGCATTCCTCTATGCGGTGACTTTTGGCGGCTTCGTAGCCTTTTCCACCTATCTCCCGACATTGCTGCAGAACGTGTACCGCTTCGCTCAGACCGATGCCGGGCTGCGTACGGCCGGGTTCTCGATCGCTGCCGTGCTGTCGAGACCGCTGGGCGGGGCGCTCTCCGACCGGATCGGGCCGGTCAGGGTGCTGTTCGTCGCGCTCGGCGGGACCGTGGTGATGGCGCTGGTGCTGGCCCTGAGGCCGCCGCCCGAGGTGCCCGCCGGGGTGGGCTTCGTGCTCATGGCGTTCTTCCTGGGCCTCGGGACCGGCGGCGTGTTCGCGCTGGTGGCCAGGCTGGTCGAGGCGTCCAGGGTGGGGACGGTGACCGGGCTCGTCGGGGCCGCCGGAGGGCTGGGCGGGTACTTCCCGCCGCTGGTGATGGGGGTCGTCTTCACCGCGACGGGGGCGTACACGGTGGGGTATTTGCTGCTGGCGGTGACTGCGTTGGCGGCGCTCACGTACACGTACCGGGCATTCCGGACGCTCTAGTGGCGGGTTTTCGTACGTTCCAGCTGCTCGAAAACCGTTTGCCGAGCCGGGGTGCGCCTTGTCAACCTTGTCAGGCCATGCGATCCCTTCCTGAAGCCGATCCCGGCGTGCCCGACATTCGCAGCCCGTTCCGCTATCTGTGGTGGAACGCGCGGCGGCAGTCGGCACACCTTCTCGTGGGCATCGGCTTCGCCACCCTGTGGTGGCTGGTGCAGGCATTGATGCCGGCGGCGCTCGGGAAGGGCATCGACGCCGTCACCGCCAAGGACACCGGGGGGCTGCTGCTCTGGGCGTCGGTCCTGTTCGGCCTGGGGCTGATGCAGGCGTTCACCGGGATCATGCGGCACCGGATGGCCGTCTACAACTGGCTGGCCGCCGCGTACCGCACCGTGCAGCTGACCGCCAGGCAGTCCGCCCGGCTGGGCGCCACGCTGCCGAAGCGGCTCTCGACCGGTGAGATCGTCAGCGTCGGCAACTCCGACATCGCCCACATCGGCAACTCCATCGACATCCTGCTGCGCGGCATCGGCTCCATCGTGGCCATCGTCACCGTCACGGTGATCCTCATCTCGACCTCGCTGCCGCTCGGGCTGCTGGTCCTGTTCGGCGTGCCGCTCATGACCGCGGCCGTGGGGCCGCTGCTCAGGCCCCTGCACAGGCGCCAGGCCAGGCAGCGCGAGCTGTCCGGCGACCTGTCCACCAGGGCCGCCGACATCGTGGCGGGCCTGCGGGTGCTGCGCGGGATCGGCGGGGAGCAGGTGTTCGCCGACCGCTACCGGGCCGAGTCGCAGCGGGTCCGGCGGGCCGGGGTGAGCGTGGCCGGGGTCGAGTCCGTGCTCGAAGGCGCCCAGATCGTGCTGCCCGGCGTGCTCATCGCGGCCGTCACCGGCGTCGGCGCCTCGTTCGCGGTCGCCGGGGAGATCCCCACCGGTCAGCTCGTCGCGTTCTACCTCTACGCGGTCTTCCTGATCGGCCCCATGCGGACGCTCACCGAGGCCGCCGACAAGCTCACCAAGGGCCACGTGGCAGCCGGACGCGTGATCCGGATCCTGGCCATCCAGCCCGAGGTCACCGGTGGCACCGGCACCAGCGCGGGCGGCGTCCTGCGCGACTCCTACAGTGGCGTGACCCTCCAGCCCGGCTGCCTCACGGCGGTCGCGGCGGACACCCCCGATGACGCCATCGCCATCGCCGACCGGCTCGGCCGCTACGCCGACGGCGACGTCACGTTCGGCCCGGTCGACCTGTCCACGCTGCCCATCGACGAGGTCCGCGCCCGCATCCTGGTCGCCGACAACGGTGCCCGGCTGTTCACCGGCCGCCTGCGCGACGAGCTCGACGTGCGCGGCGAGGCCTCCGACGCGCAACTGCGCGAGGCCCTGCACGCGGCCTGCGCCGAGGACATCGTGGAGGCGCTGCCCGACGGGCTGTCCGCCACGGTGGCCGAGGCGGGGCGGGAGTTCTCGGGCGGGCAGCAGCAGCGGCTGCGCCTGGCCCGGGCGCTGCTGGCCGACCCGGAGGTGCTCATCCTGGTCGAACCCACCAGCGCCGTCGACGCCCACAGCGAGGCCCGCATCGCCGAACGCCTCGCCAAGGCCCGGGCCGGCAAGACCACGCTGATCTGCACGACCAGCCCGCTGGTGCTCGACCGTACCGACCACGTCGTCTATGTGCAGGACGGGCGGGTGCTCGCCGAGGGCACGCACCGGCAACTGCTGGACAGCTCGCCACATTACGCCGCCACCGTGACCCGCGGAGAGGACTGACCTCATGCCCCGGACCCACGGGAAGCGCTGCCCCCTGCCCACCCTCGGCTCTCGACTCCGGGACGGATGGGATCACCGGCGGGCACGGTGCACATTCGGAACGCTCGCTCGCTCGTTCGTTCGGAAGGGGTGAAGCAGGATGGCCCGCGAGATCTTGCCGGTCGCCGATCGAAAACAGGTGCGCGCCTACGCCAGGCGGCTCACCCTCCGCTATCCGCGACAGCTCACGATCGCGCTGACCCTGCACGGCCTGGCAGCCGTCGCGGGGCTGGCGGTGCCGTGGCAGCTCGGCGGGCTGGTGGAGGACGTCCAGTACGGCGTCGAGGTCAACGTCGCCGTCGTGGCCGCCGCCATCGGAGGCTTCCTGCTGCTGCAGGGTGCGCTCATGCGGTTCGCGGTGCTGGCCTCCGCCAAGCTCGGCGAGAAGGTGCTGGCGGAACTGCGCGAGGAGTTCGTGGACCGGGTGCTCGGGCTGCCGCTGTCCACCGTCGAGCGGGCCGGGTCCGGCGACCTGATCACCCGTACCTCCCGCGACGTGGACTCACTGTCCCGCACCGTACGGAACGCCGTCCCGGAGACGCTGATCGCCCTGGTCACCTTCCTGATCACGATCGGCGCGCTGCTGCTGGTCAGCCCCCTGCTGATGCTGCCGATGCTGATCGCCGGGCCGGTGATCTGGGTCTCCACGCGCTGGTACCTGAAGCGGGCACGAGACGGCTATCTCCGCGAGAACGCCGCCTATGCCGACATGACGGAAGGGCTGGCCGAAACCGTCGAGGGCGCCCGTGCCGTGGAGGCGCTCGGCCTGCAGGCGCGCCGCCGATCGCGTACCGACGACGACATCAGCCGCTCCTTCGCCGCCGAGCGCTACACGCTCGGGCTCCGCACGGTGTGGTTCCCCGCCGTCGAGCTCGGCTACGTGATCCCCGTCGTGACCACGCTGCTGGTCGGGGGCCTGTTCTACACCAATGGCTGGGTGGCGCTCTCCCAGGTGGCCACCGCCACGCTCTATGCGCAGCAGCTGATCGACCCGCTGGACAGGTTCCTGATGTGGATCGACGAGCTGCAGGTGGGCGGGGCCTCCATGGCCCGGCTTCTGGGCGTGGCCAACGTCCCCGACGACCGTGCGGCCGGCTCCTCGCGGCCCTCGGGCGAGCTGCTGGAGGCGTCCGACGTCCGGTACGCGTACCGGGAGGGCCGGGACGTGCTGCACGGCGTGTCCCTGACCGTCCGGCCCGGCGAACGACTCGCCATGGTGGGCCCTTCGGGGGCCGGAAAGTCCACGCTGGGCCGGCTGCTGGCGGGCATCCACGGACCGCGTACCGGCTCGGTGTCCGTGGGCGGGGTCCCGCTCGTGGACCTGCCGCTGGACGAACTGCGAGGGCACGTGGCGCTGGTGACGCAGGAGCACCACGTGTTCAAGGGCTCGCTGCGCGACAACCTGCTGATCGCCCGCCCGGACGCCTCCGACGCGGCCGTACGCCAGGCGCTCGAAGCAGTGGATGCCCTGGGCTGGGTCCTCGCCCTGCCCGCGGGCCTGGAGACGGAGGTGGGCTCCGGAGGCCTGGCGGTGTCACCCGCCCAGGCGCAGCAACTCGCCCTGGCCCGCCTGGTGCTCGCCGACCCGCACACCCTGGTCCTGGACGAGGCCACCTCCCTCATCGACCCCCGAGCGGCCCGCCACCTCGAACGCTCGCTGGCCGCCGTCCTCGACGGCCGCACCGTGATCGCGATCGCTCACCGCCTCCACACGGCCCACGACGCCGACCGGGTGGCGGTCGTGGAGGACGGCCGGATCAGCGAGCTGGGCTCCCACGATGACCTGGTGGCGGAGGGCGGCTCCTACGCCGCCCTCTGGACCAGCTGGCACGGCACTCCGACCACCACCCGCTCCTGAACGAGGATCGTCACGTCGGCTCCCCGGCTTGGCGTCCGCAGGCGAGGAAGTCAGAGGAGTCGCGCGATCTCGGTTGCGGCGAGCCGTACGCGTGGGGCGATCTCGTTCTCATCCCGCGTCCCGATGGTCACCACGCCCACGCTTGCGTCGGCCGGGCGCCCTGCTGCGATGATCGGGGCAGCGATGCCCCATGCCCCTGGCTGTAGCTCTCCTGCCGTGACCGAGTAGCCGGTGGCGCGGGCCTGCGTTATCTCCGAGCGCTCCCCGGGGAGGGGCGGGCGGCCGGCCAGGATGGCGATCCCTGAGGCGCCGCGGTTCGCCGGATGCCGAGTGCCGGCGCGATAGCTGACGTGGATCTGCGAGACGCGCGGCTCGGTCACGGTCAGAACGACCGCCTGGCTCTCGTCGATGTCGAGCACCGTGATGAAAGCGGTGGCGTTGCAGGCGTCGGCGAGCACCTGGAGTGCTGCGGAGGCCGCGCTGCGGAGCCTGTGCTGGACGGCGGCGTTGAGTTCGACGATGCCGAGGCCGAGGGTGAAGCGGGTGCCGACCCGGGCGGCCAGCCTGTGGTTGCCGAGTGCTGTCAAGTGACGGGAGACGGCGTTGCGATGGATCCGGGCGAGCTGGGCGAGTTCGGTGATCGTCAACCCGTCCGGATGGTCCTTGAGAATCTCCAGGAGTCGCAGGCCGGTGTCGATCGTTTTCGAGCCGGTCGTGGAGGCAGCCGGGCCTTGCTGGTCAGGGGCCGGGTCTTGCTGGTCAGGGGTCATTCGATGCCTAGGGAAGGTGCGGGGGTGTAGCGCAGGGGCAGGTGCTTGATGCCGCCGATGAAGTTCGACACCAGCCGGACGGGCGGCCCGGCGAGTTGCACGTCCGGCAGCCGCCAGAGCAGCTCCCGGTAGAACACGCGGAGTTGCAGCCGGGCGAAACGGGAGCCGAGGCACACGTGCGGTCCGTCGCCGAACGACACGTGGTCATTGGGCGAGCGCGCGATGTCGAAACGCGTCGGGTCGGGGAAGCGGCGCTCGTCGAAGTTGGCGGCAGCATGGAAGACGACGACCTTGTCGCCTGCGGCGATGCGCCGTTCGGCCAGGACGGTGTCGTGTACGGCGGTGCGGCGGAAGCTGAGGACGGGGGGATGCCAGCGCAGCGTCTCCTCGATGGCCGAGTCGAGGAGTTCGGGGTGGTCCAGCAGGCGACGATGCTGGTCAGGGTGGTCGAGCAGGGCGAGTATCCCGCCTGGCAGAGCCGAACGTACGGTGTCGTTGCCCGCGATCACCAGGAGAAAGAAGAACATCGACAATTCGGGATCGGTGAGACGCCGCCCGTCCACCTCGGCCGTGGCGAGCGCGGTCATGACGTCGCTTGCCGGATTCCGGCGTTTGTAGGCGGCGAGTGAGTGAGCGTACTCGAACATGTCGGTGAGCATGGCGGGGGATCGTGGATTGACCGGTTTGCCATCCGGGCCGTGGACGGCGCTTGCGTGATCGGGATCCTGGTAGCCGATCACGCGGTTCGTCCACTCCAGGATCCGGCCGCGATCCTCGGGCGGGATGCCGAGGAGATCCGCGAGGTTGTGGATCGGGTAGTCATCGGTCACGTCCGCCGGCAGGTCGCACTCGCCTCGCTCGGCGATCTCGTCGATGAGCAGCCGTGCTCGTGCCGCGATACCGGTGGTGAAGCGTTCGATGCGCCTGGCGGTGAACACGCCGGAGACGATCCGCCGGAGCCAGCCGTGCTCCGGCGGATCAAGGTTGAGCATCATCTGCCGGATGAACGACAGGTCGGCGGGGTCCGGGTCGCGGATCTGGGTGGCGCCGAGCCAGGAGCTGAACTCGGTCGGCGTGCGAAGTACGCGCACGACATCCGCGTGACGGGTCACCGCCCAAAAACCGGGCCCCGCCGGCCAGTTCCCAACCTGGTGCTCCTCCTGCCAGCGCACGGGGTCGTGGTCACGCAGCCAGCGATACGTCTCGTGCGGGATGCCCTGTGCGTAGATACGCGGGTCGAACACGTTGGCCGTCGTACTCATGCCGGTCACGGGCAGCCCCTCCAAGAGATCGTCAGGCGGCCAGGAAGCGTTCGATGGCGGAAACCAGAGCCAACGGCGTCTCGTCCATCGCGTAGTGGCCGGCGTCCGCGAATGTCAGCAGTTCGGCGTTCGGGTACCACTGCAGCCATGTAGCCCGCATGACCTCGGCGGACAGCGCGGGGTCGTGTTCGCCGGCGACGACGAACACTGGCGTGGTGGCTCCGACCACCTCGGAGTGGAAGTCGGTGCGGGCCCAGGCGTCCAGGTAGGCCCGGTAGGCGGTCACCGTGGACTTCCGCAGCGAGTTGTCGACCATCTCATCGAGCCAGGCATCCGGAAGCCGGTTGCCGGTGGTCAGATCGATGATCGCGCGACGGTTGGCGGGCTCCTCGGCGGAGCCGGAGAACAGCGCCCACCCCTCGTTGTCGAACGGCACGCCCGAGGCCGGCACCGGAGAGATACCCACGAGCTTGCGGACCCGGCCGGGCGCGTCCAGCATCACCCGCTGCATCGCCGTCCCGCCCATCGAGTGACCGATCAAGGAGAAGGTCTCCCACCCCAGCTTGTCGGCGAGCGCCGTCACATCGGCGGCGATCTCAGCGAGAGTGTATTCACCAGTGAGAGCGCGAGCCTCGCCGTATCCCCGGTAGTCGGGGAAGGCGTAGGTGAAGGCCTCGCCGTTCAGGTAGGGCTGAATCTTCCCGAAGGAGCCGCGATCTCCAAACCAGCCATGCAACGCGATCACGCGATGGGGCCCGGAACCGAGGACGTCATGGGGAAGGACGACGGGGGACATGACGGATTCTCCTTAGCGTTCGTGGCGTCGGATGCGGGGCAGTCGCCGGATGCCGTGGCGGGCGGCATCTCACCCGCACGTCCGGTGCCGCCGACGCAGTCCAGGCTGAACCAGACGTACTTGCCGTTTGCATGCTGGACGGTGCCCCACCGGTCGGCCTGCGCCTCAACCAGGAACAGCCCACGCCCGCTTTCGGCGAGGAAGTCAGGGGCACGCCGCGTCGGGAGGGTCGGATCGTGGTCGCATACCGCCAGCCAGATCGTGGCGCCCCCCACTCGAACGTTGATCCTTATGTCCGGCGATCCGCAAGCGGGCGGGACCGCGTGTTGGACTGCATTTGTGACCAGCTCGCTGGTCAGTTCAGCGATCGTCGCCTCATGCGCGGGAGAGAGAGGCAGATCCCAGGAGGCGAGCATCGTCGACACCCAGCGGCGGGCGATGGATGACGCGATCGGCGAGCGCGGCAGATCGCACCAGCGGGAGAGCAGCCGGCTCTGAAGTTCGGTGGCGACATTCACGGCGCCCCCGGTGTGATTGGCGGTAAATGACAGGTCAATACGCCACCGGGGCATTGCGTGACGTTCCTGTCGTCGGACGCTTCCGATCCCACGCCGCCCTGCATGGGCCGCCTTGAGGCGGCTGCGGCGCGTCCGAACTCGGGTTTCAAGCGATGCATCGCGAACACGGCGTCGGCTTCTCCGGATGCCCAAATATTGGGCGTGATGGTCAAAAAGTGGGCGTGCAGCGAAGAAAGCATCGGTCGAAACAAAGCCGTTGTCAACGCGAATGCCGCAAGATGTGGATCTTTCTGTTGATGGCGCCACGTCCAGCGGTGAAGGCCCGCGCAAAGCCCGCAGTGACTCCTTCGAGGACCGCGCGCTCGTTCTCCCCGGTCAATGCCGGTGACGTGAGATCGAACGGGGCGTGGTGGCGCGGGCTACTTCGTAGACAAAGGGAACGACGCGACGTGCGGGGACGGCGTACTCGCCCAGATCCTCGGGTTCGGGGCGGGCGCCGGTCATCAGGGACGACGGATTCGTCTGATCTCATCGCCGCCGTTATGCGTCCTTGCCGGATGCCGGCGTGGCATCCCAGCGGTCGTTCTTTCTTTGGCGGCTCCGTTCCTGCTGGCGTCGTCGCCGTTCGTCTCATCGTCGACGGCTGATCGGGTGGGGGCCGCTGGTTCGGGAGACGTCGGACGCCGCGACAACGGTGCTGGTCGCCCGCCCGCAAGGTGTGCCGGTGGAGGTGCTCAGCGAACGCACCGAGAGCCGGACGGTGTGCGCCACCCCTCAAGCCCTCAAGCCCTCAAGGCACCATGACCGCAGAGCTAAGCGTCCGTGGGTTTCCCGGTAGCCGACAAACTCACCCCCTGGCGGCCCCGACGCTGCTGCTGTATTCGGCCAACGAAGGCGACGACCTCGCTTGGCGCAAGTATGGCCCCCTCAAGGACGCGGGCGTACATGGGCCATCGCGCCACACCAACGGTGCAGAGAGCACGGTTGCTGCGCCCCAACCGGCCCTCGGCCTGGAGCATCTCGTGAAGCCATAACCCTCCCGGCGACGTACACGTGTGGCGAGGGTCTGAGCGCGACGCCGGGACTTTAGTGGTTAGGCCTATGCGCGCGCCGGGACGTTGGGTGGTGCTGCGTTGGATGTCGGGTGGTGTGGCGGTGTTCGCGTTGCAGTCGGGTGTTGGGCGGTGGGGGCTATGCGCAGTGCCGGGACGTTGGGTGGTGCTGTGTTGGATGTCGGGTGGTGTGGCGGTGTTCGCGTTGCACTCGGGTGTTGGGCAGCGGGGGCTACGCGCCGCGCCGGGACGTCGGGCGGTGAGGTGGTCTATGCGCTGCACCGGAGGCGTCAGACGGCGACGCGCGGGTGCTGGGCAAATGGGGGCTCATGCTACGGGCACCCAGGTCGGGCCGCTGTCGTCGGCGGTGCGGTCGACCTGGGGGGTCATGCTACGGGCACCCAGGTCGGGCCGCCGTCGTCGGCGGTGTGGTCGACGCGGCCGAACACCACGTCGGCGAAGTGCACGCCGAAGCCGATCGTGTCCGGACGCTGCAGCTCGTTGACCAGCCGGTGCCGGTGCACCGTCGACTCCACGGAGTCCAGGTCCGAACCGGCGAACCAGTCGGGATGGCGGATCTGGGCTGAGGAGTGCAGAGCGTCGCCGAACGCGATCAACCGCTGGCCGCCGGACGTGATCGTGTACGTGGCGTGCCCGAAGGTATGCCCGGGAGCCAGGGCCACCCGCACTCCCGGGAAGATCTCCTCGTCGTCCCGCACGGTACGGACCCGGGGCGCCAGCGCGGCGAGCATCTCGTCGGTCGTCCCCTGCTCGAGGCTCAGCTGCCGCTGCTCCCATTCGGGCTCGGAGATCAGGTAGTCGGCCTCGGTGAACGCGGGACGGCTGCTGCCGGGTGCGGGGTGCCAGGCCCAGCCGAGGTGGTCGAGGTGCAGGTGAGTGAAGGCCACCGCCTCGATCTCGTTGGGCCGCCGACCCAGCTTGGCGAGGTTGTCGAGCAACTCACCACCACGGATGGAGCCGATCTTCGGGTTCTCCGGATCGTCGGGTACGGACACCGGCCCCACTCCGGCATCGATCAACAAGGCCCTCTCGCCGTACTCCACCAACAGCGCACCGATGCTGCCCACGAGGTTCCCCGTGTGGTCGAGGAAGGCGGCGTTGTCCTTCCAATCCTGCTCTGTCGTCTCCAGCAACCACCCATATGGCTTGAGCTGCACCGCGCCGTCAGGCACATAGCTGATCTTGAGCTCACCGAGCTGCAGGGAACGGACAGAGGACGGCCGACGCAGACGCTCTTCGTAGCTGTACATGGCAGAGAAACTTACAACTAGAACTATTAAAGCTGCAAATATACATGCTTGAGCTATCCTGTCCCTGTGAAGTCGCCCGAGCCCGCCACAACTGCCAGCTCTGCCACCACCAGCGGTGACGCCGCCAGCCCTGCCACCACCAGCGGTGACGCCGCCAGCCCTACCGCCACCAGCCCTACCGCCACGAGTGGTGATGCCGCCAGCGATGACGCCACCAGGCTTGCCACCGCCGGCGGTGACGCTACGAGCGGTGACGCCGCCAGCCCTGCCACCACCAGCGGTGACGCCGCCAGCCCTGCCACCAGGAGCGGTGATGCCGCCAGCGGTGACGCCGCCAGGCTTGCCACCGTCGGCGGTGACGCTACGAGCGGTGGCGCTACCGGTGTGGATGTCACGCGTGTGGACGCCGCCAGTGGTGGCGCTGCCGGCAGCGCGGAGCGTGCTCTTGCCGAGCGGAACCTGTGCGGCCTCGTCGGCGCGTTGGCCAAGCAGATCGAGGGCCATATCAGGGAGCGGGCGGCCGCGCTGGACCTGACGGCGGCCCAGGCGGTGGCGCTGCGCGAACTCACCGGCCCGATGACCATGCGCGACCTGGCCGATCGGATGAGTTGCGAGCCGTCGAACGCCACCTTCGTCGTCGATCGGCTGGAGGAGCAGGGCATCGTCGAACGGCGCCCTCATCCCGGTGACCGCCGGGCCAAGCGACTCGTCCTGACCTCCGAAGGCGTCGCACTCCGCGAGCGACTGATCGACCTGCTCACCGAGGCCTCGCCCTTGGCCCGGCTCACTTCGGAAGAGCAGGCCGCCCTCAACGACCTCCTCACGCGGGTGGTGCGATAAGCGGGTGGCGCGATAGCCGGAGTCCGGTGATCGCGCGGCGGCCGTGCGATGCGTGCGGTGTGGGACGTCGTGGGGGAGGGCGTCCGATTGTGGGGGTCAGGGTTGTGGGGTCAGCATTCTGTTTTGGTGGGGGGCATGGTGCGGTCGGTGAAGTAGCGGTTGATGTGGTCGCGGGCGCAGGGGTTGGCGCCGTAGAGCGTGTGGCCGGGGCCGTTGTGGCGGATGGTGGCGCTGCCGGGCACCTGGGAGAGGACGCGGGTCACCGCGTCGGACTCGCCCCAGGCGCCTGCTCCCAACATGGGTGGGAGGCCCTTGGGGAGAGGGGTGGGCGGGTTGGTGACCGGCTGGGGCCAGCCGATGCAGCCCAGGGTCGCTGAGGCGAGGGTGTTGGCCGTGCCGGTGTTGGGGGCCACGCGTTGCAGGCGCTTGATGGCGGCGGTCATCTCCTTGCGGTTGGCGAAGCGGGGCCAGTCGGCGCATTCGGTGACGCCGGTGGCCTGGTCGGGGTAGCGGGCGCCGCGTTGCGGGACGAAGTCGGAGGCGTCGCCGTCGGCGGCCTTGCGGATCGCCTGGGCCAGCTTGGGCCAGGCGGCGGTGCCCTGGCGGGCCAGGCCCAGGGCGAAGCTCTGGAGGTCGCGGGTCTTGTAGGCGACGTTGGCGGTCTTCGTGGGGATGGGGGTGCGGTCGGCTCGGGCGATCAGTGTGCGCCAGAGGGCGGGGACGTCCGCGCAGTCGTTGGAGGCGCACCAGGTGAAGAAGCGTCGCAGGAACTGCTCGTTGGACTTGGCCATCTCCTCCAGCTCACGCTCCCAGCCGGCGGCGCTGTGGCTCCACGTGCCGTCGAGGACCATCGTGCGGATCCGGTCCGGGAAGAGGCGGGCGTAGTCCTGGCCGTAGAAGCCCGCATAGGAGGCGCCGTAGTAGTTGAGCTTGTCGTCGCCGAGGGCCTTTCTGATGGCCTCCATGTCTCTGGCCTGGTCTGCCGAGCTCATGTTGGCGAACAGCTCGGGGTCCTTGAGCCGGCAGGCCTCGGCGTAGCCGCGGTTGGTGTCGGACAGGCGGCCGAAGTCGGCGTCGTCGCGGGGTGAGTCGGGGATGGGGACACGGGTCCAGGCGCACTGCAGGCCCGTGCTGAGGCCCCCGAACTGCTCGCCGTAGCCGCGGGTGTCCCACGTGACGATGTCCATGCGTTCGCGGAGCTTGGTCCACCAGTCGGAGGCGGCGGACTGCGTGACGCCGATGCCGGGGCCGCCGGGGCCGCCGTAGGCGATCAGGACCGAGCCTTCGGACTTGCCGGTGGCCTTCAGCCGGCCCAGCTTGAGGGTGATCTTGCGGCCGTCCGGCTTCTGCCAGTCGGCCGGGACCTGGAGGTCGCTGCACTCCATGCCGATCTTGTCATTGGGGCAGGTCTGCCACTGCTGTGGCCCGCCGGCGGTGGCCGCCGCGGACGCCGAGGTGGTCGGCAAGGTCCCCATGCCCAGCAAGGCCAGGGTGATGGTGAGGGGCTTGAGCATGGCGTTCACGATGCCGGAGGGGGAGGTGGAAGCGCGTCGGACCAGGGTTTGGTCTTTTGGGGGTGCGGGTCCTACCAGGGGTTGTCAGACCGCTGCCCGCCCCGACCGGTTGGAGAGGATCTGCAGGGACGCTCGGCCCAGCGCCCGCCGGGCTCGGCCTGAAGCCGAAGGCGGCCAGGACGGGCCCTCGTGGGTGGGATGGGTCTGGCGGTGGTGGGGCGGGTCTTGCGGTGGTGGGGTGGCGTTGTCACGATCGACGGCGTGGGCAGATGGCAGTGGGTCTGGGAAGGCGCACTCGGGGTTGTCACGGTGCTGGGGCTGGGGATGGTCCTGTTCACCGCTCCTGGCGGGCACCTGCTGAACATCCTCGCGTCCTCCGCGCCGCTCGGCCTGGTCGCCGTGGCGCTCTCCTTGTCGATGCGCGCCGGCACGCCCAACCTGGCCGTGGGGTCGGTCGCCGCGCTGTCCGGGGTGCTCATCGCCTCCGTCGTGGTCGTCCTCGGCATGCCGCTGGTCGTCGGGGTGCTCCTCGTCATCCTGCTCGCCGCGCTCTCGGGGCTGGTCATGGGGGCGTTCACGGTGCTGCTGGAGGCGCCGGCCTGGGCGGTCACGCTCGCCGCCGCCGTGGTCTGCGACGCGTTGTCGCTCGCGTTCACCCAGGCCAGGACGATCCTCCTGCCGGCGGCGCCGTCGCTCTCGCCCGTGGTGGGGTTCGCGGTGTTCGCCGTCGTCTCGGTGGCGGGCGGGCTGTTGTGGGCCCGGCGGGAGTTCCGGCAGTGGCTGACCAAGGGGTGGGCCGGCCCTCTCGTCGGGCTGGCCGGATCCTGTGTGCTCGCCGCTTTGGGTGGGTTCGTGCTGCTGTTGCGGCTGGGAGCGGCGCAGCCGGGCTCTCAGGGGCTGTTCACCATGGTGTTCGCGCTGGCGGCCGTTCTCCTGGGAGGCACGGGCCTTCCGAGCCTTTCGAGCCCTTTGAACGGCACCGGCGCGGTGAGCGCGGTGGCCGACGGGGGACGTGGGGGCGTCGCCGGCACCCTGCTCGCCGTGCTCATCCTGGCGATCGTGCAGGGTGAGCTCACCCTGCTGGCGGTCCCCACGTACGTCATCATGATCGTCCTGGGTGGCGTCGTGATCGCCGGCCTGGCCGTGTCCCGAGCGCTCGACGCCTTACGTCAGTGAAGCCCCGTGCCGGTAAGGCGCCGTCCCGGCAACGCCTCGTGCTGGTGAAGCCTGGCGTCGGTGAAGCCCTGTGCTGGAGAGCACGCGCCGGTAGAGCACACGCCGGTAGAGCACGGTGCCGGTAGCCCCGAGCTAGTGAAGTCCCGAGCCAGTGAAGTCCCGAGCCAGTGAAGCTCCCGCGTCAGTGGGTCAGCCCAGTGACTTCTTCAGGAAGTCGACCTGGAGCAGCAGCAGGTTCTCCGCCACGACCTCCTGGGGCGTCATGTGCGTCACCCCGGAGAGCGGGAGCACGCTGTGCTGCCGGCCCGCCGCGAGCAGGGCGGATGACAGGCGCAGCGTGTGAGCGGCCACCACGTTGTCGTCGGCCAGGCCGTGGATCAGCAGCAGCGGGCGTTCGAGCTTGGGCGCGTCCGCGAACAGCGAAGAGTTCTCGTACACCTCGGGCTGCTCGTCCGGATGGCCCAGGTATCGCTCGGTGTAGCACGTGTCGTACAGCCGCCAGTCGGTCACCGGCGCCCCCGCCACCGCCGCGTGGAACACGTCCGGTCGCCGCAGCACCGCCAGCGCGGCCAGGAAGCCGCCGAACGACCAGCCGCGAATGGCCACCCTCGTCAGGTCGAGATCGTCGGGATACTGCTCGGCCACCCCCTGCAGGGCGTCGATCTGGTCGTCGAGCGCGGGGGTCGCCAGGTCGTTCAGCACGGACCGCTCGAACTCGGGGCCCCGGCCAGGGGTGCCGCGCCCGTCCGCGACGATGACCGCGAAGCCCTGCTCGGCGAACCACTGGCTCTCCAGGAACGCGCCGCGCCGGTTGAGCACGCGCTGCGCGTGCGGCCCGCCGTACGGGTCCATGAGGACCGGCAGCTTCGCGGAGCCCTGCTCGTGCCACGAGGGCAGCACCACGGCGGTGGCCAGCTCGCGACGGCCCGAACGGCCGAGCGAGACGCGCAGGTCGAGCCCGGGCCGCTCGGCGAACGACGGGATCGGCACCGCCATGCCGTCGCGCCGCACGACCGTGGTCGAGACGCCCTCGGCGTCGAGGCTCTGCTCGGTCAGGACGCCCACGCCGCCCGACATCCGCCCCGAGAACACCCCGGAACGGGTCGAGACGGGCAGCAGCGAATGACCGTCCCACGTCCACAGGTGAACCTCGGTCGGATCGCCGCTCGCGCTGAACAGCACGCTGTCGTGATCGACGTCGAGCACCGCCCGCACCTGCAGCGTGGGCGGGGTGACCGCGCGGCCGCCCACGAACAGCCGGTTGCCGCCCTCCGAAGCGGCCACCCACACCAGCGACCCGTCGTCGAGGTGGGCGGGCACGCCGGACACGATGTCGACCCAGGCCGGATCGGCGTCCTCGCGCACCAGAGCGGACGCGCCCGTCGCCGGGTCGACCGTGAACAGCCGCATCGTGCGCTGGTCGCGCGTCAGGGTCACGATCGACAGCGCGTGGGAGTCCCAGGCCGCCGTCGTGAGGTATTCCTCCTCGTACGGCACCGCGACCCGCGACCCGTCGAGCCCCAGCACGAACAGCTCGGTGACCGCGTTGGGCGTGCCGGCGGCCGGATAGCGCTGGGCCGACGCGGGACGGTCGGGGTTGGCCGGGTCGGCGATGTGCCAGACGTGGACCGGGGCCTCGTCGGAGCGTTCGACCAGCAGCGCGTCGCCCGACGGCGCCCACCAGTAGCCGCGCATCCGGCTCATCTCCTCGGCGGCGATGAACTCGGCCAGCCCGTACGTCACGGTCTCCGACTCCGGCGTGGCCAGCGCGCGGTCCTCGCCGGACGCGAGGTCCTGGACGCGCAGCGCGCCGCCGGTGACGTACGCGACATGCCCCCCGCCGGGGGACAGACGCGGATCGATGACCGCGCCCGGCGTGTCCAGCCGGCGCGCCTGACCGGTCGCGAGGTCCACGACGTAGAGAGCGCCGGACAGGGCGAAGGAGGCCCGCGTGACGTCCGTGTCGGTGGCGTACGCGACCACGCCGCCCGCCGCCTCCCGGCTGCGCTCGCGCCTGGCCCGCTCCTCCGGCGGCAGGTTCTCCTCGTCGGCGTCGAGCGCGCGGGGGTCGACGACCAGGCGCTCGACGTGGGTGTCGGTGTCGAGCTCCCACAGGCACGTCACCGGATCGGTGCCCGATTTCGTGCGGAGGAAGACCACCCGGCCGCCGTCCGGAGTGATCGTGAAGCTCCTGGGCACTCCGAGGGTGAACCGGCGGGTCCTGGCAGACAGTCGCGGGAAGCTCTCGCTCATGCGCCCAATCCTGCCACCGCCGATGAGGAACCTGCGCAATGGCGTCCGGAGCCCGTCGGTACGCTCATCCCTATGACTGATCGACGGCTCCTCCTCGTACACGCCCATCCGGACGACGAGTCGATCGGCACCGGGGCGACGATGGCCAAGTACGCCGCCCAGGGAGCCCACGTCACGCTCGTGACCTGCACTCTCGGCGAGGAAGGCGAGGTCATTCCCGCCGATCTCGCCCACCTGGCCGCCGACCAGGACGACGCGCTCGGGCCGTACCGGATCGACGAGCTCGCCGCCGCCTGCCGGGCGCTCGGCGTCGAGGACCACCGCTTCCTGGGCGCGCCGGGCCGCTGGCGGGACTCGGGGATGATGGGGGTGGCGTCCAACGACCACCCGAAGGCGTTCTGGCGCGCCGACCTCGACGAGGCGGCGGGAGAGCTCGTCAAGGTCATCCGGGAGGTACGCCCGCAGGTCCTCGTCACGTACGACGACAACGGCTTCTACGGGCACCCTGACCACATCCAGGCGCACCGGGTTTCGCGCAGAGCGTTCGAGCTGGCCGCGAAACCGGACTTCGGCGAGGGCGAACCGTGGCAGATCGCGAAGTTCTACCACACGGCCCTCGCCCGATCCGTCATGCGGCGCACGACCGAGGCGCTGCGCGGGTCGGACGTCGGCTTCCTGGTGGAGGACGTGGAGGACATGCCGTTCGGCAACGCGGACGAGGACGTCACCACCGAGATCGACGCCCGCCCGTGGATCGGCGCCAAGATGGAGGCCATGCGGGCGCACGCCACGCAGATCGTCGTGGACGAACCGTGGTTCGCGCTGTCCAACAACATCGGCCAGGAGGTCCTGGGCGTCGAGCACTACCGGCTGGCCATCGGCGTGCCCGGGCCCGCCGTGCCCGGCCCGCCCATCGAGGCGGGCGGTCTCGGCGAACCGCACACCCGCGAGAACGATCTCTTCGCAGGCATCCACTAACCTCGTGCGACATGGAACATCGCAGCCAGGTCGAGTCGGCGCTGGGCGGAGCGGCGTACGGCATGCTGTTCGTGCTCGGCGTCGTCATGGGCGTCGTGGGCGGCTTCACGCATGCGGTGCGGCAGATGGGGCCCGTGCCGATCGCGGCGGTCGTGTGGGTGCTGGCGTTGTTCGCGGTGTGCCTGGGGGCGGGCAAGCTGATGCGGGGCAAGCTTGGGGCTTTCATGGCGGCGGTCGGATGGCTGCTGGTCACGATGCCGTTCACGCTGAAGCTGAGCGCCGGCGATCTGGTGATCGCGGATGGTCCGCCCGGGTACGTCTACCTGTACGGAGGGTTGACGGCCATTGTGGTGGCCTATCTGCTTTCGCCCTCGTCAGAGGGGGGATCGTGGCTCTTGCATGGGTACCCTCAGAAGAACTCTATGTAGCGGCATAAAGTAGCGTTCGTGCATTCCATCGAGCGGCCAGTGGACCCTGAGACTTACCGCAAGGTCGTCGGTCGCTTCGCCACTGGAGTCGCGATCGTCACCACCCGGCTGGACGATGTCGATCATGCGATGACGGTGAATTCGTTCACCTCTGTCTCCCTTGATCCGCTCCTCGTGCTGTTCTGCGCGGAGAAGGTGGCCCGGTTCCACGACGCGGTGCTGGAGGCGGGGGTGTGGGGGGTCTCGGTGCTGCCCGCCTCGATGGAGGACGCCTCGCGCTTCTTCGCCCACCGGGGCCGGCCGTTGAACGGGCAGCTCGCGCGGTGGCCGCATCACCTGGGGGAGTCGGGGGTGGCGGTGTTCGACGGGGCCATCGCGACGGTGGAGTGCGTGACGACGGCGGTGCACGACGGCGGGGACCACTCGATCGTGGTGGGCGAGGTGACGGCCCTGGACACGCCTTCGGACGGGGCGCCGCTTCTGTACCACGAAGGGCAGTACAAGACCCTCTGGCGGGCATGAGTCGGGCCAGGCACGTGGCCTGGCCCGCTCACTTGCTCGCTTCCCGGCTGGCTACTGAGTGGTAGCGCTGGTCGATTCCGACGGCGTGGTGGTCGCAGTCGCCGTCGGGACGCTGGTGCCGGTCGGCGTCAGCGTGTCCGGCGGGGTCTCGGAGGGGAGCTCTGTCGGCGTCTCCTCCGCCGGCGGCGGACAGGTGGGGATCCCCGGCGCGCTCTCCGTCGGTGTCACGGAGTCGGTCGGGCTCGTGGTGGATGTCTCGGTCGGGCCGGTGGTGGGTGTCGTGGTCGGGGTTTCGGTCGGAGTTCCGGTAGGAGTTTCGGTCGCGCTGTCAGTCAGGGTCGGGGTCGGCGCCGGCGGGTCGGTGACCGGCGGGGACTCCGTGCCTGTGGCGGTGGGCGTCACCGTGTCCGTCGGGCCGGTCGTCGGCGGAGGGGTCTCCGTCGGGCCGGTCGTCGGCGGTGGCAGGGTCTCCGTCGGCTCGATGCTCGGCTCGACGCTCGGCTGACAGGTGAACGTCACCGTCTGCGTGACCGTCGGCCCCGGCTCGGTGACCGTGATCCGCTCCTTCACCGTCACCGTCGGAAGGGGCGTCATGGTGACTGCCGGTTTGCCCTTTTTCTTGTACGTGCCCCGGCCGAGCCGCTCCGTGGACTCTCCCGAGCCCTCGGTCACCGGGAAGTCGACGCTGGTCGTCTTGCAGGATCTGCCCTTGCAAACCCGCTGCTTGATCGAGAAGAGAGCAGCTTGCGCGTCTGTGATCGATACATTCAGGTAGGAGACGCCTCGCCTCTTGACTACCTTCGTCGTGGCGGTGTACTCCCCGATCGTGGGAGTCTCCGTGGGTGTCGGACTCGTGGTCGGGACGGTGGTTAACGCCACGTTTGCGCCGAGAGCGCCTGGTCGGTTGTCAGTGGATCGTAGGGGATCGGTTGCTGACGTCTGGGTGATCGCCACTCCGCCGGCTCCTGCCAGTGCGACGGTGCCGAGCAGCGCGCCCAGGATGGAGAATCTCATAATCCTGCTCTTGTGGGAGATTTCAGGACGGGGATCATTATTCCGACTTGTCAAGATTGGTCAAGGCTGAGACGCATGGACAGGCGCTTCCGGTTCCGGCGGGTGGCGAACTACGTGAACCTCGCCACGCCGCTCGGTCTGCTGATCTCGATCATCGGTGGCGCGACCAGGAACCCCGGCCCCGACGGGCTCATCCTGGCCTTCGGCTACCGCTACCGCTTCCCCATCGCGGGGGCGTTCACCGTGGGAAACGTCGTCCTGACCAGGTGGGACGCGCTCCCCGATCAACTCGTCCGCCATGAGGGCCGGCACGCCACCCAGTGGGCCTGGTGCGTCGGCCTCCCCATGCTGCCGCTCTACCTGCTGTCGATGCTCGTGTCGGTGATGGTCTGTGGCAACCAGGCCACGTACAACCTCTTCGAGCGCCTGGCCGACCTGGAGGACGGCGGCTACCCCCGCGCCCGGCTGTGGTGGCGGCGGCGCAGCGGCGGCGAGTGAGGCCGGGGCGCGTGCCCCTGGTGTCAGGGGAGCGGTCCCTGCGGTGTGGCGGCGAATGAGGCCGAGGGGTCTCAGTGGGGCGATCCCTGCCGTGCGGGAGCGCGTCTTGGCGAGCCCTTCAGGCGGCCCAGCATGAGCGAGGCGATGGCCAGGCCGGAGATGGCGCCGGCGCAGAGGACGGAGGCGGTGGAGGGGGACACGGGCTCGACGCCTGCCAGGGCGAGGGCCGAGACGGCGGTGGCGGTGGCCACGTAGAGCCAGGTGGCCAGGCGGATCCAGCGGACGCGGGAGCCCTCGGAAGGCAGCGTGCGGGACAGCAGCCAGGACAGGGCCGGCAGCAGGAGGACGCCGTGCATGAAGATCGCGTGCGCGGGCTTCAGGGTCGTGGCCACCGTGTACGCGAGCTGCTGGTTTCCCGTCACCACCTCGACGACGCCACGGGCGATCATGACGGCGCCGAACGCCATGGCGGCGAGGAGCGTGGCGAAGCCCGCGCGTACGGCCAGGCGCATGCTCGGGGCGAGGCCCGGATCGGGACGGAACGCGGCGATCGTCATGACGAGCCCGATGGCGACGAGGACGCCGCCGCCCGCCGCCAGGGTCCTCGCGACGGCCGTGTCGAAGGCGGTCTCCATGTTGAAGTGGGACGGGACGCCTCGCCACGCCTGGAGGGTGATCAGGGCCACCTCCAGCGTGGACGCCACCGCGAAGGCGCCGACCACGAGTGGGCGGGCGCGGAGCCGCACGAACTGGGAGACCCAGGTGAGGGTCAGCACGCTCAGCCCGAACGACACGCCGAACGTGAACGGCTTGCGCCACGACACCGCGCCCTCCCACGGCCCGCCGTCCACGACGAACACGCCCAGGTGAACGAGGCCCGCGAGCACCAGCAGGACTCCGATGAGGTACCAGAGGCGATTCATGCCGCCATGGTGGCAAGGCGGCGGGGGCCGGCGCGTCGGCCCAGGGTTTGGATCGCCTCTACAACCCCGGTCGTACGACCCGGGCGGTCAGGGGGTGAGCTTGAGGGTGTGGACGGCCGCCTTCTTGATCGACTCGGGCTTCGCGTACATCGGCAGCAGGTCGCCCTTGGCCCAGGCCTCCGCCTGATCCCAGTAGTTGTCGTGGAAGGCGTGTCCGGAGGCGCCCGTCAGGTTGATCCATCGGGACTTGTCGGTGTCCGACAGGTCGACGATCATGCGCATCGACGGGACGGCGGTGATCTCGTACCCCTTCTGGACGTTCCACCCCGTGGCGTTCACGGCGTCCTTGCCCCCCGCCACGGCCAGCGGCCCGCGGTTGAACAGGGCCTCCACCGGAGCTATCCCCGAGGTCCCCAGCGAGCCGTTGACCAGCTCCAACTGGTGCAGGTCGCCCCAGCGCCAGGACTTGACCTCGGGCCCGAGCCGGTCCGACAGCTCCTGGTACGCCGAGGCGAGCGCCTGGCGGAGGATGTCGTCGCGGGTCTCCTTGATGTTCTTGGTGGTCACGTCGTCCCAGAAGGGGTCGTCAGGAGCGTCGAGCAGGCGTCTGACGACCTCGTACCAGCGGTCCCCTCCGGCCGGCCGCGCCGCCTCCGGCAGGTCGTCGTCGAACGTCAGCGTGAGCACCTGCCGCCACACCGCGTTGAAGTAGGCGGCGGCGGTGGAGTCGAGGCCCTGCATGCGGTCCCACGTCTTCAGCAACTGCCTGGCCTCACCGCTGGGCCCCGCCAGGTCCACCCGCATCAGGGCCGGGATCAGCGTCTCGGCGAAGCCGTTGTACGTGTCCTGCTGGATCGCCGACATGGTCGCCGTGTCGATCGGGCCCTTCTTGAGCGCTTCCTTGATGCGGTCGCGGATGCGTTCGGAGCGGTAGCCGTGCGCCCAGTCCTTGGTCAGCAGGGGTTTGTACCGCTCGGGGTCGATGACGGCGTTGTTGGCCGTGACGATGAACCCGTCGGCCGGGTTCTCCACCGAAGGTAACTGGTCGTACGGGATGGGGGCCGTCATCCAGTCGTACTCGCCCGTCCATCCCGGGACGGGCCACGTGCCGTCGCCCTTGGCCCGCACGGGGATGCGCCCGGGCGCCTGATAGCCGATCTTGCCCGTGGTGTCGGCGTAGATCAGGTTCTGGGACGGCACGTCGAACAGCGCCGCCGCCGCCCTGAACTCCTGCCAGTCGCCCGCCTTGTTCAGCGCGAAGACGGCGTCGGCCGTCCGGCCCGGCGTCAGCGCCGTCCACTGCAGCGCCACCGCGTTGGCCTCGCCGCTGGGCTTGGCGCTGCCGATGACGTCGTTGATCAGCGGCCCGTGCCGGGTGCTCCTGACCGTGATCGTGACCGGGGCGCCGCCCGCGACCTTGATCTGTTCCTTCCTGGTCTCCAGCTTCACCTGCTGGCCCTTGTACAGGTACGTGTCGCCCTGCACCTGCTCCAGGAAGAGGTCGGCCACGTCGGGGCCCAGGTTGGTGAAGCCCCACGCGATCTTGTCGGTGCGCCCGATGACCACACCCGGCACGCCCGAGAACGTGAACCCGGTCACGTCGTACGGGCACGCCTCCGTGATCTTCCTGCAGTGCAGCCCCGCCTGGTACCAGACGGAGGGCATCTGCGGCGACAGGTGCGGGTCGTTGGCCAGCAGCGGCTTGCCGCTCTTGGTGTACTCGCCGGAGACCACCCACGAGTTGGACCCGATGCCCTCGCGGTCCTCCGTGCCCATCGTGCTCGGTACGGCGTCCAGGGTCTTGGCGGCCTGGGCGATCGCGCGGTCGGCGCGCTGCTGGGGCTCGGCGTGTTGGTTGAAGCGCCCCTGGTCGATGGTGCCTTCGGTGACGATCGGGCTGTGGCGGTCGTACGGGTAGCCGGGGTAGAGCTGCTCGACGCGCTCCTTGGGCAGCTTGGTCAGCGCCAGCGCCCGGTCGATCTCGTCCTCCATGTTGGAGCGCAGGTCCCAGGCCATGGCCTTCAGCCAGGCCACGGAGTCGGCCGCGGTCCACTTCTCCGGCTGGTAACCGCCGTTCTGGATCTTCAGGATGGAGTATTCGAGGCTGCGGTCGGAGGCGTTCGGGTTGGCGCTGAGCCAGGCGTTCACGCCCCTCGCGTACGCGTCCAGGTAGTCCCGGGTGTCCTGGGCCAGGTCGGGGAGCTCCTCCTCGGCGACCTTGCGCCAGCCCATGGTCCTGATGGCCTTGTCGTTCTCGACGGTGGCCTTGCCGTAGAGCTCCGAGAGGCGGCCGGAGGTCAGGTGGCGGCGGAAGTCCATCTCGTAGAAGCGGTCCTGGGCGTGGACGAACCCCTGAGCCGTGAACAGGTCCGCTGCGGTGTCGGCGTAGATGTGCGGGATTCCGTATTTATCCCGATAAATCTCCACATTCCCGTTTAGGCCCGGCAGCCGCAGCGATCCGTCCACCTGCGGGAACGACTTCCGCACCGTGTAGACGAGGACCCCTGCCAGCACCAGGACCAGCGCGAGCACTACGGACAGCACCCGGGCGAACCACCGCAACGGCCGCGGCATCCACGCGTAGGGCCTCACCGACACCTCCATCTCCGCCGAACTGGCACTAAGTCTGTCAGCCCGAGATCACTACTCCGGCCGCCTTCCGCAACCCTGGGAGGAGGACTTGAGGGGCCTGATTACGGGCGATCACCTCGCCCTCACTCGCCGCGTCCGCCGAGCGGAGGACGGCGCGGGGGTGTTGCGCGGGCGGCCCCGGCGCTCCCTCGTGAGAGTGAGTGAGAAATCGGTCGCACCGGCGATCCGCGGCGGCAGCGCTGATCGACAGGATGGGCGCATTCCACCTGCACCCCTCTCACTTGGAGATGCTCCGATGAAGCTGTCAGCCGCCGGTCTCGCCCTCGCCACCCTCCTCGTGGCGACGCCCGCTCAAGCGGCCGCCACCACCCCGGCCCCCACCACCTCGGCCCCCTCGACGAGTGCCTGTCCGCCACCGGCCGTGGTCCGGCCCGATCCGGCCGCGCCGGTCCCTCCCGTCAACGCCACCGCGCTGGAGCAGTCCATCAAGGACCTGCCCGCGGCCGACGCCACCGCCGCGATCGTCCGGGTGAGCGGTACGAAGGGCTCATGGCGGGGCGTGACCGGCGTGGCCGACATCACCACCCGGCGCAAGGCCTCCGCGCACGTACGCTTCCGGGCGGGCAGCGTGACCAAGATGTTCACCACCGCGGTCGTGCTGCAGCTCGTGGCCGAGGGCAAGGTCTCACTCGACGGAACCGTCCAGGACTACCTGCCCGGCCTGCTGCCCGACTCCTATCCCGAGGTCCGCGTCGGTCAGCTGCTCAACCACACCAGCGGGCTGCCCGCGCCCGAGCTGCCCGGCACGTTCGACTGGGTCTACCGGACCCGGTTCAAGACCTGGACGCCGGAGGAGTACGTCGGGCTGGCCGTGCGCAACCCGATCGAGTTCGCGCCCGGCACCAGGCAGCACTACCTCAACACCAACACGTTCGTGGCGGGCATGCTGATCGAGAAGATCAGCGGACGCTCGTACGAGCATGAGGTCACGTCCAGGATCCTTCGCCCGCTCGGCATGCGGGACAGCTACCTGCCCGGCACCTCGCCCCGCATCCGCGGCCCGCACCACAAGGGCTACCAGTCCGTGCCCGCGGGCTTCGACGGCGCCATCGCCTACGGAGCGGGCCACGTGGTCGACATGACCGAGACCAGCGTCACCTCGACCTGGGCCTCGGGCGATCTCATCACCACCGCCGCGGACCTGGAGAAGTTCGTCAAGGCGCTGTTCTCGGGGAAGGTCGTGCCGGCCGCGCAACTGGAGCCGATGTTCACGGTCCCGGACGTGACGATGTACGACGAATGCGGCAACCAGCCGGCCGTCTACACCTCGGGCATGACGCGGCTCGTGCTGCCGGGCGGGATCGTCGCCTACGGCAAGACCGGCGCGCGGTACGGCTACGCCGCCGGCGTCGGCGCGACCCGTGACCTGAGCCGGGTTCTCGTCTACTCGGTCAACTCCACCGACGCCAAGGCATCGGGCCAGAACGACAGAACGCTGCGCATCGCCCTGGCCGCCTTCTCCCGATGAGCCGCCGGTGCATGGCGCATCGTGCCCGAGCGGGATCCGCGGCGGTGGCCGGCGGGGCCGGCGTTGGGTGGGGGTCAGGTCCAGGTTTGGCCGTCCGGGGTGTCCGCGACGCGTACCCCCATCTCCGCCAGCTCCTCCCGCAGCCGATCCGCCTCCTCCCAGTCGCGGGCCTCCCGCGCCCGGTCCCGCGCCTCCAGGAGCTCCCCGGCCCCGGGAGGCAGTACCCGCGCCTTGCCGATCTCCGTCGAGAGGTCGAGCCCCAGCACCTGGTCCAGATGCAGGAACGTCTCGAACTTGGCCCCGGGCGCGACGGACTCGTCGCGTTCCAGGTCCCGGAGGATCCGCAGCGCGGACGGCGTGTCCAGGTCGTCGGAGAAGGCGGCCTCCACCCGTTCCGCGTAGTCCGCGGCCATCGGCCCGCTGGGTGACTCCGACCACTCGGCCACCCGGGCGCGCCACCGCCGCACCGTGCGGTCGGCGGCTCGCAGGGTGTCCCAGGTCAGGTTCAGCTGCTGCCGGTAGCGGTGCTCCAGGAACGCCATGCGTACGGCGAGCGGGTCGAGCCCGGCCGCGGCCACGTCCGACAGCAGCACCACGTTCCCCGTGGACTTGGCCATCTTGCGGCCGTCGAACAGCAGGTGTTCCCCGTGCACCCAGTGCCGCACCACCTCGTGCCCGGTCGCCGAGTTGGACTGGGCCCGCTCGTCCTCGTGGTGCGGGAAACGAAGGTCGATCCCGCCGATGTGGATCTCGAAGCTGGAGCCGAGGAAGCGGAGCGACATGGCCGAGCATTCCACGTGCCACCCGGGGAAGCCGCGGCCCCAGGGTGAATCCCACGTGAGGTCTCCCGAGGAGGGCTTCCACAGGGCCCAGTCGGCGTGGAAGCGCTTGCGCGGGTCGACGGCGTCGATGCGGTGGGCGGGCTTGAGCGAGTCCAGGCGATTTCCTGAAATTTCGCCGTAAGTGGGGAAGGTCTGGACATCGAAGAACACCGACCCGTCCGGCACCTCGTACGCGTGTCCCCGCTCGATCAGCTTGGCGATCAGCTCGATCATCAGGTCGACGTTCTCGCTCGCCCGGGGCGTGTGCTCCGGCGGGCGGAGGTTGAGCGTCGAGGTGTCGTTCCTGAAGGCGTCCTCGTAGAAGCGGGCGAGCTCGCCCACCGAGCGCCCCTCCGCCCGTGCCTGCTCCAGGACCTTGTCGGAGCCGGCGTCGGTCAGGTGGCCCACGTCGGTGATGTTCTGGCAGGCCAGCACGCGTACCCGCCGCCGTTCGAGCACCCGCCTGATCAGGTCGGACAGCAGGTACGTACGGAGGTTGCCCACATGCGCGTGGCGGTAGACGGTCGGCCCGCACGTGTACATGCGCACCGCCCGCCCCGCGGCGATCTCCTCGACCTGCCGGGCGCGCGTGTCGTAGATCCGGAGCATTCTCCGAGCCTAGCCGCGTCAGCCCCCCAGGAAGCCGAGGATGTCCCGGTCGCCGCGCTCGCGCAGCCTGCCCAGCACGTCCTCGCGCGCGGCCGTGTCGGGCATCCCCATCCTGGCCCCGATCAGCCGCAGCCCCTCCAGCTCCGAGCTGACGGGAGCGGTGTAGCCGATGAGGTAGAGCGCGCGGTTCACGGGCGGCATCCCGACGGGCGCGGCCGGCAGGTAGCGGGTCAGCAGCTCGCCGCCGTCCGACACGGTCAGGAACACGTGGTCGCCCTCGCTCGCCTTGAAGTCGGCCAGCACGTTGCGGATCGACCCCATGGTCGGCTGGTTGTGCCAGCTGATCACCACGTCACCGGACGGGGTGGAGGCGGTGAGCTGCCCGCCCGGCGCCATCCCCAGGTAGGCGGCGAAACCTGTGGGCAGCGGCGAACCGGACCCGCGCAGGTGCTCGGCGTTGACGTCCACCCGGTGCCACCAGCGGCCGTCGCGGGAGCGGAAGCTGCGCCGCGTCTCCGAGACGTCCTTGCGCGGCTGGTACGGCTCCGCCTCCCCGGTCGGCGAGGTGCCGGCCACCCGGATCCAGCCCCGCTGCGTCCGCTCGAAGCCCGGCCCGCCCGAGTACGCCCGGACCGAGCTCTCGCTGACCTCGTACTTGGCGGTCAGGTTGGTGACGATCGTGCTCACCGAGGCCTCGCCGCCGGCCCGCTCGATCTCCCTGGCGATCATCTCCCTGATCCCCAGGTACTCGTCGCCGCCCCATCGCGTCAGGCCGTACTTGTTGCGGTCGACCCGGCGGAAGCGTTCGTCGGCGGTGAGCTGGTTGCGGATGCCGACCAGGCTGTAGTCCTCGCCGATGCGTTCCTGGATCTCCTCGGGTGACAGCGGCGCGCCCGCCACCGCCAGCACCGCCTCGGCCTTCTCGTTGATGCTGCGCGGCCACGGCACGACGTGCTGGCCCAGCACGCGCAGCTGCGGCACCGCCAGGATCCACCGCTCGGCCACGTCCTCGCGCACGCCGAGCTGGGTGACCATGGCCACCGCCTCGCCGAGCGGCCGCGGCCCGTCGGCGAACAGCTGCCGCGTCTTCTCCCGGAGCTCGTCGGCCCCGCCCGCCACGAGCCACCCGTCGGACTGCTCGTAGCCGGTCAGCAGCGTACGCACGAACCGCCACGCCGGGATCCCCAGCGAGCGCAGCTCGGCCCGGTGCCACGGCACGGCGGCCTGCAGGTCGTCGGCCGGGACCGCGGAGCCGAGCCGGCCGCGCAGCCAGGAGACGTGCGCGACGAGGGCCGACGCGTCCGGCTTGCCGAGCCAGGCCTCCACGTGGTCGCGCAGGTCACGTTCGATCTGCCGGATCCGCTCCCGCGTGACCGAGAAACGCTGGGCCAGCTCGTCCAGCGTGGCCCGCTGCGCGGCGTAGAGCCGGTCGCGGGCGATGGCCCGCTGCCGGTCGTCCAGCGCCCCGAACAGGTCGTCGATCAGCTCGGGCAGCGGCCGATCCGGCCTGGACGGCGCGGGCGCGGCCTCGGGCGCCGGTTCGAGCAGCCGCTCGAACACGCCGGTGAACAGCTTCTGCACCACGTCCTTGCCCAGCGTCTCCGGCGTCCGCTCGGCCTCGGCGGGGTCGGAGAAACGCAGCAACGGGAGGATGTCGCCGACCATCAGATGACCCCAGCAGGCCACGGCGAGGTCGGCCAGGCGGCCGGCCACGGCCTGCGTCCCGACCATGGCGCACGCGCGATCGAGGGGGATCGCCTGCCACCAGGCCTCGGGCAGCTGTGGCTCCTCCACGATCGGCGCGATCTGACCAGGGGAGGTCCATCGCAGGGGTGGCGCGAGGTCGCTCAGGCTGAGGTTCATTGACGTCCAACCGGCAAAGGGAAGATATATCCGCAGTTCAGACTATGTGATTAGAGTGACAAAAACGGGCTGCCTCTTCCGGAATGGGAGATATAGAGCATCGCACGAGCCCGCGTGCAGGCGACGAACAGTATGCTCCGTTCACGTTGCAGGGCACGAGCCCGAGCGTCGGGTTCCTCGGGCGGCGGCTCGGGCACCACGCCCTCCGCCACGCCGATGAGCGCCACCCGCTCGAATTCCAGCCCCTTGAGATGTTGGAACGTCGTGGCCCGTACGTCCAGCCCGTCCAGCGCCCGCCTGGCATCCCGCACGAGCCGCGGATTGCGCGCGCCGACGGCGATCTCGTCCGCGGGCACACCGTCCGCCAGCCACGATTCGACCGTGCTCCGCAGTCCGGCCAGCTCCGACTCCGGAGTCTCGTACGCCCTCACGATGGGCCGGTCGCCGTTACGCGCCGAGTGGAAGCCGTACATGTTGGTCGTGCCCTTGACCAGGCCGCTGGCCGGGCCGCCGCGCAGCCGTACCACGAAGGACAGCAGCTCCTGGGACATCCGGTAGGAGAGCCGCAGCGTGTGCTGGACGGCGGGGATGCCGACCGCGCCGAGCGCCACCCGCGTGTCGGTGATCCGCTGGTGCGGGTCGCCGACCACGAACAGGTCGTCGCGGGCCCGCGGCACCGCCGCGCGCAGCAGCCGCCACTGCGACGGGCTGATGTCCTGCGCCTCGTCCACGACGATGTGACGGTACGGCTTGCGCCCCGGGTCCACGTCGTCGAGCAGGTCGCCCGTCGCCAGGGAGAGCACCCGGAGCGCCTCGTCCGTGAGCTGGGCCAGCGTCCGCGCCCCCGGGCCGACCAGCGCGGGGCGGCGGCCCTCGGCGTCGGCCACGATGCGCAGGGCCAGGCGTTCGGTGTTGCCGACCTCGACCCGCTTGCGGACGACCTCGTCCTCGACCAGCAGGTCCAGCTTCGCCGACAGGTCCTCGGCCAGCGCCTGGGAGAACGTCACGAGCAGCACGGGCCCCGACCCGTGCGCGGCCAGGTGCGCGGCCCGCTGGAGGGCGACGACCGTCTTGCCGGTGCCCGCCCCGCCCACGACCAGCACCGGCTGCTCGAAACGGGCGGCCCTGGCCAGCCGGTGCTGCGGCGGGTCGAGAAATGTGCACCAGGCAGGCAGCCCGAGCACCCGGTCCAGCTCCACCTTGTCCGCGACGAACGCCGCCCGGTCGGGGCTGCGGCGCAGCGCCGCGTGCAGGTCCTCGGGGTCGATCGGCCCGGTGTCCTCGTCGGAGGCGCGCCAGGCGTCCAGCTCCCGCCACGCCTCGGCGAGCGTGCCGCCGCGGGCCAGTACGGCGAGCGGGACGTGCTGGGTCGGCGGGAGCAGGGGTTCGAGCGCGGCCACGTCGGCCTCGGTCGTGATCAGCCTGAACAGCGGCAGCGCGTGCACGTCGAGGCCGAGCCCCATCAGGTCGCCGTCGCAGATCGGGTCGTACAGCCCGGATGACCTGGCCGATCGGCGTAACGCGGGCTCGACGCGTTCGAGCGCCTCGGCGTCCCACTCCTCGACCACGCCGATCACCGGGTTGACCCCGAACCTGAAGCGTCGCGCGTACGACCAGGCCTCGGGGTCGGGCAGCACCGTACGCAGCCAGTACACGTCCCGCTGCCGCACCACCACCCCGCGATGGCCCTCGGCCAGCCGCAGCGTCGCGACCCGCGGATCCCGGCAGCCCCTGACCCGCTGGGGGTGCGGGGCGCCGGCCACGTTCAGCAGGAACCGGCGCAGCGCGACAACGGCGTCCCTGCGCACCGGCTGGGCCAGTGCGCTGAGCTCCCTGGGAAACTCAGGGCCGATCGCGAGCCGCGGCACCGGCTCAGTCCAGGAGGGCGAGCAGGTCGCGGTCCCCGCGTTCGCGGAGCCTGGTGAGCAGGTCGGGGAGCGCGACCGGTCCCGTCATGCCGATCCTGGTGGCGATCACCCTGGCCGCCTGATCTCGGGTGCCGCCCGGGGCCGTGTACCCGACCAGCCGGAGCGCCTTGGTGATCTTCTCGGCGCCCTGCGCGGCGACCGGGAGGTGCCGGGCCCTGAGCACGCCCTCGTCCGACAGCGTCAGGAACAGGTGCCCGCCCTCTCGCGCGCCCACGTCCACCAGGAGGCGTTCGATGGATTCGAGCACCGGCTTGCCGTGCCACGTCATGGTCAGCTCGCCCGCGGCGCTCCTGACCGTCCGGCTCTCGCCGGGGGACAGGCCCAGGTAGGAGGCGAACCCCGTCGGCAGCGTGCACTCGCCGCCGCCCAGCTGCTCGGCCGTCACGTCGATGCGCAGCCACCAGCGTCCGTCGGGCTGCCTGAAGCAGCGCCTGGTCTGCGAGACGTCCTTCAGCGGCTGGTACGGCTTGTGCTCCCCGGAGTCGCCGTTGGCCTCCTCCACCTGCGAGGGGGCCGGGGTGAACGCCTGGAACTGCGGCGGGCCCGGGGGAGGGGGCGGCGGCATCTGGGGCGAGCCGAACGCCGACTGCGGCTGCAACTGGGGCTGCGGCTGGGGGGACAGCGTCGCCAGCACGAACTGCCAGGCCGGGACCTCCAGGGCGCGGATCTCCACGTTGTGCCATTCGGCCGCGCCGATGAGCTGCTCCTTGTGGGCGGCCGGGCCCAGGGTCCTGCGCAGCTCCTCCAGATGGGCCCGGTACGGGGCCGCCTCCTCGCTCGACAGCCAGTGGTCGAGGCGGGTACGGAGCTCGTCCTCGGTGGCGGAGATCTCGGCCGGGGGGACGGCGAAGAGCTTGGCCAGCTGGTCCACGGCGGAGGGCTCGTCGGTGAAGACGCGGTTCTGGGCGACGGCCCAGCTCTTGTCGTCGAGCCCGGCGAACGCGGCCTCGATGAGGTCCGGCAGCTGCCCCTGCGACGGGGCGGGCTCCTGCTCGGGGGCGATCGCCTGGGCGGGCTCCGGCTCGGGCGCTTCCTGAGCAGCCGGTTCGGGAGCGGGCTCGGGCTCCTCGGCGGCGTCGAGCACGGGCTGCGGCTCGGACTGCGGCTCGGGCTGCGGTTCAGGTTGCGGCTCAGGGTCGGGCGCCTCGTCGGCGGCCGGCTCGGCGTCGGCGGCCGGCACCGGCTCAGCGACCTCGGCCGCGCCCTGCTCCGAAGCGACGCCCTCGGGCTCGCTCTCGTGCGAGGCGACGGCCTCGGGTGCCTCCTCATGCGAGGCGGCCTCGGGCGCGTCCTGCCGGGGCTCGTCCTGGTGGGGCGCGTCGGCCTCGGGCGCGCCTTCGTGCGAAGCGACGGCCTCGGAGGCGTCCTCCTGGGGAGCGGCGCTCTGGGGCACGTCCTCGTGACCCGCGGCGTCCTCCGGTGCGACGGCCTGGGGCTCGTCCTCCTGGGGAGCGACGTCCTCGGGTGCGCCCTCGTGGGACGCCACGGCCTCCTCGTCCGCCGGGCGCTCGGCCTCGGCGGCGTGCGGGGCCTCGGCGGGCTCGGGAGCGGCCGCGTCCTCGTCGGGCTCGGGGTCGTCGATGACGGACCCTGCGGGGACGAAGTGGGCGGCGGGCTCGGGTTCGTCGATCACCGACCCGACGGAGGCGAACCGGACCACGGGGTCGGGCTCCTCGACCGGCTCGGGGGCCGGCTCCTCGGCGGAATGCGACGACGGCGCGTCGGCGGGGACGAGCGCGGGCTCGGCCACCGCGGCGGGCGGGTGCTCGGCCGGCGCCGCCTGCTCGCTCGCGGCGGGAACCGGCGCCGGGTGCGCGGGCTCGGCCGTCCGCGGGTGCGCCAGGCGTACCAGGACCGCCGAGAACAGCGTGTTCAGCACCGGCCGGGCCTGGATGAAGGGCTGGTCCACCAGCTCCCTGCTGGTCAGCTTCAGCAGCCCGGCCCACGATCCGGCCCGGTCGAGGGCGATCGCGACGGCGGGCTCGTCGGCCTCCTCCGGGTCCAGCACGTACAGCGCCGGCAGGACGTCACCCACCGCCGCAGCGGGCCAGTGCTCCAGGGCGATCTCCGTCAGCAGCTCGCCCAACGACTCGGGGCCGATGGCCGCCAGGACGTGTGGCATGGGCAGACTGCGCCACCACGCGTCGGGCAGCTCCGGCTGCCCGGTGAGCAGCGTGATCGTCGTGGCGTCGCTCCACCTCAACGGTGGTACGAGGTCGCTCAGGCAGAAGTTCATCCCGTTCCGTTCACCAGCCCCTCACGCCGCCGCCGCAGCGGTGCAGCCATAATCTCGCCGCCCACGGAACAGACCATAGTCCGGCAAATCAGCCCTACGCATCATGTACAACGCATCAACGCCGAACAGCGGCAAAGCGTAGACGCACGTAGTCGGCCATCCAGCCAGTCTCCCTGCGAAGCGCGGGCGCGGCCAACTCGTTCACACGATGAAGCAGGGGCTCCACGATCTCCGGCGGGAGTCCTTCGAGCACCGACGAGGCGAACATGCGCACCCAGTCGGCGGCCCCGCCGGGGCACTCGTCCAGGGGGGTCGGCCGGTCGAAGTATTCCAGCAGCCTGACCACGAACCCCTCCTGCTCGAGGCGGCGGGCGTACTCGGCAGGCGAGGGAAAGTACCACGGAAGATCGGGTTCGCGCAGGCCGTACTCGCGCCAGGCCGTCAGCATCGCGGCGGTCAGCTCGGCGCAGTTGCCGGCCCCGCCCATTTCGGCGACGAAACGCCCGCCGGGCGTCAGCGCCTCGCGCACGCGCGCGATCACCAGCCCGGGGTCGCGGCTCATCCAGTGCAGCGCCGCGTTGGAGAACACCGCGTCGTACGGGTTCACGACGTTGAAGTCGTGCCCGTCGCCGACGATGAAGTTGATCCCCGGGTACTGCGCGAGGGCCTTCTCGATCATCGCGGGGGAGCCGTCGATGCCCAGCACGTCCGCGCCCCTGAAGGCGATCTGCGAGGTGAGCACGCCCGTGCCGCAGCCGAGGTCGAGCACCCGCTCGCCGGGCCGCGGATCCAGCAGGTCGACCAGCGGCGCGCCCTGAGTGGAGACGTAGCCGAAGCTGCTGTCGTAGGCGCGACTGTTCCACCGCTCCAAGCTCGGTGTGTCATATCGCAAGACGATCAGCTCACATTCGATCAGACAACGGGCCCCCCTGGCCGTGCTGTCTGCTCACTTTAGAGCCTGAACGTCCCTACGACATATCAAGTCACATCGGACTCATCCGACACTCTTCGTCCATTCCCGGCTGAGATACGCCTTCGCCGCGTCTGCCTGCGGGATTGTCATGAGGACCGGCGGGCCCGGAGCCTTGGGAAGTTTCGCGGCCTGCTCGGTGTCGAGCGTGCCCTTCATGAGCATCGCCTCGCTGCGCGCCGGGCGGGCGAAACCCTTCTGGAAGAGGTTCTGGCCCTCGTTCGAGAACAGGAACTCCTGCCACAGGCGGGCCGCGGCCGGATGCGGGGCCGCCTTGTTGATGGCCTGCATGTGGAAGCCGCCGAGCGGCGCGTCCTTGGGGATCGTGACCTTCCACGCGTCGGAGTGGGCGGCGCTGCGGGCCGCGTTCAGGTGGTCCCAGGCGATGACCGTGTTGGCCTTGGCCAGGTCGGTGAGCCGCCCGGCCTGCTTGAGCTTGGCGAACAGCGCCACCCCCTGCGACGGCTGCGGCACGCCCGAGCGCATGGAGGCGGCCATCACGCCGTCGAACGCCCCGTCCGAGCGCAGCGGGTCGCCGTCGAGCGCGACCCGGTAGCCAGAATTGAGCAGGTCGGCGAAGGAGGCCGGGGGCTTGACCTCGCGCGGGTCGTACCCGATGGACATGAAGCCGCCGTAGGCGGCGTACCAGGCGCCGGACGGGTCCTTGACGTCGTCGGGCAGGTCCTGCCAGCCCTGCACCTTGTACGGGGCGAACCGGTCGGCACCGGAGACGGCCACGTCCAGGGTCAGGTCGAAGACGTCGGGCTTGAGCTGCGCGGCGGCGTCGAGCTCGCGCTTGCTGCCGGCGGCCGGCTCCAGTTCGTTGACCTTGAGCCCGTACTTGTCGGCGAACGTCTCGATGATCTCGCCGTAGTTCACCCAGTCGTGGGGCAGCGCGATCACGTTGAGCTGGCCCTCACGCTTGGCGGCCTCGACCAGCCGGTCCATGGTGGCGAAGCCGGCCTTCATGGAGCTCGCCTGGACGTTGACCGGCGGCAGGTTCTTGGGCTGGGAAGAGGTGGAGTGGGTGGACGACGCGCCGCATCCGGCGCTGGCGAGGATGGCTGCTGCGGCGGCGCAGGTACGTACGGTCACACAACGAATACTTACCGTTACATTCGTTCAGGTCGAGGAGGCGCGGCCGGAACGACCTTGGCGGCCACCAGCGTCTCCTCCGGGATCTCCACCACAGTGCCGTCTCGTTTGCGAACTTTGAGTAGTCCGTCCTCCCACGACACGAGGATGCCCACCGCATCTCGAAATCCCCCGGGAACGCGCCTACGGGTGGTGATGCGTGCACCTATATCCTGACTTGTGATCGCGATGATGAGACGTGCGGCCACGACTTTGCCACCCTCCGTTTCGGCCAGCTGGCAAGCACGGCAATACTAGGGCGTAGCAAACCGCGGTCAGAGACATGCCATGGTGCGGAGAAGAAGGAGCTCGAGGTGACCTACGTCATCGCGCAGCCTTGCGTGGACGTCCTGGACAAGGCGTGCATCGAGGAGTGCCCCGTCGATTGCATCTACGAGGGCGAGCGCATGCTTTACATCCACCCCGACGAGTGCGTGGACTGCGGCGCTTGTGAGCCTGTATGCCCCGTCGAGGCGATTTTCTATGAGGACGACCTTCCCGAGCAGTGGAAGGACTTCTACAAGGCGAACGTGGACTTCTTCGAGGACCTCGGCTCGCCCGGTGGAGCCTCGAAGGTCGGGAAGATCGACAAGGACCACCCGGTGGTGGCTGCCCTGCCGCCGCAGGGTGAGGACCACTAGCCGACCCTGTCACGCCGGGTACGGGGGCATCCGGGCCGGATGCGCCCCGTCGGCGTGCGCTTTTTGAGTACGGCACGCACAACCCTGGAGAACCGTGAACAAGTTGCCCGACTTCCCCTGGGACCGGCTGGAGCCGTACAAGGAGCGCGCGCTCGCACATCCCGACGGCATCGTCGATCTCTCGATCGGCACGCCCGTCGATCCCGTGCCGCAGATCGTCCAGGACGCTCTCGCGCAGGCGGCCGACAGCCCCGGCTACCCCTTCACGCACGGCACCAAGGCGCTGCGCGAGGCGGCGGCCGGGTGGCTGCGGCGCAGGCACGGCGTCTCCGTCGACCAGCAGGACGTGCTCCCGCTGATCGGCTCCAAGGAGTTCGTCGCCTGGCTGCCCACCTACCTGGGCGCCGGGCGGGTGGTCTTCCCCGAGCTGGCCTACCCCACCTACGACGTGGGCGCCCGGCTGGCCGGGGCGGTGGGCACGGCCTCCGACAGCACGCTCGCGCTCGGTCCCGAGCGCGTCGACCTCATCTGGGTCAACTCCCCGGGCAACCCCACGGGCCGGGTGCTGCCCGCCGAACACCTGCGCAAGGTGGTCTCCTGGGCCCGTGAGCGCGGCGCCGTCGTGGCCTCCGACGAGTGCTACATCGAGCTCGGCTGGGAAGAGGAGCCGATCTCGATCCTCCATCCCGACGTCTGCGGCGGCTCCCACGAGGGGTTGCTCGCGGTCCACTCGCTCTCCAAGCGCTCCAACCTGGCCGGCTACCGCGCCGGGTTCGTGACGGGAGATCCCGTCCTGGTCAAGCGACTGCTGGAGACGCGCAAGCACGCCGGCATGATCATGCCCCAGCCCGTACAGGCCGCCATGACGGTCGCGTTCGGCGACGACGAGCACGCCGACCTGCAGCGCGAGCGGTACGCCGCCCGCCGTGCCCTGCTGCGGCCCGCGCTGGAGCGGGCGGGGTGGCACATCGACCATTCGACGGCCGGTCTCTACTTCTGGGCGTCGAACGGGCAGAGCGCCTGGGATCAGGTCGGGAAGCTTTCCGAAATCGGCATTTTGGTCGCGCCCGGCGAGTTCTACGGATCGGCAGGTGAGCGGCACATCCGTATCGCGGTTACCGCGACTGATGAGCGGATCGGTGCGGCGGTGCGCCGCCTCCAGTAGGATCGCCCGTCATAGCCGGGCAATCCGGCTGATACGCATAAATTGATAAGGGCTTTTGCCGAGGCAGACCGCGAGTGGAGCGAGCTGATCGATGAGCATGACCTCCATGGTCGTACTCGGGCTGAGCATCGCCACCGTCCTTCTGTTGCTTGGGGCTTTTCTGGCCACCATGCGGCAGGACAGGAAGGGCCGTACGAGCGCGCCGCCGGTCGAGGTCGCCCCCATCGAGACCCCGCTGCCGGCGCCGGTGATCGCGCCCGGGCATGCCGGCACCGACTACACCGACCCTCGCACGATCCGGGTCGGCGACCGGATCGAGGTGCATGGATCTCCCCGCCGGGTGCTCGGCGCGTTGTTCGTCTCCTGGCAGGGACAGCAGTGGGTCGAATACCTCCTGCGGGACAGCGCCCGCCGCTTCCAGTGGCTCTCCGTCGAGGCGCACGAGGGTGATACGCCCCATCTGGAGGTCCAGCTCTGGACGGACGTGCCCACGCAGGGGATGGTTCCGGCCAAGAGCACGCTGGTGATGGAGGGCGTGGAGTTCTCCCCGATCGAGCGGGGCACGGCGGCGTTCCGGAGCGAGGGCGACACCGGCCATCCTGACCGGGGCCTGCTGGACTTCGCGGACTATCGCGCCTCGGACGGGCGGTTGCTGTCGTTCGAACGCATCCAGGGGCAGTCGTGGACGGCCAGTTACGCCCAGCCCCTGCCGCCGGGCTCGATCACCATCGTCCGCCGCGCCTCCTGACCCTGCTCAGGAGAGCTCGACCTGGGTGGTGCCGGCCTTGCCACCGCTCTGCCAGTTCTCGAGCTTGACGTCGTTCTTCCACGTCGCCCCCGCGTACCCGACCTGGCGCAGCGCGTACTTCTGCGAGAAGGACACCGACCAGGCGGCGATCAGCCAGCCGCGCCGCTCCGAGGTGACGGCCGTGCTGCCGAGAGCCCTGGCCAGCTGCTTGCGGGCCTCGGCGGTACGGGGCTGCGGCGCCGGGGTCTTCTTGCCCGGCGGATACCAGCAGTGGACGGCGCGCGGGACACGCCCGGTGAAGGCGGCGGCGAGCAGTTTGGCCTCCGGCTCGTGCTGCGCGTACGCGTAGCCGCCCGCCGAGCGCTGCACCTCCTGGGCCGCTTCGGCCACCGGGATCTTGCGGTAGTTCTTGACCTTCACCAGCGCGGCGAAGAACTTGTTCGTGGCGTAGACGGGGTCCATGAGCTGCTTCTTGGTGCCCCAGCCCTGCGACTCCCGCTGCTGGAACACGCCCACCGAGTCACGGTCGCCGTAGCCGAGGTTGTAGACCTTGGATTCCTGCAGCGCCGTGGCGAACGCGATCACGACGGCCCGCTCGGGCAGCCGGCGGCGGGCCGCGACGGCCGCGATGGTGGCGGAGATCTCGGCCTGCTCGAAGTCGAGCTCGCGCTCGCCGAGCGGGGTGCGCACGGTGCAGTGCGGCTCCGGCGCCACCGCCAGCGGCTTGGTCTTCTTCAGCAGGTGGAAGAGCCCCACGGAGATGCCCACGGCGAGCACGACGACGATGATCGCGATGGTGATGACTCCACGGGAGAAGCGCAGGCGCACCCTGAAGAACCTACCCGTGGCGGATAAGCTCCGTGGCCATGAGTGACGTGAGCACCACCTCACCGATTTCCCCGGTGGTGGACGAGTTGTGGGACCGCCGGGCGGAGCTGTCGCCGGCCGACGCCGAGGCGCGCCGGCTGATCGTCGGCGCCGTCGACCTGCTCGACAGGGGCGAGGCCAGGGCCGCGCGCCTGGAGGGTGGCGAGGTGGTCGTGGACGAACGCGCCAAACGGGCCATCCTGCTCAGCTTCAAGGTGCTCGGCATGGCGCGCTCGCAGGTGGGCGACTTCCAGCACCACGACCGGGTCCCGCTCAAGAGCTCGCTCGACGGCGTGCGCGTGGTGCCCGGCGCGATCGCCCGCTGGGGCTCGTACCTGGCGCCCGGGGTGGTGCTGATGCCGTCGTTCACGAACATCGGCGCGTACGTGGACGAGGGGACCATGGTGGACACCTGGGCCACCGTCGGCTCGTGCGCGCAGATCGGGAAGAACGTCCACCTGTCGGGCGGGGCGGGCATCGGCGGCGTGCTGGAGCCGCCCAACGCCGTGCCGGTCGTCGTCGGGGACGGCGCGCTGATCGGCAGCCGCTCGATGATCGTCGAGGGCGCCCGGGTCGGCGAGGGCGCGGTCGTCGGCGCCGGGACGATCCTGTCCGGCTCGATCCCGGTGATCGACGTGCAGACCGGCGAGGAGCTGGCCCGCGGCCACGTCCCCGCGTGGTGCGTGGCCGTCGGCGGCACCCGGCAGAAGGAGTTCCCCGGCGGCACGTTCGGCCTGCCGTGCGTGCTGGTGCTCAAGCGCCTGGAGCCGGGGCAGCGACACGACAAGGCGGCGCTCAACGACGTGCTGCGCGAACACGGAGTGAACACCTGATGCTTGATCTCACGCAGGACGTACGCGCGCTGACCGCGGCGATCGTGGACATCGAGTCGGTGAGCGGCGACGAGCGGGCGCTGGCCGACGCGGTCGAGCGGGCGCTGTCCGCGCTGCCGCACCTGAAGGTCGACAGGTCGGGCGAGACGGTCGTGGCCCGCACCGAGCTGGGCCGGTCCGAGCGGGTGCTGATCGCCGGGCACCTCGACACCGTCCCCATCGCCGGCAACCTGCCCAGCCGGGTGGAGGGCGACCTCCTCTACGGGTGCGGCACGTCCGACATGAAGGCCGGCGTGGCGGTCGCGCTCAAGCTGGCGGCCACCGTCCCCGCTCCCAACCAGGACGTCACGTACGTCTTCTACGACTGCGAGGAGGTCGAGGCCGAGCGCAACGGCCTCAACCGCGTGGCCAGGGACCACCCCGACTGGCTGGCGGCCGACTTCGCGGTGCTCATGGAGCCGACCGACGGGACGATCGAGGGCGGCTGCCAGGGCACGCTGCGCGCCGAGGTCACCGTCAGGGGCAAGCGGGCCCACAGCGCCAGGTCGTGGTTCGGGGTCAACGCCATTCACGGGATCGAGCCGGTCCTGGCCAGGCTGAACGCGTACGAGGCGCGGCTGCCGGTGGTCGACGGCCTCGAATACCACGAGGGCCTGAACGCGGTCGGCGTCCGGGGCGGGGTCGCGGGCAACGTCATCCCCGACCTGTGCGTGGTGTCCGTCAACTACCGGTTCGCTCCCGATCTGACGATCGAGCAGGCGCAGGAGCACGTACGCGAGGTCTTCGACGGGTTCGAGGTGAGCTTCGTCGACGCCGCGCCCGGGGCCAGGCCGGGGCTGACGCACCCGGTGGCGGCGGCCTTCACCGAGGCGGTCGGCGGCACGCCGCGCGCCAAGCTGGGCTGGACGGACGTCGCCCGCTTCTCCGCGCTGGGGGTGCCCGCCGTGAACTACGGTCCCGGGGATCCGAACCTGGCGCACCAGCAGGGCGAGTACGTGTCGCTGTCGAAGATCGTCGAGAGCGAGCGGGCCATGCTCAACTGGCTCACAAAATGAAAGTGGCCTTCCTCGCCGGCCATTTGGCGGGGAAGACCACTTTCAGTCCCGAGCAGCACCCTCGTGCAGTTAGACGCAGGGGGGTCGAAATCCGGTTCCCTGGTTTTTCCAAGATTTTTTAGAGACTGGGTTCACCGGCCTGACCTGCGGTGTTCGTGCTCAGGACGCCCATCTCGCCCGAAGAGGGCTAGCGTGACCAGCATGGAACAGTCACGTCCTGAACGCCGTCAGGGCCAGGCGGTCGTACGCGGCCGCCTGGTGCCCAGCTCCACGCACGACCAGCGCCTGCTCGCCCGCCAGGGGTCCTCCGACTGGGTCCACATGGACCCGTGGCGGGTGCTGCGGATCCAGGCCGAGTTCGTGGAGGGGTTCGGCCAGCTCGCCGAGCTGCCGCCGGCGGTCACGGTCTTCGGCTCGGCGCGCACCGCGGACGGGGCGCCCGACTACCGGCAGGGCCGCGCGCTCGGCCAGGCGCTGGCCGAGGCGGGCTACGCGGTGATCACGGGCGGCGGCCCGGGCGTCATGGAGGCGGCCAACCGGGGCGCGAGCGAGGTGGACGGCGCGATGTCGGTCGGGCTCGGCATCGAGCTCCCGTTCGAGCAGAGCATGAACGACTATGTCGACCTCGGCATCGAGTTCCGCTACTTCTTCGTGCGCAAGACGATGTTCGTCAAGTACTCGTGCGGCTTCATCGCCCTGCCCGGCGGCTTCGGCACGCTGGACGAGCTGTTCGAGGCGCTGACGCTGGTGCAGACCCACAAGGTCACCTCCTTCCCCGTGGTCCTGATGGGCTCGGAGTTCTGGGGCGGGCTGCTCGACTGGATCAAGAGCACCCTGCTCGGCACCGGCAAGATCGCCGCCCAGGACCTCGACCTGATCACCCTCACCGACGACGTGGACGAGGCCGTGCGCATCATCGTGGACGCCGACCTGGCCCGCTCCAGGCAGCGCGAAGAGGAGCTGGAAGCCGCCGCGGTCCAGTACGCCGAGCCCCAGTAGGCTTCCTGGATGTGAATATCTGCGTCTACTGCGCCTCCAGCCTGAACATCGACAAGAAGTACATCGATCTGGCCGGACACGTGGGCGCCGAGCTCGCCAAGCGGGGTCACACCCTGGTGAGCGGCGGCGCCACGGTCTCCTGCATGGGCGCGGTCGGCTCGGCCGTCCGGGCGGGCGGCGGCCGCACGATCGGCGTGATCCCGCAGGTACTGGTGGACGTCGAGGTGGCGGACGAGGAGTCGGACGAGCTGATCGTCACCACCGACATGCGCGAGCGCAAGGGGATCATGGACGCCCGCTCCGACGCGTTCCTCGTGCTGCCCGGCGGCATCGGCACGCTGGAGGAGCTCTTCGAGATCTGGACCGCGCGGGTGCTCGGCATCCACGACCGGCCCCTGGTGATCCTCGACCCCTGGGGTCTGTACGACCCGCTCAAGCAGCTGATGAACCACCTGTACGACGAGGGCTTCACCCGGCCCGACGTCTTCGACGCGATCTCGTGGACCTCCACGGTGGAGGAGGCGTTCGCCCACCTGGAGGCGCGTCCGCAACCGGTCCGGCCCAGCGTCGCCGAACTCGGCGAGGCGGTCGGCTGACCGGCGCGCTCACCGCCCGGAGACGCACGGACTGCGGCAAGTGCGGGACCTCATGCCCCGATGGTGTGAGTACGATGCCAATGTGCTGGTCATTCTCGCCATCGCCGCCATCGCCATCTTGGCGTGTGTGGTCTTGGTCTCCCTCGGTAGGGGCGGTGAGCTGACCGAGTTCCCGCCGGATGTGCCGCCTCTCGACCTGCCCGAGCCCGGACAGTTGACGGCGGTCGACTTCATGGCGCTCCAACTTCCGGTCAATCTGGTCGGCTATCACACGGCGAGCGTCGACGAGACCCTGCGCAGGGCCGCCAACGCGATCAGCGCGCGTGACACGCGGATCGCGGTGCTGGAGCAGCGGGTCTCCGAGCTGCTGTCGAGCCGGTTGCACGCGCGCCAGGAGATCTACGCCGCGCCCGGGGCGGGGCTGCGTACCGACCACGCCCCAGAAGCCCCGGCGGTGGCGCGCGAGCTGCCGGAGTCCGGCGATCCCGTGGAGGTGAGCGGCGCCACGGTGTCCTGGGACGGCACGCCGGACCTGCGGCGGGCGCCGGAGGACCCGGAGTGGCGGATCCCGCCGGGCGACGGCGAGCCGGCCTCGGAGGCCGCTCCGGACGAGCAGGCCCAGGCGGAGTCTCCCGACGGCGAGACCGCGGCGGCCGAGACCGCGGCGGCCGAGACCGCGGCGGCCGAGGAGGCCGCCGCCGTTGTCGAGCCCTCCGCCGACGAGAAGCCGGACGAGAAGCTCGTCGAGACCGTCGAGGATGACGTGGTCTCCGAGCCGGTGGACGAGTCCACGGACGGCGCTGAGACCACGCAGGCCGCGCCACTGGCCAAGGACGGGGACGGACGCCCGTGACGGAGCTGATCCGGTGCTCCTGGACGGGCATGGCGGGCAACGCGGCCTACATCGCCTACCACGACGACGAGTGGGGCCGCCCGCTCACGGGTGACGACGCGGTCTTCGAGCGCGTGGCCCTGGAGGCGTTCCAGTCGGGCCTGTCGTGGCTGACGATCCTGCGCAAGCGGGAGAACTTCCGCGCGGCCTTCGACCGGTTCTCGATCGCCAAGGTGGCCGCGTACACCGAGCAGGACGTGGAGCGCCTGCTCGGCGACGAGGGCATCGTGCGCAACCGGGCCAAGATCGAGGCCGTGGTCGGCAACGCCAGGGCCGCCATGGACCTTTCCGAGGGCCTGTCGGACCTGGTGTGGCGCTACGCCGACCCGGAGGCCCCCGTGCCGAAGAGCATGGCCGACGTGCCCGCCACCACGACCGGCTCCAAGGCGCTGGCCAAGGAGCTGAAGAAGCACGGCTTCAGGTTCGTCGGCCCGACCACGGCCTACGCGTTGATGCAGGCCATCGGCCTGGTCAACGATCACATCGAGGGCTGCGTGGCCCGTTCGCGCTGAGCTCGAAGGTGTGGGTCGCGCCGAGTGACCCGCCGAGCTCGACGGTCACGGCGGTCCTCTCCCCGGCCCGCGCCGTGACGGTGTCGTCGGCCCTGATGAGCCCGCCCAGCGGGTGGTCGAACGTGATCGTCACGACGTCCACCGTCCGGCTCGGGTCGGCCACCGCCACGGCCACCCGCCCGCCGGCGCGCCGCACGATCACCACGCACGGCGCGTCCACCGCGATCTCCCCGACGGTTCCGGCCGTCCAGAACACGGCCGCGAGCAGCCCCCGCGCCCGCACGGCCTGCAGCTCGGCGGTGTTGGCGGCCACCCGCACGGGACGCCGCCCGCGGTACCTGCGGGTCTGCTCGCGCGCCGCGCCCGGCAGCACCGTGTACGCGTAGGAGGCGTTCACGGGGTCGATGCCGTGGTCGATCCAGAGGCTCGCGTAACGCCGCGTGACGGGCTCGACCGCGCCGCCGGTGTCGTCGCCCGCGTTGATGTCGCGCCACCTGCCCGTACGCGTCTCCACGGCGCACTGAGCGCCGTCCAGCACGTAGCCCGCGACTCCGGGCAGGTGCGCCCAGCCGTCGCCGACGTGCGGCCGCGCGTCCGTGGCCCGGTTCTCCACCACGGTCACGACCCCGCGCCCGTCCGAGCCGGTGATGCCGCTGCCGAGCGCCACCACGGCCGCGTCGAGGAAGAACCACGACTTGCGCGCCCGCAGGCTCGCGCCCTCGCTCGTCAGCTCCATGACGGCGGCCCCGTACCGGCCGTCGAGCACCGCGCCGCCGGCCCACGCGCCGGGCGGGCAGTGGGCGCGGAAGGAGAGGTTCGCGCGCTCGCGGTCGTCGACGGTGGTCCCGGGCAGCCGGTACGGGTCCACCGTCGGCCAGAAGCCCTCGCCGAACTGGCCCAGGTCGCTCGTGTAGAGGTAGGTCATGCCGTCGCCGGTGTACCAGCCGTGCAGGTTCTCGCCGTTGATCGCCTCGTACGCGGCGATCCGGCGCGACGAGAGGCTGAGCGCGAACGACCAGGTGGGCCGCCGGTGCACGATCCGGTCCATCGAGGGGAACACGAAGTGCCCGACGGGCCCGGGAGCGGCCTCGACGTTCACGTCGCGCAGCACCGCGACCGCCCGCCGGGTATCCGGCACGTCCGCGTGCTCCAGGTAGGGGCGGGCCTTGCCACGCTCGATCCACCCCTTGGCCAGCTCCCGGAAGCGGCCGGCGTACGGCTCCGGCGCGCTCTGGGCCAGCAGCAGGACGGCGCCGATCAGGCCATGGCCGGCCACGGCGTCGGAGAACGCCTGCCGCGTGGCCGCCCGCCCCCTGACCGTGTCCATCAGCAGCCCGTCATGGACGAACGGCGCGTACGACCGCTCGACCGCGTCCAGGACCACGGGCAGGCCCGGATCGCGGACCTGCCACGGCGAACCGTCCAGGAGCGCGAGCGCCTCGGCGACGGCGATGATCAGCGACAGGCCGTAGGAGCCGGTGTACGCGACGCACTCGTGCTGGATGAACGACCCGTCGCGGTAGAAGCCGTCGCCGGACCCGACGTGGCGGAAGACGCTCCTGAGCCCGCCGTCGCGCACGTCCGACAGGCCGTCGCGGGCCAGCGCCAGCTTGTCCGCGCTGCGTCCCGCGATGCCGCGGAAGGCGATGATGGAGGCCTTGTCGGCCCGGTTGGCGCCGCTCTCGCCCGCCTGCGGGTTGCCGGCCCTTCGGTCGGCATCCGGGCAGAACCGGTCCACGGCCGTCAGGTAGGCGTCGAGCCTGGCGCCGTCGAGCCGGTCGCCGAGCAGCACGCACAACCGGCTCAGGTGGGCGGGCGTGCCGATCTCCCAGAACCACCAGTTGCCCGTCTCGGGGAGCCGCTCGTTGTAGTGGTGCTCGTGGAGCACGTCGAGCGCGTCCACCACCCGGGCCGCGACGGCGTCGTCGCCGTGCTGCGCGGTGCCGGGCGTGGCCCAGGCCGTGGCGATGCGCCGAAGGCGGCCGTAGCCGCCCGTGACGTTGCCGGGGCCGCCGGCCGGCGGCAGGTCCGGCCACAGCGTTCCGGGCGCCATCGAGGCCAGCAGGCCGCCGGCGGCCCCGCTCAGCCTGGCCAGCGGCCCGGCGTAGACCGGATCGGAGACGTCGATCCCGCCGCCGGTGAGCAGGCCGAGCGCGCCCGCGCGGAGAACGTCGAACGCGGGCACGCCTCCGGCGGCGGCCTCCTGCGCGGCCGTCTCCTGCGCGGCCGCCTCCTGCGTGGCCGGGTTCGGTGCGGCCGGGTCCGGTGCGGACGTCACTCGGCGCGGAACGTCGGGCGTTCCTTGGCGAGGAAGGCGCGGGTGGCGTTCAGGTGATCCAGGGTGGCGGCGCATTCGTCCTGGAGGTCGGCCTCCATGGCGAGCGAGTCGGGCAGCGAGTGGGTCGCGGCGTAGGCCAGCGCCCGCTTGGTGGCGGCGTAGGCGAGGGTCGGGCCGTGCGCGAGGCGTACGGCCAGCTCGTGGGCGGTCTTCAGGACGTCGTCGGCGGGCACCACGCGCGTGACCAGGCCCAGCTCCAGCGCGCGGGCCGCGTCGAGCGGCTCGCCGAGCAGCAGCAGCTCGGCCGCGCGGCCCCGGCCGACCAGGCGCTGCAGCGTCCAGGAGGCGCCCGAGTCGGGCGCCAGGCCGACGCCGGCGAACGCCAGCGCGAACTTCGCCTTCTCCGAGGCAACCCGCAGGTCGCAGGCGAAGGCCAGGGACGCGCCCGCGCCCGCGGCGACGCCGTTGACCGCGGCCACCACCGGCTTGGCCATGGTGGTGATCAGCTCCACGATCGGGTTGTAGTGGACGCGGACCGTGTCGGCCAGGCCGCGGCCCGCCTCCAGGTTGTCGGCGTGCTCGCGCAGATCCTGGCCCGCGCAGAAGGCCCGGCCCGAGCCGGTCAGCAGCACGGCCCTGATCGCGGCGTCGCCCGCCGCGCGGCGCAGCGCGTCGAGGAGCGCGTCTTTCGTCTCGGCGGTCAGCGAGTTCATGGCGTCGGGGCGGTCGAGCGTGATGGTGGCGACCGTGTCGGCCACGTCATAGCGGATCAAAGTAACTCCCTCTCGACGAACGCGGCGGCCGCGGGCAGCAGCCGGGCGGCCTCCTGCTCGAAGTACGCCCTGGCCTTCTCGCCCGGCCAGCCCGCGGGCAGCAGCTCCGGCGGCAGGCCCGGGTCGCGGAACAGGAAGTTGCGCCAGCCGTGCACGAGCCTGCTCCTGGTGGCGAACACCTGGTCCGCCGGTGCTCTCTCGGGCAGCGTGCTGATCAGCGTGACAGCCTCGGCGAGCCAGTGCTCGTACGCCTCGCCGATGGCGGTCAGATCCCACGCCCTGGCCACCAGCTCCCGCGGGTCGCCCTCCAGCGCCGAGTCGAACCTGTCGGCCCGCACCCCCTCGCCGTCGAGCAGGTTGTCCAGCTCGATCGAGGATCGTGGACCGATCCACGTCGTCTCGGACAAGGACGCGTACCCGAGGAAGGCCAGGTCGGCCCTGAGCCGCTCCCTGCGCGGCCGCTCCTTCACCGGCGCGAAGACGATCACGTGCCACCGGCCGTGCCAGGTCAGCGTCCCGGCTCGGTAAATTCTGAGCGCGGCCTCGTCCAGGCGCCGGCCGCATTTCGGGGTCAGCCCGTAGCCGGCTCCCTGCGGCAGTTTCACCGGCCGCAGCCACCCTTGGCGCACCATTCGTGACACAGCGGTGCGGACGGCGGGAGGGGCTATTTCCAGGGGTTTCATGAGCCTTACGAGCGAGGCGACGGACGCCTGTCCACCGCGCGAGCGCAGGTGGTCTCCATAGAGATCGAACAGAGCGGCGCGAGCGTGCACGAAGTCCAGTTTGGACGCCATCGCACGGCTCGACAACGCATTCTGGGAGGAGATCGTTACCCATGAGCGCTCTCGATGCGGGAGAATAGGACATCACAGAAGACGTGAATGCGCCGACCACCCCTCACGGGCGGTCGGAAATCGCGGGCCGCGGGAGCCCAAGGCAGGAAGGGATGCACGCATGGCGGCGATGAAGCCGCGGACCGGCGATGGTCCGCTCGAGGTCACCAAGGAAGGGCGCGGCATTGTCATGCGGGTCCCCCTGGAGGGTGGCGGCCGGCTCGTCGTGGAGATTTCCGCCGACGAGGCGAAGGCGCTCGGCGAGGCGTTGAAGAACGTCGTCGGCTGAGAGCTCCCGAAAGACCACCTTTTCCACGACCCTGGCGTAATCCGGCGCCAGGGTCGCTGACGTTCGAGGAGAGAATCCGTGCCCATCGAGACCACTGCGTCAGTGGTCGCCCAGGTTCCCGACGGAGCCGAGCTGCTGGCCGTTCCCTTTGACTCCACCCTCAGCCCCGAGGTCGAGCTGCACCTGCCGGTGTCCGACCTGCTGGCCCACTACGAGGCCAAGGGGGAGGCGGGGGAGATCGTCGAGGTTCCTGTGGCCAGGGGCGGCGGTGTCGGCCGCGTCCTGCTCTACGGAGTGGGCGACGGCTCGCCGCGTGCCCTGCGCAAGGCCGGCGCCGCGCTCGCCCGCAGAGCCAGGGGCAGGGACACGCTGACCGTGGTCGCGCCCGACGGCGACGTGGCGGCGTTCGCCGAGGCGGCGCTGCTCGCGGCGTACTCGTTCAGGATCGGCAACGGGGGCAAGAAGCCGGTGCGGGCGCTGGCCCTCGCGGGCGCGGACGCGGCGCAGGTGCGGCGCGCTCAGGTCGTGGCGCAGGCGGTGGCGCTCGCCCGCGACCTGGCCAACACGCCTTCCTCCGTCAAGAACCCCGCGTGGCTGGCCGAGCGGGCCGCCGAGGTCGGGGTGCCCGCGCGGATCTGGGACGAGGAGCAGCTGCAGGCCGACGGGTTCGGCGGCATCCTCGCGGTCGGCAGGGGCTCGGCCAGCCCGCCCCGCCTCATCCAGCTCTCCTACACCCCCGCCGAGCCCACCGACCGGCACGTGGTGCTGGTGGGCAAGGGGATCACGTTCGACTCGGGCGGGCTGTCGCTCAAGCCCAACGAGAACATGAAGACCCAGAAGACCGACATGGCGGGCGGCGCGGTGGTGATCGCCGTGCTCGGCGCGCTGGCCGAGCTGGGCGCTCCCGTACGGGTCACCGGGCTGATCGCCTCCGCCGAGAACATGCCCTCGGGCACGGCGCAGCGGCCCAGCGACGTGATCAAGCATTACGGCGGGCGCACGGTCGAGGTGCTCAACACCGACGCCGAGGGCCGGCTGGTGCTGGCCGACGCCCTCGCCTACGCCGACGCCGTCCTCGACCCCGACGAGGTCGTGGACATCGCCACCCTCACCGGGGCGATCACGGTGGCGCTCGGCCGCAACGTCGGCGCCGTCTACGCCTCCGACGACGCGCTGGCCAAGCGGCTCCTGGACGCCGGGCAGGTGAGCGACGACCGGCTGTGGCGGATGCCGCTGATCGAGGACTACACGCCCGCGCTGGAGTCGTCGATCGCCGACCTGGCCAACGTCGAGGCCGGGTCCAGGTTCGGGGCCGGGTCGATCACGGCGGCGCTGTTCCTGCGGGAGTTCGCGGGGCGGCGGCCGTGGGCGCACCTCGACATCGCCGGCGTCGGGCGCAGCACGGTGGACGAGGGCACCCTGACCAAGGGCGCCACGGGGTTCGGCGTCCGCCTCCTGCTGGAGTGGCTCACCCGCGCCTAGCAGCCGCCTCGCTCGCGGCTGGGCGGCCCACCGGGGCCGGCCGGCTCGCGCAGGCGGCGCTCCGCCCGAGTGGCTCGCCTGCGGCTAGTCGGCGATCTTGATGGCGGCCAGCAGGCCGTCGCCCAGCGGCATGAGCACCGAGCGCAGGCGGTCGTCCGACTGCACCAGCTTGCCCACCTCGCGCAGCGCCACCGTGTCGGTGTCGCGTTGCGCGGGGTCGGCCACCCGGTTGTGCCACAGCATGTTGCCGAAGGCCACGATGCCGCCCACGCGCAGCAGGCGGACCGCCTCGGCGAGGTAGTCGGCGTACTCCTGCCTCGCGCCGTCGGCGAACACCATGTCGTAGCCGCCGTCCGACAGCCGCGGCAGCACGTCGAGCGCCCGGCCCGAGATGAGCCGCACCCGCCCGCCGGAGAAGCCCGCCTCCGCGAACGCCTGTCTGGCCAGCCGCTGGTGCTCGGGCTCGACGTCCACGCTCGTGAGCGTCCCGTCCGTACGCATGCCGCGCAGCAGCCACAGCCCCGAGACGCCGCAGCCCGTGCCGATCTCGACGACGGATTTGGCGTTGACGGCGGTGGCGAGGAAGCACAGTGCCGCCCCGCCGCCGGGAAGGATGGGTGTGGCCCCCATCTCCAGCCCGCGCTGTCGCGCCGTATGCAGGAGCTCATCTTCCTGATGGAACTGCTCCGCATAGGCCAGAGTGGCCTCCACCGGGTTGGTCATCGGCCGCCTCCCCCGCTTTCGTGCGATTGGTCCACGTGATTGGCACCGATCGCAGCCTAGGGGAGACACGCCAGGACGGGAACTCAGGAGGGACCTAAGGCGTTGCAGGTTTAAACGGGCTTTGCCGGTCCGGAAGGCAGGCAGTGCGCACGAAGGGACGAAACCAGGCACTATGGCGGTAGCGGTGGTCCCAAAGAGAGGAGTTCTGGTGGACGAAAGCGACCACCAGGCGGATGCTCCCGTGTCGTCTGATTGGACACCTCCCACATGGGAGGAAGTGGTGCGGACTCACTCCGCACGCGTGTATCGGCTGGCATACCGGCTGACCGGCAATGTCCACGACGCGGAAGACCTCACCCAGGAGGTCTTCGTCCGCGTCTTCAGGTCGCTGTCGAGCTACACCCCGGGCACGTTCGAGGGGTGGCTGCACCGGATCACGACGAACCTGTTCCTCGACATGGCGCGGCGCAAGCAACGCATCAGGTTCGAGGGGCTGGCCGACGACGCCGCCGAGCGGCTGCGTGGCCGTGAGCCGTCCCCGGCGCAGGCGTTCGACGACGCCCACCTGGAGCCCGACATCCAGGCCGCCCTCGACGCGCTCGCCCCCGAGTTCCGGGCCGCGATCGTGCTGTGTGACATCGAGGGCCTTTCTTACGAGGAGATCGCGGCCACGCTCGGCGTCAAGCTGGGTACGGTCCGAAGCCGTATTCACCGTGGCCGGGCGCAGTTGCGGGAGGCGCTCGATCATCGAGCCCCCCGTAATTCTCAACTCCCCCCGACCGTGATCCGTGGGGAGGAATTCTGATGGCTCATCTTGGAGAACGCGTGTCCGCGCTCGTGGACGGCGAACTCAACCACACCGAGCGCGAGCGCGCGCTGGCTCATCTGACCTTCTGTGCCGACTGTCGGCAAGAGGTCGAGTCGGTGCGGGCGCTGAAGTCGCGCCTGCGCTCCCTGGAGGGGCCGGCGATGCCGGCCGATCTGACGATGTCCCTGCTCCGGATGGCGGAGCCGGGCGGCCCGCTGCCGCCGAGGGAGCGCCCTTTTCCGTCCCGCACCTTCGGCGGGGTGCCCATCCCTGGGCCGCACACCATCGCTCCGCTGGACAACCGCCCGCGGAGGGACGCCACTGGTGGGGCCTCGGGCCCTGGTCGCGGCGGTAGGCGGCGTTCGACGTACGTGGCCGTAGGGGTGGTCTCCGCGGCCGTCGCGCTCGGCACCTTCTTCGCGGCCACCGGCGTCGGACAGAACAACCCGGCACCGCCGGTGGAGCTGTTCCAGCAGCCGCGCACCTCGCCGGCGGGCGCGCCCTCCACCGCCACTCCTTGACCTGGGGTTGACCTCCGGTCATGCCTGGGAGACTTGGACTTGGCGTACTTGGCAGCGTGCTGGGCATACGATCTGGGTTCGGGATTTGTCACAAGCGATTCCTGACAAATGCTTTATGACCCTCGTATGCCGCAGAAGCGAGGATTGCGGTGGCCGAGCCAAGGAGTGGTGAGACTTAGATGACCGACGAGACGCGCCCCACCGAAGGACGCACGCCGTCGGACTACCCCGAACCACAGGGGCGGCCGGACTTCCTGCCCGCGGACGACTCGCCTGACCAGGCCGGCCGGTTGCCTGAGCCGCCCGCCTCGTTCGGCACCTCTTGGGGCGACCCGTCGGGTCGCCCCTCTTCGGGTGTCCCCCCGTACGGTGGCCCGACCTCCGGCGCTCCCACGTTCACCAGTCCCTCGTTCGGCTCCCCGAGCTCCTACGAGAGTCCTTCGTACAGTCACGAGGGCAGCGGCCCGTCGTTCAGCGCCTCCTACGACAGCGGCTCCGCGTTCGGAAGCCCTTCCTACGAGAGCACCGGTCCCTCCTACGGGAGCGGCCCCTCGTATGGGAGCGCTCCGTCCTACGGGAGCGGTCCGTCCTATGGGAGCGGTCCGACATATGGCGGCGCGCCGGACAACGGGACGCGTGCCTACGAGGGCCCGCTGTTCGGCGGCCCTTCCCCGTCCGGTCCCACCGGCGCCAACACTCCGCCGCCACCGCCCCGTCAGGCGCTTCCCCTGGGCGCGGGCTGGGCGCCGCCGCCTCCCGGCGCGGAAGCGGGCTCCTCGGGGGGCAGGCGCGGGCCGAGCACGGTCCTGCTCGTCTCGACCGCCGTGGCCATCGCCCTGGTGGCCTCGCTGCTCGGCAGCGTCGGCACCTACCTGCTCACCAAGCCGAGTGGCGGCAACGACCCCGGCTACAGCCTCGGCCCCCTGCCGACCGGCGGAGCCGCCAACCGCGAGCCCGGATCGGTGGCGGGCGTGGCCGCGCGGGTGCTGCCCAGCGTGGTCTCGATCGAGGCCGGCACCACCACCGAGGGCGCGACCGGGTCCGGCTTCCTGATCAAGAACGGCTACGTGGTGACCAACAACCACGTCGTCGCGCTGGCCGCCAAGGGCGGCGAGATCCGGATCATGTTCAACAACCGCAAGACCACCCCGGGCAAGATCGTGGGCCGCGACCCCGGCTCGGACCTGGCCGTGATCAAGCCCGAGGACACGTTCGGGACGCCGGAGATCACCCTCGGCAACTCCGACCAGGTCGTGGTCGGCGACCCGGTCATCGCGATCGGCTCCCCGCTGGGCCTCACGGGAACGGTGACGACGGGCATCGTCAGCTCGCTCAACCGCCCGGTCATCGCGGGCGACGAGACGGGCTCCGGCACGGAGGAGCCCGCCTACATCAGCGCCATCCAGACGGACGCCGCCATCAACCCGGGCAACTCGGGCGGCCCGCTGGTGAACGGCAAGGGCGAGGTCGTCGGCGTGAACTCGGCCATCGCCACCCTCGGCCGCTCGGTGAACAGCCAGAGCGGCAGCATCGGCCTGGGCTTCGCGATCCCGGTCAACCAGACGCGGCGCGTGGCCGAAGAACTGATCACCACCGGCAAGGCCAAGCGGCCCAGGATCGGCGTTGTCCTGGACAAGGACTACAAGGGCCAGGGCGTGAAGATCGCGTCGTCTCCCAGCGGCGGCCGCCAGCCGGTGGACGTCAACGGGCCGGCGGACAAGGCCGGGCTGAAGGCGGGCGACGTCATCCTGGAGATCGACGGGCTGACCCTGCAGGACGGGAACGAGCTGATCGCCCTGATCCGCAGCAAGGCGCCGGGCGCCAAGATCACCATCAAGTACCAGCGCGCCGGCCAAGAACGCACCGCCACCCTCACCGTGGTCGCCGACGACGAGCCCACCCCGACGCCGTCCTGATCCGCCCGGCCGTCCTTGGCGGCGGCCCTGTGCGTTTCTTCACAGCGGCGCGGGTGCCCACCACCCGCGCCGCCTTTGGTTTCCGTCCTTCGGTTTTTGAAGGCCGCGCACGGTGGGGACGGCCCGCGCCGCCTTTGGTGTCCGTCCTTCGGGTTTTTACGGCTGCGCACGGCAGGCACCACCCGCCGACGTGGGTAACCGGCCCTCCAGGGAGACGCTCACCAGCTTCCCGGCCGCGCCGCCGTAACGGGCGGTGCGACTGGCTGGGTGGTAGACGCGTTGACCAGGGCCGAAGGGGTGCATGCGGGGAATGTCGGTGATATGACCGAGGGTGGACGACCGACCTACCCCCGGGAGCCCTTAGTCTGTGGATAGGCCGGGGTTGTCCTCGGAGTGATTGGACTGCGGTAGGAGCTCACGGTGTTCGGACTCGGGTGGATGGAGATCGGAGCGCTGATCGTCATCGCGCTGCTCGTCTTCGGTCCCGACAAGCTGCCTCAGGCCGCATCTCAGGCAGGCAAGACGCTACGCAACCTGCGCCGGATGGCGAACAACGCGCGTGACGACCTGCGTTCCGGGCTGGGCCCGGAGTTCGCCAATTTCGACCCCGCCGACCTCAACCCGAGGAACTTCGTCCGCAAGCACCTGCTCGACGACCTCGAGGACGACTGGAACGACAACAACCGGCCTCGGGAGCTGGAGCCCGCCACGACGGCTCCGTACTCGCCCGAGCCGGTGGACGAGCTCGGATACGGGGAGATTCCCCCTTACGACTCAGAGGCCACCTGACGGGCCAGGGAAGGCTCCTCGCCGTCCATACGGCCCGCGGCCTCCCGGACGGCGCACGAGGGCTCAAACAACCCGCCACCCGTCCCCCTGGGGGCAGGGTCGCCCACAAGCGCTCATATGGCCCTCTGAGGGTCCTCCGCGCCCTCTCGGGCGCGCCTGGTCAACGCTCTTGACCACCCAGCCGGTCACGCCTGCTCGTTGCGGCGGTGCGCCGGGGAAGCCGGTGAGCGTTCCCCTGGAAGGCCGGTCACCCGAGTCGGCGGATGGCGCCCACCGTGCGCAGCCGTAAAGGACCCGAAGGACGGGCACCGAGAGCGGCGCGGATGATGTTCGCCGTGCGCAGCCGTAAAGGACCCGAAGGACGGGCACCGAGAGCGGCGCGGATGATGTTCGCCGTCGCAGCCGTAAAGGATCCGAAGGACGGGCGCTGAAAACGGCGGGAGCGCTGCCCGCTGTGTGCAGCCGGACAGGACCCAAGGGTCGATGCGCGCAGCCGGACAAAGCTCAAGGACGGCGTGGATGCTCGCCGTTCGTAGCCGTGACGGACCCCATGGGGGACTGAGAACGGCGCCCGCCCAGAGGACGGGCGCCGGAAATCAGGCAAGCGCCGGAAATCAGCGGTTGGGGGAGAGGCCGAGTTGGAGGCCCTTGAGGCTGGTGGAGCGCTTGCTGAGGGTGGAGGCGATATTGCGGAGTTCGGCCGCCGCCGGTGCGTCGGGATCCGTCAGGACCAGCGGCTTGCCCTCGTCGCCGCCCTCGCGGAGCCGGAGGTCGATCGGGACCTGGCCCAGGAGCGGGACGCGGGCGCCCAGCGTGCGGGTGAGCGCGTCGGCGACCGTCTGGCCGCCGCCCTCCCCGAACACGGCGATGCGCTCGTCGCAGTGGGGGCACGGCAGCCAGGCCATGTTCTCGATGACGCCGGCGATCTGCTGGTGCGTCTGCGCGGCGATCGACCCCGCCCGCTCGGCCACCTCCGCGGCGGCCATCTGCGGCGTCGTCACGACCAGGATCTCCGCCGTGGGCAGTCGCTGCGCCACCGAGATCGCGATGTCGCCCGTGCCCGGGGGCAGGTCGAGGAGGAGGACGTCGAGGTCGCCCCAGTAGACGTCGGCCAGGAACTGGTGGAGCGCCCGGTCGAGCATCGGCCCGCGCCAGACCACCGGCGTGTTGCCCTCCGGCTTGAACATCCCGACCGAGATGACCTTGATGTCGTGGGCCACCGGCGGCATGATCATGTCTTCGACCTTGGTGGGCCGCTCGGCGGCGCCCAGCATGCGCGGGATGCTGTGGCCGTAGATGTCGGCGTCGACGATGCCGACCTTCATGCCGTTGGAGGCCATCGCGGCGGCCAGGTTGACCGTCACGGACGACTTGCCGACCCCGCCCTTGCCGCTGGCCACCGCGAACACGCGGGTCAGCGAGCCCGGCTGGTTGAACGGGATCTCCTTTTCCGGCCCCCGGTTGCCCCGCAGCTTGGTCTGCAGCTGCTTGCGCTGCTCGGTGCTCATGACATCGAGCTCGATCTGGACGCCCGCCACGCCATCGAGCGCGGCGACGGCGTTGGTGACGTCGCGGCGGATGGTGTCCTTCAGCGGACAGCCCGCCACGGTGAGGAAGATGCCCACGCGCACCACGCCGTCGGGAGCGATATCGATGCTCTTGACCATGTCGAGGTCCGTGATCGGGCGACGGATCTCGGGGTCGATGACGTTGGCGAGAGCCGCCGTCACCTGTTCCTGGGTAGGTGCCATCGAAGTCTCGGCACGAGGGAGTGCCGTCCCTCCTTTGTCGGTATATGTGTGACAGGCGCAGGACGCCAGTGAGGATGCCCCTCCATGGTATGAACCGGCGGCCTCACTGAGTTAATCCGTGCTGTTAGATGTCTGTGCAACAACGTCCTAAGGTTACTCCGTGACTCTTCTGCGCGACGAGGGCCTGACCGCCGAGGAGCTGGCGGTCTGGCGGATGATGCAGCGCGCCCAGGTGCGCATCACCCGGCATCTGGAGGCGGAGCTGCTCGTCGCCCACGACCTGCCGCTGGCCTCGTACGAGGTGCTCGTGCAACTGGCCGAGGCGCCGGAGCGGCGGCTGCGCATGAACGATCTCGCGGGCCGTGTCCTGCTCTCCCGCAGCGGCCTGACCAGGCTCATCGACCGGCTGCAGCGGGACGGGCTGGTCTCGCGGGAGGCCTGCGCGAACGACGCCCGCGGGCTGTTCGCCGTGCTGACGGACGCCGGCGCGGAGCGGCTGGCCGAGGCCACCCCGACCTACCTGCGCGGCGTCCGGACCCAGTTCCTCGACCTGCTGGGCGCGGGGGAGATCACCCGCGTCCGGGCGATGGTCGCCAAGCTGGACCTCAGCGACTCTCCTTGAGCTCCTCGGCGAGGCGTCCGAGCTCGGCGCGCAGGTAGTCGCGCGTGGCCAGCTCGTTCAGCGCCAGGCGCAGCCCCGCGATCTCGCGGGTCAGATACTCGATCTCGGCCTGGTTGCGGTCGGCGGTCTCGCGGTCCTGCTCGTACTGGATGCGGTCCCGGTCGCCCTGGCGGTTCTGGGCCAGCAGGATCAGCGGCGCGGCGTAGCTGGCCTGCAACGACAGCATCAGCGTCAGGAAGATGAACGGATACGGGTCGAACTTGAGGTTCGGCGGCGTGAACGCGTTCCAGATGACCCAGATCGCGACGACCACGGTCATGTAGACGATGAAGCGCGCGGTGCCGAGGAAGCGGGCGATCTGCTCCGACAGGCGGCCGAACGCCTCCGGGTCGTAGTGCGGCCGCAGCGAGCGGCGCAGAGCCCGGGGCTCGTCAAGCCGTTCGGTCGTCATGATCGTCGGTCCCCTCACGCCAGTCCTCGGGCAGGATGTGGTCGAGCACGTCGTCCACCGTCACCGCGCCGACGAGCCGGCCCAGCTCGTCCACGACCGGGGCGGCGACGAGGTTGTAGTTGGCCAGGTAGCGGGTGACCGCGCGCAGCGTGAAGTCCGGCCTGATCGGGTCGATCGACGGGTCGATCACGCCGCCCAGCAGCGTCGACGGCGGCTCGCGCAGCAGCCGCTGGAAGTGCGAGACGCCCAGGTACGTGCCCGTCGGCGTCTCGGTGGGCGGCCGGGCCACGTAGACCTGCGCCGCCACGGCGGGCGTGAGGTCCTGCTGCCTGATGTGGGCCAGCGCCTCGGCCACCGTGGCGGTGGGGGGCAGGATGACCGGTTCGCTGGTCATCACGCCGCCCGCGCTGGTCTCAGGGTAGGTCAGCAGGCGCCGCACGGGGGCGGCCTCCCCGGGCTCCATCAGGGCCAGCAGCTTGGCCGCCTGGTCCTCCGGGAGGTCGTGCAGCAGGTCGGCCGCGTCGTCGGGGCCCATCTCCTCCAGCACGTCGGCCGCCCGCTCGGGCTCCAGCGTGCCGAGGATGGAGATCTGGTCGTCGGGCGGAAGCTCTTCGAGCACGTCGGCGAGCCGCACGTCGTTCAGGGCTCGGGCGATCTCGATGCGCCGCTTGCTCGGCAGCTCGTGCAGCGCGCTGGCCATGTCGGCGGCCCGCAGCGACTCGAACGCGGAGATCAGCCCGGCCGCCCCCTGGTCCTTCTGCAGCCTGTCGAACCCGGAGACCTCCTCCCACTCGACGATCCGCGGGTCGCGCCGCCTGCCCTTGTAGAGGGCCACCTGGGTGATCTCCCAGTGGGACGGCTTGATCTCCTCCATGGCCACGTCGTAGACGGTCATGGGCTCGCCCTCGTGCGTGACGCCCAGGTCCAGCATCTCGCCGATCACCAGCGTCTCGGTGGCGCGCTGCTCGAACCTGCGCATGTTGAGCCGCCCGGTGAAGACCACGGCCCCCGTCTCGATGCGGCGTACCCGGGTGATGGGCAGGAACACCCTGCGGCGCGGCTGCACCTCCACCACCAGGCCGTGCACGTTGGGCCGGAGGCCGATGCGCAGGCCGACCACCACGTCCCTGACCCGGCCGATCTGGTCGCCCGCGGGGTCGAAGACCGGGGTGCCCGGCAGCCGGGCCACGAAGATCTTCACGTGGCCAGGCTAACAGTGCTGCCCCATTGCGCCCCGCACGCCTCTCATGTCAGTATCAAACGTGCTTAACGGTGATTACTTCCGAGGTGGTGGGCGATGAGGTACGCGGGGCTCGGGCTGGCCTTCGTGTCCTCCTGGTGTTTCGCGTTCTCGGGTCCGATGGCCAAGTACCTGATCACCGCTGGGCTGGCGCCGATCGAGGCCGTCTGGACGCGGATGGCGGGCGCGGGGCTGCTGCTGCTGGCCGTGCTGGCCGTGGTGAAGCCCCAGGCGCTGCGGATCCCCAGGTCCAGGCTGCCGTTCTTCGGGCTGTACGCGGTGATGGCGGTGGCCGGGGTGCAGTCGCTGTATTTCGTGGCGATCACGCGGCTGCCGGTGGGGATCGCGCTGCTGCTGGAGTTCATGGCGCCGGTGATGGTGGTGGCCTGGGTGCGGTTCGTACGGAAAGTACGGCTCGCGCGGGCGGCCTACATCGGGGCGGTCGTCGCGGTCCTGGGCCTCGGGATCGTGGTCGAGGCGTGGCAGGGGATGCGACTGGACGCGCTGGGCCTGGTGCTCGGCTTGCTGGCCGGGGCGTGCTGCGCCGGATATTTCCTGATGAACGATAGCTTCGGCGACGACGTTGACCCGCTCGGCCTCATCGCCTGGGGGATGGCGGGGGCGGCCGTGGTGCTGATCCCGTTCGCCCGGCCGTGGGACATCCCGTGGGTGGCCTTCACGGCCACCGTCGCGCCGGAGGGCGGCCGGACGCTGCCCGTGCTGGGCGCGTACCTGTGGATGGTGCTGGTCGCGACCGTGATCGCGTACATCCTGGGTGTGAACGCCGTGCGGCGGCTGTCGGCCGCGGTGGGGGCCACGGTCGCCTCGCTCGAGGTCATCGGCGGCGCGGTGGTGGCCTGGGCCCTGGTCGGCGAGACGCTGGGCGTCTTCCAGATCGTGGGCGGCCTGCTCGTGCTGTCCGGCGCGCTGCTCGCCCAGACCGCCACGGCGAGCCCCTCGCCGTCACCGGCGGCGGAGGTCGAGGCGGAGCCCGTCGCCGTCAGAGGCTGACCCTCGCGGCCCGTCGCCGCCGAAGGCCGACCCTCCAGGCGCGGCCAGGAGCCGGCCTCGTCAGCGGCGGTCGGGGGTGAGACGCAGGACCGTGGAGTCGCGGGCCCAGCGCTCGGTGAGGTGCTCGCTGTCGAGGGCGTTGAGCCGCTCCTTGGCCAGCGCGGCCACGGCGTCGGCCGCCGCGGCCTGGTCGACGACCGCGACCGCGGCCTCGAACTCCACCAGTCTGGCGCCGTTGTCCTTGCTGCGCAGCGTGACGTGGACCCGGTCGAGCGCGTCGATGCCGGGCAGCGCCTGCTCCTCGCCGCCCGTCACCAGGTAGATCGCGCCGTCGTGCCAGGTGTGCCAGGCCAGGCGGGGGCGGTCGAGGGTGAGCCAGAGGATGCCGGACTTCTTGGCGCCCTCCTCGATGGCCGCGGTGTCGTCGCTCACAGCTTCGACTGTAGTCCGTTCAGCGCGAGGACCCGAGCCGCTCCGAGGGGAACGAGCCGATCTCCCAGGTTTCCCGCGAGATCGAGGCCCGCATGGGAGCGACCTGGCCGGGCCAGTAGCGTGTGCGCATGCGCTCACGCCGTTCCGTGCTCGCCGTGCCAGGCAGCAACCCCAGGTTCCTGGAGAAGGCCCAGACCCTGCCCGTCGACGAGGTCTTCCTCGACCTCGAGGACGCGGTCGCGCCGCTGGCCAAGGAGGAGGCGCGCAAGAACATCGTGACCGCGCTCCGCGAGGGCGACTGGTCCGGCAAGACGCGCGTGGTCAGGGTCAACGACCTCACGACGCACTGGACGTACCGGGACGTGATCGAGGTCGTCGAGGGGGCGGGGGAGTTCCTCGACTGCCTGATCCTGCCCAAGGTGCAGGACCCGACCGAGGTCGTCTGGCTCGACACGCTGCTCACCCAGATCGAGAAGACCATGGGGTACGAGGTGGGCCGCATCGGCATCGAGGCGCAGATCGAGAACGCCCGCGGCCTGGTGAACGCCGACGCCATCGCCGGCTCGTCCAAGCGCCTGGAGGCGCTCGTCTTCGGGCCGGCGGACTTCATGGCGTCGATCAACATGCGGACGCTCGTCGTCGGCGAGCAGCCGCCCGGCTACGTCGAGGGCGACGCCTACCACTACATCCTCATGCGGCTGCTCATGGCGGCCAGGATGCACGACCTGCAGGTCATCGACGGGCCCTACCTGCAGATCAAGGACGTCGAGGGCTTCAGACGGGCCGCCAGGAGGTCGGCGGCGCTCGGGTTCGACGGGAAGTGGGTGCTGCATCCCGCCCAGGTGGACGCGGCCAACGAGGTCTTCTCGCCGTCGCAGGACGACTATGACCACGCCGAGCTCATCCTGGAGGCGTACGAGTACTACACCTCGGTCGAGAAGCGCGGCGCGGCCATGCTGGGCGACGAGATGATCGACGAGGCCTCGCGCAAGATGGCGCTCGTCGTGGCGGCCAAGGGGCGGGCCGCCGGGCTGCGGCGTACGAAGAGCTTCACACCTTGATGCCGATGGCGGTGAAGAACCAGAACGACGACGTCAGCCAGAGCCCGATCAGCGCGGTGAACGCCAGCCCGCCGAGCACCGGCAGCGTCCAGCCGGGCGCGTCGTGCTTGGGCAGGGCCAGCATCTTCGCCGTGAACACGCCGTAGAAGAAGCAGCCGAGCAGCGAGTGCGCGAGCACTCGCGGCACGTCGTACTGCAGGCCCAGGGCGTAGAGGCAGTGGAAGGCGACGGGGATCGTGAGCAGGAACGCGATCCGCCCCGACCAGCGGTGCACGCCGGGCGGGATCGTGACCCCGAGCCTGCCCCACATCGACAGGGCCGAGACGACCTGCACGATCGCGAGCACGAACGCCCCCGTCGTCAGCCACGCCTTCATCGGCAGCGCGCCGGAGAACCCGGCCACGCCCACGGCGAACCCGGTGGGCGTGTGCACGCGCCCGTAGACGCCGAGCGCGAGCGCCGCCAGGCCGCCGGCCAGCAGCGGAACGAGGAGCGGGGTCAGGCCGCGGGACTGCTGGGGTACGGCGGTCATTGCATCTCCTCGATGAAGCCGTCCACGTCCTCAGGCTGGATCGTGGTGTCGCCGACGGTCACGGGCGCTGTGGGCCGGTCGTCCCGCAGCTGGGGGATCGGCACCTGCGTGTCGCCCTCGAACGCGGCGCCGACCTGGGTGTAGCCGCCTCCGGGGTTCTTCAGCACGATCCAGCCGGCCCGGAGCTTGGCGCCCCTGACGAGCGCGGTGGCGCGGTAGAGGCCCGACGGTTTGACCACCGTGGGCGCGACGAAGGTCCACTTCTTGCCGCCGAACGCGACCGAGCCCCTGGCCCGGCCGCCGCCCAGCTCGGCGGTGACCTTGGCGCTGCCGAGGCCGGTCAGTTGCAGCTCGCCGTCGGACTCGCTGCCCTTGAACCAGGCCTCGGCCTTGCCGTCGCAGAAGTAGGCGACGGCCTTGCCGTCTCTGATCGAGATCGCGATGAGGCCGCCGTTGCCCTTGACGTAGCCTCCGTAGTCCGCCTTCGCGATCTTCTTCGGTTCTGTTCGCTGAGGCGAGGGCGTGGCGTCCGCCTCGGCCTCCGATGAGCGTGACGGGGCCGCGGTGGTCTCGCCCGCCGACGGTGCCTCCGCGGCGGTGTTGGCGGCCTCGTCGTTGGCCGCCGGTGTCGCGGTGACGCTGGCGACACCCAGCCCCACGGCGAGCACTGCTCCCGCCGCGAGGGTGATGACAGGTCCCAGCCTTGACATGGACTGCTCCCAGGGTCGAAATGCCGTACGTCTCCGAGCATCCGCCTAAATCGGTGGGCCGTCTGTGAACTATTGCGCATCGCGCGGACAGAATGGATAGATGCAGGAGAATCCAGGGCACCAGCCGCCCGTCTACGGCATGCAGCCGCCGGTCCACCCGTATCAGCCGCCGCCCTGGTTCCTGCCGACGCCCATCGGTGCGAGTTACGACCACCTGGCGCGGAATGTCGCGGCCCGGCCGTGGCGGGCGATCGTGGGCACGCTGGTCGTCGCCACCGGGTTCGTCGGGATCGGCGCGGTGGTGGTGTGGGCCGGCCTGGTGATGTCGCTGCTCCTCGGGATCCCCGCGCCGCTGGAGGCCGAGGGGCAGTTGTTCGGCGATCCGGTGTTCTCGCTGGTCGTGGTGTTGCTGTCGCTCGCGCCCGTGCTGCCTCTTGTGTACGGCACCGCGGCGCTCGTCCAGCGCAGGCGCCCCGGCACGCTCTCGTCCGTGGCCGGGCGGCTGCGCTGGCGCTGGCTGCTGACCTGCGCGGGCCTGGCGGTGCTGGCCCTGCTGCTGGGGCAGGGCGCGCAGGCGCTCGCGCTGACGGCGGCCGGCGAGGACGCCGACCTGTTCGGCTGGGGCGGATGGTCGGGGTTCCTGCCCGCGCTCGTCGTGATCGTGCTGCTGGTGCCGTTCCAGGCGGCCGCCGAGGAGTACGTCTTCCGCGGCTGGTTCGTGCAGGCCGTCGGGGCGCACATACGGAATCCGGCCTGGTCCATCGTGCTCGGTTCCGCGCTGTTCATGTCATTGCACGGCTATTCGTGGGCGGGGCTCGTGGACGTGTTCGGGTTCGGGGTCGTGATGGGCTTTCTCACGGTGCGCACCGGAGGGCTGGAGTCGGCGATCTCCCTGCACGTGCTGAACAACCTGCTGGCCTTCGGGCAGGCCGCCGCGGCCGGGCACCTGGCCGACGCGCTGGACCAGGGGAAGGTGCCGGTGCCCTGGCAGGCGTTGTCCGGAACGGTGGTGCAGCTCGGGGTGTATGCGTTTGGTGTGTTGTATCTAGCCAAAAAACAGTCAATTAAGACTATCTCGTAATAAATCGGTCCTGGGGTGCCGGGAATCTCGCTAGAGAGGTCTCGCTATTCCGGCTGAGTCATGCTGGTCTGGTCCTGTGGAACGGACCAGCGTCCTGGTTTCCACCCGTACGACGTTCGACCCATAGGAGGTACGGCGCGTGGCCTCCGGCCCCAGCGAACCGCCACGGCGACCGCCGGAAGACGACGAACCTCGTCCCGAGGGCGCCTCTGAACCGCATTCCTCCGATGAACCGAGGATCAGCCATTCGCCGCCGGGTCCCACCGATGATCGGGCCAGGGGTTTACCGCTGAGCTCGCCCTGGGGCATGCCGCCGTTCGCCGCCCCCATCCCGGACGAGGAGCCGCAGGAGCCGCCCAAGGGGCGCCGGCCGTACAGCTCGCCGACGGCCGAGCCCGAGGTCGAGCCGCGCCGCCGCCCCCGCCGCGTCGTCAACCGCCCGGACAAGCTCGTCGCGGGCACCCCGCTCCATCCGCCGCAGGGGGCGCCCGAACGGTCCGAGCCGGACGCGGAGCCCGCCCCCGAGCGGTCGTCCCGGCCCGCGCCGCCGTACCGGCTGGTGTATCCCGTCCCGGAACGCGCCGAGGCCGCCGCGCCCGCGGAGGAGCCGACGGAGTACGACGAGACCCCAGAGACCCCAGAGACCCCAGAGGTCCCAGAGGTCCCCGAGGCCCCGGAACAGGACGGCGAGCCCGAGGTGCGGCGCGTCGGACGCCCGCCGGCGGGCCGCCCCACGAGGCCGGACCTCCTCGTCGCCACCGACGGGGCGCGCCAGGGGTCGAGCGGCCGGCACCACAGAGGCCCGGCACCCTCCGCCGTGCGCAGGTCCAGTCCCGTACGCCGCCGCAACAGGTCCACCCCCGTCGCCCTGACCCTGGCCGTGGCGATCCTGGTGGCCGCCGGCGTGCTCGTGTGGCAGTGGACCTCGGACGAGGCCCCGGGGCTGCGGCTGGAGGCGGGCACGGGGCGCTCGGGGGACGAGCTGTTCACCGTGCCGGCCGCGGGCGAGGGCGCCAACCAGAAGCTCAACGACATGACGTCCGTGGGCCGCGCGGTCGTGGCGGTCGGCAGCGACACGACGAGCCCGACCCCGCGCCCGCTCTTCCTGTTCTCGCCGGACGGCGGCAAGACCTGGCAGCTCGGCCAGGTGAACGGCGCCTCCACTCCCACGGTCCAGCGGGTCGTCGGCGGCGGCGGGCGCTGGCTGGCCAGCGGCGGCGACGGCGTGTCCGGCGAACGCGGCCTGTGGACCAGCACCGACGGGTTCAGCTGGACGGCCGTGGAGGCGGCGGGCCTGGCCGCGTTCAGGGCCGGTGACCAGATCAACGACATCGCCAGGACCGCCTCCGGTTTCGTGGCCGTGGGACGCACGACGGGAGACGACGGCGGTTCGGGCCCCGCGGCCTGGCGCTCCGCCGACGGCCGGACCTGGGAGCGGGTGGAGACCCGGGAGCTGGAGGTACGCGAGATCAAGGCGGTGGTCGCCAAGGGCGACACGGTCGTCGCCATCGGAGACCCCGCGGTCGGCGAGGGATCGCGGGTGCTCCGATCGGCGGACGGCGGGCGGGACTGGCAGGCGACCGCGTTCCAGCTGCCCGAGGTCGCGCCGCGCACCGGGATGGTGGCCGTGTCGCCCAAGAGGTTCGTGCTGGTGCCGACGCGCTTCCCCACGTTCACAGGTGACCTGCGCGTCTACTGCTCGCCGACCGGGGCGCAGTGGTCGCAGTGCGGCTCCATCGGCGGCCTGGGCGGCGAGAGCACGGGCGTGGAGACGTTGATCTCCTATCCGTCGGGCATCGCGGCGATCACGCAGGCCGGCCTGGGCCGCTACTCGGTGCTGACCAGCGCCGACGGGCGCTCCTGGAGCAAGCGGACCGACCTCGGCAACCTGCCGGGCGCGACGCTGCGCGGGTTCACGATCGCCGACGGCGGCACCCTGTTCGCCGGTGGCGACCAGGCGGTGTCCGACGTCGACAACCAGCTCGTGCTCATGGCCGCGCCCCCGCGCGACGGTGCCTCACGCGTCCAGCTCGGCCAGGTCGAGGGCCTGACCAGGATCGCCCGCGAGACCAACGCGCTGGCCGGCTTCGCCGGCCGGTACGTCGCCGTCGGCTCGGCCTCCGGCGACGCGGGCCTGTGGACGATCAGGGACTGGGTGAGCTGGAAGTCCATGAGTCTCGGTGGCCCGGGCAAGCAGACGCTGGAGGACGTGGCGCACGGCAGCCGCGGCTGGCTGGCCGTCGGCTCTACCGAGACGAACGTGGCCCTCACCGACCCGCTCCTCGTCACCTCCGCCGACGGGGAGAGCTGGAAGAAGGTGAACGTCACCGGCGACCTGGCCCGCGACCCGAACGCCCCCTCCCTGGAGACCCACGTCGTGACGGCCGGCAAGGAGGGCTACGTGCTGGCCGGCGAGGCCAAGGACCAGATGGGCGCGACGAGCGCCGTCATGTGGTTCACCCCCGATCTGCGCAAGTTCACCAGGTCGAAGAAGCTGCCGCAGGGCGGCTCCGGGGTGCGGATCTACGACGCCGTCGCCACCGGGGACGGCGGCTACGTGGCCGTGGGCGGCTCGGGCGGGGCCGACCAGGAGAGCAGCGTGGTCTGGCACTCCTCGGACGGCGTGAACTGGAGCGCGCGCAAGCGCGTGGTCCCGCCGGACGCCACGTCGGCCGGGCTACGACGGGTCACGACTTATCGGGACAAGCTGGTGGCCGTCGGCGCGGCCGTGTCGGGAGGTTCGCGGCGTGCCTTCGCGGCGGTCTCGGACGACGACGGCTCGACCTGGCAGACGGCCTGGCTGCCCGCGGACCAGGCGGCGGCGGTGTACGACCTGGCCGCGGCGGACGAGGGGCTGGTGGCCGTGGGCTGGCACGGCGTGCCGGGAGAGGGCGACAGCGCGGCCTGGACCTCGCAGGACGGCCTGTCGTGGAACCGCATGGCGCTGACCAAGGACCGGCTGGCCGGCCAGGGGGCGCAGTGGCTGACGGCGGTGGCCGTGTCGGGGTCGGAGGTCGTGGCGCTCGGGCGGTCCACCACGTACAACGCCGACCACCTGATCCTCTGGACCTCCAGCCTCACCTCGAACCGGTAGGACCGAGCGGCGCCACCTCAGGCGCCGCTCCAGCCGGGGCCGGGCGGATGGGGCCGTGTCAGCGGGGCAGCACGCCCCAGTCGGTCAGCGACTCCAGGAGGCCGGCGGTGAGCGGCAGCCGCGCCAGCTCGTCCGTGCCGCACCAGCGCACGTCGTCGGCGTCGTCCCCGGCCACGGGCACGCCTCCCGTCACGGTGGCGAGGTAGTCGCGGATCACGTACGTGGCCCCGCCGAGGCCGGGGCGGTCCACCGTGCCCGCCAGGCGGCCCACCTCCACGCGCAGCCCGGTCTCCTCCAGCACCTCGCGCCGCACGCCGTCGGCGTCCGTCTCCCCGGCCTCCAGGCGGCCACCGGGGATGGACCACAGCCCCTTGCCCGGCGGACGTCCCCGCTTGATAAGCAGCAACCGGTCAGAGGAGTCGAAAATAATCGCGCCGACACAATTTACGCGCACATGACCAAGATTACGACGGGACAACGGGAAGCGGCCTTGACGGGCCGGTGCCGGAGAAAGCACCGTGGGTAGTTGTGAGAGCGGCTCCAACCTGTCCACGGTGCTTTGGCCCGCTTCACGGGCCGAGTGCGTGGTCGAGCGCCTACCGATGCGACGCGCACGGTGATGTCCTGCCCTACCAGCCTCCGTGGCCGCCGACCGGTACGGCGCTGGAGGCCATCCGCAAGACCGCCGTGGTGCCCGTGTGGCTGCCGTGGCCGTTGCCCGCCGGCTGGCTGGTGACCGGCTTCGGAGAGGTCGGTGACGAGCGCACCGGCGCCCGGGCCAGCGTGGTCGCGCTGACGGGGCCGTCGCTGACGGAAGGCCCCGCCGACCTGCTCGTCATCGCGGAGGAGCCGGGCATCGGGCTCGGCGCGGCGTTCGCCGGGCTGGACGGCCCCGACCCGGGCGAGGGGTTCGACTCGGGGCCGCCGAACGCCAAGATCGGCGTGCTCGGGCATCCCACCGCGCTGTGGTGCGTGGACGGCGCCGACGACCGGGCCGTCTACGCGGGCGAGGCGCTCGGCAACTGGCTGTGGGCCATCGCGTGGCCGGCCGACGCCGGCTGCATGATCGCGCTCGCCGAGCTGTCGTTGCTCGACGTTCGCGATCACGAGCTGGACGTGCCGTTCGGTGCGTTCTCGCCCCGGCTCGAGGATTAGGCGCGCTTTCACGCTCCTGATTCGCGCTCTGATGCAGACGGGCTAGAGTTCGGAGGCGTGACAGCGCGTATCGAGCGAGTGGTGACCGAGGGCGTCGTCGACATCGACGGCACCGAGCACAAGGTCGAGAACAACACCTGGATCATCGGTGACGACGACGAAGTCATCGTCATCGACCCGGCGCGTGACGCCGAGAAGATCCTTGAGCAGGTGGGCGAGCGGGAAGTGCTGGCCGTCATCTGCACGGCGGGCCTGCCCGACCACGTCTCCGCGGCCATCGAGGTGGCCAGCCGGGACGAGGCCGTGGTCGCCCTGCACCCCAAGGACAAGCCGCTGTGGCGGGAGACCTGGCGGGAGACCTGGCCCGACATCGACATGGAGGACGACGGCATCTTCGGTGTGGCCGACGTCCAGCTCGACGTCATGGAGACGCCCGGCATCTCACCCGGCGGAGTGTCGCTCTACTGCGAGGGGCTCGGGGCCGTCTTCACCGGCAAGGCCCTGCAGGCCGACGGGCCCGGCAAGCTGGGCGGCGAATACCCCGCCCTGCCCGACCAGCTGACCTCGATCGGCGGGCGGCTGTTCACGCTGCCGGCCGACACGCGGGTGCTGGCCGCCCACGGCGACGAGGTCACGATCGGCGACCTCGAGCCGCACTTCGACGACTGGGTGTCGGGCTCGCTGACCCGTACGGAAAGTGCCGACGACGGCCCCCTGACCGACGGGACCAAGCTCTCCGGGATCAAGCTCGACCCCGACGACGAGTGACGCGAGGGAGCGCCGCCGCCTGGACTGAGGAGCGGCGGGAGCGCAGCGACCAGAGCGACGAGGGAAGGCGGCGGCTCCGGAGCGACCGAGCCGCCTCCACGGAGTGGAGGCCATGAACACGCGAAGCGCCTTCACGAGGTGGAGGCCATGAGCGCGGCTCAGGGGCAGCTTCCGCTGGACGGGATGCCGCGGCGGCTCTACTCGTGCACGCCGTCGCGGTTGAACGCGTGGCTCGACTGCCGCCGCCGCTACCGGTTCAGCTACCTGGACCGGCCGCAGCCGTCCAAGGGCCCCGCGTGGGCGCACAACAGCGTCGGGGCGAGCGTGCACAACGCGCTGGCGGGGTGGTGGCGGGAGCCGTACGACCGCAGGACCCCGCTGACGGCCGCCATCCTGGTCACGAACGGGTGGATCGCCGAGGGGTTCAGGGACGTCGAGCAGTCGGCCCACTGGCTGGGCCGGGCCCGCGACCTCGTCTCCGGATACGTCGCGACCTTGGATCCCGGTGACGATCCGGTGGGCGTCGAGCGCACGGTCGCGACCCGTACCAAGGTCATGGCCCTCTCCGGCCGCATCGACCGGCTCGACCGGCGCGGTGACGAGCTGGTCGTGGTCGACTACAAGACCGGCCGCCGGCCGCTCACCGAGGACGACGCCCGCTCGTCCCTCGCCCTGGCCGTGTACGCGGTCGCGGCCTCCACGATGATGCGCACGCCCTGCCGTACGGTCGAGCTCCACCACCTGCCGACCGGCGAGATCCTGGAGTGGCGGCACACCGAGGAGTCGCTGGCCCGCCACATCGGGCGCGCCGAGGACGTCGCCACGGAGGCGTCGGCGGCCGACGAGCGCTACCGCGCGCTCGTGCCCGCGCCCGCCAAAAAGGGTTCCGCCGCCTCGCGCACCGCTTCGGGAGAGCGGCCGAACGTCGGGCCGGCGGCGGTGCCGGACGAGATCGACGAGCTGTTCGCGCCGAGCCCCGGCCCGATCTGCTCCTGGTGCGACTTCCGCCGCCACTGCCCGGAGGGCCGGTCGGCGGCCCCCGACCGCAACGCGTGGGACGGCCTCGCCGAGTGACCCGCCTGCCGGGGCGAGCGGCGGAGGGGACCGCTCGCCTCGGCTGATGGCTTTTGCCGAGGGATGCCCAGTTTCCCGCAGAGAACAGTGGTAATGACGGGAAAGTGGCACCTATCGGGCGGTTACCCGCGGCAGTGGCGCTGGGCACACTCTTCAACCCCCTGAACTCGTCCATGATCGCCGTGGCCCTGGCCAGCATCGAGGCCGAGTTCCACGTGGGCATCGCGGCCGTGACGTGGCTGGCCGCCGGGTTCTACCTGGCCGGCATCCTCGTTCCGCCCGTGATGGGCACGCTGGCCGACAGGCTGGGCCCGAGGCTGGTGTTCTGCGCCGGGCTGGTGACGATGGCCGTCACGGGCGTGCTGGCCGCGCTGGCCCCCTCGTACCCGGCGCTGGTCGGGATCAGGCTGCTGCAGGCGTTCGGGAGCTGCGCGACGATGCCCGCCGGGATGGCGATCGTGCAGGCCGTGATGCCGGGCGAGGACGGGAGGCCGCCGCCGCGCGTGATCGCGACGATCTCCATGGTGCTCACCGCCAGCGCCGCCGCCGGTCCGGTGCTCGGCGGGTTCCTGGTTTCGTTGTGGGGCTGGCGGGCGATCTTCCTGGTCAACGTCCCGCTCGCGGCGGTCGCGCTCACCGCGGCGCTGCGCTGGCTGCCCAAGGTCCGCGTGGACGGCGCCAAACACACCCTGCTGCCCCGGCTGAGGCCCGGGCTGCTGGCCACGTGCGGCCAGTTCGCCCTGGTCAACGTGGTGTTCTACGCGGCGTTCTTCGTGGTGCCGCTGTGGGCGCAGCGCTCGGCGGGACTGCCCGCCCACATCGCCGGCCTGCTGGTGCTCCCCATGGCCGGGCTGGCGATCGTCATGACGCCGGTCGCGGTGGCGCTGGCCGCGCGGGCGGGGATGCGGACCGTGCTGGTGGCCAGCGCGGCGCTGCTGCTCGCCGGCTCCTGCCTGGTCCCCGCCGTCGGCCCCGTCTGGCTGGTGCTGGTGGCGGCGGGGCTGCTGGGGGTGGCGTCGGCGCTCAGCCAGTTCGGGCTGAACTCGCTGGTCTTCGTGCACGCAGACAGGAGCGAGACCGGGGTCGCCGTGGGGTTCTTCCAGTCGTCCAGGTACGTGGGCGCCGCGACCGCGTCCACCCTGCTCGGCGTGCTGTTCGGCGGCGGGGGCATGGGCCGCAGCGGATGGACGATGGCCGCCGTGTCGGCGGTCGTGCTGGTGGGCGGCACGCTCCTGCCGGTCAGGCGGCCGGCTCCCGCGGCCACCGGCGGGGATCGGTCAGGCCCTTGAGCCCCTTGCTCACGTCGTACCCGGCCGCGCCGAGACGCTCCCTGGCGGACCGCAGCATCTCCCTCGTGGCCGGCATGAACGCGTGGTCGTGTACCGGCTCCGGCAGCGAGTTCATCCCCAGCCTGAACGCCCTCAGCGCGGCCGCGACGGTCGAGCGCGGCACCTCCGGCAGTGCCCCGTACATCCGCCTGGCCCAGTCCGGCAGCGTGTAGTAGCACAGCGCGCCGAACGGGAAGTAGGCGGGCTTGCCCGCGGACAGGAGCCTGAGCTCGTGCGGCAGCCTCGGCCACATCAGGAAGCGCACGGTCGAGGCCGCCTCCTCCGTGACGCGCAGACTGGCGCGCGCCTGCTTGAAGTAGGCGTCCATCTCCGCGCACGAGCCGGGCACGTCCTCGGGGTGCAGGCCGACGTACGCGGCGCTCTTGCGCTGCTCGTGGAGGTAGCGGTCGGCCTGGCGCTCGGTGAGGCCCAGCCCGCCGCGCCTGGCCACCTCCAGGTACGACGACACCTCCGCGCAGTGCACCCACAGCAGCAGCTCGGGATCGTCCACCCGATGGGTCCGGCCGGTGTCGGGATCGTGGATGCGCAGCGCCTTGTGGATGCCGCGCACCCGCCTGCCGATCTCGTCGGCCTGCTCCGGGCTGCCGAACGTCACCCGCCCCACGAAGTCGGCCGTGCGGCGCAGCCGCCCGAACGGGTCCTCCTGGAAGTTGGAGTTCTGCCAGACACCGCGCATGGCCAGCGGGTGCAGCGCCTGCAGCATGAGACCGCGTACGCCACCCACCCACATCGACCGGTCGAGATGCACCTGCCACGTCGCGCTCTGCGGTGGCTGCGCGACGATGTCCTCGATGTTCGCCATAGTAAGTAAAGAATTACATGGCATTGGACCTGGTGTCCAAATAGTGTTTCTCGGCCGCGTTCCAGAACCTCACCAGCGCCGCCGCCGTCGTCTCCGGCGCCTCGACGGCGGGCGAGTGGACGGCTCCGGGCACGACCACGGACTCGGCCCCGAGCCTGGCCGCCATCTCCGACTGCGCGTCGGGCGGCCACCCGTCGTCGTGCTCGCCGTACAGCACCAGCGTGGGCACCTCGACCTGGCGCAGCTCGTCGGTGCGGTCGTGCATGCTCAGCACCTGCTCGGCCATGCAGGCCAGCGCGGTCGGCGAGTTGGTGAGCAGGCGCTTGCGCAGGAACGCCAGGATCTCGTCGGACACGTCGTTGGACAGCGCCTCGGGCTCCAGCCGGTGGTGCCACACGTGCTCCAGGCCGAACGCCTGGACCTCTTCCATGATCTTGCGGCCGTTGACCGCCCGCTTGCCCTCGATGCCCGAGGGCCCGGACCCCATCAGCGTGAACGACGCGAACCTCGTGCGCCCGTCGATCACCGCCTCCCTGGCCACCAGGCCGCCGAAGGAGTGGCCCACCAGATGAACGGGGTCGCCGCCGCCGATGAACTGGGCGAGCGCGTCGACGTCGGCGCCGAGCGCGGGGCAGGTGTAGGCGGCGGGATCGTCGGGGCCCGGCGTCTCGTACTGGCCGCGCAGATCGACGGCGATCACCCTGCGTCCCGAGTGGGCCAGGGTCATCAGCACCGCGAGGAAGTCCTCCTTGCTGCCTGTCAGGCCGGGGACCAGGAGGGCGGGCCAGCGCTCAATCACACCACTGACCGGGAGGGCCTCCAGGACCGCGAACGTGCCCTGTGGCGTTTCGATCTTCTGTGGTGCGACGCCAGGAGGCAGATCGAGGAATCGCGGCGTACTCACGTGGGGCAACAATACCCAGAGGTCAGCGGCTCGACACCGTCATGGGCATCACGCAGGGCAAATGCGGCTCCTCGCCGGAAGCCCCCCGGACGCGCCCAGAGCGCCTCAGGAGGCCCGCGGGCCTCTAACCCAGAAGGCGCGCACCCGATGCGGGTACGCGCCTTCCAGGCGGTGCTCAGACGGCGCTCAGCCCGTGCGGCGGCGGTTGCCGCCCCCGCCACGGGGCTGGCGGCGCTGCTGCTTGCGCTCCGTGGCCGCCGACGGGGCGATGTCGTCGTCGTCCGAAGCCAGGTCGGGCGACTGGAAGATCACCGTGAACGGGTTCGGCGGGACGATCCGCTCCTGCTCCGTGCGTACCGGCGGAGGCGGCGTCGAGAGGAAGCTCGGCGCCGGCTCGCTGACGACCGGAGGAGCGGGCGGGGCCTCGGCGACCGGCACCGGGTCGGCGGCGCGGCGGGAGCGGGTGCTCTTCGCCGGCGCCTCCTCGACGGTGTCGGCCTCGGGGGCCGCCGTGACGGCGGTGGCCCGCCGCGACCGGGTGGCCTTGACGGGTGCCTCGGGGGCCTCGGCGAGCGCCTGCTTCGGCCGGGTGGCCTTGACGGGCGCCTCGGGGGCCTCGGCGAGCGCCTGCTCGATGGCAGACGAAGCCGCCCCCCTCCGCGTACGCGTCCGCTTCGGCTCGGCGGCCGCCTCGATCTCGTCCGTCGAGAAGATCGCGGGAGTCTCCTCCGTCTTGGCATCCACGAGCTCGACCTCCTGAGTCTCGACGGCTGCGGTCTCAGCCAGCTCCTTGCCGCCACGGGTGCGGCGGCGCTGGCGCGGCGTACGGGCAGGGCGCTCTTCGCGGCGCTCTTCGCGTTCGTCGCGGCGACGGCCGCCACGAACACGTGCCCTGCCGGTCTCCCCGAGATCCTCGAGGCGCTCCGCGGACAGCCCCGCACGCGATCGGCTCGCGTGCGGCAGGACGCCCTTGGTGCCCTCGGGGATGTTCAGCTCGGAGTAGACGTGCGGCGAGGTGGAGTAGGTCTCCTCGGGATCGGCGAAGTCGAGCCCGAGCATCTGGTTGATCATCTTCCAGCGGGTCAGCTCCTCCCACTCCACGAACGTGACCGAGATGCCCGTGCGCCCGGCCCGGCCGGTGCGGCCGATGCGGTGCACGTACGTCTTGTCGTCCGTGGGGCAGTCGTAGTTGACCACGTGGGTGACGTCGTCGATGTCGATGCCGCGGGCCGCCACATCGGTGGCCACCAGCACGTCGATCTTGCCGTTGCGGAACGCGCGCAGGGCCTGCTCGCGCTGGCCCTGACCGAGGTCGCCGTGCACGGCCGCCACGGCGAAGCCGCGCGTGTCGAGCTGTTCGGCGACCATGTCGCAGGCCCGCTTGGTCTCGCAGAAGACCATCGTGAGCCCGCGGCCCTCGGCCTGCAGCAGCCGGCCGACGATCTCGATCTTGTCCATGCGGTGCGCGCGCCACACGAGCTGGCGGACCTGCGGCGTGGTCTCTCCCTCGCCGCTCTCGTGCTCGGCGCGTACGTGCGTCGGACGGTTGAGGTACTTACGGGACAGCGTGACGATCTCGCCCGGCATGGTCGCCGAGAACAGCATCGTCTGCCGCTGTCCGGGGATCAGGTTGAAGATCCGCTCTACGTCGGGCAGGAAGCCCAGGTCGAGCATGCGGTCGGCCTCGTCGAGCACCAGGGTCGTGACCTGGCTCAGGTCGAGGTGCTTCTGCTTGACCAGGTCGAGCAGGCGTCCGGGGGTGCCGACGATGACGTCGACCCCGGCCTTGAGCGCCTCGATCTGCGGCTCGTACGCGCGCCCGCCGTAAACGGTCAGAACCCGGGACCCGAGCTTGCCGGCGGCGGTGACGAGGTCTTCGCTGACCTGCGTGGCCAGCTCGCGGGTCGGTACGACGACGAGCCCGCGGGGCTTCTTGCGGTTCTTGCGCGGCTTGCCGATGCTCTGGAGCATGGCGATGCCGAACGCGTAGGTCTTGCCCGTGCCGGTGCGCGCCTGGCCGATGAGGTCCTGGCCGCTCAGGGCAAGCGGGAGAGCCATCTCTTGGATGGGGAACGGTGTGACGATGCCCTCGGTCTCAAGGGCATCGGCGATCTCAGGTGTGACTCCGAGGTCTCGGAAAGTCGTCAGCGTGGCCTGCCTCAGTTCTCAAATGAAGGCGGGCCTGCCGGGACCGACGGGCATGAAACAGCCCTCGTTACGTGGGTCCTCGCGGTAGAGCCAGCCCTCTCGCGTCATCAGCGACCGCGCACCCGGAAGTGGGGGTATTCGGGAGAAACCCCCGAATTTACACAGTGCGGTCGCACTTTCACAGAGCAGTGTACTCGATACCACAACGTTGGCCGAGCTTACGTATGTTCCCGAAGATTCACGGAAGTACGCTGCCTCCCATGAAGGAGTCTCCAGGAGTCGTCGATCTGCTCGGGGTGCTCGCCTACGCCGAGCTTAGTGCGTACGCGCGGATGACGGAGGACGCCGCCACGCTGGCGCCCTCGCTGGCCGACCGCGCGGCGCTGAGCGAGCTGGCCGTGACCGAGTACGCCCATTTCCGCCTGCTGCGTGACCGCCTGGCCGAGTTCGGGGCCGATCCCGACGAGGCGATGTCGCCGTTCGTCGGCGCGCTCGACGCCTGGCACACGCAGACCAGGCCGGCCGACTGGCTGCAGGCGCTGGTCAAGACGTACGTCGGGGACGGGATCGCGCTCGACTTCTACCGCGAGGCGGCCAGGCACCTCGATCCCTCGATCGCCAAGCTGGTGGACGAGGTGCTGGTGGACGAGGGGCGCTCGCAGTTCGCGGTCGAGCGGGTCAGGGCCGGGATCGAGGCGTCGCCCGCGGTCGCCGGACGGCTGGCGCTGTGGGCGCGCCGGCTGGTCGGCGAGGCGCTGAGCCAGGGGCAGCAGGTTGCCTCGGCACGGCCCGAGCTGGCGCTGTTGCTGGTGTCGGGGGAGGGTGCCGCCGATATTTCCCGACTTTTCGCGACGTTGACGGAGGCCCACAACAAACGCATGGCCACCCTGGGCCTCTGACCGCCCCCGAACACGGCCCCCGAAACCACCGGGACGGCGATGGTTGCCGCGCGGGCCATGGCCCGCGTTGCCCCACCCCCACCGCTCCACCGGAGCCGAGGTGGGTGTGAGGGCCGTTGTTCGGGTCGCGCCATCCGGTCGCTCCGCTGGCGCTGAGGTGGGTGTGAGGGCTCGTGTCGCGCTGCCCCGGCCGCTCCAGTGGCGCCGAGGTGGTTGTGGGGCCGTTGCGCCGCTCCCCGCACGCCTTCTCGCCGACGCAGCGCTGAGGGCGTGCTTTTGGGGTGGCCGGTGGGTGCGCGCTGCCCCGCGAGCCCGGGGCGATCGGGCGCGGTCGCCATGCGCCGACCTCTCGCGGCCGCATTGCCCCACAGGTGCGGGGCGATCGCCGGGGGTGGTGGCAAGCCCTGGGAGGGGTACGGCGGGTGAGCCGTACCCCCAGGTCAGGAAACTCCTAGAGGGTGCCGCCGAACCCGACGGGCCGGGACTGGTCCTCACCGATCTCAATGAAACCGATCGAGGCCACCGGCACCACCACCCGCCTGCCCTTCACGTCGGTCAGGGCGAACACGCCACGCTCGACCGACAACGCGTTCCTGATCTCCTCTTCGACCTGCTCAGCGGAGAGTTCGGTCTCGACAACGATTTCGCGGTGTACGGAGCGTACGCCGATCTTGACTTCCATCGTGGCTCCCTAGTCGACGGGTTGGCTCACTCCCATCGTGGCGGCTCGAAGCCGGGAAGGGGCCAATGATCGCGCCCAGCGAACGGGTTATGCCGTACGCGGAAAACCGCTGATGCCGCGCCAGGCCAGCCGAGCCATGAGTTGTTCGGCCGCGTCCTTCGGGATCGAGCCGTGCTGGGTCACCCAGTAGCGGGCGCTCACCTCGGCCATGCCGACCAGCCCGACGCCGAGCAGGTGCGCCTCATCGCTGGTGCAGCCGGTGTCCTCCTGGATGAGCACGGAGACCATCTCCGCGCACTCCTGCAGCGAGCGTTCCACGCGCTGCCGCACCGGTGCGACGTTGCGCAGGTCGGACTCGAACACCAGCCGGAACGCCTCGCCCTGCGTCGAGACGAAGTCGAAGAACGCGCTGAACGTGGCCTGCACGCGGAGTTTGTTCTCGTGGGTGGAGGCCAGCGCCTCCCGGCAGCGGTTGACCATGTCGTCGACGTGGAGGTCGAGCAGCGCCAGATAGAGCTCGAGCTTGCCGGGGAAGTGCTGGTAGAGCACCGGCTTGCTGACCCCCGCACGATCGGCGATCTCGTCCATGGCGGCCGCGTGATAGCCGTTCTCCACGAACACTTCCTGCGCGGCGCTCAGGAGCTGCCGGCGGCGGGCGAGTCGGGGCAGCCGGGTGCCCCGGGGCTTCGCGTCCGGGGTTGCGGTCACGCGGGTCTCCATAGGTCTCTCAGCGGGCTGTGCGGACATCCTACGTGCGGGCAGAGCAGATGTTCATTGCCTTGCTCCGCTCCCCGGTCCGGGCAACGGCGCTCCTCAGCGCCACGAGGCGGGCTCGGTCGCCGCGGAGCCGTACTCAGCGATATTCGTCGTCGTCGAGATCCACCACGCGGTCCTGATCGGCCGCGTCGGCGGGGTCGACGTCGAGCGGCAGCTCGCGGCGCTGCCTCCCGGCGCTCTGGCGGATCTCGAAATGCTGCTCCGCGGCGTCTGCCTCGGGCGTCTCGATCGACAGCTCTGCCTCGTCCTGGTCGTAGGAGAGCTCGTCCCCGCGTGTGTCCATCTCCGACATCTTCTGGTCCCCCTCTTGGTGCGGACGGCACCAGCCTACGCCCGGCCGAAAAGGTCGCCGCGTTTCTCCACTCTGGCGAGTACGTCGGCCGCCGTGAACACCAGCTCCTCGGGCCGTTCGCAGCCCTCGACCTCCGTCCACCTCAGCGGTGTCGAGACGGTCGGCAGCTCCCTGGCCCGCAGCGAGTAGGGCGCCACGGTGGTCTTGGCCGGGTTGTTCTGGCTCCAGTCGATGAACACCTTGCCGGGCCTGGCCTTCTTCGTCATCACGCTGACGACCTGCCGGGGGTGCTCCTTCTCGAGGAACTGGGCCAGCCTCTTGGCGTACGCGGAGGGCTCCTCGCGGCCGTCCCAGTCCGCGTACAGCTGCATGCCCTTGTTCCCGCTGGTCTTCGGCAGGGCGGTGAGCCCGTCGGCCGCCAGCACCTCGCGCAGCATGAGGGCCACCCGGCAGCACTCCACGATGGTCGCGGGCGGGCCGGGATCGAGGTCGAACACGAGCGTGTCGGGCGGCAGCGCCTCGCCGTCCTCGTCGACGCGCCACTGGGGCACGTGCAGCTCGAGCGCGGCCAGGTTGGCGTAGTAGACGAGCGTGGGCAGGTCCTCGATGACGGCGAAGTCGATGGCCTCGCGGTTCTTGGTGCTGCCGGGGACGGGGAGTTTGACCCGCCTGACCCAGTCCGGGGTGTGGTCGGGGGCGTTCTTCTCGAAGAAGGACTGGCCGCCGACGCCGTTCGGGTAGCGCTTGACGGTCAGGGGTCTGCCCCGGAGGTGGGGGAGGAGCACGGGGGCCACGCGGCTGTAGTAGTCGATGACCTCGGCCTTGGTGAAGCCGTACTCGGGGTAGAGGACCTTGTCCAGGTTGCTCAGCGTCAGCGCTCGCCCGTCGACCTTTACCGGCACCTTCGCCGGGCTGTTCACAGCGTCACCTCCGAGGGGAGCTTGTCGGGGCGCAGACCGCGCCACACGGGGTGGCGCAGCCGCTGCTCGTCGGTCCACATCGTGTAGGCCACCTCCCCGACCAGATCCGGCCTAACCCACCGATTTCGCCACGGGACCGCGTTGCTGAACGGGCTGTGCGGGATCTCCAGCGGCCCCATCCGCCGGTGGAGCTCGTCGAGCACGGTGTCGGTGAACCCGGTCCCGACGTGCCCCACGTACGCGAGCCCCCGATCGGTGAACATCCCCATCACCAGCGAGCCGATCCCGCCCGCCCGGCGCCCCTTGCCGGGCTTCCAGCCGCCGATCACGACCTCTGTGGTACGCAGGTGCTTCACCTTGATCCACCACGGGGACCGGGTGCCCGGCCGGTAGGAGGAGTCCAGCCGCTTGGCGACCACACCCTCCAGGCCCTGCTCGGAGGTGGCCGTGAGCAGGTCGGAGTCGCCGGGGAAGTACGGGGGCGCGCCGACGTCCAGCTCGTCGAGCAGCGCCCGCCGGTCGCGGTAGGGCAGGTCGAACATCGGCGTGCCGTTGAGATAGAGCAGGTCGAACGGCATGTACGTGATGGGGTACAGCTCCAGCATGACCGGCTCGGGATCGGTCAGGTGCATCCTGTGCTGCAACCGCTCGAAGCTGGGCCTGCCGTGCTTGTCGAGCGCGACGACCTCGCCGTCGATGATCGCGTTCTTGATCCCGAAACCGGATATTTCCGGATACCTCCGCGTGTATTCGACCCCGTGCCGCCCCGTCACCCTCAGTCCGCCGTCAAGATGGACGACGGCGCGGATGCCGTCCCACTTGACCTCCAGTCCGTACCTCTCGCGATCAGGGGGTAGTTCCCCAGGTACGGCCAGCATCGGTTCGACGGGGTATGGCATTGGTTGCCCCATGACGGGTATGTGCCCATTGGCGAACGATTGAGAGCTGAGGAGTGACCATGCGCAGCATCTGGAAGGGTGCGATCTCCTTCGGCCTGGTCACGATACCCGTCAAGCTCTACTCCGCCACCGAGCAGAAGGACGTGACGTTCCACCAGGTCCATCGCGAGGACGGCGGCCGGATCCGCTACAAGCGCGTGTGCACGCAGGACGGCGAAGAGGTGCCGTACTCCGACATCGCCAAGGGCTACGAACTGCCGACGGGCGAGATCGTCGTGCTCACCGACGAGGACTTCGAGGATCTGCCGCTGAGCACGTCCCGCAGGATCGACGTCCTCCAGTTCGCCCCGGCCGAGCAGATCGACCCGATCTACTTCGCCAAGTCGTACTACCTGGAGCCCGACGCGCAGGGGGCGAAGCCGTACGTGCTGCTGCGCAACGCCCTGGAGAGCTCGGGCCAGGTGGCGGTGGTCAAGGTGGCGCTGCGCCAGCGCGAGTCCCTGGCCACGCTGCGGGTACGGGACGGCGTCTTCGTCCTGGAGACCATGCTCTGGCCCGACGAGATCCGCACGCCGGACTTCGGCTTCCTCGAGGAGGACATCGAGGTGCGGGCTCAGGAGCTCCAGATGGCCGAGTCCCTGATCAGCACCATGGAGTCGGACTTCGACCCGGGCGAGTACCACGACACGTACCGCGAGGCGCTGCAGCAGGTGATCGAGGCGAAGGTGGCGGGCAAGGAGGTCATCCCAGCCCGCGAGGAAGAGGAAGCCGGACCGGCGGTCGATCTCATGGCCGCGCTGCGCGCCAGCGTGGAGGCCGCGAAGCGGGAGCGGGAGGGTGGGGCCGCCAAGCCCAAGAAGGCCGCCGCCAAGCCCAAGGACGAGGAGAAGGCTCCCGCCAAGCGCAAGCCCCGCAAGACGGCCTGAACACCTTCAGAACCTCTCTCAGCGGTTCCGCATGCCTCCGTAAGGGAGGCGCTCCACGGCCTCGCCGACGCTTCTCACGTTGAGCCCCGGGCCGCCTTTCTAACCGCGAGGTGGCGTTTTCGTGCTGCCCTCAGGGTCTCCTCGGCGCCATCACCGAATAGGACATATCCGGATAAGTCGTGTCATTTCGCTCTATAAATCTTTAATGCAAGCAATAAGATTGTTAATGCATAGCAAAACCGGCTAGGTGCCGTTTGTTGGGCTGCTGTCTGGAAATGACACATCATGGATGGCTCTTCGGCAGGCGTCCAAGACCTCTTTCCGGGATAACCGGAAATGTCGAGAACGGGGCAATCGATCCTTTAGGGGGAAAACGCAATGCCCAAGCTCAAGACTGTTTTCGCGGGTCTCGCCGTCAGCACGGCGCTGACCGGTGGCGTGGTAGCCGCGGGCGCGGCCACGACTTCGGCCAGCGCCGGCGCCGCCGCTCAGGTCAAGTCCGCCGCCTCCGTCCTCGCCAATGGCTGCGGCGGCGGGGGCTGGCGCCGCTGCGGCTGGGGCGGCGGCGGCTGGGGCGGCGGCTGGGGCTGGCGTCGTCACCACCAGAACAGCCGCGTGCGGGTCAACGTCCACAACCGGAACATCAACATCAACCGGTTCGAGCGCGAGCGCGAGCGCGAGCACCACCACCACAACAACGGCGACAACTGGTCATAGCCGTGTGCTGACGGCGCGGGGATGACCGCGTTCTCGCGGTTGGGGGATTTTCCCCCGCGCCTCCACGGCGGCCTTTCGACAAGGGCTCCCCAGACCTCAGGGCTGGGGAGCCCTGCTGTGTCCGGATCTATGTGAGGTGCGGCGTTTGCGCAGAATCATGGGGATGTCTGTGGTGGGCCAAATGACGGCAATTCCAGTTTGCTTGCTGTTTCAGCCGGAAATATGCATGATGCGGATGATTCGTTAAGGATCATCCGGGGCGTTTCCTAGTCGATCGGGTTTTTGGGGATTGGCCGGGGACGTGAGGAACGGGGCAATCGAACCTGTAGGGGGAAAACGCAATGCCCAAGCTCAAAAGTGTTATGGCCGGCCTCGCCCTGAGCACGGCCTTCTCCGGCGGCGTGGTCGGCGTGGGCGCGGCCATGTCCGCGGCCGACGCGGCGACCCAGGTCGGCACCGCCACCTCCGTCCTGGCCGGGGGCTGCGGCGGCGGGGGCTGGGGCCGCGGGGGCTGGGGCCGCTGTGGCTGGGGCGGCGGCTGGGGCGGCGGACGCTGGGCCAACTGGCGCCACCACCGCATGCCCCGCATCAAGATCATCATCATCAACACGAACCGCAACCGCAACGTGCAGCAGCGCATGGACGAGCGCCACGAGATGGACCACCACGAGGACAACAACCAGCCCACGTGGCAGTAGGGCTCACCGCACAGGCGAACCGGTGGCGCGGGCCGCGCCACACCAGGAGTCCCCTGAGCGATGAAGCTCCGGCCACGCCGATCGAGTGCCCGTATTCACCGGGTCCCGACGTCTGCCCCGACAGCGACGACGTCGACCCACCGAATACGGGCACTCGACGTGTCTCCTACCGCCGGCGCCCGAAGACGGGCCCAGTCCGGGGCGACCCCGAAGAGGGTCGGGACCGCCCTCTTCTCGGGGAACGGACGGTCCATGGCGATGACGGCCGCGCCGGGGGACAGGGGCGCTCGGCTTGTGGGGGCCGCTTGAGACGGAGCGACGACCGTAGAAAACAGAAGTGAGTGCCCGTATTCGCTTGGGCGGCGCCGGTCGGAGGGTGGCGCCGGTCCCGATGAATACGGACACTCGTTTGGCGTGGGTGGAGTGTTATCGCTCGGGGACTCCGCCCGCTACGGCGGCCTCAGAGGCGCGCCAATGCTCAGCTCAGCGTCTGAGTCCTACCACTCCTCGCCACGGTGGCCACCGTTGATGTTGTGGTTCTGGTTGACGATGACGATCCGGACCCGGGCGCCCCTGTTGTGACGGCCCCAGCCGCCGCCCCAGCCGCGACCGCCCCAGGCCCAGGGGCCGCCCCAGGGGCCGCCCCAGCGGCCGCCCCAGCCCCCGCCGCACCGGCGCCAGCCCCCGCCGCGGCAGTTGCCGGCGAGGACGGGGGCGGCGGACTTGACCTGGACGGCCGCGCCGGCCGGCGACGTGGCCGCGCCCGCGGCTACCACGCCACCGGTCAGCGCCGAACTGACGGCGAGACCCGCGATAACACTCTTGAGCTTGGGCATTGTTTTCCCCCTAAAGGTTCGATTGCCCTGTTTCACGCCCCCCGGCACAGGCGGATACAGATCCGGCCGCATCGGGGAAACGCTACGGACGATTCCTAGGAATCTCCCGCACGCTGCATATTTCCGGACAAATCACCAGCAAACCGGAACTGCCTTGATTTGGTGGACCACGGACCCCCTCATGGTCGAAACAAAAGATTCCACCCCGCTTAGCCCCGTTCCCTGCCGTACTGGTATAAGTCCGCCGGCACTGCCACCTCGCCGTACAACGCAGTGAGGGCTCCCCCGGCCAAAGGCCGGGAGAGCCCTCACTAAACCCCCCGCGGAAGACGAGAAGATTGGACCTACCCGAAGGTGCGGACGTTCATCCTCCCGCCATTAACACAAGGCTTTGTTACCAGGTACGCCGGCGGCGCTCCGGCCTGTTGTCGTTGACGTTGTCGTTGCGGATGACGACGCAGACCTCGCCGCCACGGCGGTGGCGACCCCACCAGCCGCCGCCCCAGCCGCCGCCCCAGCCGCCGTGGTGACGGCGGCACTGCCGGCGGTGACGGTCACGGTCGCGACGGTCGATGACGATGTTGCGGCCGAGGTCGTCATCGAGAAGGCCGTCGTCGATGCCCTCGTCGAAGTCGTCGTCGGTGCCGGTGAGGATGGATGAGGTGTTGAGCTTGATGGCGTCGGCGCTGACCGCAGTGGTGGCCGCGCCCGCGCTGACCATGCCGCCGGTCAGCGCCGTGCTGACGGCGAGGCCTGCGATAACACTCTTGAGCTTGGGCATTGCGTTTTCCCCCTAAAGGATCGATTGCCCCGTTCTCGACGTTTCCGGGTACCTGAAAACAGGTCTTGGACGGCTGCTGAAGAGTCATCCATTGAATGTCATTTCCGGGGCGACGGGCGGGCAAACTGGAGAGACCCTATTTTGCTATGCATTAACAATCTTATTGCTCGCATTAAAGATCTATCCAATGAAATGGCATGATATGTCCGATTGTGGCGCAATTGATAGGGCGGCCACGCATGGCAATGCTCGCGCGCCGGCCTGGCCTGTCGTCATCGGCCCTGCCGGTTCTGCGAGTGGTGATTTGCCTGCTGCGGTGCCGCCCTCGGACCGATGAAAGTCCGCGAACATATCGATGGCCATTACCCCGGACGCTTCGCCGACGCCCGGCGTCATTGTTCGGCGGGCGCCATTGTGCGCCCTCCGAAAATGTCTCCCGCTTTTTGCGGCACCCGGCGGTGGTGCGTTCGAGGCTGGTCTGTCCCGCCATTAACGGTGCGTTCCTCAACCGTCACGCTAAGTGCTGCTGGTTGTCATGCTTTCCGACCTTGGTGCGCCATAAACGATGAACGGTGCCTTTTGCCACACTCTTGGCATGCGATGAGATCGATTAGACCTCTAAGCCGCGATATATGGCGATATGTCCGAACACGGCGATGATCGCCACCGATCCGCCCGCCGGCCCGGATCCGGGTGCCGCGCCGGGCCCCGAGACGCCACCACCCTCGCTGGGGATCGCATCAGCGGGGTGTTTGAGGCATGTGTGACGGTGTGTACCTGATGCCGGAAAAGGTGATGTAAGCGGGCTTCTGTACGGAATCCAGACCCCACCCAGACGGGGTGGTTATCGTTGAGAGAACGAGAAGGAACGGCGGGGAGGACGCATGATGGCGAAGCCGGTCCCGGACTGGCCGGGTCGCATGATCGGCTCGGTGCACGTCCGATCGACGAGTGACCACCGGGGGCAACGTGAGCAGGCCGTCTTCGTGCACGGCCTGGCCGGGTCGGCCACCAACTGGACCGACCTCATGGACGAGCTCAAGGACACGGTCACCGGCCACGCCCTCGACCTCCCGGGCGCGGGCTTCTCGCCCGCCCCGGCCGACGGCGACTACACCGTCGCCGGCCACGCCAGAGCCGTGGCCGAGCTGATGGAGCACACGGGCCCGGCCCACCTGTTCGGCAACTCGCTCGGGGGCGCGGTCGCCGTCCGGGTGGCCGCCACCCGGCCCGACCTGGTCCGCTCGCTCACCCTCGTCTCCCCGGCCCTGCCCGACCTGCTCCCCAGGTACGGCCCCGTCCGGGTGGCCGCCGCCGCGGTGCCCGTACTGGGCGAATGGGTGGCGAGCAGGCTCCGCCTGGTGCCCGCCGAGCATCGCGTCAACGCCTCCGTGGCCATGGTCTGGGCCAACACCGACTCCGTCCATCCCGTACGCCTGCGCGACGCGATCGACGAGCTCCGCAGGCGCGACGACCTCCCCTACTCCGGCGAGGCCATGATCGGGTCGGCCAGGGGCATCGTGGCCGAATACTTCCGCCGCGGCGAGGACAACCTGTGGCGCCAGGCGGCCAACGTCAAGGCCCCGACCCTGATCGTGCACGGCAGGCATGACCGGCTGGTCCGGCCCGCCATGGCCGCGAAGGCATACCGTACGTTCCCGCAGGTCCGGCTCGTCTTGCTGCCGACGGCGGGCCACGTGGCGATGATGGAGATGCCGCAGGTCGTGGCGGCGGAAGCACGCCGTCTGATCCGTGAGACTCGATTGGGGAATGCCCCACTCGCCAGCTAGGTTTCAAGGTGAGATAGGACCCCCTGGAACGGGAGCGTAGAAAGTGTCGTTGCCACCGCTGGTCGAGCCGGCCGCAGAGCTGACCGTCGACGAAGTGCGCCGCTACTCGCGCCACCTGATCATCCCCGATGTGGGTATGGCGGGGCAGAAGCGGCTGAAGAACGCCAAGGTGCTGTGTGTGGGCGCCGGGGGCCTGGGCTCGCCCGCGCTGATGTACCTCGCGGCGGCGGGCGTCGGCACCCTCGGCATCATCGACTTCGACGTGGTCGATGAGTCCAACCTGCAGCGCCAGATCATCCACGGCCAGTCCGACGTGGGCAGGCTGAAGGCCGAGAGCGCCGCGGCGTCCGTCCGCGAGATCAACCCCCTGGTCGACGTCGTCATCCACAACACGGCGCTGACCACGGAAAACGTCATGGAGATCTTCTCCGGCTACGACCTCATCGTCGACGGCACCGACAACTTCGCCACGCGCTACATGGTGAACGACGCCGCGGTGCTGCTCGGCAAGCCGTACGTCTGGGGCTCGATCTACCGGTTCGACGGCCAGGCCAGCGTGTTCTGGGCCGAGCACGGGCCCTGCTACCGCTGCCTCTACCCGGAGCCCCCGCCTCCCGGCATGGTGCCGTCGTGCGCCGAGGGCGGCGTGCTCGGCGTGCTGTGCGCGTCGATCGGCTCCATCCAGGTCAACGAGGCCATCAAGCTGCTGACGGGCATCGGCGACCCGCTGGTCGGGCGGCTGATGATCTACGACGCCCTGGAGATGAAGTACCGCGACGTCAAGGTCCGCAAGGACCCCGAGTGCGTCCTGTGCGGCAAGAACCCGACGGTCACGCAGCTCCTCGACGACTACGAGGCCTTCTGCGGCGCCATCTCGGACGAGGCCGCCGAGGCGGCCAGCGGCTCCACGATCACCGCGGCGGAGCTCAAGGGCATGCAGGACCGCGGCGAGAGCATCTTCCTCGTCGACGTCCGCGAGCCCAACGAGTACGAGATCGTCTCGATCCCCGGCGCCACGCTGATCCCCAAGGGTGAGTTCCTCAACGGCTCCGCCCTGGAGAAGCTGCCGCAGGACAAGCGCATCGTGCTCCACTGCAAGTCCGGCGCGCGCTCGGCCGAGGCCCTGGCCATCGTCAAGAACGCCGGGTTCTCCGACGCCGTGCACGTCGGCGGCGGCGTTCTGAGCTGGGTCAAGACCGTGGACCCGAGCCTGCCCTCCTACTGATGGTTTCCGGAGTGTTATCCGGAAGGCCCGGTTAAGGTCGGTGGCGTGAACACTGCCCGTCCGTGGCCGACGCTCGTGGTGGCCTCCGCGCTGACCCTGGTCTGCGCGGTGGCCGCCGGGGTGTCGGGCAGCGCGGCGGGCACGGAGCTCACCCGGGGCCCCAGCGCCGCCGAGCTCCAGGCGGCGGCCAGACGCGAGGTCGCCGAGCGCTGGCGCACCTGGCCCAGCGGACGTATCTTCCCCGCCACATTGCCGTACTCCGCCGAGCAGGGCGGCCGGGAACGTGCCAGCCGGATCGGCATCTCGCCCGGGACCGCCTGCGACCCGGTCGACCCCAAGGCGGTCAAGGCCCTGCGCAAGGCGGGCTGCAAGGGCCTGCTGCGGGCCACCTACATCGACGCGCTGCGCGGCGTGCTCGTCACGATCGGCGTGGTCGCGCTACGTGACGAGCCGGACGCCGTACGCGCGAAAGCCGCCTTCTCCGACAGCGGCAAACCTGTGCCGGGCCTGTATCCGCTGGCCTTCAGCGGCACGGTCGCCGACCGCTTCACCCCCGGCGTTCGCCAGGCCGGCTCGGTGCGGCAGGCGGGGCCGTACCTGGTGCTGACCACGGCGGGCCAGGTGGACGGCCGGCCCGCGGACGCGGCGGACGAGCAGCGGCCCTCGATCTTCGCCTTCGCGACCGAGATCTCCGAGCGGGTGCTGACCGACCTGAGCACGCCACGGATGCCCGATTGCGCGGCCGAGGAGTGGCGGTGCTGAGCCGGGGCAGTACGGGGGTCATGCTCAGGCGGGGAACGGCGGCCGTGGCGGCCGGGATGCTGCTGTACGCCGCCGCGCCGGCGTGGGCGGACGACGTACGCGGCGGGCAGCGGCCGGTCATCAAGACGCTCGCACTGACCCAGGCGTGGCGCACCAGCAAGGGCGGCGGCGTGACGGTGGCGGTGCTCGACTCCGGCGTCGATCCGCACCATCGCGACCTGGCCGGCTCGGTGCGGGTGGGCAAGGACTTCACCGAGGGCGCGAACCCGCCGGGGGTCGCCCCGAGCCGCCTGCACGGCACGTACATGGCCTCTCTGATCGCCGGACACGGCCATGGCGATGGGGGAAATCTGGGGATCATCGGCGTTGCGCCCGAAGCGGACGTACTGTCAGTAAGGGTCATCCTTGAGGATGAGGAGCCGGGTTTCCGGGAGTTCAACTCGGCGGAGCGCTTCGAGGACGTGGTGGCCCAAGGCATTCGCTACGCGGTGGACGAGGGTGCGGACGTGATCAACATGTCGATCTCCAAAGAGCTGGCGACCAGGGAGGAGCGGGCGGCCATCCGCTACGCCATCTCCAAGGGCGTCGTGCTCGTGGCCGCCGCCGGCAACGACGGCGACCGGAAGATCGACGGCGACTTCGCCCCCTACTCCTATCCGGCCGCGTTCCCCGGGGTGGTCTCGGTGGGGGCGACGGACCGGCGGCTGCGGCGGGCCACGTTCTCCAACTGGAACTCCTCCGTGCTGGTGGCCGCCCCGGGCGTGGACATCATGGGCGCGGGCCCGGGCGACGAGTACTGGGTCGGCAGGGGCACCTCGCAGGCGACCGCGCTGGTCTCGGGCATAGCCGCCCTCATCAAAGCCAAATATCCGGGCATGTCGCCGCCGCTCGTGGCCCGCGCCCTGACGGCCAGCGCCACCGACAGGCCCCCGGGCGGGTACGACACCGGCACCGGCTTCGGCGTCGTGAATGCGGCCAGAGCCCTTTCCGAGGCCCGCAAGCTGGCCGGCTACACCGAGACCGCCGCGGGCGACCAGGCCCACGACCCGGCCGCGCCGCTGGCCGGCGGCCGGACGGCCCCCATCCAGGTCATCGTCAGGGACGAGAGGCGCGTCACCGTCTACGCGGCCGTCGCCGCCGCGGCGGCCGTCGGCGCGTTCGCTTCCCTGGGCGTCATATTCATCCTGGTCAGGCGCGTACGTCGGGTGTACAGCTCACAAGACGCATGATCCGCCTACTAAGGGGGACGAAATAGACACGGGACGCCAACGGCTCCCCAGCCCGCCCCACGCAGTGAGGCAACGGGCAGGGAGGACGGCGAGGATGAGGCGGTGGTGAGGGCTCGTAGGTCGACTTCAGGGCTACCGCGTTCCGAGGGCGGGGCCACGCCGGAACGGAGGAATCCGCTCGGCGCCACCACCGGCCGGCGGTCGCGTGTGCGTACGTGGCCGGCCGCGGGTTCACGCACGCGTGCGGCCGCCAGGGACCGCGTCGAGAGGGAGGCGCTCCAGCAGGGCGTCCGGTATCGGCGCATCTTCGTGATGCTGCTGAGCGTCATCGTGGTCGTGTCGTCCGTGGTCGTGCTGCTCGGCACGGTCGGCCTGTTCGCCGAGACCCGCTCGCGCCCCCTGACCCCCTCAGAGCAGAACCAGTACAAACAGGAGGAGATCGCCAGGCGCTGGCAGGCGTGGCCGGCGACGGGCGTCTTCCCGGAAGAGGTCAAGTACCTCGGGCTCGACCGGGCCCAGCAGTACGCCAGGCGCGTCGGCATCGCCCCCGAGACCGAGTGCGGCAAGGGAGTGGACGCCTCCGTGGCCGGGGTCCTGGAGAATCACGGCTGCGTCACGGTGCTGCGGGCCACGTACGTCGACCAGACGGCCTCGTTCGTGATCACGGTCGGGGTGGCCGTGCTGAAGGACGAGGCGTCCAGGGTCTCGGCGAGCGAGGAGCTCACCCAGGACGACCGCGTGGGCGTGCTGCCCGTCGCCTTCCCCGGCACGGTGACCGAACGCTTCGGCCCCGACCAGCGCCAGCGCACCGGCTGGGTGGGCGCCGGGCCGTACATCGTGTTCTCCACGGCCGGCTACGCCGACGGCCGGACCAGGGCCGCGATCCCGCCGGAGGAGATCCTGCACTCCGAGCTGTGGCCGGCCGCGAAGTCCGTCGGCAACCAGATCGCCTACTTCCTCGCGGACCCGCCCAAGGTGCCGCCCTGTACCCAGGGGAACGTGTGCTAGCGACCGTACGCGCGCTCACCGCGGTCCTCCTCGTACTGGTCGGACCCACCGCCGACCCCGTGCGGGAGCAGCAGCAGTGGGTGCTCGACGCCCTCAACGTCGAACAGGCCTGGACCGTCACCAAGGGTGAGGGCGTCACCGTCGCCGTCGTGGACAGCGGCGTGGATGACCAGGTCAAGGAGCTGAAGGGCCGGGTGACCGCGGGCCCCGACATGACCGCGGGCGCGGTGGCCAAGGAGACGGCGCCGGGCCGGCACGGCACCGCCATGGCCGGGCTGATCGCGGCATCGGGGCAGGACGACGGGCTGGTCGGCGTCGCCCCCGAGGCACGCATCCTGTCGCTGCCCATGGTCACCGACGACAACCCCGAGGTGGGGGTCCCGCCGCTGGACGACGAGGAGCAGACCTCGGAGAGCCCCCTCGCGCGGGCCCTGCGGTACGCGGCCAACCACGGCGCCAAGGTCATCAGCATGTCCATCGGCTCCTACGGCCCGCTCAGGTCCGAGCGCGAGGCCGTCTCGTACGCGCTCGGCAAGGGCGTCGTCCTGGTCGCCGCCGTGGGCAACGACGGCCTGACCAACTACGCCAGGGAGAACGGCACCTCCTACTGGAGCTTCCCGGCCGGCTATCCGGGGGTCATCGGCGTGGCGGCCACCGACAAGCAGGGCAAACGGGCCACGTTCAGCAGCGACAACCTCTCCGTGCTGGTCGCCGCGCCCGGCGTGGGCGTGCCGGTGGTCAAGCGCAAGAGCGGCTACGAGCTCTCCGAGGGCACCAGCTCGGCCGCCGCGCTCGTGGCGGGCGTGGCCGCGCTCGTCAAGTCGCGCTATCCGGACCTGCCGCCCGAGCAGGTCGCCCAGGCGCTGGCCTCCAGCGCGCGGGGCCGGCCCGCCCCGGGATACGACGACCAGACCGGGTTCGGGGTGGTCGACGCGGCCGCGGCGCTCAACGCCGCCGAGCGGCTGACCGGTGAGCAGCGCAGCGTCATGTCAGGTCAGGACCACTTCGGGCAGGGCGAGGACTCACCCGTGCCGACCAGGCCGGGGCCCGATCCGCTGCGGCTGTGGTTGTACGGGGGAGGCGTGCTGGTCGCGCTGGTCATGTTCTGCGGCGCGATCATCGTGCTCAATCAGCGCAAGGAACAGTAAAGATCCGCTATGGTCCCGCGTCATGGGATACGAGCTGCGGGTGGTGCGCGAGTCGCCACTCGCCTTCGCGGAGCTCGCGAGGGCCATCGCACCGGCCGGTTTCGGGCTGCGCGGAGATGATGAGATCGTGGCCGCGCACAGGGGCGGCACGCACGCGGTGGCGCGCTGGCAGGGCCACCTGGTCGGCGAGCCCGGCTCCGACTGGCAGGTCGCGCAACTCGTCCGGCTCTCGGCCGCGCTCGGCGCCCGGCTCGTGGGCGAGGACGGCGAGGTCTACGCGCTGCGCGACGGCGTCATCGAGGTCGTGACGGGCGGCAGCGCGATGGAGATCGGCAAGTTCGAAGAGATCATCGAAGCGGGCCCGGCGGCATGGACCCCCTGAACCCCTTCGCCGAGCGGGTGCTCGACCTCGTCGAGCGCATCCCGCCCGGCAAGGTCATGGCCTACGGCGACATCGCCGAATACCTCGGCGAGGGCGGCCCTCGCCAGGTCGGCAAGGTGATGTCGACGTGGGGCGGCGGCGTGCCGTGGTGGCGCGTCGTCCACGCCGACGGCACCTGCGCGGCCCCTGACCACCTGCAACGCTGCCTGGCCCATTGGCGCGAGGAAGGCACCCCGTTACGGGGCGAACGGGTGAACATGAGAGAAGGTCGCTGGGACGGGCCTTCAGCGGATTTTCAGTAAGGGTCATGACCTGCCGTTTTGCCGAACCGGCGAATTTGTGACATGTGACTCGCATTACCATGGGCAGAACACTGAATGGCGGCCCGAAAGGCGGTGCCACCCCAATGGCCACCGGCGTCACAGCCCAGAGCCAGGGCGGCGATTCGCTCGCCGACCGCCTCAAGGCTGTCCAGGATCTTTGCGATCGTGGAGAGCCCCTCGAAGCGGTCATGCGAGCCGTCGGCCCCGGCGGTCGCGACGCGGCGTACGACACCGAGGTGCTGAGCGGCCCACTCGGGTCCCGCATGGACCTCGCGGTCAAGCGCGGCGCGGCACGGCGGCGCGAGATGCTCGACCTCGTCCGGCCCTACCTCGCGGCCGTGGACGCGCGCGTCAAGCACGACCTGCCGGTCGCGCGGCGTGTCATATGTCACCTGATCGAGCACCGGCCCGACGAGGAACTCGTCGAGGGCGAGACGCTCGCCAAGGTCGTGACGGCCGCCGCCGAACCGTCCAAGCGCATCCGCAAGGGCCTGCGCTGGTACGCGGACCTGCCCTTCCGCGACGAGCTCTCACCCGACCTCTACCGGCTGCGGCGCGCCGACATGGTGCCGGTGACCCACATCGACGACATCGTCTGGGTCGACGGCAAGCTGCGCGTCACCGGGTTCGCGTACCTGGCGGGGCTCTCCGTCCGCAGCCGCAGGTTCAACTGGGCGACCGTGGTGCTGCGCGGGCCGCGCTGGCTGCCGCCCATCCGCATGCGCACGCGGCGCGTGCTCGCGCCCGAGGCCACCCATGGCGCGCGCGAGCCCGGCTGCAACTACGACTGGTCCGGGTTCAGCGCCGAGCTGAGCCCGTGGCCGCTGCGCTGGCGCGGCGCCGTACGCGATGTGGTGTCCGCCGTGCGGCGGCGGATGCGGCACCGCCCGTCCGTGCCCGACACGACCACCTGGCGGGCCGAGATCGTGTTCTGGAGCCGGGGCGCGCGGGCCACGGGCCTGCTGCGCGGCTCCTCGGTCGGCCGTCCCGAGCGTCCCACCGGGCTCAAGCTGAAGCCGGGCCTGTGGATCCGGCCGGTGTGGACGTCCGACCGGGCGCTGCAGATCGTGCTCCAGCCCAACCGGGCCGAGCTGAAGGGCGTGTCCGTCGAGGGCGAGCGCCTGGAGCTGAAGATCTCCCTGCCCGGCCGCACGGTGACCAAGGGTCACGCCCGCCTGGGCGGCCACCGCATCGCCGCCGACTTCACCCCGGCCGGCGACGGCACGGAGGTCACGGTGGGGCTGGCCGTGCCCACCCTGCTGCAGGAGAAGGACGGGCGGCGGCTCTGGGTCGAGCCCAAGGGCGATCCGGCGGCCTCCGTCATGCTCGCCGACCTCGTGGAGACCCGCACGCCCGTGGGCGACCGCGAGATCACCGTGCTCGGCGACCGCCGTGACCGCGTGGTCGTCTCCGCCCACCGCATCCGGCCGGTGATCACCTCGGCCGTCTGGGAGGGCTCCGCGCTCCTGCTGCGCGGCCACTATCCCGACGCCCCGGGCCCCCGCACGCTGACGCTGCGGCACCGCTCCGGGCTGTCCTATTGGCTTCCTATGGAGCGCTCCGGCGAGGAGTTCTCCGTACGCGTCGAGCCCTCGGCCATGGACCGCTTCGGCGAGCCCGTGCCGCTCGCCTCCGGCACCTGGAACATGTCGATCCGGCACCCGTCGGGCGAGATCGTGCCGTTGCGCATGGACCACGCGGCCCTGCCGGGGCTCGACGAGGAGCCGCGCACGCTCGACGGGCACACGTACCGGATGATCTCCACCCGGTTCGACGTGCCGGTCGTGACGGTCGAGGAGGCCCGGCCCGCCGACGAGCGGGGCGTGGCCGGCACCCACGTGCTGCGCCGCGTGTTCTACCCGGCCCAGCGCAGCGAGCCGCTGAACGACGCGACCGTCTACGTCGTCAACGACGGCCGCCTCTACGCCGACAGCGTCCGCGCCATCTACGAGGAGCGGCTGCGGCGGGGCGACGACCGCGAGCACATCTGGGTCGTCAAGGACGGCGCCTTCGTGCCGCCCGGCGGCGCGACCGTCATCCGCGCGGGCAGCCGCGAGCACCACGCCGCGCTGGCCAGGTCCCGCCACATCGTGACCAACTCGTTCCTGCCGGTCTGGTTCAGGGCCCGCGAGGACCAGGTCGTGCTGCAGACCTGGCACGGCACCCCGGCCAAGCACATCGGCAACGACCAGTCCCACATGGCGCGCGACCCGAGGCCGCCGATCTGGCACCGCCAGGCGGCGGAGGTGCGCGGCTGGGACCTGCTGCTGTCGCAGTCGCCGTGGGCCACGCCGGTGCTGCGCAAGGCGTTCGGCTACAAGGGCGAGATCCTGGAGAGCGGGCTGCCGCGCAACGACGTCCTCAACTCGCCCGACCGCGAGGCGCTGGCCGCCGCCGTGCGCGAGCGGCTGGGGCTCGTGGAGGGCAAGCGGGTGATCCTGTACGCGCCCACGTGGCGGGACTACGACCGCAAGAACGCCATGGTCAAGCTCGACCTCGCCAAGGCGCGCGAGGACCTCGGGGCCGATCACGAGATCCTGGTGCGGGCGCATCCGATGCAGGCGGTGCCGGCCGTCCCGGACATTGCCCACGACGTCACCACTTATCCCGATATTGCCGACTTGCTGTTGGTGGCGGATGTGCTGGTGACGGACTACTCGTCGGTCATGTTCGACTTCGTGTGCACCGGCCGGCCGATCGTGTTCTACGGCTACGACCTGGCCAAATACTCGACCAAGCGAGGGCTCTACCTGGACCTGGCCGAGCAGGCGCCGGGGCCGGTGCTGTCGACGTCGGCCGACGTGATCGAGGCCCTGCGCGACATCGACTCCGTGTCGGCGGCCCACGCCGACCGCTACGAAGCCTTCCGCGCCACCTTCGCCCCCCGCGACGACGGCAAGGCCACGGCGCGCGTCGTCGATCACCTCTTCTCCTAGTCGCCGCTTAACGGGCGGGTCGCTTCCCCGCCCGTCAAGCCCTTCGTTCTTTACGGCTGCGCCCGGTGGGCCGCACGCGCCGACGTCGGTGGCCGTCCGTCATGGCCGGTCGTGAAGGCTCCCGGGCTGCTCGCCGTGACGACGCGCATCCTTGACCGGCTCCATGGTCAAGGACGCGCCACTCCCCGCCCCCACCCACCCGCCCGGGGACCGTCCCCGTCAGCGCCCGTTCGCCGTACGACGTCCAGCCCCTTCAACGCGAGCTCTCCGTACGGCGCCTCACCCTGTCCTGGCCGTCCTGAGCGGTGGCGTTAGAAGAGGTTTGGGAGGTCGGGGAGGAGGAAGCGGCGGTTGGGGTCGTAGTCGGAGGTGAGGTCTTCGGTGCGGTGGAATCCGCCGTTCGGGAGGTTCTCCACCAGGAGGTAGAGAAGGGATGACATGGTGGTGCCGCAGACGATCTCGCCGTTCTCGATGAGCTTGCGGAGGCGCGAGGCGTGCACCCACTCCACCCGCTCCGCCTCGTACGGGTCCGACGGAGGGCCGATGCGGGTGGCCGAGTCGGCGCGGTAGATGTGGTGCAGGCTGTCGGTGAAGCCGTTGGTCGGCTGGATCGACAGCAGCGGGCGCAGGGGGCCGGGACGCCAGCCCGTCTCCTCCTCGACCTCGCGCGCGGCCGCCGCCTGAGGCATCTCGCCCTCGTCCACCTGGCCCAGCGGGATCTCCCAGCCCCACGTGTCGGTGATGAAGCGATGCCGCCAGATCAGCAGCACCCGGTCCTGGTCGTCGGTGACGACCGCCCCCGCGCCGGGTGCGATACGTATGAGCCGGTGGTCGAGGCGGCGCCCGTCGGGCAGCTCCACATCCGCCACCCGGATGTCCAGCCACGGGTCCGCGTACAGCGACCTCTCGGAGTGGACCTGCCACCGCATGCGATCAACCCCCACACCGAGGCGAAATGTTGACCCTACGTTACAAGCCGGAACGCTCCGTGGGCGAGGTTGTCGATCACTTCCGCAGTTCGATGTCGAGCGCCAGGGGCGACGTGTGGATGTCGTACGTACGGAAGCGCGTCCGCGCGATGAAGTCCTCGAACTCCGGCTTGGTGTACGCCCGCCGAGGCAGGAAGGACCGCAGGGCGAACTTCGTGAAGAGTCTGGACAGGCCGCTCATCCCCATCCGGGCCACGTCGGCGTCCACGGCCTCCTTGGACACGTCCCTGCGCAGATCGATGACGAGAGCGTGGCCGCCGGGCCGCAGCACCCGGTGCATCTCGTGGAGAGCCCCGACGGGGTCGGAGAAGTTCTTGAACGCGGCGCAGCAGACGACGAAGTCGAAGCTCCCGTCCTCGAACGGCATCGCGGAGGCGTTCCCGCGGCGGAAGTCCACCCGGACCCCGGACTCGGCGGCCTTCGCGCGGGCGATCTCGACGAACGTCTGGCTGATGTCGAGCCCCGTGACCGTGTAGTCGCCGGTCCCGGCCAGGGCGATCGACAGGTTGCCGGGCCCGGGGGCCACCTCTAACACCTCGCTGCCCGGCTCGGCCAGCTCGCGCACCCGTTCGACCTGGTCGGAGAACCGGTCGGGCGACCTGTCGTTGCTCGCGGCGTACCAGCGGGCGATCGCGCCCTCCATGCCGACGCCCTTGTATCCCTTGTCAGTCATAGAAACACGATATGTCGCGTCTGAGAGAAGTCAAGATATATCGCGGCAACGCCGTCGGCGAACATGAGGGCGGCGTGTCGCGCGAGAAAGTGGAGATTCGCCCCGATACGGTAGGCGGATCGCGTGGGGAGACCGGGCAAGTCGGCACGATCTGTCCCTGTGGTCTGGTGGAATCTAGTGCTGTGAGTGGTCAGACCTGGCGGTTGGTGCGACGCGGCAACAGTGGACCTGTTGCGCCCCCTGTGCTCGATGAGCACCAGCGTGCCGTGGTCGCCCACCGGAGCGGCCCGCTGCTCGTCCTCGCAGGTCCGGGCACCGGCAAGACCACCACGATAGTCGAGAGCATCGTCGACAGGATCGAGCGCCGCGGCGTCGACCCCGAGCGCGTGCTCATCCTCACCTTCAGCCGCAAGGCCGCCGAGGAGCTGCGCCAGCGGGTCACCGCCCGCCTGCGCCGCACCACCCGCACGCCGCTGGCCCTCACCTTCCACTCCTACGCGTACGCGCTCCTGCGCCGCGAGGCCGTGCTCGAGGGCAAGGCCCCGCCGCGCCTGCTGACCGGCCCCGAGCAGCTCCTGGAGATCCGGCGGCTGCTCCACGGCGAGCTGGAGAGCGGCGCGCTCGACTGGCCGGTGTCGCTGCGCGAGCCGCTCAAGACGCGGGGTTTCGCCGAGGAGCTGCGCGACTTCCTGTCCAGGGCCGGCGAGCGCGGGCTCGACCCCGAGCGGCTGATCGCCCTCGGCAGGCTGCACGGCAGGGGCGACTGGGCGGCGGCGGGCAGGTTCGCCGAGCGCTACCAGGACAGGTTCGACCTCGACCCGGAGGAGACCTACGACTACGCCGAGCTGATCGGGGCCGCCTCGGCGTTACTGGCCCGGCCGGAGGTGCGCGAGCGGGAGCGGGCGGCGCACGACGTGGTGTTCGTGGACGAATACCAGGACACCGACCCGGCACAGGAGTTCCTGCTGGCCCAGCTCGCCGGCGACGGGGCCGACCTGGTCGCCGTCGGCGACCCCGACCAGTCGATCTACGGCTTCAGGGGCGCCGACGTGCAGGGCATCATGAAGTTCCCCGAGCGGTTCAAGACCAGGGACGGCCGCGAGGCGCCGGTGCTGGCGCTGCGGGTGTGCCGCAGGAGCGGGGCCGACCTGCTGGAGGCCTCCCGCCGGTTGGCGGCCAGGCTGCCGGTGGCGCCCATGCCCGACCACACGTACGGGCACGAGCACGACCACCGCGACCTGGCGCCGCTGCCCGACGCGGACGCCGGCGACGCGCGGGTGCTGCTGGCCGACAGCACCAGCCAGGAGGCGGCGATCGTGGCCGACACGCTGCGGCGCGCGCACCTGATCGACGGGGTGCCGTGGCACCGGATGGCGGTGCTGGTCCGCTCGGCCAAGCGCCAGGTGCCGCTGCTGCGCCGGGCGCTGGTCAACGCGGGCGTGCCGACGATGATCGCGGGCGACGAGGTGCCGATCGCGCAGGAGCCCGGCGTGCGGCCGCTGCTCACCATGCTCCGCGTGGCCATGGACCCCGCCCAGCTCGACGAGGGCGTGGCCGAGGAGCTGCTGACGGGGCCGCTCGGCGGCACGGACATGATCGGCGTACGCCGCCTCCGCCGCGCACTCAAGATCGCCGAGAACGAGGCGGAGGGCACGCGCTCGTCCGGCGAGCTGCTGGTCGCGGCCGTGCAGGACGTCAGGGAGCTCATCCGCGTCGAAGATCACGTCGCCGTCCCCGCCGAGCGCGTGGCCAAGCTCCTTGCCGCCGCCCGCCAGGCCGCGCAGGAGGAGGGGACGGCGGAGGACCTCCTGTGGGCCGTCTGGCACGCCAGCGGCCTGGCCGGGCGCTGGACCGAGCAGAGCCTGCAGGGCGGCCCCAGGGGCGCGCAGGCCGACCGCGATCTCGACGCCGTGGTGGCCCTGTTCGACCACGCGGCCCGGTTCGTGGACCGGATGCCCAAGGCGGGCCCCGAGGTGTTCATCGACGATCTGGCCGCCCAGGAGATCCCCGGCGACACGCTGGCCGACCGGGCCCCCGACGGCGACGCCGTACGCGTGCTGACCGCCCACCGCTCCAAGGGCCTCGAATGGGACGTCGTGGTCGTCGCGGGCGTGCAGGAGGGCGTCTGGCCGGACCTGCGGCTGCGCGGGTCGCTGCTCGGCGTGGAAGACCTCGTCGAGGTGGTCGAGGGCACCAAGCCCAACGCCGCCTCGCTGGTCTCCAAGCTGCTGGCCGAGGAGCGCAGGCTGTTCTACGTGGCCGCCACCAGGGCCAGGCGCAGGCTGGTGGTGACCGCGGTGGGCGGCGAGGACACCGACGAGCGCCCGTCCAGGTTCCTGTCGGAGCTGATGCCGGGAGCGGTGGAGTCGGCCACGGTGGACGACCGGGCCCGCTGGCTGAACATGTCCGCCCTGGTGGCCGACCTGCGCAGCGCGGTGACCGACCCCACCAAGCCCAGGAAGATGCGGCAGAAGGCGGCCAGGCAGCTCGCCCGCCTCGCCGCCGCGGGCGTCCAGGGGGCCCACCCCAACGACTGGTACGCCCTCACGCCCATCTCCGACGACCGCCCGCTGAGCTGGCCCGACGACGTCGTCAGCATCTCGCCCTCGGCGGTCGAGAGCTTCACCAAGTGCGGCCTGCGCTGGCTGCTGGAGACGGCCGTCGGCGCCGCGGGCACCAGCACCGCCCAGGGCCTGGGCAACATCATCCACGCACTGGCCGTCCTGGCGGCCACCGACCTGCCCAGCGAGGACCTCCTGGGCGACCGCCTCAACCAGGTCTGGGACGACCTCGACTTCGGCGGCGTCTGGTACAACCGCAAGCAGCGCCAGGTCGCCGAGCAGATGATCGGCAAGTTCCTGCGCTGGCACAAGGAAAATCCGCGCGAGCTGGTGGCCATGGAGGAGGCGTTCACGGCGATGGTCACCGAGGGTGTCCAGATCAAGGGCCGCGTCGACCGGGTCGAGCGCGACTCCGACAACCGCGCCGTGATCATCGACCTCAAGACCGGTGGCTCCAAGCCCAAGGCCGGCGACCTCGACCGCCACCCCCAGCTCGGCGTCTACCAGCTCGCCGCGCTGCTCGGGGCCTTCGCGCGCCACGGCATGACCGAGCCGGGCGGTGCCGCGCTCGTCCAGGTCGGCAAGGCGGCGGGCAAGAATGACGCGCTGGAGCAGGCGCAGCCCCCGCTGGCCGACGACAAGGACCCGGGCTGGGCCGCGGACCTGGTCGACACGGTGGCGACCGGCATGTCGGGCCCGTTCTTCCAGGCCAAGGTCAACGACGGCTGCCGCACGTGCGCGGCCAGGGCGAGCTGCCCGGTCAACGACAACGGGGGCCAGGTGTGCTGACCCCCGCCGAACTCGCCGGCAAGCTCGGCATCCTGCCCCCCACCCGTGAGCAGGCCACGGTCATCGAGTCCCCGCTGGAGCCCATGGTCGTCATGGCCGGCGCGGGCTCGGGCAAGAGCGAGACCATGGCCGGGCGCGTGGTCTGGCTGGTCGCCAACGGCCTGGTCAAACCGGAAAACGTGCTGGGCCTGACCTTCACCCGCAAGGCCGCCGCCGAGCTGGCCAACCGGGTCAGGGAGCGGCTGAACGGCCTGGCCGAGGCGGGCCTCGTGGAGCCGGGCGCGCTCGACAACGAGCCGACCGTGTCCACCTACCACGCCTACGCCGCCCGCCTGGTCACCGACCACGCCCTGCGCGAAGGGCTGGAGCCCACCATGCGCCTGGTCACGCCGGCAGTGTCGTGGCAGCTCGCGTCGCGGGTGGTGGCGATGTACGACGGGCCGATGGACCGGATCGAGCTGGGCCCGCCGTCGGTCACCGCCGCGGTGCTGGAGCTGGCCGGCGAGCTGTCGGAGCACCTGCGCTCGGCCGGCGACGTGCGGCGGATGGGGGAGTGGCTGCGGGGCAGGCTCGACCTCCTGCCCGGCAGGACGACCGTGGCCCAGCGCAAGCCGCTCGTCGTCCAGTCCGCCAGGGAGCAGCTGCTGCCGATGGTGGAGGCGTACGAACGGCTCAAGCGCGGCCGGGAGGTCATCGACTACGGCGACCAGATGTCGCTGGCCGCCAGGATCGCCGCCAACCACAAGGAGGTCGGCGAGATCGAGCGAGGCCGCTACTCCGTGGTCCTGCTCGACGAATACCAGGACACCAGCCACGCCCAGCTCGTCCTGCTGCGCTCCCTTTACGGCGGCGGCCATCCGGTCACCGCCGTTGGCGACCCCTGCCAGTCCATCTACGGCTGGCGCGGCGCCTCCGCGGGCAACCTGCGCCGCTTCCCCCAGGACTTCCGCGACAGCTCCGGCGACGCCGCCGAGGTCCGCCAGCTCAGCGTCAGCTTCCGCAACGGCGACCGGGTGCTCGACGTCGCCGCCCGCGTCCAGCTCCCGCTGCGCATGGAGGCCCGCGAGGTGCCGGTCCTGGTCCCGGGCCCCAACCGGGTCGACCGCGGCCGGGTCACCTGCGCCTTCCACGAGACGGCAGAGGACGAGGCGAAGTGGGTCGCCGACGGCATCGCCAGGATCCTCGGCACGGAGACGGCGCCCGACGGCCTGCCCTGGGGCGAGAAGGAGCGCAAGAAGACGCTCGCCGTGCAGCCCCAGGACGTCGCGATCCTGGCGCGCAAGCGCTCGCAGTTCCCCGCGCTGCGCAGGGCGCTGGAGGAGCGCGACATCCCGGTCGAGGTGGTCGGTCTCGGCGGCCTGCTGACCGTGCCCGAGGTGACCGACATCGTGGCCACCCTGCGCGTCCTGTACGACGCGACGGCCGGCGACGCGCTGGCCAGGCTGCTGGCCGGGCCCCGCTGGCGGATCGGGCCCGCCGACCTGCGGGTGCTGGGCGAGCACGCCAGGCTGCTGGCCCGCGAGCTGAGCGAGAGCGGCCGCGAGGAGGACCCGCTCGACCAGGTGGTGGCCGATCTGGCCGAGGAGCGCGGGAGCCTGGTGGACGCGCTGGACGAGCTGCCCGACCGGGAGGAGTGGCTGGAGGCGTTCTCGCCGCTGGCCCGCACCAGGCTGGTGGCGCTCGCCCAGGAGCTGCGCCGGCTCAGGGCGCACACCGCGCAGCCGCTGCCCGACCTGATCAGCGAGGTCGAGCGCACGATCGGCCTCGACGTCGAGGTGGCCGCGCGCAGCGGCACGACGAGCACGTTCGCGGCGCGGGCCGACCTCGACGCGTTCCTCGACGCCGCGTCCAGGTTCGCGGGCGACGCGGAAGACCCGACGCTGGGCGCCTTCCTGGCCTACCTCCAGGCGGCGGAGAGCGAGGAGTTCGGGCTGGAGGCGGGCCGGGTCGGCGACAGCAACAGCGTCAAGCTCATGACCGTGCACGCCTCCAAGGGTTTGGAGTGGCCGATCGTGGTCGTGCCGGGCCTGTCGCAGCTCGTCAGCTCGAAGGGGACGATCGCGACGGGCAGCATCTTCCCCGCCACGCCGGTCATGAACAGCCGCTGGACCGAAAACCCGCGCAAGCTCCCCTACCCGCTCCGCGGCGACGCCGCCGACCTGCCGAGGCTGAGCGGGCTGAGCAAGGAGGAGTTGGGCGCGTTCGACGAGCACTGCCGCGAGCGCGACCTGATGGAGGAGCGCAGGCTGGCGTACGTGGCCGTGACCCGCGCCCATTACCACCTGATCGCCTCCGGCTACCGCTGGGGGAGCGCCACCAAGCCGCTGGAGCCGTCCGACTTCCTGCTGGAGATCCGCGACACCGCCGACCGCGTCTCGGTCTGGGCCGGCGACCTGGCCGACGGCGCCACCAACCCGCTGCTCGCCGAGCCCGCCGAGGCCATCTGGCCGGTCACGCCCGAGGGCCTGCGCTACGAGTCCGTGCTCGACGGCGCCCGCCTGGTCGAGGACGCCCTGGCCGGGGCGCTCGCCGACGACGAGGAGGACGACGAGCAGCTGCGGGCGTTCGAGGAGGAGCGGCTGCGGGCCTGGGAGCGCGACACCGACCTGCTGCTGCGCGAGCGGGAGCTGCACCGGCGCCGGCCCGCCACGATCGTCGAGCTGCCGGTCAAGCTGACCGTGTCGTCGCTGGTCACGCTGGCCGGCGACCCGCGCGAGCTGGCCCGCAGGATCCGCCGCCCCGTCCCGGTCAAGCCTGCGCCGCTGGCGCGCCGGGGCACGTCGTTCCACAAGTGGCTGGAGACGCGGTGGGACCAGCAGCGGCTGATCGACGATCTGGAGCTGTACGACGAGGAGCTCGAAGAGGCGGATGTGCGCCTCGCCGAGCTGCAGGAGCGGTTCGAGCAGAGCGAGTGGGCCGATCGTCGGCCGGTCGATCTGGAGGTGCCGTTCGAGACCATGATCGCCGACCGGCTCGTGCGCGGGCGGATGGACGCGGTCTTCGAGCTGCCCGACGGCGGCTACGAGGTCGTCGACTGGAAGACCGGCGAGCCGCCCAGGGGGAAGAAGGCCACCCGGGTGGCGGCGGTGCAGCTCGCGGCGTACCGGCTGGCCTGGTCGCACCTGGCGGGGGTGCCGCTGGAGAAGGTGCGGGCGGCCTTCCACTTCGTACGCGCCAACCGCACCGTGCGCCCGGTCGACCTGCTCGACGCCGACGGCCTGGTCGCGCTCATCGAGGGGGTCAGGCTCGTAGATGGTGGAAAGCCGGCTTCGGATGCATGAGGAAGTCGTGGTGGGAGATGTTCCAGGCGTAGGCGCCGGCCATCTCGAAGACCACGGTGTCCCCGACCCGAGCCGAGGTCACGATTTTTCGGGAAAAAACGTCCTTTGGGGTGCATAGCTGGCCGACGAACGTGATCGGCTCGTCCGCCAGGCCCGGCCCCTTGCCCGTGGGCAGGATCGTGAACGGCTGGTCGTGGCCCTTGGTCGCCGGCGTCCGCAGGTGGTGGGTGCCGCCCAGCAGGATCGCGTACGCCTCGCCGCGCACCCGCTTCACGTCCACGACCCTGGTCACGTAGGAGCCGCAGTACGCCGTCAGCGCCCGGCCGGGCTCGATCCGCAGGCGTTTCCCGCCCCGGACGGCCGCGAGGCCCGCCCCGTACGCCGCCCAGTCGAACCTGGACTCCGGCGCCGCGTACGACACCGCCATGCCGCCGCCCAGGTTGACCTCCTCGTGGCCGTTGTCCAGCAGGGCCTTGGCGAGGGTCAGGAGCTGAGGGGCGTCCAGGCCGCTGGCCAGGTGGGTGTGCAGGCCGCGCAGGCGTACCCGCTCGGTGAACAGCGGCAGGCACTCCGCCACGCCCTGCTCGTCCATGCCGAACGGCCCGCTCATCGTGAGCGCGGCGCCCTCGACCGGCAGGTCGGGGTTGAGCCTGAGCAGCACGTCGGCCTCCAGGCCGGTGGCGAGGAGGCGGCGCAGCTCGTTCGGGGACTCGACGTGGATGCGGTGGTGCGGCAGGCGCAGCTCGGCGTCGGTCTTGCCGGGGCCCCCGAGCGCGACCGGCTTGCCCGGGAACAGCGTCGTGACGTGCGCGTGCTCGCCCGCCGACGACGCCTCGAACCCGTCCACGTGCCCGGCCAGCACGCGCAGCAGCTCGGCGTCCGGATTGGCCTTGACGGCGTAGTAGAGCTCGACCCCGCCGAGCGCCCGCCGTACGGAGGCGGCGTGCTCGTCCAGCGCGGGCAGGTCGTACAGGTAGGCGGGGGCCGCACCGAGGCGCAGCGCGGCGTCCTGGACGCGGTCGGTGATCATGCGAGCGGGTTCGCGATCGGGACGTAACCGGCGGCGCGGTCGGCCGCCCGCGCCCAGCGGACGCCCAGGTTCGCCTTGGCGGGCAGTGGCGCGCCGGCCAGCAGGTCCGACAGGGGCAGCGGCCGGCCGAGCTCGTCCGCCTGGCCGGCGAGCAGGTCGCGGGCGATCCGCCACAGCTCGCGCAGCAGCCCGTCGTCCAATCCCGCGACGGTGGCGGCGATCTCGGTGAGGTGGTTGACGAGCAGGCAGTACACCACGCGGGCCCAGCCGCGCTCGGCGTCGTAGGTGAGGGCCGCGGCCACCTTGGGGTGCAGGCCGGCGAGGTCGTGGCGGCCGGCGACGAGCTTGGTGCCCTCCAGGTCACGGAAGACGGCCTCCGCGGGGAGCCCGTCCGCGTCCAGGCCGACCAGGACGTTCTGCAGGTGGGGCTCCAGAACGACGCCGTACGCGAAATACAGCTCCAGGACGGGCAGCGCGACCGCCGCCACGTACGCCCGCCACCAGGCGAGCGGGTCCTTGACCGGCGCGCCGAGGGCGAGCGCGGCGGCCAGCACCGGGGTCACGCCGGGGGAGCAGGCGGCCCAGGGGCTCTGCCGGACGATCACGCCCAGGCCCTCGTGGAGCCGGGTGCCGAGGGCCGCGGAGCGGTAGCCGGGCTCGGGGAGCCAGCGGGTGGCGGGGTGCCTGTTGGCGACCTCCTTGAGGATCGGGCCCAGGCGGGAGGTGAGCTCCACGGCGCCGGCCAGCTCGTACCAGGCGTTCTTGCGCACGCAGTTCGTGATCCGGACGTCCAGGGAGAACTTCAGGCACGCCTCCGCCCCGGGCGCGTACACGGTCCGCACGGACGAGGTCGGCAGGACCACCGGCCCCGGTCCCAGGTCGATCAGCTCGGCCCCGAACGCGGGCCTCAGCAGCTCCACCTGCCACGGGTGCGCCGGAAGCAGCCGGTAGCCGCGCGGTGCCTCGCCCATCGTGTCGAGCACCGACGCGTCGCCGCCCTCGGCCAGCACGTCCTCGCGCACGCCGAGCAGCCGGACGGGGAACTCGGCGTGCGCCTCGGGCGCGTAGCGCAGCCAGCCGTCCCCGCCGCGCGCCTTGGGGCTGGGGTGGAAGGGATGGCCGAACACCAGCGACTGCTCCGAGGCCAGCCACGGATCGGCGGGCGGGACGGCGTCCTCCCGCGCGCGCAGGATCATGGCCACCGCCTCGCGGCTGGCCGCCACCTGCTCGGCGAACTCGCCGTTCGCCCCGTGGAGGTCGGACTCGACCATCCGTACCAGCTCGCCGGTCGTCAGCGGCTGCCAGGCGCCCTCCTCCAGGCGCTCAGGCCGGCCGTCGAAGCGCAGCGCCGCACCGCCGTGGGTGCGGACCCGCAGCAGCGTGCCCGCCACCCGCAGCAGCAGGTACGGCGGCGCGGGCCAGACCAGACCGCGCGGCCCGGCCACCTCCCGCACGCAGCAGCGCAGCAGGGCCGCCAGCGTCGCCTCCTCGGCTGTTTCCTCAGCCGGCGCAGAGGGTGCGTCGAGGGCCGGAGCGTGCATTCAAGCTCTCCTCAGGTAGTTGGGCCCGCTGGTGCCGTAGAACTTGTTGACGTCGCGGGCGCCGGAGCGTTCCTTCGCGACGAGCGTCCCAGCGGTGATCATGGACTTGCCGGTGAGCCTGGCCGCGTCCAGAGTCCTGGCGCGCAGGATCCTGGCCATGGGGTCCGCGCCGTACTCGTCGAGGGCCTCGGCCAGCGTGCCGCGCAGCAGCGCCACGGCCTCGGCGTGCGGCATCGCCCCGAACGCCACGGCGGCGGCGGCCAGATGCAGTGTGATGGTCACGAACACGTCGGCCAGCGCGTGCGGGTCGTCGTTCAGCATCCGCTCGTCGGCGAACGCGGGCACGTCGATCCCGGCCGCCCGCAGCCTCGCGGGTGAGGCCAGCAGCCCGTCGTTGTCCTTGACGAGCAGCCGCGTCCGGTCGCCTTGGAAGACGAGGGCGAGGTTCTGCTGGTGGGCTTCGAGGGCGACGCCGTAGCGCACGAAGAGCCGTACGTTCCAGCGCAGCAGCAGCCGCAGGTAGGCGGGGACGACGTCGCCCACCTCGTCGAGCACCCCGGGCGCGCCCAGCGCGGCCACCGGCACGATCTTGCCCTCGGGCAGCCGCCTGACCATCCAGGCCAGGTACTCGTGCCCGGCGTGCGCGTGGACCTGCTCGTCGGCCGGCACCACGTCCGGGCCGGCCAGCTCCCGGAGCAGCAGCTCGGCCTTCGCCCCGTCGCCGAGCGTGCCCGGCTTGATCGACCGCCTGTTCCGGGCGCCCAGGGTGCTGATGGGGAGGGGCAGCTTGAGATGGGTACGGGGGTCGATCTCGACGGTCCGCATGGACAGGGTGGGCCGCACGGTCAACCGCGTCTCGTCGAGCAGCCGTACCCCGTCGATCTTCCGCACCTCGCCGACTGTCAGCGGGTGGACGGGGAACAGCACCTCGTCCGGCCCCACCTCCCACCCGCCCGCGTCGGCGGGGAAACGCTCGGCGGAGCCCGGCGCGAGCGCCCGGCGGGGCACGGCAGCCCACCGTAGCTCGAACGAGGGCGCGAACTCCGGCGCGTACGCCAGCAACTCCTCCTCCGACAGCCCCACCCGCGCCCGGGACGTCGGATAGACGGGATGGTCCACGAAGGCGGCCAGCGCCTCATAGGACGGCCCTCGCGCGAGCACCTCGCCGGCATGGGAGTCGTGCAGCTCCAGAGCGGTCAGCGCCGCCAGGCACTCCTCGAAGAAGGCCGCGACCCCCTCCGAGTCCGCCGGGTCCGCCACCTCGACCAGCGTCTCCAGCACCTGCTCCAGCCCGAGCCGCTCCTCCGAGGCCACCACGAAGTCCTGGAACAGCGCGCCGGGCTCCAGGCGCACCCACCGGCCGTCCGCCAGAAGCAGCCCCGCGCCGTCCTTGGTGCGGCTGATCCGGGAGGACAGCCCGCCGTAGTCCTCGCGCAGCAACGCGTTCAGGACCCGGGCGGCCAGATAGGCCTCCCGATCGCTCATTCGACCACCCACGGCCGCGCGGCCCGGTAGGCCTCGACTGCCGCGTCCACGGCGGCCCGGGAGGGCCCGACGGCACGTACGACGCCCAGATAGTCCCGGTTCGTGTGAGTGAGCGAGATGACGTCCCCGACGGCCCGCAGCGGCCGGTGCCACAGCCGGACGTCCCCTTCGACGAAGGTCTCGGCCCCGGGGGCGTCCTTGACGGTCCCGGCCCGGTCGGCGACGAGGCTGACCGCACTCCCGTACGACGAAATTTCCGGAATGTCGGGCACGGCCTCCCCGAGATGCACCCGCAGGATCCACTCGAACAGCGGCACCCCGAGCACATCGCCGAGCAGGAAGTCGCAATGGTCGCCGATCACCCGGTAGTTCACCTCGACGATCCGGGGCCCTCGCGGAGTGACCACGTACTCGGTGTGGCACGCCCCGAACCCGACCCCCAGCGCCCGCAGCGCCGCCAGCACGTGCTCGTGCGTCCCGTCCCGCGGCGCCCAGTCGAGCCGTTCCTCGATGAAGTACGGCAGCGCCCCCAGCGTCGTCTCGAACCCGCCGAGCACCCGCGTCCCGGACGCGTCCCCCAGCGTCTCCAGCGTCCGCAGCGGCCCTTCCAGGTACTCCTCGACGACCAGCGTCTCGCCCGGCCGCCGCTTCCTGACCAGGGCCACCGCGCCGGCCAGGTCGCGTTCGACGAGCATGACGTCCTCACTGGCCACGCCCTCTCGCGGTTTCAGCACGACCGGGTAGGGGAGGCGCTCGGGCACCGGATCGCCGGGGGCGAGCCGGATTGACCACACCTGCTCGACCCCGGCCTCGAGGAGCCTGCGACGCGTCAGGAACTTGTTCTTGGCGGCCACGCAGGCCCGCCAGTCCTTCCCGGGCAGCCCGAAGTAGGCCGCCGCGAGCGCCGTCTCCGCCTGCAGGTGGTCCGAGTTGGTGAAGATCGCGTCCGGCCTGCCGAGGCTCTCGACGGCGTCGATGAGGGCCCGCGGGTCGCGCACGTCGCACGCCACCGCGTACGGATGCCGCTCCGGCCGATCCGTCAGGACCGTGACCTCCAGCCCCAGCGCCTCGGCCGCGGGCAGGAAGCCGTCCGTCACGGAATCGGTTGTTTTGAGCGCGGTCAGGTAGAGCCGCAACGCGAAGGCACCCCCGAAGGATCAGGTAAGGCTAACCTAACTCGTCGATCTTAGCCCGAGAGAGATCACCCCGGGGCCCGGATACCGTAATCGCCGGCTAACTGCGAGGTCATAGGATGACAGGGGATTTCGGGAGGGGACGGCCTGTGGAGACGACCGCGGAAGAGCAACTCATCGGGCCTCTGCTTCTGGCACGCGGCACCATCGACAGATCCTCGGCGCTGCGGGCCAACGAGCAGTGGCTGGAGCAGGCGTGGACCGATCCGTCGACCAGGGTGCTGGTGATCGACGACGGTCACACGCTGGTGCGGCGGTCGGGAGACGCGGTGCAGGCGGTGCTCTACGCGCCGGCCGACGCGCCGCCGGGCGAGCGCTACCTGCTCGGGGTCGAGGACGGTGTCGCCTACTTCGCGGTGGCGGCGCCGCTGCCCAGCGGCCCCGGAGGCGACGTCAACGGGCGTGTGACGGTGCCCATGAGCCTGCGCGACACGCCCGAGGGCGAGGCGGTGGCGGCCGGGCTGCGCCAGGTCGGGGGCCTGCTCGGCGACCGCGACGCCGGCCTGCTGGTCTACGCCGTGGCGCTGGAGGCCTGGCACACGACCCACGAATACTGTCCGCGCTGCGGCACCCGCACCGACGTGCGGGCCGGCGGGCACATCCGCGTCTGCCCGCAGGACGGCAGCCAGCACTTCCCCCGCGTCGACCCCGCGGTGATCATGCTGGTCCGCGACGAGGACGACCGCTGCCTGCTCGCCCGCGGCCCGCAGTGGCCGGAGGGGCGGCTGTCGATCCTGGCGGGGTTCGTGGAGCCGGGGGAGTCGCTGGAGCACGCCGTCGCCCGTGAGGTGGCGGAGGAGGTCGGCGTCACCGTCGTCCGCCCGCGCTATCTCGGCAGCCAGCCCTGGCCGTTCCCGCGCAGCCTCATGCTGGGCTTCTTCGCCGAGGCGATCTCGACCGAGCTCACGCCGGACGCCGAGGAGATCGCCGAGGCCCGCTGGTTCTCGCGCGAGGAGCTGGCGCGAGCGCTGGAGTCCGGCGAGCTGCGCCTGCCCCCGCCGGTGTCGATCGCCCGCCGCCTGATCGAGACCTGGTACGGCGGCGAGCTGACCGGCGACTGGTGATCAGGCTGCCCCGAGCAGGGCCTTGACCTCGAGAGCTGAAGGGTTCGTACGCACGACGCGGCCGTCGGGGGTGTCGATCACCACGGTCGGCACCACCTGGTTGCCGTTGTTGACGCTCATCACGAACTCGGCCGCCGACGGGTCGCGCTCGATGTCGATGTCCTTGAAGCTGATGCCCTCGCGGGTGAGCTGGGACTTGAGCCGCTTGCAGGGGCCGCACCAGGTGGTGCTGTAGACGGTGAGCGCCATGTCGGGAGATCCCTCCGGAGATCGGGAAAATAGGCGCTCCTTGCAACAACCGGACTGTGCAAGTTCATTCCTGAGGCGGGGGTGTCCCGCCTCGGGCGCTCAGCCGATGCGCTCGGCGATCCAGGCCTGCACCTGCTCGGCCACCCCGGGCTCGCGATAGAGCGGGTTGCTGTGGTTGATGCCCGGCTGGGTGATCACCGTCACGGGCACGCCGACCTGCCCCAGCATCGTCTTGAGCACCTGGCTCTGCAGCGGCGGCACGAACTCGTCCTTGGAGTGCACGGTCAGCATCGGCGCGTCCTTGCGGCTGGCGTGCCAGGCCACCTCCATGCTGGCCCAGACCCGCGAGCACTTGCCCTTGGGCGCGCAGCCCCCGGCCAGGCGGATGGCGGCCGTACGGAGCTTGCGCTTGTTGGGGTCGTCGGACTTCTCGCCGTCGGAGTAGGCGCGCAGCGGCGAGATGATCGGCGACAGGCCCACGACGCCCTTGAGGCCGGAGATGCCGTCGCCGTACGTGCCCACGGCCGCCGCGATGTGGCCGCCGGCGGAGAAGCCCACCACCACGTAGTTGCTCGGGTCGAACGCCCACCGCTCGGCGTGCTTGCGGGCCAGCGCGATGGCGGCCAGCGCGTCCGAGCGCTGCGCGGGCCACACCGCGTCGCCGGAGAGCCGGTAGTTGAGGTTGAAGACCGTGTAGCCCAGCTCGGCGTACTGGCGGACGATCTCCTTCATGTAGCGCTTGTCGCCGCCTGACCACCAGCCGCCGTGGATCAGGAACACACCGGGGCGCTGCTGGCCGTCGGGCGTCCACCAGACGTCCATGGCTTGACGTGCCTGGGGGCCGTACGAGACGGTCTCGGAGGCGAAGTCGCCGAGCCCGTACTGGTCGACCACGTCGGTGGGGCCGGGCGTCGGCTCCTTGTTGGCGCTGGCGGCCACGGGTGTGAGCACGACGGCAGCGAGCGCGAGCACGCCCGCGAAAACCGCAGTTCGCACGGCCTTCCTTTCCCCCATGCAGATGGTCGGACCCATTGTGAGGGAAGAGACCGGTTCTTTGCATCTGGTGGCTATGAACATACGTCGGCCCGCATGTTGCCAGATTAAAGAGGCTGTCCGCTACACCTGCGAGGATGTACGGGTGAACAATATGGATGACGTCCTGGCCGGTCTCGACCCCGAGCAGCGCGCGGTGGCCGAGGCGGTGCGCGGTCCGGTGTGTGTGCTGGCCGGCGCGGGCACCGGCAAGACCAGGGCGATCACCCATCGCATCGCGCACGCGGTCCGCAGCGGGGTGGTAGACGCGCAGAGCGTGCTCGCTGTGACGTTCACCACTCGGGCGGCGGGGGAGCTGCGCCAGCGGCTGCGCGCGCTCGGGGCGCCCGGCGTGCAGGCCCGCACGTTCCACGCGGCGGCGCTGCGGCAGCTCACCTACTTCTGGCCGAGGGTCATCGGCGGCGCGGCGCCCTCGGTGATCGAATCCAAGCTCCCGGTGCTGGCGGAGGCCTGCCGCCAGGTCCGGAAAACTCCGGACCGGTCCGAGCTGCGGGACATCGCGGCCGAGCTCGAATGGGCCAAGGTCACCCAGATCGGGCCGGAGGACTACGTGACGGCCGCGGCGAAATACCACCGCACGCCCCCGGTCCCGCCGGAGGAGGTCGCTCGCCTTTATGAGGCGTACGAGCAGATCCGGCGCGAACGCCACCTGGTCGACTTCGAGACCATCCTCGAGCTGACCGCCGCCGTGATGACCGAGCACAAGGAGGTCGCGGGGCAGATCCGCCAGCAGTACCGCTACTTCGTGGTGGACGAGTACCAGGACGTCAACCCGCTGCAGAAGCTCCTGCTCGACACCTGGCTCGGGGGCCGCGACGACCTCTGCGTGGTCGGCGACCCCAACCAGACGATTTACTCCTTCACCGGCGCCACCCCGCGCTACCTGACGGGCTTCGCGGTCGAGCACCCCGACGCCGCCGTCATCAAGCTGGTGCGCGACTACCGCTCGACCCCGCAGGTGGTCGAGCTGGCCAACCGGCTGATCGTCAGATCCCCGCACCGGCTCGACCTGGTGGCCCAGCGCCCCGACGGCCCCAAGCCGTCGATCTCCGACTACGACGACGAGCCCGCCGAGGCAGCGGGGGCGGCCCGCGCGATCAGGAAGCTGCTGGACAAGGGCGTGCCCTCGCGGGAGATCGCGATCCTGTTCCGCGTCAACTCGCAGTCGGAGGCGTACGAGGAGGCCCTGTCCAAGGCCGAGATCCCGTACGTGCTGCGCGGCGCCGAGCGCTTCTTCGACCGCCCGGAGGTCCGGCAGGCGGTCGTCCTCCTACGCGGCGCGGCCCGCGCCTATGCCGGGGAGCCGCTGGCCGCCGAGGTCCACCACATCCTGACCGGCATCGGCCTGACCCCGTCCCCGCCGGGCGGCGGCAAGGCCAGGGAGAAGTGGGAGTCCCTGAAGGCGCTGGCGGACCTGGCGGAGGACATGGCGGCCGAGGGCGCCGACCTGCCCGCGTTCGTGGCCGAGCTGGAGCGCCGGGCCTCCGAGCAGCACGCCCCGCCCGTGGAGGGCGTCACCCTGGCCTCGCTCCACGCCGCCAAGGGCCTGGAGTGGGACGCCGTCTTCCTGGTCGGCCTGACCGACGGCATGCTCCCGATCATCTACGCCGAGTCCCCTGAGCAGATCGAGGAGGAGCGCCGCCTCCTCTACGTGGGTGTCACCCGCGCCCGGGAGCACCTCTCCCTCTCCTGGGCCGGCGCCCGCGCCCCCGGCGCCCGCAGGACCCGCCGTCCCTCCCGTTTCCTCGACGGTCTCGGCTCCCGCGCCTCCTCCGCGTCCCCGCCCCGCGTCTCGACCGCCCCCCGCGAACGGCGTGCGGTGGCGGCGCCGGTGAGCTGCCGGGTGTGCGCGAAGACGCTGGTGGCGGCCGCCGAGCAGAAGCTGGGGCGGTGCTCCACGTGCCCGGCGGACTACGACGAGGCCCTCCTCGAACGCCTGAAGGCCTGGCGCACCGCCACCGCCAAGGAGGCCAAGGTCCCGCCGTACGTCGTCTTCACGGACGTGACCCTCCAGGCCATCGCGGAGCGCGCGCCTTCCACGGAGCAGGAGCTGCTGTCGATAGCGGGCATCGGCAAGATCAAGGTGGACCGGTACGGCGAGGCCGTCCTGTCTCTCTGTCGCGCCGACTGACAGCCCCGCTTTAGTCCCATATAAGGGGCACGTCAGACTTGTCCCCAACACCCGAGAGCCCAAGGGGGACGGACACGTGAACGAGGCGCTGAAGGAGCTGCTGGATCTGCTCGACCTGGAGCAGATCGAGCTCGACATCTTCCGGGGACGGAGCCCGGAGGAACGCATCCAGCGCGTCTTCGGTGGTCAGGTGGCGGCCCAGGCCCTCGTGGCAGCCGGCCGTACGGTGCCGAAGGATCGTCACGTCCACTCTCTGCACGCCTACTTCATCCGCCCGGGCGACCCCTCCATCCCGATCATCTACAACGTCGACCGCCTCCGCGACGGCCGTTCGTTCACCACCCGCAGGATCGTCGCCGTCCAGCACGGCAAGGCGATCTTCACGATGTCGGCGTCGTTCCACATCGCCGAGGAGGGCGTGACGCATCAGGCGTCCGTCATGCCGCAGGTGCCCGACCCCGAGACGCTTCCCGCGTTCCGGGAGCGGATGGTCGAGGCGGTCGGCGACCACCCCGAGCTCCGCGAGTGGTTCTCGCGCCCCCGCCCGGTGGACGCCAGGTACGTCTCGCCGCTCACCTGGGAGGCGTTCAAGAACCCCGACCTGCGCAGCGCCGAGACCAACGTGTGGTTCCGCTACCACGCCGACCTGCCGGACGACCCGCTCCTGCACGTGGTGCTGGCCGCGTACGCGTCCGACTTCACGCTGGTCGACACGATCCTGCTGACCCACGGCATGGCCTGGGGCGCCTCCAACGTCTCCGGCGCCTCGCTGGACCACGCCATGTGGTTCCACCGCCCCTTCAGGGCCGACGACTGGTTGCTCTATGCTCAGGAATCCCCCTGGTCGGGGGGAGCTCGGGGACTCGCACGCGGCGAGATGTTCACTGCCTCGGGCGAGCTCGTGGTCTCGGTCGTCCAAGAGGCCATGATCCGCCTGACGAAATAGTGCCGACACGCCGCGTGCAATAGGCCGCCAGGCGCGGTCAATGTAACAAAATCGCAGGTAGAAAATATGTTGCCCCTTCCCGGGTTCCCGGTTTAGGGTCATGGTCAAGCGAGTCGGACACTACTGTTCCGACGATCCAGAGAGTGGAGGTGAGTCACCGTGATCAGCATCCAGATGCCAGCCACGCAATGGCTCGCTTCCGCATGCCGTAACTCGGTGAGACTCGTCGATGGTCCCACCAAGCTGCGGCAGGAGAAGTCTGCCCGTAGCCAGGCTGCCGCCTACGGCGCGCGCGCCCACTTCGGCGCTGCCACGCCAGCTGCTCCCGTCTACACCGCACGTATCGAACTGCCGGCTTACCAGCTCACCAATGGTGGACTGTGGGGTCCGCAACCCTGGAGGGATACACCGGTCATAACCTGACCGGCGTATACAGCCCCCAGGCCGCGGATCCTGCAGACGGATCCGCGGCCTTACTTATTTGTCCGTGATTCCCGACCACCTACGAGGTGTCCGACCAAGATCAAAAAGATCTGACAAAAGGAGAAAGCAGATGGGGGCGAAGACGATCATGGACCTGATCGACGAAGCCAAGATCCCCTGCCGTACCGACCCTGACCTGTGGTTCGCCGAGTCGCCGGAGGACGTCGAGTTCGCCAAGGCTCTCTGCGGCGGCTGCCCGATCCAGAAGGCCTGCCTGGCCCGCGCGCTCGAGCGCGAGGAGCCGTGGGGCGTCTGGGGCGGCGAACTCATCCTCAGGGGAGCGATCGTTCCCCGTAAGCGTCCGCGCGGGCGTCCCCGCAAGCACCCGGTCGCTGCCTGAACACCGCACCTTCAACCAGAAAGCGAACAAACCAATGAGCACTCAGATCACGAGGAGCCGAGCAGTGCCGGATCTCATCCATGACCTGGTGAATGACCGAATACAAACCCTCCACCGCGAGGCGGAGGAGCAACGCCTCATCGCGCGCGTCACCCGTGTGCAGCGTGCGCGGCGCAAGGTCCAGCGGGCGAACGACCGCCTCCGCGAAGCCCTGAGCCGCCAGGTCTGACCGGGGAGATCCTGCCGCCGGCGCAGGATCTCCCCGCAGATCCCTTTTCAGAGAGCCGGGCGCCCGAAGCGCCCGGCTCTCCGCGTATAGCTACGCCCCCGAACCTCGCCGCCCAGGCCCCGGGCCCCGCACTGTGGGCCCCGCACCCCGGGCCCTAGACCCTGGACCCTGGACCCCGGACCCTAGACCCTGGACCCTGGACCCGGACCCCGGACCCCGGACCCCGGACCCCCGCACCCTGGACCCCGCAGGCCGCGCCCGCAGTGCGGGGCCCGTCGGACGCCGTCGCCTTCGGGCGTCGCATCCCCGGAGCCGCCACCGGTGATCGCTCAGGCCGTCGGCCGGACACCCGTCGTCCGTGACGGATGCGCGACGAACTCCTCCTCCGCCCGCCACAGCCGGGCCGCCATCCAGGCGACCCCGATCGCCGCCACCACGAGCCCGGCCAGGTACACCGGCACCGGCACCACGTTCCGCAACGACCCCGGAACCATCCCCACCGCATAGAGCACCACCCCGACCGCAGGCATGGCCCCGCTCCTGATCGCCGCCACGCTGAAGGTCAGCACCCCCGCCAACAGCACGGCCGACGTGACGAGGAATGCCCGCCCCGTGCTCCCCGCCAGCAGTTCGCTGACCGTGCCCCCGCCGAGGTAGGGGAAGACGAAGTGCAGGATGTACTCGATGGCGAACGCCCCGGCCAGCCCGGCCGAGTTGAGCACGTACCCGATGAGTCCGAGACCGCCTGCCGTACCCCGAACGATCAGGTAGATGCCGGTGATCGCGAGGAGACCCGTCAGCGCCCCGAACGGCGCGATGGCGTGCGTGAAGGCCGTCTCAGGCAGCAGCCCGGCGCGCCGGGCCGAGTTCACCACGAGCAGGACGGCGCACACGAACCCGGCCGCCGCCGTGACCCGGTAGACACCCATCTCTGGAGCCCTTTCTCTCGGTGATATCAAGCGATAACGATCGTTATGATGCGCGTTATCGCCGGATATGGTGAGAGCGTGCCGAGAGACGTAAGCACCCCGAAAGAACTCGGCGCGCTGCGCCAGGGCCTGCTCGACGCGGCCATGCGTGTTCTCCGCGAACAGGGCGCCCTCCACCTCACCCTCCGCCGTGTCGCGGACGTCGCGGGCACCTCCACCATGGGCATCTACACCTGCTTCGGCAGCCGCTCCGGCCTCTTGGAAGCGATCTACGAGTACGGCTTCAGCCTCCTCCACGACGCCATGACCTCGTCACTGAACGGCCACGCCGACCCGCTGGCCCGGATCATGGCGGTGGCACGCGGCTACCGGGAGTTCGCGCTGGGGGATCCCGCTCTCTATGCGCTGATGTTCGAGCGCCCGCTTCCCGACTTCGACCCGTCACCCCAGCGCCGGAACGACGCCCTCAAGCTCACCTTCGACCTCCTCACCCAAGCCACCTCGGCCGCGGCCCAGGCCGGGCTCATCCAGTCGAACGACCCGATACGTGCGGCATACCTGGTGTGGACCACGATCCACGGCATCGTCAGCATCGAGCTGACCTGCTCACTCCGCAGCCCGCTACCGGGCTGGTTCCTGAACTCGCGCGAGGAAGGCGAGCGCGTACTCACCGAAGGCGTCCACGCCCTCCTCGCGGGCCTCACCTGAACAACCCCCGGCACCGACTCCAACCGGCCGGTCAAGACTCAGACCGCCACAGCCAAGAAATCCACAGCGGGCTGACGTGCAGTCGGTAGTCGCGGCTATTCCGTGGGCCGGCGTGCCTGTCTTACTTCCCGGTCGACTGCCCAGGCGTCCGCCACCGTGCCCAGGTGCCCGAGCTTGTCGGGGTTGATCACCGCGCGGATCGTCTGGATCTGCCCGTCGAGTACGTCGAGTGTCAGGGTGTGGAGCACCTTGCCGTCCCGGTCGCGGAAGATCGCCCCCGGCTGGCCGTTGACCTCGTGAGGCTCGCCCGTCACGCCGATCAGAGCCATCCGAGGGAAGGCGGAGGCGAGCAGCCGGGCCACGTTCTGGGCGCCGATGACGGCCCTGGCCAGCTGCGGGGCCTTTCCGCCGCCGTCGCCGACCATCGACACGTCGGCAGCCAGCAGGTTCTGCAGGCCGACGACGTCGCCTTCGCGGAGGGCGTCGAAGAACCGCGACGCGAGCTCGTCCCGCTCTTTGCGGTCCGCCTCGAAGCGGGGCCGGCCTGCGGCCATATGGCGCCGCGCCCGTACCGCGAGCTGGCGGCACGCCGCCTCCGAGCGCCCCACGGCCGACGCGACCTCGGGAAAGCCGAAGTCGAACACCTCCCGCAGCACGAAGACCGCCCGCTCAAGCGGGGACAGCCGCTCCAGCAGCAGCAAGGCCGCCATCGACAACGAGTCGGCCAGCTCCGCCGACCGTTCCGGGTCCTGGTACGGGTCGGCGAGCAGCGGCTCGGGAAGCCACGGCCCGACGTACTCCTCCCGCCGGACGCGGGCCGAGCGCAGCACGTCGATGGAGATCCGGGTCACCGTGGCCGACAGGAACGCCTTGGTCGACCTGGGCTCGGTCGGGGTGGCCTCGAAGCGCAGCCAGGTCTCCTGAACCGCGTCCTCGGCCTCGCTCACGCTGCCCAGAATCCGGTAGGCGAGCGAGAACAACAGCGGCCGCAGCTCCTGAAATTCCTCGGCCCTGCTCATGCCAACTCCTCCTTGAAACCCTGCCGCCACGAGGGGCAGCGCAACTGCCGATGGCCGAGCTCCCGTTTGGCCTAGCCGTCGGACAAGCCGCGCCCCTCGCCCATCATCGTCACCACCACCTGCCCGCCCAGCAGCCGGGTCGGCCATACGGGCACCCACTTCGGCCACTTCGCTCCCGCGCGCTCCGCCAGATGGGGCAGCTCCGCTCCCGCCTGCCACGAACACTCGCATGATCATCTCCCTCCGTGAACGACCACCGGCCCCTCTGCGGACCGGGGTCAGAAGATCGGAAACTGTGCGTCGTCGCCTGTCAGCCGGTGAAGGCCCCAGGACCGAAGCGGCCCCACGCGACGAACGCCGCAACCGCGAGATAGATCAGATTCAGCACCACGAACGCGGCTTCCCCACGTCGGCCGTGGGTGATCACCGCGCCGACCATCAGCAGGATCCAGCACACCGCGGTCACCGCCACCAGAACCGGCGCGATGCCGAGCACGGCGGGCACGATCAAGCCCACCGCGGCCAGGAGCTCAAGGACCCCCAGGGTCCTGACGAAGCCGGCACTGGCGTCCGCGGTCCATCCCCCACCACGGAGCACAGCCAGCTTCTCCCTGGGCACGAACGTCTTGCTGATCCCGCCGCTCACCGCCACCACGGCCAGCAGCCCGGCAGCGATCCACAACGCGAGGTTCATCGTCCACTCCTTGACAGAGAATTGCCTGCACCCCCTAGACGAGACAGCAACCCCCGCCAGTGACATCGCGTGCTTACGGCCATCTCGGGAACGTCCTCACCCCGCCGGCACGCTGATACCCGCTACCAGCCCGCAAAGGGCTCCCGATCGTGAGGACGCTCACACCGTGTCACAGCTCAGCAGGGTGTCTCGTCTCAGAGGGCATGACGAACTCGGAACAGACCACAGTGCTGATCACCGGCGCCAACAAGGGGCTCGGTTTTGAGGCGGCCAGGCGGCTCGGGGAGCAGGGCTGGACGATCTTCCTCGGCTCGCGCGACGAAGAGCGAGGGCGGGCGGCCGCCGCCAAGCTGACCGACGGCGGCGCGAACGTGGTCATGGTCCCCCTGGACGTGACCTCGGACGAGTCGGTGAAGGACGCGGTACGGCTCGTTCGCGAGCACACCGACCGACTGGATGTGCTGATCAACAACGCCGGCGCGCCGGGAAGCGTCGTCGCGCCTGCGGACGCGACGGCTGACGAGATTCACTCCGTCTACGACACCAACGTGTACGGACCGATCAGGGTCACGCACGCGTTCCTTCCCCTGCTGCAGGCGGCGGACAATCCGCGGGTGGTGATGGTGTCCAGCGCCATCGGTGCCTTCGCGGTCGTGACCGATCCGGAGCAGCCCGCCTCGAAGATGCACGAGCTCGCCTACAGCTCGTCGAAGGCAGCACTGAACATGATCACCGTCCGGTACGCCCAGGCGCTCCCAGAGATCAAATTCAACCTGGTCACTCCCGGAGAAGTCGCCAACCGCAAGTTCGCCGCCACCGACATGAACCATCACACCGGCCAGCTGACGGTCACCGAGGGCACCGACCCGATCGTCAAGCTCGCGATGATCGACGCCGACGGGCCAACCGGCACCTTCATCGACCGCCTTGGCCCCGTTGCCTGGTGACTGACCGGGCCTCGGGCACCGGTCGCGTGGTGACTGGCCAGGGCTCGGGTAACGGCTGTGTGGTGAGCGTCGGCACGGGTCCGGCATCGTCGGCCGATGTGCCCCGCTGCTGGCCGTCCACTGATCCTTATGTCGGCACCGAAAGACGGGGACGTGCCTTGGTGCTCGGCTCCTGGCCTCGGCTCGGCGCTGCCGGAAGGCGTGTCCTGGTGCGTGGCTCCTGGCCTCAGTTCGACGCTGCCGGAAGATGTGTCCTGGTGCTCGGCTCTCGGCGTCGGTTCGACACTGCCGGGGGATGTGCCGTGTTGCTCACCCACCGGCGCCGGCTCAGCACCCTGGAGGGGGTGTGCTGACCATCAGCGCCGGTGGGATCACCGAGCATGCCACGGGCACATGCACGGGCCTTGTGGACCGAGCCGGCCGGAGGTCACGGACCCGGACGGGCAGTTCCGGAAGCCGGATCGGTCACGGACATCGGGGCGCCGCACTCACTTCAGGCACCATGACGCCGAACCGTGCGCGAGCTCATGCCGGCCTGACCGCGTTCGTGCTACCCGCGCCATGGGGGGTGGGGGAGCGAGTGGGTCCGCGGAGGTGGTGAGCAGGCGCGCGGATCGGCGCATGTGGATCCTTTCGCGTTGGTAACGGCTTGCACTCGTATCATTACACAGCGGAGTCGGAAGTTAACCTGATGTTCAGTAAAATCCCTGCGGCCCGCCAACAAGCCGCCGGATCAGCCCCAACGGCCGGGACGATCAACCGATGGCCAGGGCCTCGTCGTTGGGGTCGTCAGCGAAGCCGGGAACCCAGCGGATCACCTCGTCGCGGAAGCGCGCCGTGGTGCCCAGCTGGCACAGGACGCCGATGCCCGCCGCGTGGACCCGGTGGATGAGCACGTACGAGACAGGCAGGTTGAGCTGGCGGACCACGTTGGTGGGCCGCAGATCCGTCACGCTCGCGGCCTGGGCCTGCAGCCACTCCCGGCTGAACGTGAACTCCTCCACCGCCGTGGGCTCCACGTACGGCGCGAGAAAGGCCCGCAGCGCGTCCGGATCGATCTCTATGTCGCTGCGGATGAAGCCTTCCCGGCGCAGGCCCGCCGTGACGGTCTCCATGTCGCCCTCGTTGAAGATCCGCGTCAGCCGCCCGAACGCCTTGGGGTAGCCCCCGGGCAGGCGATTGACCGCGCCGAAGTCGAGGACTCCGAGCTTGCCGTTGGCCAGCATGCGGAAGTTGCCCGGGTGCGGGTCGGCGTGGAGCATCCCGACCCGCGCGGGGGAGCAGAAGAGGAAGCGTACGAAGAGTAATCCCGCCCGGTCGCGCTGCTCCTTGGTGCCCTCGGTGATGACGCGGGACAGCGGGGTGCCGTCCATCCACTCACTGACCAGCACCAGCTCGTTGGCCGCGACCACATCGGGGACGTGGAAGTCGGGATCATCGTTGAACTCCAGCGCGAAGGCGTGCTGGGCCTCGGCCTCCCGGAGATAGTCGAGCTCCTCCGCGACCCGTTCGCGCAGCTCCGCCAGCACGGCCTTCACGTCGAGGCCGGGCAGCAGCACGCCGAACAGTTTGCCCAGCCGCGCCAGCTGCGCGAAGTCGCCGAGCAGGGCCTTGCCCGCCCCCGGATACTGGATCTTGACGGCCACCTCCCTGCCGTCGTGCCACACGGCCCTGTGCACCTGGCCGATGGACGCCGCGGCCGTCGGTTGGTCGTCGAACGACAGGAAGTTTTCTCGCCAGTCGTCACCCAACTGCTCGGTGAGCACCTTGTGGACGGTGGACACGGGCAGCGGGGGAGCGGCGTCCTGAAGCTTGGTCAGCGTGGCTCGATAGGGACCGACGATCTCCTGCGGCAGCGCCGCCTCGAAGATGGACAGCGCCTGCCCGAGCTTCATCGCGCCGCCCTTGAGCTCGCCGAGCACCTTGAAGATCTGCTCGGCCGTACGCTGCTGAACCTCCTGAGCCACGATCTCCGCAGACTTGCCACCGAGCCGCTTGCCCAGCCCGAGAGCGGCGCGGCCGGCGAAACCGAGTGGAAGGGCGGCCAGCTTGGCGGAACGCGTGACAGCACGGCGCGGAAGATCGCTCACCCTCATGCGCGGAACCTCGACGAGATACCGCTTCCCCCCTTCATGGTCATCCTCTGAGCACGTCAGTCGCGGTTAGGAGACATGACCATTCTTAGCGAATATGGATTGTTTCGCATACAACGACATTGCGGATGTATGGTCCACGACCGTCTTTTCCAGCGCCAATCAGGTGTTACGTCCATTGTGCCGTTGGTCACAGCCGACTCTCTGCCATCAAGGTAGGCGAGCGCATGGCCCGCCACCGCCGCCGCGACCAGCGCAGCCAGGGTGACGTCGCAGGCGATCTCGCCCGGCGGATATCCGCCCAACCGGGCGGTGACGATCGGCCACATCGGGTCGCGATCCCGCCGCGTCAGGTCCAGGCAGTGCAGGCACGCCGTCTTCCCCGGGATGACCAGCGGGCCCACGGTCCCGTGCCCTTCGAAGGCCGAGGCCAGGAGGTGCGGGATCCCGAGCAAGGTCAACTCGTTGACCAGCACCCCGTCGAGAGGGGCGACGGGTGTGAGTATGACGAGGTCGGGGCGGTCCGACTGATCCCCGAGATAGGGGCCTCCCGCCATCGCATTGACGGACGGCCGGGGCCCGCTCTCGTCTTCCTCGGTTTGGGGGATGCGGGTGCCTTGCGTAGCTCGGGTGGTGCGAGGACCTTTCCCGGCTTGCGGGCGTTGGGGCTGGGCGGTCGGGGCTCCTTCGGCGCGGGGGCCGTTTGCGGTGGCGCGGGGGTTGTCGCTTGAGCGGGTGGAACTGGGGCTGGCGATGGCGATGGGCTTGCCTGGGTTGGTGCCGGTGGTGCCGGTGGTGGCGATGGGTTTGGCCGTGGCGGTGCCGGTGGTGGCGATGGTCTGGGGTGGGACAGTGCCGGTGGTGGCGATGGGCTGGGCCGTGGCGGTGTCGACGGTGGGTTGGGATGGGGTGGTGGCAGTGGGCTGAGGTGTGGCGGTGTGGAAAGGGGCGGGAGGTGCGGTGTCGGTGGAGGCGGCCGGACTGCGCCGCGCCGTGGGGGTGTGGCCGCCTGAAGTGAGTCGCCGGGCGACCATCGCGGCGCCGACCTCACGGGGGAGGCCCACCTCCGCCCACGTCAGGCCGCCCGGTGTGATGTCGCACGGGCGTGCCGTGGCCGGGTCGAGGATCCGGATGGTGCCGACTCCGGAGGCGGCGAGCAGGGCGGCCACCTGGGCGCCCACCCGGCCCGCCCCATAGACGCGCACCCGCCGCTCGCGGCGGCGGGCGATGAGGCCGATCGCGCCGTCGGGGGCGGTCGAAGCGAGGTCGAGGGCGTCGAGCTCCGGTCGCAGGCGGTCCCGTTCGGCCAGGGAGAGGTCGGCGATCGGCGCGGGGCTGGTGGCGGCGTCGTGGAGAGCGCCTTGGGCGGCGAGCTGATCCAGCAGGGATCGGGCGCGGATCTCGTCCAGGCCGGCGGCGGCCGCGTCGCTCAGGACGCACTCCAGGTCGCGGGTGCCGTCGAGGCCCTCTATCCATCGACGGACGGCCTCGGTCAGGCCGCTCAGCATGACGGCCCGGAGAGGGTGCGCGCCGTACTGGAGTGTGTGCTTGTCGCGGATGATGCGCCGGAGGGCGGGCTTCACACGTGGCCTCATGGCGGGAAGGGTTCCATGCCGGAGCAAGATCCCGAGGGGGTTCGGTGATGGCTGTGGATAACTACGGGTCGTGAAGGCGCCTGTGGAAGCAAGCAGGTCAGAGCACCGATGGGCGGCATATCCGGTTGATGAGGGGCAAGGCCCGCCTCCGGTTGGCCAGGGAGGGCTGGGGCGGTTGCGGGTGAGCCGTGTGGAGGGGGTCGGAACGTGGTCTCGGGCGGTGGCTGTCGGGTGGTGTGGTGGGGGTGGTTGGGGTGAGGGAGTGGCCTTTGGGGGTTGGAATGTGGCGTCGGGCGGTGGCTGTCGGGTGGTGTGGTGGGGGTGGTTGGGGTGAGGGAGTGGCCTTTGGGGGTCGGAACGTGGTCTCGGACGGTGGCTGCCGGATGGTGTGGTGTGGGTGGCTGAGGTGTGGGAGGGGCCCTTGGGGCACGAAAGGGTGGCCTCGGGGTTCCAAACGCAGGGGCGTGACGCGGCCAAGGAGGGCGGCTGAGGGGGATCGCTAGATAAAGGTCTGGTAAATCAAGCTTTCCCGAAAAATGACCGAATGTCGGAAGCTCGAGGGGCCGGAATGAAGATCATTTAGAACGCTCCCATCACCACAAGACCCCGCAAACTACCCCAGAACCAAGACCATCAAGGCTTGGAAGCCGTGCTGAGGTGGGAATCTTCCGTCTGGCCCGTGACCACGGCCTCCGCCCGCATGATCAGGCGCTCGACGCCCATCGGGAAACGCCGCATGCCCAAATTCACCGGCTCTTAATCATCTGACCAGCAGAAACAACGTCCACCCTCTGTGGAATTTCGCCAGGGTCGGCTACCGTGCATATGTGCCCCCCGAGACAGTCGAGGTTCGTCGCAGTTCTCGTCGCCGGCGTACGGTCTCCGCCTACCGCGACGGCGACAAGACGATCGTGCTCCTGCCCGCCTGGCTGAGTGGCGAAGACGCAGATGAATGGGTGAGCCGGATGCTGGATCGGCTGGCCGCGAAGGAACGCCGACGAAGGCCCACCGACGAGGCGCTGCTCGAACGAGCCAGAGAACTGTCGGCGAAATTCCTCAACGGCATGGCGGAGCCGGCGAGCGTGCGCTGGGTCGACAACCAGCAGCACCGATGGGGCTCGTGCACCCCTGAGAACGGCACGATCAGGATCTCGACCAGGCTCAAGGGCCTGCCCGAATGGGTCATCAACTACGTGATCATCCACGAGCTGGTGCATCTGCTGGTGCCCAGCCACGGTGCCAAGTTCTGGGCGCTGGTAGAACAGTATCCCAAGGCAGAACGCGCGCGCGGGTTTCTGGAGGGATTCTCGGCCGCGGCCCAGACGGCACCGGAGGAGTGTTGACGCGCATCGCCGCGGTCCTGGTACGACAGCGCATGGCACAGGCGGCGCCCCCGGGCGTGGATCCCGCACGCTTCCTCGAAGCGGTCGCGGAGGACACCTACGAGATGGTCGCGGGGCTGGAGCTCGTCACCCCGGTCCTGATCACCAGCGTTCCCGAGCTGGAGGAGATCGTCTGGCCGGGCACCGAAGTAATCACGATAAAAGACGACGACCCGCTAAAAATCATCCTTCAGCGCCTCAAGGCCGACCAGGTCGCTGTGATCAGCGCGGATGCGCCTGACCTGCCGCCCCTCCTCGTCGGCAAGCTGTTCAGGGAGCTCGGCAGGGCCGAGATCACCATCTGCCCGGCGGAGAACGGCGGCGCCGTGGCCATGGCCTGCGCGCTCCCCCCGCCCACCTGGGCGGACCCCGACCTCGACGACGAGCGGATCGTGGCCACCCTGCGCGCCCAGGCCCCGGGCTCCCGTAAGGTCGCCACCACCCCGGGCTGGCACCGCCTGCGCACCCCCGAAGACGTCGAACGCCTCGACCCCGGCCTGGAAGGCTGGGAAAGCACCAGGGCGCTGATCAGGGCACGGTGAGCTCGGCCAGCACCGCCCGGTGGTCGGTCTTCGGCACGTCGCGCACGCTGACCTCCTTCACCCCCACCCGCTCGTCCACCAGTACGTGGTCGATCGTGATGATCGGCGGCACCCGCTTGTTCGCCGGCCACGTCGGTATCAGCCCGGCCCCCACGGTGTCGGCCGCGTCCTTGTAGCCGCGAGCCAGCAGCCCGCGCAGGGCGGCGTGGTCGAGGGAGGCGTTGAAGTCACCCGCGATGATCCGGATCCGGTCGGGGGAAGTGGAGGGAAAGGCCGCCATGGCCTCGTTCCACTCGATGACCTGGGGCCCGAGCGGCGGGAACGGATGCGCGTCGATGAACTCGATCGGCTTCCCGCCCGGCAGCGAGATCAGCGCGGCGGGCATCTGGTGCCCGACCGGCGGCATCAGGTTCCACAGCGGCTCCACCGGATGCCTGGAGTAGAGCCCGCTCCCGCCGGCGCTCCACTCGTCCTGCAGCACGCGGTACGGCATCAGCTCCTTGAGCCCGGCCTCGTCGAGGTCGGTGACCGCCCCGGGGGTGAGCTCCTGCGTGCTCAGCACGTCGGGCTGGAACTCGTGTACCAGCTTCATGATCGTCGCAGTGTCGGCCCGGCCGAACAGCATGTTGATCGTCATGACCTTCAGCGGCCTGCCCGTGGTGGCCTCCGCCCTGCCCAGAGCCCTGGGCAGCACGCTGAAGCCGAGTGCGGTCGTGGCCAGCAGCGCGACGGCGGTCGCCGCCCGCTTACGCCCGACCGCGGCGATCAGGAGCGGGACCAGCGAGCCAGCCGCGGCGTACGGGGTGGCGGTCATGATCTGCGTGGGCAGCGACCCCCGCTCCAGACCGGCCACCCGCACCACGGCCCACGCCGCGAACGGGGTCACGGCCAGCCAGGTCAAAGTAGTCGCGGGGAACTTCCGGCGCTTGCGCCCGGGTGTCACGATCGTGCCGCCGACGGCAGAAGTCTCCACGCAGCCCCCTATTTGGAACGACGCAAAAGACTCTAGCCAAACGCGCGTGAGCCCGAGCTAAGAGCCGCCTGTCCACGTGCGGCCAGCCGCCGCGTCGCCTCGTCGGACAGCTCGGGGATCGCGTCCACGGGGAACCAGCGCAGGTCGAGCGACTCGTCGCTGATCACGGCCTCGGCGCCGGGCGGGGCCACGGCCGCGTACTCGACGTCGAGATGCCAGCTGTACGGGGGATGGCACCACACCTCGTGCCTGTCGACCGCGAGCGGCCCGGGCAGCAGCTCAAGCCCGGAAATTCCCGACTCCTCCCATGCTTCCCGCAGAGCAACGTCCACGAGCGACATGTCGGAAATCTCGCAGTGGCCACCCATGGGCAGCCACTTCTTGGCCTTCGGATGCAGCGTGAGCAGCACCTGCGTGCCGTCGTGCGACAGCACCGCCGTGGTGGCCGTCAGATGTCCCGGTACGCATTCCCGCAGCATCGCATCGTCATGCGCACGCAAATGCTCCAGGAACTCCAGGCGCAACGACTCTTCCTCGGGCGTGGGCGCGTTCCACGCGGACAGCACCGCCACCGCGTCGCCGTGCAGGCTCAACTCTCGTCGCCCTTGTCGCCCTTGTCACCTTCGTCGTCCGGCTTCGCCTCCAGCTGGGAGATGTCCCAGGCCGCCTCGCCTCGTACGAACGCGTCGGGATCATCGAGGTCGTCGGCCGTCGGCATGAGATCGGGGTGGCCCCACAGCGCGTCGCGCCCCTCGAGCCCGCGCTCGCTCTCCAGCGCGCGCCACAGCGCCGCCGCCTCACGCAGGCGCCGGGGCCGCAGCTCCAGCCCTACCAGCGTGCCGAACGTCAGCTCCGCGGGCCCACCGGTCGCGCGCCGCCGGCGTACGGTCTCCGCCAGCGCCACGGCGGAGGGCAGCTTGCCCTCGGCGGCCTGGTCGACCACGGTGGCCACCCACCCCTCGACCAGGGCGAGCATCGTCTCCAGCCGCGCCAGAGCGGCCTTCTGCCGCTCGGTCTCCTCGGGCTTGAGCAGGTTGCCCCCGCTCAGCGCCTCCTGGATCGCCTGAGGATTGTTGATGTCGAGACCGCGGATCTGCTCCTCGAGCGCCGAGGTGTCGACCGTGATGCCCTTGGCGTATTCCTCGACCGCGCCCAGCAGGTGGGAGCGCAGCCACGGAACGTGCTGGAACAGCCGGTGGTGCGCGGCCTCGCGCAGCGCCAGGTAGAGCCGGATCTCGTCGGCCGGGATCTCCAGGCCCTCGCTGAACGAGGCGATGCCCCCGGGCAGCAGCGCGGCCGTGTCGGACAGCGGCAGGCCGATGTCGGTGGTGCCGACCACCTCGCGGGCCAGCGAACTGATCGCCTGCCCGATCTGCTGGCCGACCATCATGCCGCCCATCTGCTTGAGCATGCCGAGCAGCGGGCCGGCCATCTGCTGGGCCTCGGGAGGCAGCCCGGATCCGCCGAGCGCGCCGCCCATGGTCTCGACCATGCGCTCCGCGATCGGCTCGCAGAGCTTGCGCCAGACCGGGATGGTGTTCTCGATCCACTCGGACCGGCTCCAGGCTCGCGGGTTGGACACGCCGCTCGGCAGCGTCGTCGCCTCGTTCAGCCACAGGTCGGCCAGGCTCAGCGCGTCGACGATCTGACGGCGCTCGCCTTCCATGACGCTCGGATCGCCTTGGGCGACCACGGCGTGCCGGGCGATGTTCTTCGCCATGTCCCAGTTGACAGGGCCTGAGCCCTGAGGCGCCGACAGCATGTCGGCGAACTGGCGCATCGCCTGAGCCATCTGCTCAGGGTTGCCGAACATGGCGAACGGGTTCTCGTTAGGGTCGTTTTCGCGACCTGGCAGGTCAGTCACCGCTCTACCTCGTGCAGGATGGAGGAGTCCACATCCGCCACGTTAGTCGTCCTACGGCGGATCAGTGCAAAGTGAGGACCTGGTGCCTACCTCGAAACGCCCGAGCCAGCCCGTAGTAGCCGTCACCGGAGCGGCCTCCGGCATAGGCCGAGAGCTGCTCGCGAGGCTCGTATCCTCCGCGGATTTCCGCAGGGTGGTGGCCATTGACGAGGAGCGCGGTGATGTCGGGGAAGCCACGTGGAGAGTGATCGACGTACGGGATCCGCTCTTGGCGAACCGGATCTCCGACATCGACGTCCTGGTCCATCTGGCCGGTGACTACGCCGTCGACTCCGACCCGTCCGAGCGGCGCGCGTACAACCTGCGGGCCGCCCAGACGGTGCTGACCGCCAGCGCGGCGGCGCGCGTGCGGCGTGTCGTGCTGGTCACGAGCGCCATGGTGTACGGCGCCGCGCCCGACAACGAGGTGCCCCTGCCCGAAGACGCCCCCGTGGCGGCCGAGCCCGACACCGGCGTCGTGGGCGACTACCTGGAGATCGAGTCCCTGGTACGCCGGTCGCTGCGCAGCCACCCCGGCCTGGAGGTCACCGTGCTGCGCCCGGCCGCGGTCGTCGGCCCGGGAGTGGACACCGTCATCACCCGTCACTTCGAGTCGCCCAGGCTCCTGACGGTCAAGGGCTGCAACCCGCGCTGGCAGTTCTGCCACATCGACGACCTGGTCTCGGCACTTGACCTGGCCGCCCGCGGTGTCGTCACGGGCGTGGTCGCCGTCGGCTCCGACGGATGGATGGAGCAGGAGCAGGTCGAGGAGCTGTCGAGCATCCGCAGGTTCGAGCTGCCCGCGGGGCTGACGTTCAGCACGGCCCAGCGCCTCCACCGGCTCGGCATCACCCCGGCCCCGGCGACCGACCTGCACTACGTCGTCTACCCGTGGGTCGTCGACTGCACGGCGCTGCGCGAGGCGGGCTGGAAGCCCTCGTGGACGAACGAGGCCGCGTTCGAGGAGCTCCTGGAGCTGCGCGAGAACAGGACGACCGTGGTCGGCCGGCGCCTGCCCGTCAAGGAGGCCACGCTCACCGCGGCCGGCGCCACCGTGGCCGTCATCGGCACCGCCGCGATCGTCCGCCAGGTGCGCAAGAAGCGGCGCGGCTGAGAAATCCGCCGTCAACCCGGCCTTGACCAGGTACGACGGCGTTTCGGGAGTCCAGCGGGCGGATTTCTTGTTGGTAGGCTCTTTGCGTGGACGTCATCCGGTTGCTCGGCATTCGTGATACCGCGCTCTCCGTCGACGAAGTGCTGGCCGCCGTGGGCGACCACGCCGCCGGCGGCACCGCCCTCTTCGTGGGCACCGTGCGCGAGCAGGACCACGGAAAACCGGTGACCGGGCTCTCCTACTCGGCCCACCCCTCGGCGGAGGCCGAGCTGCGGCAGGTCGCCGAGAAGGTGGCCGCCGACTTCCCCGTGACGGCGCTGGCCGCCGTCCACCGCGTGGGCGACCTGGAGCTGGGAGAGGCGGCCGTCATCGTCGCGGTGGCCGCACCCCACAGGGACGAGGCGTTCAAGGCTTCGAGACGGCTGATCGACGACCTGAAGGCAAACGTCCCCATCTGGAAACACCAGGTGTTCGCCGACGGTGAGACCGAATGGGTCGGCGCCGGCGAATAAGCTCATCGACATGTCACGACGCGCCCTGACCCTTCTGCTCGCGGGATTCCTTGTGCTCGCGCTCGGCGTGGTGGGCGCGTTCAGTCCGGTCCCGTACGTCGTGCTGAGCCCCGGCCCGACCGAGAACACGATCGGCGAGGTCGACAAGAAGCCCGTGATCTCGATCAAGGGGCGGGAGACCTACCCGACCGGCGGCGCGCTGAGCCTGGTCACGGTGGCCTACCAAGGCGGCCCGGCCGCCCAGATCGACCTGCTGACGGCTTTGCGCGGCTGGATCGACCCGACCGTGGCGGTGGTCCCGCAGGAGACCATCTTCGCTCCCAACCGCGACCCCAAGGAGGTCGAGGAGGAGAACACGGTCGAGATGACCAACTCCCAGGACTCCGCCAGGGCCGCCGCCCTCAGTGAGCTCAAGATCCCCTTCAACATGGTCGTGACCGTGGTCTCCACGGAAAAGGGCCGGCCTGCCGACGGCAAGCTGCTGAAGGGCGACGAGATCAACTCCGTGGACGGCAAGCCCGCGAAGGACGTCGACGTCGTGGGCGATGCGGTCAAGGCACACAAGCCGGGCGACAACGTGGCCTTCTCCGTCACCAGGGGAGGCCAGAAGCTCGACGTCACCGTGCCCACCGTGGCCGGGCCCAAGGGGCAGACCCTCGTGGGCGTGGTCATGCAGGCCAAGTACAAGTTCCCGTTCGACGTCGACATCAACGTCGGCGACGTCGGCGGGCCGAGCGCGGGGCTGATGTTCTCGCTCGGCATAGTCGACAAGCTGACGCCCGGTGAGATCACCGGCGGCAAGCGGATCGCCGGCACCGGCACGATCCAGCCGTCGGGAGAAGTCGGCGCGATCGGCGGTATCGCCCAGAAGATGGTGGGCGCGAAAGACTCCGGCGCGACGGTCTTCCTGACGCCCGCCGACAACTGCGCCGAGGCCATGCAAGCCGTGCCCGACGGGCTCCGGCTGGTCAGGGCCGACACGCTGCATGACGCGGTGCTCGCGCTCGACGCGCTGCGCACGGGCAAGGGAAACGTGCCCGCGTGCGAGGCCGGATGAAACTTCTGGAGCTCGCCGTGCGTTAGCCGTAGGGCTGGCACTGCGGTGTAAGTTGCCAGACACGGACCGTTTCTTCATCACGACGAGGGGTTGGCCTTGAGCTTCCGGACCCCAGGAGCCGGTAGGGCGATGCGCTTGCCCCGCCGTCCGAGACTGCTTCTGCCTGTGGCGATCGCTCTGGTGGCGATCGTGGCGCTATTTTTCCTATTTTCCGGTATTTATACCGACTATCTATGGTTTGACGCGGCCAGATACACGTCGATCTTCACCGGTGTCCTGCTGACCGAGATCGTGCTGTTCCTGGTCGGCGCGCTGCTGATGGTCGGCATCGCGGGCGGCAACATGCTGCTGGCCTTCCGGACGCGGCCGATGTTCGGGCCGGCGATGTTCGGCGGGGGCAGCGGCGCCGACCGCTACCGCATGGCGCTCGACCCCCACCGCAAGCTGATCTTCATCGTCGGCATGGGCCTGCTCGCCCTCTTCTCCGGCTCCTCCTTCGCCGGCCAGTGGGAGACGTGGCTGAAGTTCGTCAACGGCGAGTCGTTCGGCAAGCAGGACACGCTGTTCGGGCTGGACATCTCGTTCTACGTGTTCGACTATCCGTTCATCCGGATGGTGCTGAACTTCCTGTTCACCGCCGTGATCATCTCGATCGTGCTGGCGGCGATCACGCACTACCTGTACGGCGGGTTCCGGCTGCAGTCCCCGGGCGTGCACGCCTCCAGGGCGGCCCGCGTCCACCTCTCGGTGCTGCTCGGCGTCTTCGTCCTGCTGAAGGCCGTCGCCTACTGGGTCGACCGCTACGGCCTGGTCTTCTCCGACCGCGGGTTCGTCCACGGCGCGTCCTACACCGACGTCAACGCCGTCCTGCCGGCCAAGACCATCCTCGCGATCATCGCGTTGATCTGCGCCGCCCTGTTCTTCGCCGGGATCTTCCGGCCCGGCGGCATGCTCCCCGGCGTCTCGGCCGGCCTGCTCGTGCTCTCGGCCATCCTGATCGGCGGCGTCTACCCGGCGCTGGTCGAGCAGTTCCAGGTCAAGCCCAACCAGCAGGGCAAGGAAGCGGCCTACATCCAGCGCAACATCAACGCCACGCGCGAGGCGTACAACATCGACAAGACCGAGGTCGAAAACTACAACGCCGAGTCCGACCCGTCGAAGGTCCAGAAGGGGGGCGACGCCTCCGTCTCCGGTGTCCGGCTGCTCGACCCGGCGCTGCTGTCCTCGACGTACGAGCAGACGCAGCGCATCCGCGGTTTCTACAACTTCGGCGATACGCTCGACGTCGACCGCTATCCCGACAGCACCGGCAAGCTGGTCGACCATGTCGTCGGCGTGCGCGAGATGACCGGTCCGCCCGAGGGCCAGAACAACTGGATCAACCGGGCCCTGGTCTACACGCACGGCTACGGCTTCGTCGCCGCGCCGGGCAACCAGGTCGACGGCGGCGGCCTGCCCAACTACGACGCCAAGGACATGCCGGTCACCGGCCCCCTGGCGACCACCACCGGGCTGCGCCAGCCGCGCATCTACTTCGGCGAGGAGCCGGCCGCCGAGGAGTACATCATCGCGGGCGGCAACCCGAAGACGAAGGAGCTCGACTACCCGCAGACGGGCGGCACGGGCCAGGCCGACAACATCTACGACGGCAAGGGCGGCGTCCGCGTCGGCTCGTTCCTCAACAGGCTCGTCTACGCCGCCAAGTACGGCGAGGCGAACATCCTGCTGTCGGGCGACGTCAACGACAACTCCCAGATCCTGTACGTGCGTAACCCGCGCGACAGGGTCCAGAAGGTCGCGCCCTTCCTCACGCTCGACGGCAACCCCTACCCGGCGATCGTCAACGGGCGCATCACCTGGATCCTCGACGGCTACACCACGTCCAACGACTACCCGTACTCGCAGAGCGAGAGCCTCGGCGACATGACGCGGGACGCGTCCACCGACCGCCGCGTGATCGCCCAGCAGCCGAGCGACAAGGTCAACTACATCCGCAACTCCGTCAAGGCCACGGTCGACGCCTACGACGGCACGGTCACGCTCTACGGCTGGGACACCAACGACCCGCTGCTCAAGACCTGGAGCAAGGCGTTCCCGGGGGTCATCCGCCCGGCCTCGGAGATGAGCGCCGACCTGCGCAACCACGTCCGCTACCCCGAAGACCTGTTCAAGGTGCAGCGCTACACGCTGTCGCGCTACCACATCACCAACCCGGCCGCCTTCTACAACGGCCAGGACTTCTGGAACGTCCCGGGCGACCCCACGCAGAACGACAAGAACATCAAGCAGCCGCCCTACTACCTGACCACCACGATGCCGGGCGGCACGCCGACGTTCTCGCTGACGACGACGTTCGTGCCGCGGCAGGGGAGCGCCAACCTGTCGGCGTTCATGGCGGTCGACTCGTCAGCCGGCTCCGGCTACGGCCGGCTGCGCATCCTGCGCATGCCGTCCAACACTCCCATCCCGGGCCCCGGACAGGTGCAGAACGCCTTCCAGAGCCGCCTCGCCGGTCAGCTCAACGTGATGGGCGTGGGTAGCTCGTCGCTCCGGTACGGCAACCTGCTGACGCTGCCGTACGCGGGCGGCCTGCTCTACGTCGAGCCGGTGTATGTCCAGGTGGCCGCGGGCGGTGGCCAGGAGCCGTACCCGATCCTGCAGCGGGTCCTGGTGTCGTACGGCAACAAGATCGGCGTCGGGCCTGACCTGGAGAAGGCGCTCGCGGAGGTCTTCGGCGGCCAGCAACAGCAGCCGAACACGCCCACCGAGCAGAACGTCCCCAACCAGGCCAACACGGCGATCAACTCGGCGATCGCCAATGCCAAGAAGGCGTACGAGGACGCGCAGAAGGCCCTGCAGTCCAGTCCGCCCAACTGGGACGCCTACGGCGAGGCGCAGAAGAGGCTGGAGGAGGCGCTGAAGGCGCTGGAAGGGGCCAACGCCCAGCAGCCCAAGCCCTCGGCGACCCCGTCGGCCACTCCATCCGCCAGCCCGTCGGCGACCCCGTCGGGCGCGCCGTCGAGCACGCCTTCCGTCTCGCCATCGCCTACGGGATCGCAAGCGGCAGGCACGTCCTAGCCCAATCGGTTTGCGCCCACCCCTCGTCGCCCACTAGTCTTTAAAAGCAACAACGCGACGCGGGGTGGAGCAGTTCGGTAGCTCGCTGGGCTCATAACCCAGAGGTCGCAGGTTCAAATCCTGCCCCCGCTACCAGCCCAGAAGCCCGGGCTCCTTAATCGGAGTCCGGGCTTTTGCTATTGGCCCCACGGGGGTCCGGCGATGCGTTCCCCGTCAGCGGGGCCACCCGGGGACGGTCGCGCGTGGGCCGTCCGCGGCCCTCCCTCAAGGGACGGCGGGCGGTTCGGGGTCGGGGTTGGTCAAAGCACTGTCGCGGGCCCTGTATAGTTATATCCAGAGACACCGACGCGGGGTGGAGCAGTTCGGTAGCTCGCTGGGCTCATAACCCAGAGGTCGCAGGTTCAAATCCTGTCCCCGCTACCAAGCCAGAGTCCCTGGTCACCGGAGAGATCCGGAGACCAGGGACTTTGTCGTTTTCCGACCTTGCCGTCATTGTCCCGCAAATGATTACATCATTACATGAGTGAACCCACGCTGTACGACTGGGCAGGCGGCACTGAGGCGTTCGAGCGGCTGACCGAAGCGTTCTACCGCACGGTCGTCAAGGACGACCTGATCGGCCCGCTGTTCGCGCACATGGACCCCGATCACCCCAAATATGTGGCGATGTGGCTCAGCGAGGTCTTCGGCGGCCCCGATCGGTACACCAAGGAGCGCGGCGGCTACCCGAACATGCTCCGCCACCACCTCGGCAAGGCCATCACCGAGCCCCAGCGCCGCAGGTGGGTGAATCTCCTCATGGACGCGGCCGACGAAGTGGGACTGCCTGACGACCCCGAGTTCAGGGCGGCGTTCGCCGGCTACGTCGAATGGGGCACCAGGCTGGCCAGGCACAACTCCCAGCCGGACGCCACGCCTCCGCTTGAAGCTCCCGTGCCCCACTGGGGTTGGGGGGTCGCGCCGCCGTACCAGCCGTAACCTGGAGGAATGGGGAGCACGTCCCGCGGGAGGCTGCGCGTTCACCTGGGTGCGGCGCCCGGCGTGGGCAAGACGTACGACATGCTGAGCGAGGCGCACCGCGCCCGCGAACGTGGCAAGGACGTGGTCGTGGGCTTCGTCGAGACCCACGGCCGCGCCAGGACGGCCGGCCTGCTCGACGGACTCGAGGTCCTGCCGAGGCGGACGATGACCTACCGCGGCGCGACGTTCACCGAGCTGGACGTCGATGCCGTCATCGCCCGCGCCCCCACCGTGGCGCTGATCGACGAGCTCGCCCACACGAACGTTCCCGGCTCCCACAACGTCAAGCGCTGGCAGGACATCGACGCAGTGCTCGATGCCGGCATCGACGTCGTCTCCACCCTCAACATCCAGCACCTCGAATCCCTGAACGACGTGGTCGAGCAGATCACCGGCGTGTCGCAGCGGGAGACCGTACCCGACGAGGTGGTGCGGCGGGCCGACCAGATCGAGCTCGTCGACATGGCGCCCGAGGCGCTGCGCCGGCGGATGGCACACGGGAACGTCTACCCGCCCGATCGCGTCGACGCCGCGCTGGCCAACTACTTCCGCGTCGGCAACCTGACCGCCTTGAGGGAGATCGCCCTGATCTGGCTGGCGGACAAGGTGGACGAGCAACTCGACCAATATCGCGCCGAACATGCCATAGCGGGCACCTGGGAGGCTCGCGAGCGCGTGGTCGTCGCCCTCACCGGAGGCCCGGAAGGGGACACGCTCATCCGCCGGGCCGCGCGCATCGCGGCCAGGAGCAAGGGGGCCGATCTGCTGGCCGTGCACGTCACGAGCGCCGACGGCCTGACCTCCGGCGGCGACCCCGCGAACCTGGTGCACCAGCGGGCCCTCGTCGAGGCCCTCGGCGGGTCCTACCACCAGGTGGTCGGCGACGACATCCCGCACGCGCTGCTGGAGTTCGCCCGTGGCGTGAACGCCACCCAGCTCGTGCTGGGCGCGTCGCGAAGAGGACGGCTCGCGCAGATCGTCGCGCGCGGCGTGGGTGTGACGACGACGGCGCTGTCCGGGCCGATCGACGTGCACATGGTGACGCACGAGGCGACCAGGACGGGCCGCGGGCGGGCGCGGTCGAGCGCCGTGCTGACCCGCCGGCGGCGGCTGTCCGGCTGGGGGCTGGCGCTGCTCGGGCCGCCGCTGCTCACGGTCGCGCTCCAGCCGCTGGGCCTGTCGCTGCCCAGCGAGATCCCGCTCTTCCTGCTGCTGGTCGTCGGGGTGGCCCTGGTGGGCGGCATGTGGCCGGCGTTGACGGCGGCGGTGCTCGGGTTCGGACTGCTCAACTGGTTCTTCACGCCGCCGCTGCACACGTTGACGATCGCCGAGCCGCAGAACGTGCTCGCGCTGACCACGTTCGTGCTGGTGGCGGTCATGGTCAGCACGGTCGTCGACCTGGCGGCCAGGCGCAGCAGGGAAGCGGCGCGCTCGCGGGCGGACGCCGAGGTGCTGTCCACGCTGGCGGGCCACGTGCTGAGGGGCGACGCGGCGCTGCCGTCGCTGCTGGCCAGGACGCGGGAGACGTTCGGGTTCGGCTCGGTGACCCTGCTGGAGCGTACGGACGACTGGCACATCGTCGCGACCTCGGGCGGCGTGCCGTGCACGAGCCCGGGTACGGCCGACACCGACGTCGTGATCGACGAACGGCTCGTGCTCGCCGCCCGGGGGCGCCTGCTGGACGCGAGCGACCGGCGGGTGCTGGAGGCGTTCGCGGCGGAGGCGGCGGTCGCCCTGCGCGAGCAGCGGCTGCGCGAGGCGGCCGAGCAGGCCGAGCCGCTGGCCGAGGCCGACAGGATGCGCACCGCTCTGCTGGCCGCCGTCAGCCACGACCTGCGTACGCCGCTCGCCTCGGCCAAGGCTGCGGTCGAGAGCCTGCGCAGCACCGACGTGACCTGGTCGGACGAGGACCGCGGCGAGCTGCTGGCCACCGCCGACGAGTCGCTGATCAAGCTGGACCGGCTCGTCGCGAACCTCCTCGACATGAGCCGCCTCCAGGCAGGCGTCCTCGGCGTGAACCTGGAGCCCGTGGCGATCGAGGACGTGCTGCCGCACGCCATCGACGACCTTGGCCCGCTACGCGACCAGATCCGCAGCGACCTCCCGCCCATCGTCCCCGAAATCATGGCCGATCCCGCCCTGCTGGAGCGCGTGCTCGTCAACGTCATGTCGAACGCCGTCCGCTACAGCCCCGACGGCGAGCCCGTGGTCGTCAACGCCAGCTGGCACGGTGACAACGTGGAGATCCGCATCATCGACCGGGGCCCCGGCATTCCGCCGGAAGCGCATGAAAGGGTGTTCATGCCGTTCCAGCGGCTCGGCGACCGCGGCAGCCACACGGGCGTGGGGCTCGGCCTGGCGCTCTCGCGCGGCCTCACCGAGGCGATGGGCGGCACGCTCGTGCTGGAGGACACGCCCGGAGGGGGACTGACCATGACCGTCTCGCTGCGGAGACACACGTGACCCGCGTGCTGGTGGTGGACGACGAGCCGCAGATCCTGCGTGCGCTGCGCGTCAACCTGGCCGCCCGGCAGTACGAGGTGGCCGTCGCGGCCGACGGCGGCTCGGCGCTGCGCCAGGCCGCTGAATGGCATCCCGACCTGGTCATCCTCGATCTCGGGCTGCCCGATCTGGACGGCGTGGAGGTCATCGAGGGCCTGCGCGGCTGGACCGCCGTGCCGATCATCGTCCTCTCCGGGCGCGCGGACAGCACCGACAAGGTGGACGCGCTCGACGCCGGCGCCGACGACTACGTGACGAAGCCGTTCAGCGTCGACGAGCTGCTCGCCCGCGTCCGCGCGGTGACCCGCCGCACGGGCCAGCACGAGGAGGAGACCGCCACGGTGCGGCTGGGCGATCACGTGATCGACCTCTCCAGCAAGACGATCTCGGGAGGGGTACGGCTGACGCCTACGGAGTGGCACTTCCTGGAGATCCTGCTGCGTAACCCGGGCAAGCTGATCAGCCAGCGCCAGCTGCTGCGGGAGGTCTGGGGAGACTCCTACCTCAAGGAGACGCACTACCTGCGCCAGTACATGGCCCAGCTCCGGCGCAAGCTCGAACGGGATCCCGCCCGTCCGGTGCACCTGCTGACCGAGTCGGGGATGGGCTACCGGTTCCAGCCGTCGGCCTCCTCCGAGTAGCAGTGGGCTGACGGCCCGACGAGCATCACGACCGCTCGCTGTACGGCCCAGCCCAGGAGCAGGATCCCGAAGGCCACCTGCACGACCCGCATCCAGAGGGAAGAGCTCTGATCGGCATAAAGCACGACGCCGACCCACATAAGGCCGAATATCCCGACTAGTGCGACTGCCGCCCAGTTCAACCCGCGCTGCCACATATGCGAAGTCTTACAGCCGGTCAGCCAAGGCCGGGTATGGGCCGAGTGCTCATCGGGTCAGCGGCTAATGCGGGAGGGTCCGCCTCATGCCGATGCACCGGCGCAGGCGCATTCCGCGCGGGCGCTGGGGGACGGACTCCTCCAGGCAGGCGAGCAGCAGGGCCGCCGTACGGGCGTCCGCCAGGATGCGCTGCACGGCCTCGCCGTCCTCCGGCATCTGGCCGCGCTCGGACAGCTCGTGCTTGAGGAACGCCATGGGGTCGGGCGCGTCCGCGATGTCGGCCGCCACCGTCGCCCGCGCCGCCGTGAGCAGACGCAGGTAGTGGGTGCGGAGTACGGCCTCGCGCATACGGGCGTGTTCGAGGTCGTCGATCAGCGTCCTTGCGATCCTCAGCAGGTCTCCGGCATGGGTCGCCTCGTCGGCGAGGAAGGCACGGATGTCGTCGAACTCCGAGCGGGTCATAGCGGGCACCTCCGAGAGCGCAGTCTGCTCGTAGGTACTTCGTACCTGGCAGCGATTGCGGATGACTTGCCGACGGCTTGACAGCTGGGGCGCCGACCTGGGTGTCCTTGGTGAGGTTTGGGCGTTGCGTGGTGAGGGAACAACCACGTGATTACCTGAGTGGCGCGAAGTGGGTGCGTCGGGCTGCTAGAGTTGCTTCGCGCAGGGCGGCCGAGGGAGTCCACAGAGACTCCCGGAGACGCCCGGCAAATCCCACTTACTTCGAGGGTCGCCCTTCGGTGGATTCGCACCGGTTCGGATGGCCTGGTAAGTTAGAGGGGTTGTCCCGGAAACGGGGCGGGTCTTAATTCCAGCAGGTCGAGCAAGTCGGGTCAATTTGACAGGGACTTGAACGGCTGAAAGAATAAAGACACAACGAAATGAACGCCTCCGAGCGAAAGACCGGAACGGTTTTGAGCAAGGAAGTACGCGTCCGTTTCTTGAGAACTCAACAGTGTGTTAAAAGCCAGTGCATGAGATACACATGCATATCCCCGTCATTTATGACGGAAATTGCTTGGATT